>DIHE01000161.1 GCA_002420005.1 Holophagales bacterium UBA5704 | reverse complement strand
TAGGCCATCGCCCACTCGTGCATCCCGAAGCAGCCGAAGTGCCCGGGCCGTCCGGCGGTGCGCCGGGGGTCGCGAAGCGCAGCGGCGCGAGGAGATCGAGATCCCGGCCGGCCAGGAAGGCGGACGGGAGGGAGGGGAGCAGCCCGTGGGCCGCCAGATCGACCCGCAGCGGGTCAGGCCGGCTTGCGGCCGACGAGGATGAGGCGTTCGCTGTCACGCGCGTAGGTCTCTCCGTGGAAATTGCCGAACAGGCGGTCGACCTCGAGGCCCGCCCAGCGCAGGCCGATGACCACCTCGTCGGGTTGATAGACGCGGACGCTTTCGAGGAACGTGCGCGGCGGCCGGCCGGCGTCGAGCACCGTGATCCGCTTGTTGATCCGCTTCCGCTCGCCGTCGAACCGGCGCTCGATCTCGACCCGGCGCCCGCCGCCCGGTTCCTGCACCTCGTGCGGCTTCAAGCCGGCGAGCACGGGATCGGGATTCATCAGGTCGATCAGGAAGCTGCCCCCGGGGGTGAGGATGCGGGCGATCTCCTCCAGCACCAGGAAGTTCTCCCGCTCCTTCTCGAAGTAGCCGAACGAGGTGAAGAAGTTGAGCACCTGGCTGAAGCTCTCCGCGGCGAACGGCAGGCGGCGCATGTCGCCGGCCACCTTCGGCCCCTGCATGCGGGCGAGCAGGGTGAGCGACAGATCGATCCCCAGCGCCCGGTAGCCGCGGCGACGCAGCGCCAGGGTGTGGCGCCCGGCGCCGCAGGCCAGGTCGAGGATCGCGCCGGGCCGGGGGACGCCCAGGCAGCGCTCGACGAAGTCGACGTGCCGTTCGGCCTCCGACCCGTCGCGGTGCGAGTACAGCTCCAGATACTCTTCGCCGAACGATTCGTTGAACCATGCCACGAGGCCGATCATATAGGTATGCTTGCGGCCATGGCATGGATCGAGATCCCCGGCGGCACGTTCTGGATGGGCGGCGGCCCGCGCGACAACGAAAACCCCCGGCACCTGGTGCGGTTGCGGCCCTTCCGCCTCGCCCGCACCGCGGTCACCCGCGAGGAGTACCAGACCTTCCTCGACGCGACCGGCCATCCGGCGCCGCCGTTCTGGGGCGACCCGGCCTTCGCCCATCCGCGGATGCCGGCGGTCGGCCCCTCCTGGAACGACGCGCAGGCGTTCTGCGCCTGGCGCAAGGCGACCCGCGGCTGTGCCGCGCGCCTCCCCACCGAGGCGGAATGGGAATGCGCCGCCAAGGCGGGCCGCGAGGTGACCTGGCCCTGGGGCGACGCACCGCCCGAGACGCTGCCGGACTACGCGCTGCGCTGGCTCAGCGGCCCCGAGCCGGTCGATGCCCATCCGTCGCTCCATCCTCTCGGCCTCCTCGGTCTCGGGGAGAACGTCCACGAGTGGTGCCAGGATTGGTACGCTGCGGACTACTACGCGGTTTCCCCCGAGGAGGACCCGCGCGGCCCGGAGACCGGGACCCGCCGGGTCTCCCGCGGCGGGTCCTGGCGCCACGAGGTCAAGGTGAGCCGCTGCGCCGCGCGCTCGGCGATCGCCCCCGACCTCTGCTACAGCGACTACGGTTTCCGGCTCGCCGCGGATCTCGACGCATGAAGAGCTCCCGCCGCGCCGCCACCGAGGCCGCCGTGATCGGCTTTCTCCTGCACACCGCGACCGTCCTCTGGGCCTGGCGCACCTGGGGCACGTTCGGGCGCGGCAACGTCATCTCCTGGCTCGACCTCCCCGCCTCGATCGGCTACATGCACCTGGACGGCGGCCCGTTCCTCGCCTGGAGCCTCGCCGCGGGCGGTTTGCAGTGGGCCGGCATCGGCGCCTTGGTGGCGCTCCTGGTCGGGCGGGCGGCGCGGCGGGGGGGGAAGCCTTCTTCGGCGGACAGACCGCCGGAGCCCCCGCTGGCCGCCGAAACCTCTGTGCACAGCATCGAGCTGGGCGTGGCCCCGGAGGAGGCGCTGGCCGCCCTGACCCGGGCGGTGGAGGGCTGGGGCGCACAGATCGAAGCGACCGCGGACGGCCGCCGCCTGGTCCTGCCGGTCGTCTCCGGCCTGCGCAAGGGGCTCGTCGCTGGTCCGGTCACCATCGAGCCGCTGCCCGAGGGCTCGCGGGTCGTCTTCCGCGCCGAGGAGTCCCACCTGGTGGTGCAGACCGCCGCCGTGGCGATCCTGCTGCTCGCGGGAGCAGGCGGCGTGCTCACGGTCCTCTGGCCCTTCGTCCCCCAGATGCTCCCGGTCGCCCCCTTCGGCGCGCTCCTCGCCCTCGGCGGCTGGTTCCTGGTGGTCTCCCGCCTGCGCACCAGTGGCCCCGACGAGCTGCTCGCCGCGGTCGCCGCCGAAGCCGGCGGCGCCCCTGCGGCGCTCTGACGGGATGCCACTGATCACCGGATTTCCCGAGAGGCCTGGAACGTGGACCCATCGCAAACTCTCGTGGCTCTTCTTCGACGCAGGGCGGCTGAGACACCGGATCGCGGCTACACCTGGCTCTCCCAGGGAGAGGAGGCCGCAGATCGGCTCACCTATGCCCGCCTGGACGTCCGCGCCCGCGCCATCGCCGCGGCTCTGGCGGGCGCGGTCCCCCCCGGGGAGAGAGCCCTCCTGCTCCATCCCCCCGGCCTCGAATTCGTGGCGGCGTTCTTCGGCTGCCTCTCTGCCGGAGTGATCGCCGTTCCGGCCTATCCACCCCGCAGCCGGCGCGCAGACCCGCGGCTGCGGAGCCTGGCCACGGATTGCCGGCCGCGGGCGGTGTTGACCACGGCTTCGCTGCTCGCCCGGCGCGCGGCTCTCACCGAGCAGGTTCCCGAGCTCGCGCCCGCCCTCTGGCTGGCGACGGAGACGCTGGACGATCCGGACCCGGGATTCGCGGCCGGGGAGATCTCCGACATCGCGTTCCTCCAGTACACCTCCGGCTCGACCGGCACCGCCAAGGGCGTGATGGTCACCCACGCCAACCTCCTCGACAACCTGGAACGAATCCGCCGCGCCTTCGGCCAGACGCCGGAGTCCGTGGTGGTGGGATGGCTGCCGCTGTTCCACGACATGGGGCTGATCGGCAACGTCCTGGAGCCTTGCTACGTCGGGTGCGAGTGCGTGCTCATGCCGCCGGCGGCGTTTCTGCAGCAGCCCGCGCGCTGGCTGCAGGCGATCGGCCGCTTTCGTGGTACGACCAGCGGAGGACCCAACTTCGCCTACGACCTCTGTGTCAGGAGCCTCGGCCCGGAGGCGCGGGCGCAGCTCGACCTGTCGTCCTGGAGCGTGGCGTTCAACGGCGCCGAGCCGGTGCGCCGCGCCACCCTCGACCGTTTCACGGAGGCGTTCGCCCCGTCCGGCTTCCGCCGCTCCTCCTTCGCCCCGTGCTATGGCCTGGCCGAGGCCACGCTGCTGGTCACCGCGGCGCAGGGTGGGCCGGACGAGCCGCTCGTGAGCTGCGGCGCCCTGCCGGACGGCGGCGAGACCCGCATCATCGATCCGGACTCGGGGTCTCCCGTGCCGGACGGCCGGGAAGGGGAGATCTGGCTGTCCGGCCCGAGCGTGGCCGCGGGCTACTGGAACCGGCCCGAGGAGACGCGCGAGACGTTCCGTGCGGTCTCCGGGGACGGCGGTGGGCCGTATCTGCGGACGGGCGATCTCGGCTTCGTCCGGCAGGGCGAGCTGGTGATCACCGGCCGGCTCAAGGACCTGATCATCCTGCGGGGGCGCAACCTCCATCCGCAGGACCTGGAGCTGACCGCGGAGCAGGCCCACCCGGCCCTGCGCACCGGGGGCGGCGCGGCGTTCTCGATCGAGCACGGCGACGAGGAGAGCGTCGTCCTCGTGCACGAGGTCGAGCGGCGGGCCGGCGACCTGAAAGAGATCGCGGATGCGGTGCGGCGCGCCGTCGCGGAGGAGCACGGCGTCCGGGTGGCGGACGTGGTGCTGCTGCGCGCCGGGACGATCCCCAAGACCTCGAGCGGCAAGGTGCGGCGCCGCGAGTGCCGCGCGCGCCACCTCGCCGGAGACCTCGAGGCGCTCCACCGCAGCGCCGCAGCGCCGGCCTCCGCGGGCCGGCTTCTCACCCATTGCGACCTCTTCGACCTCGATCCGGCGGATCGGGCCGCGACGCTCACGGAGTGGCTCCGGGAGGAGATCGCCCGCCGCGCCGGAGCCCCGGTCGATGCGATCGGCCCGGAGACGGTGATCGCCGCCGCCGGCCTCGATTCCCTGGCCCTCTTCGATCTGCAAGGGCGGCTGGAGAGAGACCTGGGCCTCGCGCCGTCGGCCACCGCTCTGGGCGAGCTCTCGCCGGCAGAGCTGTGCCGGCGCCTTCTCGACGCGGAGCCGGAGAGCGACGGTGTGCCGCCGGTCCTCGCGGGCGAGATCCTGGGAGACCACCCCGCCTCGCCCGGGCAGGAGGCGCTCTGGCTGCTGGAGCGGTCTGCGTCCGTGGAAGGAGTGCTCCACATCGCCGCCGCCGCCCGGCTGGGCGGCCAGGTCGACGGCGCCGCACTGCTGCGCGCGGCGCTCGCGCTCTCGGCCCGCCATCCGGCTCTGCGCACCACGTTCGCGGAGTCCGGCGGCGCGCTGCGGCAGCGCGTCCACGCGAGCCTGCCGCCGGACCTCGCGCAGGAAGAGGTGACGGACCTGGAGGGCGCCCTGCGGCGCGAGGCCCGGCGGCGGTTCGACCTCGCCGGGGGCGCGCCGCTGCGCATCCGGATCTTCGTGCGGCCGGACGGCGAGCGGGTCCTGCTCCTCGTCCTGCACCACCTGGTGGGCGACTTCTGGTCGCTGGCGGTGCTGCTGCGCGACTGGGCGGCCCTGTACGCCGGGAGCGCGGCGCTGCCGGAGCTCGCGGTCTCGTATCCCGACTTTGTCCGCTGGCAGCAGCGCCTGCTCGCAGGCCCGGCCGGCGGGCGCCTGGAGCGCTACTGGGACGGCCGCCTGCGCGACGCGCCGCTCGTGCTCGACCTGCCCACCGACCGGCGACGCCCCCGGGTCGCCGCCCACGCGGGCGCCCTGGCCGGCCGGCGGCTCGATCCCGGCCTGACCGGCCGCGTGCGCGCGCTCGCCCGTGCTCACGGAGCCACCCTGTTCACCGCCCTCCTGGCCGCCTTCGAGGCCCTGCTCGGCCGCCTGTCGGGCCAGGACGATCTGCTGGTCGGCGCGCCCGCCACGGCGCGGCGCGATGCCGCGTTCGACGGAGTGGTCGGCTACTTCGTCAACCCGGTCGTGCTGCGCGCCCATCTCGCCGGAGATCCAACCTTTTCCGCCCACCTCGGGGAGACCCGCCGTGCCGTGGCGGAGGCCCTGGAGCACCGCGACCTGCCGTTCCCGCTTCTCGCCCGGCGCCTGGAACCGGTGCGCGATCCCGGCCGGCCGCCCGTGTTCCAGGCCTTGTTCGTGTTCCAGGCCGCGGCACCGGGGCAGGAGCCGGGCCTGGGCGCGTTCGCGGCCGGGCAGGCGGGGGCGCGCATCGAGCTCGATGGGCTCGCTCTGGAGTCGTTCCCGTTCGAACGCGGCACGGCGCAATTCGATGTGACCCTGTCCGCGGCCCAGGCCGGCGACGGCCTGGCCCTTGCGTGCGAATACGACGCCGCCCTTTTCGACCGCGTGACGATCGGACGCTGGCTGGGACATCTGGAAACGTTGCTCGCAGCCGCCGCGGCGCATCCGGAGATGCGGCTCGCCGAGCTGCCGTGGCTCGGCGCGGCCGAGCGCCATCAGCTCCTCCTGGAGTGGAGCGACACCGCGGTGTCGCCGGCGCAGGAGGCCGCCTGCCTGCACGAGCTGTTCGAGGCACAGGCGCGGCGGTCTCCGGACGCCGTGGCACTGATCGATGGACGACAGGAGATCCGCTACCGCGAGCTGGATCAAGCGGCCGAGCGGCTGGCGGCGCGCCTGCGCCTCCACGGTGCGGGTCCCGAGGTGACCGTCGGCGTCTGGATGGAGCGTTCGGCGGGCCTGGTGGCGGCGCTCCTCGCCATCCTCAAGGCCGGCGCCGCCTATCTGCCGCTCGACCCACGGCACCCGCGCCTGCGCCTCTCCGCGATGCTGGAGAGCGCGCGGGCCGGCCTCGTTCTGAGCGCCGAACGCCTCGTCGCCGATCTGCCGTGGAGCGGGCCGACGGTCCTGGTGGACCACGACTCCGCAGACGCCCGCGCCGGCCGGGCCGGCCGGCGCGCCGTTCCCGAGAACCTGGCTTACGTGCTCTACACGTCAGGCTCGACGGGAACCCCCAAGGGTGTCTCCGTCACCCATCGCAGCGCCGTGGAGCTGGTGCGCTGGGCCGGCGGCGTGTTCCACCGCGAGGAGCTGGCCGGCGTGCTCGCCTCCACCTCGCTGAGCTTCGACCTCTCGGTCTTCGAGCTGTTCGTGCCGCTCTCCCGGGGGGGCACGGTGATCCTGGCGCAGGACATCCTGGAGCTTCCGGCTCTCCCGTCCCGCGGCCGGGTGACGCTCGTCAACACGGTCCCTTCGGCGGCCGCGGAGCTGGTGCGCACAGGGAGCCTGGGCGCCGGCGTCCGGACGGTGACCCTGGCCGGAGAGCCCTTGCCCCGCTCTCTCGCAGAGCGGCTGTATGCGACCGGCACGGTGGAACGCGTGTGGAATCTCTACGGGCCGTCCGAGGATACGACCTACTCGACGGCGTCGCTGGTGCAGGCGGGGGCGCGGGAGCCGGACATCGGCCGCCCGATCGCGTCCACGAAAGCCTGCGTGCTGGCGGCCGGAGGCGGGAGGGAGCCACTGCCGGTCGGGGTCGCCGGTGAGCTGCACCTCGGCGGCGCAGGCTTGGCGCGGGGCTACCTGCACCGGCCGGACCTGACGGCCGAGCGCTTCCTCCCGGACCCCTGGCCGGCATCGCCGGAAGAGGCCGGCGCGCGCCTCTACCGCACCGGGGACCTCGTGCGCTGGCGCCCCGACGGCGCACTCGACTTCCTCGGCCGGCTGGATCATCAGGTCAAAGTCCGCGGCTTCCGGATCGAGCCGGGAGAGATCGAGGCGGCGCTGTCGTCGCTGGAGGGGGTGCGCGAGGCGGCCGTGCTCGTGCAGGAGGATCGATCCGGGGGCCCGGCGCTGGTGGCCTACGTGGTGGGGGGCGTGGTGGGGGACGTGGCGGCGGACGCACGCTCCTGGCGAGAGCGCTTGCGGGAACGTCTGCCGGACTTCATGGTGCCCGCCGCCTTCGTGGCGCTCGCGGCGCTCCCCCGGACCCCCGGCGGCAAGGTGGACCGCAAGGCCTTGCCGACACCCGATGGGCGGCGCGTGGAAGAGAGCTTCCGTGCACCACGAACGCCCGTGGAAGAGGTTCTCGCCGGCCTCTGGGCCGAGGTGCTCGGGGTCGAGCGGATCGGGGTGGACGACAACTTCTTCGCCCTCGGGGGGCACTCGCTGCTGGGAACCCGGCTGATGTCGCGCCTGCGCGCCGCCTTCGGTTTCGAGATGCCGCTGCGTGCCCTGTTCGAGGCCCCGGTGCTGGCGGATTTCGCGGCCGGCGTCGAAGCGGCCCTCCACCCGGACAGGCGGGCCGGCGCGGAGCGCCTCGCGCCCCCCCTGGTTCCGGTGCCGCGGCAAGGGCCTCTGCCCCTGTCCTATGCGCAGCAGCGCCTCTGGCTCCTCGATCAGCTCGCGCCGGGGAGCCCGCTCTACAACATGCCCGGGGCGCTCTCTGCCGACGGGCCGCTGGACCACGCGCCGCTGGCGCTCCGGCTGGGCGAGATCGTGCGCCGTCACGAAGCGCTGCGCACGGTCTTCGCCGCGCGGGACGGCGTGCCGGTGCAGGTGATCCGGCCGGCGTCGCCCTTCCTTCTGCCCCTGATCGACCTGTCCGGGCTGCCGGAGACCGTCCGCCGGGAGCAGACCCGCGTCCTGCTCGCCCAGGAGGCCGTCCGTCCCTTCGATCTCGCGCGCGATCCGCTGCTGCGCGGGGGGCTGTTGCGGCTGGCGGGGGAAGAGCACGTCCTGGCGCTGACCATGCACCACATCGCGAGCGACGGCTGGTCCATGGGCATCCTGATCCGCGAGCTTGCGGCTCTTCCGTCGCCCTTGCCGGAGCTGCCGGTGCAGTACGCGGATTTTGCGGTGTGGCAGCGTTCCTGGCTCCAGGGAGAGGTCCTGGAGCGCGAGCTCGCTTTCTGGCGCACGCAGCTCGAGGGCGCCCCCGCCCTGCTGGATCTGCCGGCCGATCGGCCGCGGCCGCCGGCGCAGAGCTTGCGCGGTGCCACGCGTCCCGTTCGATGGCCGGCCGGGCTCGCGGGAGCCGAAACCCTCGCGCGGCGCGAGGGGGCGACGCTGTTCATGGTGCTGCTGGCCGCCTTCCAGGCCCTCCTCGCGCGCCTTGGCGGACAGGAGGACTTCGCGGTGGGCTCCCCCATCGCCGGACGCAACCGGCAGGAGATCGAGGGACTGATCGGTTTTTTCGTCAACACCCTGGTCTTGCGCGCCGGGCTTTCCGGCGAGCCGTCTTTCCGGGAGCTGCTCGGCCGGGTGCGGGAGACCGCGTTGGCCGCCTACGCGCACCAGGACGTGCCGTTCGAGAAGCTGGTCGAGGAGCTGGCGCCGGAACGAAGCCTCACGCATTCACCCCTGTTTCAGGTGATGTTCGTCCTGCAGAACGCGCCCGTCCCCGGCCTGGACATGCAGGGCCTGCGGCTGCGGCCCGTGAGCACCGCCGGGGCGACGGCGAAGTTCGATCTCACGCTCAGCCTCGAACCGCGCGAGGGTGGCCTGGGAGGCTTGATCGAATATGCCACCGACCTGTTCGACGGCGTGACGATCGACCGCCTGCTCGGACACTTCGAGCTCCTGCTCACAGGTGCGGTGTCCGACCCGGATCGGCGGCCGGCCGACCTGCCGCTGCTGTCGCGCGCCGAGCTCCACCAGGTGCAGGTGGAGTGGAACCCGGCCGCGGCGCAACCGGCGGCTTCCCTGATCGATCGATTCGAGAGCTGGGCCGACCGGGCGCCGGAGGCCGTCGCCCTTCTCGTGCCGTCCGCGCCGGAGGAAGCCCTGACCTATGCCGAGCTCGAACGCCGCGCCGGCCGTCTCGCCCGCCGCCTGCGCTCCCTCGGGGTGGGGATCGACTCCCGGGTCGGGCTGTGCGCCGAGCGCTCGCCCGCGATGATCGTCGCCGTGCTGGGCATCCTCAAGGCGGGCGCAGCCTACGTGCCGCTGGACCCGGCGTATCCGCGCGAGCGCCTCGCCTTCATGATCGAGGATGCCCGCCTTCCCGTGCTCCTCACCGAGGAGCGGTTGCTCGGCGGCTTGCCGGAAACCCCGGCTGCCGTCGTGCTCCTGGAGGCGGAGGATGATCCCGGCGCGGCGCAGCGGCAGCCCTGCCGGCTGCCGGGAGCGGCCACGCCTGACAGACTGGCCTATGTGATCTACACCTCGGGCTCGACCGGCCGCCCGAAGGGGGTGATGATCCCCCATGGCGGATGGAGCAACCTCGCGGACGCCCAGCGGCGCTTCTTCGGCCTCGAACCCGGCGACCGCGTGCTGCAGTTCGCCTCGCTCAGCTTCGACGGCTCGGCCTGGGAAATCGCCATGGCCTTCGGCGCCGGCGCCACGCTGGTGCTCGGACCCCGGGAGCGGCGGTTCTCCCGGGAAGAGCTGACGGCCTTGTTGAAGACGAGCGACATCGCCGCCCTGCCGCCGACGGTCCTCGCGACCCTGGAGCCGGGTGATCTGCCCGGGCTGAAAACCCTGATCGTGGCAGGGGAGGCCTGCCCTCCCGGCCTGGCCCGGCGCTGGTCGGCCGGGAGGCGCCTGTTCAACTCCTATGGCCCGACCGAGGCCTCGGTCTGCGCGACGATGCAGCTCTACGGCGGCGAGGGGCGCCTGCCGATCGGCCCGCCCATCGCAGGGACGCAGGCTCACGTGCTGGACGCGCGGAGCAACCCGGTCCCGATCGGAGCTCCCGGAGAGCTGTGGCTGGGCGGCGCGGGGCTGGCGCGGGGTTATCTGGGCCGTCCCGGCCTGACCGCGGAACGCTTCGTGCCCCACCCGTCCGCCACCTTCCCCGGCGAGCGCTTGTATCGCACCGGCGACCTCGTCCGCTGGTTGCCCGGCGGCGCGCTCGATTTCCTGGGCCGCATCGACCATCAGGTCAAGGTGCGTGGCTTCCGCATCGAGCTGGAAGAGATCGAGGCCGCCCTGGCCGCCCTGCCGGGAGTGCGCGAGGCGGCCGTGGTGGTGCGCGAGGACGTCCCCGGGGACCGGCGGCTGGTGGCCTACGTGACCGGCGAGGTGACGGACGGCGGGCTGCGCGGCAGCCTGCAGGAACGGCTGCCGGACTACATGGTGCCGTCCGCCTTCGTAACGCTCGCCGCCTTGCCTCTGACGGCCAGCGGCAAGGTGGACCGCAAGGCGTTGTCCGGCGGGCCGGCGCCCGAGCTCGCCGGCCTGCGGGAGACCTATGTGGCGCCGCGCACCCGCG
>DIHE01000189.1 GCA_002420005.1 Holophagales bacterium UBA5704 | reverse complement strand
CCCCCCGCCCCCCTCTCCCATCGCCCCCCCTTCCCCTGGGAGAGGGGGTGGGCGGGGGAACGCTCCGGCTCCGCCCCCCACGCCGCGGCGCAGGTCCTCCACGCCGCGGCGCAAGTCCTCCGATACCGGCGGAAGCCGTCCCCGCCGTGGCGCAGGTCGCCCCTGCCGCCGCGTGGGTCGTGTGCGCCGTGGCGTGCCAAGCCCACGCCGGGGCGTGAGTCACCCACGCCGGGGCGCAGGCCTCCTCCACCTGGCGGGAGTCCCCTGCGCCGCGGCGTGGATCGTGTGCGCCGTGGCGCAGGTCCCTCGCGCCGAGGCGTGGCGCTACCCCGCCGCCCGGCCGAGGGTTCACCCCTGTGCCCGCAAGACTCACTCTCCAACGGTGAGTTCCTTTATCCTGAGCAGGTCCGGCGTGAATTGGACGCGGGGGAAGCCTCCGGGTAGGGCAGCTCGGTCAGGACCGCCAAGCACCCGATGCGCGACAGAGCGATCAGCGGGCCGGTGTTGATGACGACGCGCTCACTCACGACCGAGGAAGCTCAACTCGGTTTCGACGTCTTCAGGGCCCAGGTTCGAGAGGGAGACCCCGATCCGAGGAAGGGAGAGCAGGAAGTTGACGCGCCCCATGCTGCAAAGCTTCGCCGCCTGGCCCGAGGTGAGCCGGCCCATCTCGAAGAGCTTGGCGGCCAAAAGGAAACGGGCCTCGGCTGCGAACTCGGACCTTGAAAGGCCCAGGCTGAAGAGCAAGTCGTCTCCGTATTCGATTGTCTGATGGTGTTGCATCCGACCTCCTCGCGCCATCAGTGTAGCGCAAGGCGGCGACCCCGCGGGCGGACGGCTCCTCCCCGGGTTGAGACCGGCGTCAACCCGGGGAACAGCACATGGCCCTACCCCGCCGCCCGCTCGGCGGCGATCTTGCCGGCGTGGTCCAGCGCGAGACCACCGGCCGCGTCGAGCACCCAGGCGAGGTCGGCGGGCAGCGAGACCAGCGCGTCCACCACGTTCAGGGCCGCCAGGAAGGTCTCATCGAAGAACTGGACGTGCCCCACGGTCATGAGCGAACCGCACCCTGCGCCGGGCATAAATGCCCGGGCTTTCAGCAGCGCCGTCTGAAGACGGCTTCAGGGGGCGCAAGAGCCAGGCCTTTGGGGTGGTCAGGGGGCGGCGCCCCTTTGCGGGCGCGGGCACGTAGACCCGGGTTTCAACCCGGGTTCTGTGGCGCCCGCCAAGCCCACGCGCCCCTTCAGGGGCATAGGCGCGTGCGCGAGGGCACTTCGGCCCGATGGATTCGAATGCCGGCGAGACGCCAGCGCTCCCAGGGGGCGCAAGAACCAAGCCTTGGGGCGGGGGCGCCCTCTCCCGGGTGGGCGTGAGTGCGTGTGGGAGAGGGTCGGGGTGAGGGTCTTTGGGCGGGGGAAAGGCCCTCACCCCACGAACGGAAACGCATTGCGCACCAGCGTATAGCGCCACCCGTCCCCCTCCCGGTCGAGGCCGAGGACGTCGAAGCGGCAGGGCTCGCGGTGGCGTTTCTTCATCGCGATGTAGAGGGCGGCGGCGCGGGAGAGGCGGCGCTGTTTGCGATGGTCCACGGCGGCGATGGCCGGGCCGAAGCGGTCGCCGTCCCGGGCTTTGATCTCGATGAAGCAGAGGGTCGTGCCCTCCTTGCCCACCACGTCGATCTCGCCGCCGTGGTTGACCACGTTGCGCTCGACGATCTCGTAGCCCTGGGCGATGAGCCAGCGGACGGCTTCGTCCTCGCCCAGGCGGCCCTGGGCGCGGGTGTTCGGCTGGCGCCGGAAGTCGTCCGCGCTGCCCGGGCTCACCGGCGCTTCCAGCGCGTCCCTTGCGGCGTGTCTTCGAGCACGATGCCGCGCGCGGTGAGCTCGTCGCGCAGGCGGTCGCCCTCCGCGAAGTCGCGGCGCTTGCGGGCGTCGTTGCGGGCCTGGATCAAACTCTCGATCTCCGCCGCGTCGTCGTCCGCCGCCGGCGCTTCGGCCGGCCAGGCCGCGGGATCGAGGACGCCGAGCACCCGGTCGACGTCCGCCAGGGCGGCGGCGATCCGCTCCCGGTCGCCGCCACCGATCCGCTTCTCCTCGATCGCCACGTTGACCTCCTTGACGAAGACGAAGAGGGCGGCGAGCGCCGCGGCGGCGTTCAGGTCGTCGGCGAGGGCGGTGGCGAAGTCGGTCTTCAGGCGCTCCACGGAGGCCGCGAGGCGCGCGTCGGGCTCCCCCGCCTCCGCGGCGTGGGCGAGGCGGAAGCGCATCTCGTCCACCCGCCGCAGGGCACCCGCGGCGCCGTCGAGCGACTCGAACGTGAAGTTGAGCTTCTGGCGGTAGTGCACCGAGAGGAACAGGTAACGGATGGCGCGGGCGGCGTAGCCACGGCCGAGCAGGTCCGTCAGGGTGTACTGGTTGCCCAGCGACTTGGACATCTTCTGCCCGTCCACGATGAGGTGCTCGGAGTGCACCCAGTGGCGCACGAACGTCTGGTCCGTGGCGCTCTCGGACTGGGCGATCTCGTTCTCGTGGTGCGGGAAGATGAGATCGACGCCGCCGCAATGGAGGTCGAAGGTCTCCCCCAGGTACTTCATGGCCATGGCGGAGCACTCGACGTGCCAGCCGGGCCGTCCCGGTCCCCACGGCGAGTCCCAGGCGGGCTCGCCCGGCTTGACCGCCTTCCACAGGGCGAAGTCGCGCACGTCGTCCTTGGCGTATTCGTCGTTCGCCACCCGGTCGCCGCGCCGCACCTGGGCGAGGTCGAAGCCGGAGAGCTTGCCGTAGTCCGGGTCGCGCGCGATGCTGAAGAAGACCGAGCCGTCGCTCTCGTACGCGAAGCCGCGCTCGATCAGCCGCTCGATCAGCTCGAGGATCTCGGGGATGTGCTCGGTGGCGCGCGGGAAGTGCTCCGGCCGCTCCAGGTGCAGGGTGTCGAGGTCGCGCAGGAAGGACTCGATGAACGGCTCGGTGTAGTCGGCGAGCGTCAAACCGGCGCGGTGGGCGCCGAGGATCGTTTTGTCGTCCACGTCGGTCAGGTTCATCACCTGGACGACCCGGTACCCCAGATAGGCCAGGCTGCGCCGCAGCAGGTCCTCGAAGAGGAAGGTGCGGAGGTTCCCGATGTGGACTTCGTTGTAGACGGTCGGGCCGCAGGTGTACATGCGCACCACGCCGGGCTCGACGGGGACGAGCGGGGCGAGCTGTCGCCCCTGGGTGTTGAACAGGACGGGTTCGGGCATGGGTCGTGTCGGGTTGGCGGGCTACTGGGTGACCTGCACCGTGCCGGCCGCCCAGCCGAAGCCGGTGGGCGCCTGCCCGGAGGAGTTGATCGCGCTGTTCTGCTCGAAGCTGAAGCTCCCCTGGCCGGACGCGATGGCGCGGAATTCGAGCGTCATGAGCACACCGGAGCCGCTGGTGCCGGCGGCGGCCCCGAGCTTGGAGAGGCCGACGACGAGCAGGCCGTTGCCCGACCCGGGCGCGGATTGAAGCGTCGCATTCCCCAGAAACGTCCCGGAGCTCGCCTGGACGAGCTGCAGGACGTTGCTCGGATAGCGCAGGTCGAACGCCACGCCGTAGAGATCGGTCACCGAGTTGGCGCGGATCTCCAGGATGAGGGTGGTGCGGGTGGTCGCCGCCCCCGCCGCGATCGAGATGCCGTTGGCCGGCGCCGTCGTCGGGGTCACCGTGATCCCCGGCTGGGGAGCCGGAGGCTCGGTCGGACCGCCACCACCGCCGCCACCGCCGCACGCGAGGAGCAACAGAAAAGGAAGGACGAGGGTGGCCAGAAGGGCGGTGGCACCCCCTCTCCCGGGGGACGGGGGGTGAGGTCTCATACCAGCACCTCCTGGTCGGCGGCGAGCTTCTTGAGCTGCCGGCGCACGCGCTCGCGGCGCAGGCCCCGCAAGTGATCGACGAAGAGGACGCCGTCCAGATGGTCGAGCTCATGGCAGATGGCGCGCGCCAGCCAGTCGTCGGCTTCGATCTCGAACGGCTGACCCGCGAGATCGAGCGCCTTGACCAGGACGTGGGTCGGCCGCTCCACCTTGTCGGTGATGCCGGGCAGCGAGAGGCAGCCCTCCACGTCGCTCGCGGCGCCATGGCGCTGGACGATCTCGGGATTGAGGAAGACGTGCTGCTGCTCCGGGTCCTCCCCCACCGACAGGTCGACCACCGCCACCCGCAGGTCGACGCCGATCTGCGGCGCGGCGAGGCCGATGCCGGGCGCCGCGTGCATGGTGTCGATCATGTCGGCCACCAGCTTGCGCACGGAGTCGTCGATCGCGCCGACCGCACGGCAGGGCGTGCGCAGGACGGGATCAGGGTAGATGCGGATCGCTCGTATCGCCATCAGCTCGCACGGTAGCGGCGCAAAGTGGCCGCGACATCGCGGTCGTTGTGCTGCTCACGGAGCACTTCCAGGAAACCCCGGGGGTCCGGGTTGCCGACCAGCGCCTGCTCCAGGCCCTCCCGCGTCAGCCGCAGGGCGGTCACCTGGTCCAGGGCGCGGTAGCACACCGGCCAGCTCCCCCGCTCCAGGAGCGGCATCTCCCCAATGATATCCCCGGAGGTGAAGGAACGGATCACCGTGTTGCGTCCGCCGTCGCGCACGAAGCCCTCGGCGGTGCCGGTGACCAGCAGAAGAAGGAACGCCTCCTGCGACCCTTCCTCGGCGATCAGGGTCTCGGGCTCCAGGCGGACGAGCTGCATGCACGAGAACAACCGCTTGAGCTGGTCGCCGGAGAGCCGCTGCACCACCGCGGTGCCGGTCAGGTTGTGCCACAGGCGCTTCAGCTCCACCGCCGAGCTGCCGGCCTGGGTGCCGCCGGCCTGGCGCAGCCCTTCGAGGGCGTAGGAGCGCACGTGCTCCATGCTCTTGTCGCGCTGGATGCGCTCGATCTTGAAGCGGATCGACTGGTCGAGCGGGGCGAGCTTCTGCGCCTTGGAAAGAAGGGCGATCCCCTTGTCGTGGAAGCCGTCCTGCGCATACTCGTCGGCCACGAAGCCGAACTCGTCCACCGCCTTGTCGAACTGCCGGAGCTGCGCGTACACCTCGGCCAGCTTGAGATGCGAGTGCAGGTCCTGGGGGTTGATCTTGAGCTTCGTCTTCAGACGGTCGGCCGCCTCGTCATAGCGTTCGAGGACGATGAGGTCGTCGATGGTGTACTCCTGCTCCTTGGCCTTCGCCCCCGACTGCTTGCTCTCGGGCTTGCCGCCGCCGAACCAACTGCGAATTCCCACAGAATGCCTCCAGGTAAGTCCACGGCACGAACGCGCCGTGTGGCCGGAAGGACGCCCCTGACGCCTGCGGTGGACACCTCCTCTCCGGCGAAGCGGCCCCATTATACAGAGACCCGCCAAGAACTCACCCTGCCTCAGGGGGAAACCCGGACGTTCTCACTTGGCCCGGGTTTTGCTGCACAATAGGGCGTAGAGAGGGCTCACGAAAGAAGGAGGTCCTTGCACCATGTTGATTCGCACTGCTCTGACCCGCCGCACCGCGCTGGCGTTGGGGCTGTCTCTCCTGGCGGCTCTGCCGGCCTCGGCCTATGACGACGACAACGGCTACGGATATCTCCGTGCCGTGGAAGGACCGGCCACGCTGATGCAGGCCGGCTCCGGCACCCGTACCCCGGCGGAGATGAACCAGCCGGTGCTGGCGGGTGACCGGCTGTGGGTCCCCGCGCGGTCGCGCGTGGAGATCGTCTTCGCCGACCGCAACCGCCTGCGCATCGACGGCGGCAGCGAGCTCATCCTGGAGCATCTCGCCGCCTCGCCGGAAACGCGCGACCGCGGCACCGTGCTGCGCCTCCTCGAAGGCAACGTCCAGCTCGTCGTGATCCGCGATTCGCTCGGCGACGAGCTGCCGCGCATCGACACCCCGAACGCCACGGTCTACGTGCAGGACTACGGCGTCTATCGCATCGCCGCCGATCAGCAGGTCTTCACCGAGGTGCTGGTGCGCGAAGGCCGCGCCGAGGTGGTCACCGACCGCGACCGCGAGCGGCTGCGCGAAGGCGAGCAGGCCTGGATCGAGGGCGCCTCGCGCATCGACGTGGACTCGGCCGGCAACTACGACTCCCTGGAGCGCTGGGCGCGCCGCCTCGACGAGGAAGGCGACGTCGACAGCCGCTACCTGGACGACGACCTGCGCTATGCCGCGGCTCCCCTGTCGCGCCACGGCACCTGGATCGACTACCAGGGCAGCCACTACTGGCGTCCGCGCGTCGACGCCGGCTGGCGTCCGTATTCGAACGGCCGCTGGATCTACACGCCGAGCGGCAACACCTGGGTGTCGTACGACTCCTGGGGCTACGTGCCGCACCACTATGGAAGCTGGGACTATCTGCCGGGCTACGGCTGGGCCTGGCAGCCGGGCCGCCGCTGGGCGCCGGCCTGGGTCTACTGGTACCAGGGGCCGAGCTACACCGGCTGGTGCCCGACCGGGTACTACACCCGCTACTACGGCGCGCGCTGGGGCCTCGACCTCGGCTTCCACTTCGGCGTCTACGGCTGGGCCGGCGGTGACTGGGGCCTGTTCGGCCAGTGGACGTTCGTCTCCTCCGACTACTGGCGCGGCTACCGCCACGGCTTCCGGGACGGCTACCGCGAAGGACGTCACGACGGCTGGCGCGATCAATGGGACGTGCGGCGCTATGCGGTGCCGATCGACGACCTGCGCCGTGGCGGCGGGCGTCTCGACCGCGGCGTGATCACCACCGACAGCCGGCCGCTGACCCCGGAGGTGCTGGAGAATCCGCGCCACGCCGTCGAGGTGCTGACCCGCGACCCCTCCGCCCGCCGGGCGGCGCGGGAAGCCGGCGGCTCGCTGCCGGACATGAACGACTTCATCGCCCGCAAGCCCGAGCTGGCCGCTCCGCTACGCCGGGCCGTGGTGTCGGACGGCGAAGCACCCGGGCTCGAAGGGACGCCGCTGCGCCCCGGCACGATGGATCGGCCGCGCGGCCGGTCGGACGGCCGGTCGCCGGACGGCGAGCGCGGCGCGCGCACCCTGCCCGGTGGCACGCCCCGGGAATCCGGCGGCGGACGGCCGGACGTGGAGACCGTGGACCGCGGAGGCCGCGGGGATCAAGGGAACCGTGGTGGTGTCGCTCGGCCGGACCCGGGGGTCGAGGTGGAGCGCCTGCCGCGCGGCGGCCGGCCGCAAGCCGGTGACTCCGGCGGCGCGCCGCGCCCCGAGGGGTCCTCGCCCCGCGGTGGCGCCGTGGC
>DIHE01000168.1:5356-9009 GCA_002420005.1 Holophagales bacterium UBA5704 | reverse complement strand
CCCTCCCCCGCAAAGCGGGAGAGGGGGAGCCTGACTCCGGGCGGGAGGGGGCGCCCTCTCCCGCTGCGCGGGGGAGGGACGGGGAGGGGGGCTTCCTACACCACCTCCGACTGGTGATCCGCCCAGACCAGCCCCGACATCACCTTGGGGATGAACCGGGTGGACTTGGCCGGCAGCAGCGCGCCGTCGGCGATGGCGGCGGCGAACTGGGCCGGCGCCATGGGGGGGAGGAAGACGCCGGTGCCCAGCGCGCCGCTCGCCACCTGGTCCCACAGCTCGTTCGGCTGCGCGCGGTAGACCACGGTGCCGTCGGTGGACGCCTCGGGCGCGAGCCCCAGGGCCGGCAGAATCGCCTTCTGGAAGATCTCGACGACCAGCGGGCTGGTGGGGCGCAGCGACCAGATTTCCGGTTCCTGGCCGGAGACCCAGATGCCGAGGGACGGCTGCGGGGCGGCGGCCACCGCGGCGGCGAAGTCCTGGCCGCTCGATCCATGGAAGGTTTGCGCGCCGAGGCGCACGCCGGCCAGCTTCTCGAGGTCGATCTTCTCCTTGAAGGCGCGGTGGATCGGCTCGATGACCAGCTCCGGGGAGTCGAGGCTGGTGATGACGGCGAGCTTGGCCGCCATCGCGGTGCCGGGAGCCGCGCCATGGTCCTGGGCGAAGCGCTGCGCCACCTTGTAGCGGTGGTGGCCGTCGGCGATCGCGGCGGGCACGTCGAGCGCCGCCTGGTAGAGGGCGATGCGGGCGGGATCGTCGACGCGGTAGATCACATGGAAGTGGCCTTCGGCGTCCTGGTGGCGGACGAGCGGCGCGGCGCCCGCGAGATCCTCCTGGAGCAGCGCTTCGAGCCGGCCGCCATCCTCCGAGACGAGCAGGGCGGGCTCCAGGTCGACGCGCATCGCGGTGAGCAGGGCGAGGCGGTCGGCGATGGCCTTGGCGAGCGTCTGCTCATGGGGCCGGATGACCTTGGCGTCGGCCATCTCGACGAGCGCCAGCACGCCGAGCCGCCGGCCGCCGCCCGCGAGCTCGATGACATACGGATAGAGGGCCGGGCGCTCCTCGCGCGCCAGGATGCCCTCTTCGATCCACCGCGCATGGAGATCGGCCGCGAATTTGTAGATGTCCTGCCCTTCCGGGTCCACCGGACGGGTCAGGTGCACGAACTGGTGGGGCGACTGGGCGTGGAAGCGGTCGCGCGCCACGTCGTTGATCTGGTCATACGGCGGAGCGGCCAGCACACCGGCATCGCCCACACGCGGGGTATAGCGGATTCCTTGAAAAGCCAGCACACGCATCGGTGTCTCCTCTGGAGGGCCCCGGACGGCGGGGCGGAGGCCATTGTATCGCGGCCCCTCAACCCCTGCGTCTCTACACCTGCCGGCGCAGGCGGCTCGCCAGCGCCATCCGGCTCTGGATGCTCCTGACCTTCCTCTGGTAGATCTTGCTCTTGACGCCGGGGTGCCAGGACTTGGGGCGGGGAAGGCTCGCGGCCAGCTCGGCGGCCTGGCGCTCGGAGAGGCTGGCGGCGGAGGTGCCGAAGTAGTGGCGGGCCGCGGCCTCGGCACCGTAGATGCCGGGGCCGAATTCGGCGACGTTCAGGTAGATCTCCAGGATGCGCCGCTTCTTGAGCTGGCGTTCGAGCTGCTTGGTGAGGAGCGCCTCCTTCACCTTGCGCAGCGGATTGTAGGAGGGGGAGAGCCAGAGGTTCTTCGCCACCTGCTGGGTGAGGGTGGAGGCGCCGCGCGGCAGCTCCTTGTCCTTCCAGGCGTCTTCGAGCGCCGCCTTCAACTCCACCTCGTCGAACCCCTCATGGGCGAAGAAGCGGATGTCCTCGCTGACGATCACCGCCCGCTTGAGGTTCGACGAGATCTTGCGGTAGGAGACCCACTTCCATTCCACCTTGCGATCCGGCCCGAGCCCCCACCAGGGACCCCGCTGGTAGCGCGCGATGAACGCCGTGGTCTTGGGATGGGTGTTGGCGAGCGCCGCCACGTCGGGCCAGGTGAGGGCCTCCCAGGCGAGATAGGCGAGGAAGAGGCCGAGGAGGAGCAGCAGGCCGCGGCGCCACCGTTTCCAGCGTGAGGGCGGGGCAGGCTCGACCTCGGTGGCGGAAGCGGCTGGGGCTGGCGTTTCGTCCGGCGCGATCGACATGGATGGCAGGAGATGATACCCGAAGCCGGCCCGGGCTTTCTCGCGGGACGGCTATACTCCCGGGCCTGGAGCCTCCGTGCCGCCGATCACCGTCCCCCTCCGTGCCCCCGAGCTGGTCCCCGGCCTCTGGGTCCAAGGGCCGGAGGTCTCCCTCGCCTCCTGCCGCGGGCGGGTGGTGCTGGTCGAATTCTGGGAATCGACCTGCGTCAACTGCGTGCGAACGCTGCCCTATCTGAAGGCCTGGCACGAGCGCTACGCCGGGCGCGGCCTCACCGTGGTGGGTGTCCACACGCCGGAGTTCGACTTCACCGCGGACCCGGAAACGGTGGCGGCGGCGGTGCGCGCCGAGCAGATCCCGTATCCGGTCCTCCTCGACGTCGGCGCCAGGACCTGGGAGCGCTTTGCGAACCACTACTGGCCCTCGCGCTACCTGATCGACGCGCGGGGCTATCTGCGCTACGAGCACTTCGGTGAAGGGGCCTACGGTACGACCGAGGAGTGGATGCAGCGGCTGCTTCAGGAAGCCGGCGATCCGGCGCCGATGCCTCCCTTGCTCGCGCCGGTGCGGGGCGAGGACGAGCCCGGCGCGGTCTGCCACCGGGCGACGCGGGAGGTCCACGCCGGTTTCCACCGCGGCAAGCTGGCCGCGCCGGAGGGCTACCGTCCGGGCGAGGAGGTCCGCCATACCGAGAGGCCGGAAGGACCGGCGCCGCCCGGAATGTTCGGAGCGACCGGCCTCTGGTTCCACGAGGCCGAGTTCCTGGAGGCCCGCGAGCCCGGCGCCGCGCTGGAGCTGTTGTGCGACGCGGCCGGAGTGCATGCCGTCCTGGCCCCGGGCGGCGAGGCCGAGATCGAGGTGGACGGCGCGCCGATCCGTCCGGAGGAGCGCGGCGGGGACGTCCACGAGAGGGAGGGGCGGACCCGGGCGGAGTGGGACTGCGGCCGGATGGTGCGCCTGGTGGGCGGCGGGGTCTTTCGGCGCCGGCGGGTGATGCTCCGCTTCCCGCAGGTGGGGGTGCGGGTCTATGCGTTCAGCTTCTCGACTTCGTGCGAAGCCGTCGAGCCTCCCCCTTCCCGTCACGGCCCGGATGAGGTAAGATGAGGACGCTCGTCCGAGGAGCGTTGCAGGAGACTCCCTCCCAGGCTCGGACACCCGGCGCGGCCGGTTCCCAGACAACGGCGCTCACCTCAACCCTTCCGGGCAGATGGTGAGATGCTTCCGTCGCCTGGGCCAACCGAGGAGGTCACTCCATGACCGTCGCCACGCAGACCGACACCGCCACGTTCACCGACTATCACGTCGCCAATCTCTCCCTGGCCGATTGGGGCCGCAAGGAGCTGCGGATCGCCGAGGGCGAGATGCCTGCCCTGATGGCGCTGCGCCAGGAGCTTCTGGCGAGCCAGCCGCTCCAGGGTGCGCGCATCGCGGGCTCGCTCCACATGACCATCCAGACGGCGGTGCTCATCGAGACCCTGAAGGCGCTCGGCGCCGAGGTCCGCTG
>DIHE01000168.1:4705-5146 GCA_002420005.1 Holophagales bacterium UBA5704 | reverse complement strand
GCAACATCTTCTCCACCCAGGACCACGCCGCCGCCGCCATCGCCGCCGCGAAGATTCCCGTCTTCGCCTACAAGGGCGAGAGCCTCACGGAGTACTGGGACTTCACGCACCGGATCTTCGAGTTCCCCGAGGGCGCTCCCAACATGATCCTGGACGACGGCGGCGACGCCACCCTGCTCGTCCATCTGGGCGCCAAGGCGGAGGACGATCCGTCCGTGCTGAGCAACCCGACGAGCGAGGAGGAGCGGGTGCTCTTCGCCTCGATCAAGAAGCGCAACGCGGCCCAGCCCGGCTGGTACAAGAAGCAGCTCGCCGCCATCCAGGGGGTCACCGAGGAGACCACCACCGGGGTGCACCGCCTCTATGAGATGGCGAAGAAGGGCGAGCTCAAGTTCCCCGCCATCAATGTGAACGACAGCGTCACCAAGAGCAAGTTCGACA
>DIHE01000168.1:4258-4475 GCA_002420005.1 Holophagales bacterium UBA5704 | reverse complement strand
AAGAGCAAGTTCGACAACCTCTATGGCTGCCGCGAGTCGCTGGTGGACGCCATCAAGCGCGCCACCGACGTGATGGTGGCCGGCAAGATCGCGGTCGTCTGCGGCTATGGCGACGTGGGCAAGGGGAGCTGCCAGGCCCTGCGCGCCCTGAGCGCCCAGGTGTGGGTCACCGAGGTCGACCCGATCTGCGCCCTCCAGGCGGCGATGGAAGGCTACC
>DIHE01000168.1:3796-4011 GCA_002420005.1 Holophagales bacterium UBA5704 | reverse complement strand
GCGGCGATGGAAGGCTACCGCGTGGTGACCATGGACGAGGCCTGCGAGCAGGGGGACATCTTCGTCACCGCGACGGGCAACTTCCACGTCATCACCCATGACCACATGCGGCGGATGAAGCACAACGCCATCGTCTGCAACATCGGCCACTTCGACAGCGAGATCGACGTCGCGAGCCTGGAGCAGTACCCGTGGGAGGAGATCAAGCCGCAGGT
>DIHE01000168.1:0-3492 GCA_002420005.1 Holophagales bacterium UBA5704 | reverse complement strand
ACCCGAGCTACGTGATGAGCTCCTCCTTCGCCAACCAGACCCTCGCGCAGATCGAGCTGTGGACGAAGAAGGGCCAGTACCCGGTGGGCGTCTACACCCTGCCGAAGCACCTCGACGAGAAGGTGGCCCGCCTCCAGCTCACCACCCTGAACGCCAAGCTGACCGAGCTGCGCGACGATCAGGCCAAGTACATCGGCGTGCCCAAGGAAGGCCCCTACAAGACGGACCACTACCGGTATTGAAGCCGGTGGGGATGCGCTGCGGCGCTCCGCAGCACTGCCGCCCACGGAAAGGGGACCGAGAGATCGGTCCCTTTTTCCGTGCGGGGGTTCAGGTCGCCGGCTTTTCGGTGAGGTAGTCGTCGACCTGGAGGATCCGAATCCCGTGGAGCTCCGGGTACCGGTGGTCGTTGGCCAGGAAGGTCGAGCAACCTTCGGAGAGCGCGGCGGCGAGTTGGATCGCGTCCGGGGTCTTCAGGCGGGTGATCGCGCGGAGGTGTGCCGCGGCCCTCAGCAGAGCGAGGTCGAGGTGGACGAGCTTCAGGCCACGGCTGTGCGTCAGAAGAGATTCATAACGCCTGGCAAGCACCTCGTTGCCGGATCTCAACGGGACGACGATCGTTTCCAGCAGGGTGATGGCGGAGGTGACTCCCTGGACCTGTCCGCGGTCGATGGCCGCGAAGATCGGCTCGACCAGGGGGAGGTATGCCGGATTCTCCTCGACGAAATAGATGAAGACCGCCGTGTCGAGGCCGAGAGGCCCCTCTCCCAGGTCGTTCAGGAGTCCCACGAGTCGCGTTCCGCCCGGACGTGAGCAACGGCGTCCACGTTCTCCCAAAGCACCTTCCCCAGGCCGCGAAGCTCGAGGATCGAGTGGGTGGGTGCCTGCTTCGTCGCATGCTCCAGCAGATGAATGACCTCCTGGGCGACCGACCGATGCTCTTGCTCCGCCTGCTTCTGGAGGGTCTCGTACAGGGGTTCCGGGAAGTTCTTGATGTTGAGCGTTGCCAAGGGGTGTTCCTCCGTAACGCCTCCACTATGGAGGAGAGGCGGTGTTTTTTCAACCCCTTCTGGCCCAGAAGCCTTGCAACCTTCCCGCGGCTCCTCCGTATCTCCCTCTTGACGACATCTGTAGTCACGGTTAGGATGACGACAGAGGACGGCAGGGAGCCGACGCAGGAGAGAGGGGAGCAGAGAGCCATGAAGACGGTTGGGGACCAGGAGCTGACGCTCCTTCGATACATCGCGGAGAGCGGACCCTCGACGGTGGGCGAGGTGGTGGAGGGGTTCGGGGAGCCGCGCGGGTTGGCGCGGTCCACGGTGCTCACGATGATGGAGCGCCTGCGCCAGAAGGGGCGCCTGGAGCGCCGGCAGGTCGCGGGGGTCTACCGGTACGTCTCGCCGGCTTCGGAAGGAGATCTGCTGCGCGGGGCGGTGCAGTCGTTCGTCGAAAAGACCCTTGCGGGCTCGGTGTCGCCGTTCGTCGCCTATCTGACCGAGACCGCCGAGGTGTCGGATGCCGAGCTGGCCGAGCTCGAAGGGCTGGTGTCCCGGTTGAAGTCCAGGAAGGGGGAGAGCTGAGATGGAGATCTTCGCGACCTTCGGATCGTGGGCTGCCGCCTTCCTGGCCGTGCTGGGACGGGCTTCTCTCCATGGAGCCGTGGCCATCGCCGCGGTCTGGCTCCTCTGCCGGCTGTTCCCGCGCCTTCCTGCGACGGTGCGCTGTGGCCTCTGGTGGCTCGCCTGCCTGAAGCTGTTGGTGGCGCTTGTCTGGGTGGAGCCGGTCTCGTTGGCGTGGTTGCCGGCCCCGGAGGTCGCGGCGGCCTCGGTGGTGAGCCAGGACATCAAGGACTTCAAGGACGGCAAGGACCCCCAGAGGACCGGGGACGAGTCTTTGGTGACGTTGCCGTCCTTGGTGTCCTTCAACCCCTGGCCCCTGGCTTTCGTCGGGCTCTGGCTGGCCGGCCTGGCTCTGCAGCTCGCCTTCCTGGGCCGCCAGCTTGCGGTGGCGCGGCGGATCGTGCAGGCGGCCGTGCCGGTGACCGAGCCGCGGATCCTGGCTTTGTTCCGCTCGCTCCTGCGGCGGCTAGGAATCCGCCGGGCGCGGCTGCTGGCCTCTTCCGAGGTCGAGACGCCGCAGGTGGCCGGGGCTTGGCGGCCGCGGGTCCTGCTTCCGCAGGGCACGCTGGCCGATCTTTCCACGCAGGAGCTGGCGTTGACTCTGGGGCACGAGCTGGTCCATGTGCGCCGGGGCGATCTCTGGCTCGGCTGGATTCCGGCTTTGGCGCAGCGCCTGTTCTTCTTCCACCCTCTGGTGGCGCTCGCCGCTCGCGAGTATGCGGTGGCCCGCGAGGCTGCCTGCGACGCGGCGGTGCTCCGTCTTCTCGATCCCGCGCCTGAAGCGTATGGGCGCCTCCTCCTGCGGCTCGGTGTCGCACCGCGCGTCCCCCGGTGGGCCGCGGCGGGCGCCGCGCCGACGTTCCAAACTCTCAAAAGGAGACTCGAAATGTTGCAGCAAGCCGCTGACAAGAAGCGCATGCACCGCGGCTGGTGGGGCCTGCTCGCCCTCCTCGCCCTGGTGGTTCTGATCCCGATCCAGATCGTCGCCCAGGCCGCGCCGGAACCCCCGGACGCTCCGGAGGCCGTGGAGGCCGCCGAAGCTCCCGAGGCTCCGCCGGCTCCGGATGCGGTCGACGCCGTGTCTCCGGTGCCTCCTGTGCCTGCCGTCGCACCGGTTCCTCCGGCCCCCGGCACGCCGGCCTTCCGGAGGGCCGCGGGACGTGTCGCCCCCCCGGCTCCCCCTGCCCCTCCGGCTCCCCCCGCTCCCCCCGCGCCTCCGGCCCCGGTGCGGGATCACACCCGGCAGGTGACGATGAGCGACGGTGGTGATCCTTGGGTGATCGTGGAGGATGCGGAGTCGTTCACCATGAATGGCGAGAGGTCCGACATGAGCCGGGCCCGGGCCTTGTACTCCGGCCAGCCGATCGTCTGGTTCGAGCGCAATGGGAAGCCCTACGTGATCCGCGATGCGGCCACCGTGGCCCGCGCCCGTTCGTTCTTCACCGCCCAGCAGGAGCTCGGGGAGCGCCAGGGTGCCCTGGGGGAGAAGCAGGGGGCTCTGGGGGAGAAGCAGGGCAAGCTCGGCGCGGAGATGGGCCGCTACGGCAGCCAGATGGGAGAGCTTGCGGCGAAGCAGGCACAGCGGGCGATGGCCGGCGATGACAAGGGGGAAGAGGCGCTGGAGAAGGAGATCGAGGCGCTGGAGAAGCGTATGGAGGCCCTCGGCCACCAGATGGAAGCGCTGGGAGAGCAGCAGGAGGAGCTGGGCCGGCAGCAGGAAGAGCTCGGCCGCCAGCAGGAAAAGCTCGGCGACCAGGGCGAGAGCCAGCTGCGCAGCCTCCTCGATCAGGCGATCTCCAGCGGGCTGGCCCAGGCCACCGGCAAGTAGGAAGGTCCCCCCCCACCAAGCCACCCCGCCACCCCGCCCGCCCAC
>DIHE01000025.1 GCA_002420005.1 Holophagales bacterium UBA5704 | reverse complement strand
CGCCCCCCAGAACCGGATGGTCGGCCCCCAGAGTCGGACGGTCACCCCCCAGAGTCGGACGGTCACGCCCCAGAGTCGGACGGTGACGCCCCAAAACCGGATGGTGCCCCCCCAGAGCCGGACGGTGACCCCCCAAGGTCGGACGGTGGCGCCCCAAGTTTGGGGGCTGACGCCCCAAAACCGGTTGATGACCCCCCAGGCGCCGGAGGTGGCCGCTGAGCCTTGGAGTGGGAGCGTCGTCCCCTCGGGGAGCTCGGGTTCGTCTTCTGAGCCGGGTCCGGAGCCTCAGGAATCCGGCGGAAGGTAGAGGATCAGATACCGGATGACCTGGTTGGCCGGGGCTTCTTCCAGGAGATGGGCATAGGCCCACCAGCTGCCGTCCTGGCGTTCCTCGACCCGCCGCAGGCGGTAGAAACGCTCGCCGATCTCCAGGGTGATCCGCTCGTTCCAGTCCGTCTTCGGCCGGTTGCTCAGCACCACCAGATCGCCGGTCTCGCCTAGCCTGGAGCTGGGGGCACCAGGCGCCGAGGAAGCGGGAAGCGTCTACCGGGCCTGGGCGGGGATGACCAGCCGCTGGCCGGGCTCGACGTGGCTCGACCGCAGGCCGTTGGCCTTCTGCAGGCCGGCGACGGTGGTGCCATGGCGCCGGGCGATGGTCCACAGGCTGTCGCCGGGGCTGACCCGGTACCGCTTGTTCACCGCGTGGGTGGTGGAGACGCCGCGGCCGGCGAGATAGCGCGTATACGCCGCCGGGAACAGCGACACGTGGTAGTGCGGCGGCCGGCGCTCCTTGGTGGCTTCGAGGACGCCGCGCGACTCCAGGGTGAGCAGCGAGCCTTCGAGGAACTTGCGGCAGGCGGCGCGGGTGCTGCGCCGCAGGTCGGCGGCCATGCCGGTGGGGTGGACGGACAGCGGCGAGGCGTTGTGCGGCTGGCGCGAGGCGGGCCGGGTCAGGCTGGTCACCACCAGGGGCTCGCCGCAGGCGTGGTGGTATTGCCGCGCCAGCCGCTCGATGAACAGCTTCACCTCCGGCCGGGCATAGGGGAACGAGGCCGTGGCCACTTGATAGTGGGCATTGCCGGGGAGCTCCACCAGGCGGCCCCGGCGGACGAACTCCTTCACCTGGCTCGCCGTGCGCAGAAACGTGTAGTCGTGCTGATTCGCCTGCCGGTTCTGGCGCACCATCGAAGCCTTCGAGCCGGCCAGGCTCTGCGCACCGGCCATGGCGGCCGACAGCAGGCCTGCGGCGACGAGACAAGGGAGGAGGCGGGAGAGGTGTGGCGTGGTCATCGGTGTTGCTGCGGGCGAGAATACCCCCGAACCGCTCTACGCTCAAGGCCCGCCGGGGGTTTCAGCTCACTTCTTCTCGGGCTCGCGGCCCTTGACCCGCGCGCCTTCCTTGAGATCGCGCAGGGTCTGGAAGGGGCCGAGGACCACGGAAGTTCCCACGGCGAGGCCCTTCACCTCGACGTCGAGGCCGCCGATGACGCCGGTCTCCACCGGGGTGAAGCGGGTGCCGCCGGTCGCGGGGTCGACGACGAAGACGCCCTGGCGCTCCTCGCCCCGGGCGTCGGGGCGCAGCACCACCGCCTGCAAGGGGAGGGTGAGCGCGTTCTGGATCTCGTCGGCCAGGATGCGGACGTCGCAGGTGAGGCCCGGGCGCAGGGACGGGTCCGGCGCGTCGAGGCGGACGACGACGCGGAACTCGCGGGCGGCGGCCCCGGTGCCGGTCACCGGCAGGGCGCTGGCGCCGATCTCCGTGACCCGTCCGGCGAAGGTGCGGTTCGGCACCGCTTCGAGCGTCACCGTGGCCTTCTGGCCGACGCGCAGGCGCAGCACCTCGGCCTCGGCCACCCGGACCTCGGCGTTGACCGTCGCCAAGTCCGAGAGGGTCATCAGGATGCTCCCGGGCTGGTTCTGCAGGCCGATCACCACCATCTCGCCTTCGCGTACGTTGAGGCGGGTGACGACGCCGTCGATCGGCGCGGTGATCTCGGTCTTCGCCAGGCTGTCGCGCGCCTGGGAGAGCTGGGCCTTGCCCTGGGCCACCCGCCGCCGTGCGGCTTCGAGCTGGGCGCGGGCGCTGTCGGCCGCGGCGACCGCGGTGTCCAGGTCCGCCTGGGCGATCACGCCGTCGGAGCGCAGCTGGCGGGCGCGTTCCAGCCCCTGCCGGGCCTCCACCTCGCGCGCCGTGGCGACGCTCACCTCGGCCTCCAGGGCGTCGCGCTGCGCCGCCAGGGCCGACGCCTGGCTCGCCGCCTGCACCGGATCGATCCGCGCCAGAACCGAGCCCTTGCGCACGGCGTCGCCTTCCGCCACGGCGAGGTCGACCAGGCGCCCCATCACGTTCGAGCCGATGTCGGCATAGCGGCCGGCGACGATCTCGCCGGAGGCGGTGACGAAGGATTGAAACACCGCCCGGCGCTCCACCCGGCCGAGGTCCACCTCGGTCGGCTTTTCGCCGCGGGAGCGGGAATAGAAGAACCCACCGGCCGCCAGGAGGGCGGCCACGACGACCGTGACGACGAGACCTCGCTTCATGGACATCGACTCTAGCATGCCCCGCGGGGTGCTACCCTTTCTGTCCACATGCACCCGGCCCACCTCCTCCGTTCCTTCTTCGAGCCCGTCCGCCAGGCCGCGGCGACCATCGCCTCGCACCCGCTGCGCTCGGGCCTGGGTGCGCTCGCCATCGCGGTGGCGGTGGCCACGCTGGCCCTGGTGGACACGGCGCTCGACGGCTTGACGCTGTTCGCCCGCAAGAACGCCGCCCGGGCGTTCGGCAGCGACACCTTCGTCCTGGCGCA
Source organism: Holophagales bacterium UBA5704 (assembly GCA_002420005.1). Classification (GTDB taxonomy): domain Bacteria; phylum Acidobacteriota; class Thermoanaerobaculia; order Multivoradales; family UBA5704; genus UBA5704. The sequence continues at coordinate 14,417 of DIHE01000025.1, read as the reverse complement.
GGTGGGCTCGCCGGGCCGTCTGTCGCGCCGCGAGCTCGCCCGCAAGCTGGAGCGCAACCCTCCGATCGAGCGCAGCGACGTGCGTTTTCTGGAGACCTGGGCCGGCGGCCGGGCGATCTATGCCGCCACCGCCCAGCGGCCGGGGGACGTGACCGCCGGAGGCCTCAAGTTCGAAAACGCCGCGGTCAATGGCACGGCGGCGACGCTGCCGGCGATCCGCGAGCTGGGGATCGAAGAGGGCCGCTTCTTCTCCGTGGACGAGGAGCGGCGGGGCAGCCAGGTGGCGGTGCTCGGTGCCGACGTGGCGGACAAGCTGTTCCCGGCCCGGGACCCGCTCGGCCGGACCATCCGCCTGGGCGGCCGCGGCTTCACGGTCGTCGGCGTGCAGACGCGCCTCGGCACCGCCGGAGGCGTGTCGCTCGACCGCTATGTGTGGATTCCGCTCATCGCCTATGAACGGGTCTACGGAGCGGCGGCGACGCTCCAGGTGTCGGCCCGGGCGCCGGAAGGAGAGGAAGGAAGCGTCGCCTTCGATCTCGCCCAGGACCGCACCCGGGCGACGATGCGCGCCCGCCGGCTCCTCGCGCCGGGCGAGGAGGACAACTTCGACGTCCTCAGCCCGGACTCGGCGCGTTCGTTCGTCCTGGCGCTCGCGCGGCGGATCGGCGGGGTGGCCCCGTTCCTCTCCCTCATGGCCCTCCTCGCCGCGGCGGTGGTGGTCACCAACACCACGCTCGTGTCGGTGGCACAGCGGACGTTCGACATCGGAGTGCGGCGGGCGGTGGGGGCGACCCGCGGCCAGATCGTCCGCGAGGTGCTCTGGGAGTCGGCCCTGGTGGCGCTCACCGGCGGCCTTCTCGGCACCCTCGCCATCGCCGGCCTGACCCGGGTGCTCGCCTCGCTCCTCGGGCTCGAGCTGACCTTGCAGCCGGGCACCGTGGCCGCTTCCCTGATCGCCTCGGTCGCCTGCGGCCTGCTCTCGGGCTGGTACCCGGCGCGCCGGGCTGCACAGGTGGACATCATCAAGTCGTTGCGGTTGGATTGAGCGATGCAGCGCTTCGAGCGACGGCGGGGTGCCTGGTGGAACGTGGGACTGGAGACCACGCGGCTGGCCTTCGGCTCTTTGCGCTCACAGCCCCTGCGCTCCAGCCTCGCGATCGTGGGCGTGGTCATCGGCATTGTCACCGTGGTGGTGGTGACCTCCCTGCTCACCGGGGTGCGCAATCAGGTGGCGCTCCTGTTCCGCGAGTTCGGGACCGACAACATCTTCGCCTACCAACGTCCGGGGGACCCCTATTCGCGTCCTTCGGAGGAGGACGCCCAGCGCAAGCCGCTCGAAGCGTCGTTCGCCCGTCCGCTCGCCGAGCTGGGAGAGAACATCCGGGAGGTGGGGCTGCAGCTCATCGTCCCGCAGGTGGTCAACGGCCGGCCGCTCCTGGCGCGCGGCGGTGGCAACGAGTCGGACTCGATCCTGGTCGAAGGCGTGTCCGCGAACTACTTCGAGGTGACCAGCGCGGACCTCGCGTTCGGCCGCCCCTTCACCGACCTGGAGGTGCGGGCGGCCGTGCCGGTGGCGGTGGTGGGAGCGAACGTGGCGCGCGCCCTGTGGGGCGAAGGGAAGGCCACCGGCCGGCCGCTGATCCTGGACGGCAGGGAGTTCTTCGTCGTCGGGGAGGCGGCGCCGCGCAAGGGCGGCTTCTTCGGCGAAAACCGGCAGGACAACGTGATCGCCATTCCGTTCACCACCGCCAAGAAGCTCTTCTCCGAGGCCGATTCCCTGGTGCTGTACATCCGGGCCGAGCCGGGACGGCGGGATGAGGCGAAGATGGAGGCGGAGGCGATCCTGCGCCGGCTGCGTGGGCTCGATGCCCGGCAGCCCAACAACTTCAATCTGTCGACGGCGGACCAGATCATCGCCCAGTTCGACCGCGTCTCGGCGGCGGTCGGCCTGGTCACGGTGGCGCTGGCCGGGGTGAGCCTGTTGATCGGGGGTATCGGCATCGCCAACGTGATGATCATCGCGGTCACCGAGCGGACGCGCGAGATCGGCATCCGGCGGGCGATCGGCGCGCGCCGGGGCGAGGTGCTGGGGCAGTTTCTCCTCGAGTCCGCGATTCTCTCCGGCACCGGAGGCGTCCTCGGCATCCTGCTCGCCTTTGCGTTCGCCCTGCTCCTCGCCCTGGCCGCCCCCGGCTTTTCCGCCCTGCCGCCGCTTCCCGTGGTCGCCGCCGCGCTGGTGGCCTCCTTCCTGACCGGCCTGTTCGCCGGCTTCGGCCCCGCAAGGCGGGCGGCCGCGCTGCCGCCGGTGGAAGCGCTGCGCTACGAATAATCCACCACCCCCCCGGACGGACACGGACTTTCACGGACGAACACGGACGCGCCGGGTCAGCGTCCGTGCCGGTCTGTGTTCGTCCGTGTTCGTCGGGGTTGGGTGGTGGGCCCCCCCTACGGGCGGATCACCACCTTGAGGGCTTCTTTGCGCATCATGCTGCGCAGGGCGCCTTCGAGATCTTCGAGCGGGCGCTCGGCGGAGAGGAGCTCGGCGGCCTGGAGGCGGCCGGAGGCGAGGAGGTCGAGGGCGCGCCGGAAGGTGGCCGGGCGGTGGTGGTAGGCCCCTTTGATCGTCAGCTCCTGGTAGTGCAGGCGGTGGGTGTCGAGGGGGATGAAGGTGCCGGAACGGCAGCCGCCGAAGAGGAGCACGGTGCCGCCGTCGCGCACCGAGGCGAGCGCATCCTCCCAGGCCACCGGCGATCCGGTCGCTTCGATGGCGAGATCGAAGCCGTCTCCCCGGCCGGCCCGGCGGCGCAACCGCGGCGCTTCACCGCCGTCGCGGCTCACCAGGACCGCCTCGGCGGCGCCCATGCGGCGGGCCACCTCCAGGCGTTGCGGGTTGGGATCGGCCAGCACGACGTGGTGCCCGGCTTCCGCCAGCAGGTTGACGAACAGCAGCCCGATCGGGCCGCCGCCATAGACCACCGTGTCGGCCGCTCCGGCGATCGGGCAGACCTCCAGGCCGTGCAGCACGCAGGCGAGCGGCTCCGCGAGGGGGGCGATCTCGAAGGCGACGCCGTCCGGGATCGCATGCGTGCTCACCTCCGCGAAGAGGCGCGGCACCAGCAGGTACTCGGCGTAGGCGCCGTTCAGATAGCGCAGGCTCTCGCAGAGGTTCTCCCGCCCCCGCAGGCACTGCTCGCAGGTGGCGCAGGGCGCCGAGTTGGCCACCACCACCCGGTCGCCGACCGACCACCGGCCGGCCTGGCCGGGCTCGGCCACGGGGCCGGTGGCGGCGACCGTGCCGGCCATTTCATGGCCGAACGGCGAGGGGGCCATCAGCATGCGCGGATGCCCGCCACGGCGCAGGACCTTGAGATCGGTGCCGCAGGTGGTGGCCGCCTCAATGCGCACCAGCAGCTCGCCGGGACCCGGCACGGGAACCGGGACGCGGCGCAGCTCGATCCGCTCGGGGCCGAGGAGGTACACCGCGCGATGCTCGCGCGGCAGCCCGGGGGGCAGGCCGGACAAGGTCAGGCTCTCCCGTCCGGAGTCAGGAGCACCTTGAGCGCCTGGCGGCCCTCGGCCAGCGCGATGGCTTCGCCGAGACGGGACAGCGGGAGACGGTGGGTGACGAGAGGCGAGGGATCGAAGCGATGGGCGCAGAGCATCCGGAAGACCTCCCGCTGCTCGGAGAGGCCGCTCGAATAGGTGGCGAGGATCTTGCGCTCGGCCTTGAAGAAGGTGTTCAGGTCGAAGGCGGCGCTCTGCGGCGGGAGGGCGTGGGCGAAGAGCACCACGGTTCCCCCCTCGCGGGTGAGGGCGAGACCTGCCTCCAGGGCGGCGGCGCCACCGACGGTGTCGAATGCCACGTCGGCGCCCAGGCCTTCCGAAAGCTCGCGGGCTGCGGCTTCCGCTTCCACCGGGGGGACCGCCCGTCCGGCGCCCAGGCGGAGGGCCAGGGTCCGCCTCTCCTCCAGAGGCTCGGAGACGACGAGGCGCAGAGCAGGGAAGAGAGCGCGCAGCAGGACGAGATGGAGGAGGCCCATGCCTCCGCCGCCCAGGATCACCGCGACCGGAGGTGAGGGCTGCGGCGGCCCTTCGGCCGGGGCCACCATCTCGGCGAGCCGGGCGTGGCGGATGCCGCGCAGCACGCAGGCGGCGGGTTCGAGGAAGACGGCGGCCTCGTCGGTGACATGATCGGGCACGCCGAACGCCGCCGAGCGCACCGCCCGTTCGCCCACCAGGAGATGGCCGGCGAATCCCCCGGGCGTGAGCAGGTTCTCGCGAAACACCGGGCAGAGCGTCTCACCGCCGCGCCGGCACAGCGCGCAGGTGCCGCAGGCCACGTGATGCGGCACGACGACCCGGTCCCCCGGTGCGAAGCCGGCTACGCCGGAGCCCAGCGCGGCGACCGTGCCGACCACCTCGTGGCCGAGGACGGTTCCCGCGGCCACCGTTCCCTGGCGGATCTTGAACAGATCGGTGCCGCAGAGGCCGGCGCAGCGCAGCGCGAGCAGCATCTCCCCGGGACCGGGCCGGGGCACGGGCCGGCTTTCCAGGCGGATGCCCCCCCGGCCGTCGCAGGCGGCGACGGAGCCGGGCAGGGGAGGGGGCGGGGTGGTCATGGCAGTCGAATCGTAGTGAGCCTGATGCCCGGCCGCAAGCGCCTCCAAAGCAGTAAGATAGGAGGATGGCCAACAGTCGCCGAGCCGTCCGCCGTCCCCGCCGCGTGCAAGTGCAATTCTGGAAGCGTGGGGAGGTGCGTGCCCAGCCCGGATACACCACCAACATCTCGACCACCGGGATGTTTCTCGCCACCAACAGCCCCCATCCGCGCGGCACCCGCTTGCGCGTCGAGGTTCTCGAAGGAGACCGCGGGTTCATGGTGGAAGGGGTGGTGGTGCATGCGCGCAAGGTTCCGATGGAGCTGATGCGTATGAGCCAGTCCGGCATGGGGGTCCGCTTCCTCACCGTGGAGGAGCTGGTCCGCGAGCTGATCCCGGCGATTCCGGGGGAGACCGAGGAGATCCCGGTCCCGGTGGCTCCGCCCTCCGCAGCTCCCCCGGCGCCGAGCCCTCCGCCGGCGCCTTCCCCCTCTGCCGCGCCACCGGCGGCCCGGCCGGCTCCGGGTGCGAGCCCCGCTCCCTCCTCTCCCAAGCCGTTGGAGGAGGGAGGCCTGTTCAGCATGGGATTCCTCGGGCCGGCCGAGTTTCTGCAGACCTACCAGCGCGACATCGTCAATGGAGGGTTGTTCGTCTCGACCCGCTATCCCGGGCGGCTGCAGGAGATCGTGCGCATCGAGCTGCGCCCGCCGGTCCCCGGCCTCCCCTCGGTGGTCCTGCGCGCCCGCATCGTGCAGCGCTTCGAGCCGCAGGAAGGCTCCTTCGGCCCCAACCTGCTCTCCGGCATGGGGGTCGAGATCCTCGACCTGGCCACCGTCCTCGACGAGCTGCGCCCGATCGTGGCGCGGATGCAGGGTTGACGGGAAGCTTTGACACCGGAAAACGGTTTCCTCTGTCGCCGGGCGTCCGCCCGAGCGTCTACGGTTAGAATAGCCGGACTTGGATGAAGGAGGAACGAACGTGCCCTATAGCGAGCTGATGATCCGACCGATGCGTGAAGAGCTGACGAGCGCCGGAGTGCAGGAGCTCCGCACGGCGCAAGACGTGGACGCCTTCCTGGCGGAGAAGAGCGGGACGGCGATGCTGGTGGTCAACTCGGTCTGCGGCTGTGCCGCCGGCATGGCGCGGCCGGGCATCCGCCACGCCCTCGCCCATGGCAAGCGGCCCGACCGGGTGGGAACGGTCTTCGCCGGCCAGGACCTCGAAGCCACCGCCCGCGCCCGTTCCTATTTCCAGGACATTCCGCCCTCCAGCCCGTCCATCGCCTTCCTGAAAGACGGCGAGCTCGTGTACTTCATGCCCCGCCATCGGATCGAGGGCCGCAACGCCGAGGCCGTCGCCGGGGACCTGATGGCGGTCTTCGAAGAGCACTGCGCGGTCACGGCGGCTTCCTGAGATGGGGACGTTCCACCAGAACAAGAGCGCCCTCCACGGCATCACGGTGGTGGTCGACACCACGGGTCCCGAGATCGTCATCGGCCGCTGCGAGGACGAGGACGACCGCGGGATCTTCCTCAACGAGGCGGATGTCCATCAGGACGGCGACGGGGGGCGCTCGAAGGAGGCTTACGTCCAGCGGGTCGCCATGGTCGGCTTCTGGAAGAAGCACGACCACCTGTTCATCCCCCGGGAGAAGATCGCCTCCATCCGCCGCCTGGGCGAGGTCTGAGCACCGATGCACGTGGCGCCCTCCACTCTCGCCCTGGTCGGCGTGGTGCCGCTGCTGGCTTGGCGGGTCTACGCCCGGTTCCGCCGGACGGTGGGGCGCCAGCGCCTGTCCGCCGCCCGGCCGTGGATCACGCTGAGCCTCTTCACCGTGCTGGTCGGCGTGCTGGTCCGGTTTGCCGCGCAGGCGCACCCGGAGCGCCTGGGGTGGCTGGCGGCCGGCTTGCCGGCGGGACTGCTCCTCGCCGTCTACGGTCTGCGCTCCACCCGCTTCGAGCCGACGCCACATGGCTTGTTCTACACCCCGAACGCCTACCTGGGCATCACTCTGTCGGTGCTGTTCCTGGGGCGCATGGTGCTCCGCATGGTCGAGGTCTTCGCGTTCACCGGCGCAGACGCTGTGCGGCCTCCGAGCTTCGCCGGCAGCCCGCTCACCCTCTCCGTCTTCGGGCTGTTCGCCGGTTACTACATGTTTTATGCCGTCGGATTGCTCCGCTGGCGCCACCGCGTCCAGAAAGAAGAGAGCGCTGCCGGAGGAGGACCCTCAGGGCGGCAGTGAGAGCTGGCCGGCTTCGGAGGAGGTCAGCGACAACCGGCCGGCTTCGTCTCCGGCCAGGGAGAGCTGACCCGGCGAGGCACCCGGCAGGCGGGATTGGATCTCGGCGATGGCCTGGCGGGCGGCCCGGGCGAGCTCCGGAGACCCCGCGGAGCGTTCGGCCACTTCCTTGAGCGGCAACACCGCCGCCGTCGTGCCCACCCGGCCCAGCGCCTGGGCGGCAGCGATGCGGAGGTCCGGGTGTTTGTGTTCGAGAGCCCGGAGGAGGGCGGGCTCGGCGGCGGCTGCACCGGTCGTTCCCAGCGCCCGGGCGGCGGTGGTGGCCAACTCGCCCTTCTCGATCGCCAGCACCTTGGCCAGCACCTCCACCGCCGCGGGGTCTTCCTGCCGGCCGAGCCCTTCGAGACAGGCGTGGGCCGGAGCGAGAAGCCGCTGGCGCAGCGCCTGCATCAGGAGGCGACGGGTGTCTTCGAACGGCAGGTTGCGGCCCAGCCGGGCGATCGCCGGGGCGCTGCAAGGGCCTTCCAGGTCCTCGGCCAGAGCCTGAAGGACCGCATGGCCTTCGGCGCCCAGCTCCATCGCCGCCCGCAGCCGGACCTGCGGCGCCGGATGGGTGCAGGCGGCGCGGAGCGCCTCGACCGTCCCCGACTCTCCCGGGAACTCGCGGGCCAGCACGAGGAGGTTCTGGAGGCGCACCCCGGGTGCCGGGTCGGTCGTGGCGTTTTCGGCCAGGCGGGCCGCGACCTCCACCGGCTCGGCGAGCCGCCGGGCGATCACGAGGAGGAGCGACAGGACGTTCGCAAGGTGCAGGTCGTCGGTGTCGACACGAAGCTCGCCTCCCGAGACCTCCAGAAGATCGAGGTCGTTCGCTTCGAGCAGCAACCGGCGGGTCTCCGCGTCGAGCAGCACGTGGAGCAACCGGGTCGGTCCTTCGACGTAGAACGTCCCGTCGAACCGCGGATCGCCGATCTCGACCTCGCGTGAACCCGGCCGCCGGTAGGCCTCACGGCGGATGCGGACGCCGGACAAGCCTGGAGGGCCGGGAAAAGCGACCGTGACCTGGATTGCGTACTTCCCCCTGCGCGAGCCGGTGATGCGCACCTTCACCGGGCCGGCCTCTGCCACCACGTTCAGGTGGAGGGCCAGCGGATGGGACATGCTCTTCACTTCCAGCCCGCACAATTCCAGGATGGTGCGGTAATTCTGCAGGATGCGGCGCTGGAGGCCGATTGCCGAGAGGAAGCCGGCTGCGACCAAGGTTACGGGTACCACCGGCTCCCACCACATGGCCTTCGTCCTCAGACCAGCCGCATCACCGGACGGGTGAGCATCAGTCGAACTCGGCCCGTGGCGCCGCCTGATCGAGGCCGATGCGGCCGGTCTGGATGTCGGCCTTGAAGTAGCTTTCGCCGCGCACGGGCGATCCGGCCAGGCGGCGCAGCAGGCCGATGTGGGTCAAGGCGTCGGCGATCGGCGGGGTTCGCCATGGGACGATTCTATCGCGGGGCCGTGCTTGCTGAGCCGCCGGACGGCGGGGTATCGTACCCTGCCGCGCGGCGGCGGCACGCGTCGAGGAGGAGCGATGGGATCTTTCTTGCAGGATTTGCGGTATGGGTTGAGACAGATGGTGATGGAGAGGGGATTTTCCATCCCCGCGATCCTCACCCTGGCGCTCGGCATCGGCGCCACGGCCACCATCTTCACCGTGGTCAACTCGGTGTTGCTCGAGGCGCTGCCCTACCGCGAGCCGGAGCGCCTGGTCATCCTCCAGGGGAGCTTCGAGGAGAAGGGCAAGGCCACCCCCTGGCCCCTCTCGCAGCGGGACTTCGCCGACTGGCGCGAGCGCAGCACGGTCTTTGCGGGGATGTCGATGTGGGGCAGCTTCCCCTTCAATTTCGAGCAGGGAGACCGGTCGAAGCGCCTCTCGGGGGAGCTGGTCAATCCCGACTACCTGGCCCTTCTCGGGCTGAGTCCCTCGCTGGGCCGCTTCTTCACTCCCGAGGAAGACGCGAACCCGCTGGAGCGCTTCGTGCTGGTGCTCGGCGACGACCTCTGGCGGAGCGACTTCGGCGCCGACCCGAAGGTTCTGGGGCGCAAGATCCAGCTCAACGGCCGGCAGTACGAGATCATCGGGGTGGGGCCGCGCGGTTTTCGCGGCTTGTCGGATGAGGCCGACCTGTGGGTCCCGTCGATGCTGCCTCCGCTGCCGATGTATGTGACCAACCGTGAGATCCGCTGGGTCACCGGGGTGGCGCGTCTGAAGCCGGGGGTGTCGGCGGAGCAGGCGCGGCAGGAGCTCGCCCGGATCACGGCCGGGCTCGCCGAGGAATTTCCTGTTTCCAATCAAGGGCTGGGTGCCACGCTGAAGCCGCTGGACGAGTTCTGGTTCGGCGATCTGCGCAAGGGTCTGTTCGTCTTGACCCTCGGGGCCGGCGTCCTGCTCGTCATTTCCTGCATCAACGTCGCCAGCCTGCTGCTGACCCGGGCGGTGGGCAAGCGGCGCGCCTGGGCGATCCGGGTCGCTCTGGGGGCCGGCCGCGGGCGCATGGTCCGCCAGCTTCTGACCGAGAGCATCTTGCTGTCGCTCACCGGGGCTCTGGCCGGGCTTTTGCTCGCACAATGGGCGGCGCGCGCGTTGATCGCGGCGAGCGGCACCCAGTTCCCGAGCTTCGTCCAGGTGCGGGCGGAGCCGGCGGTCCTCGGGGCGACCGCCGGTCTCGCCGTGCTCTGTGGCCTGGTGTTCGGACTGGCCCCCATCTGGAGCAGCTTCCGCACGAGCCTCACCCAGACTCTCGGGAGGGACGAGAAGATGGAGCCGGCCGGGCGCGGCTGGCAAGGGTTCCAGAGCGCCGTGGTCATCGTCCAGGTGGCGCTCGCCTTGACTCTTTCGGTCGGTGCGGTGGTCATGGCCAAGGGGTTTTTTGCGATGATCGGCCAGGACCTCGGTTTCCGCGCCGACGACCTGCTCACCTTCCGCATCGAGCCGCGCGGCGGGAAATATCTGGACGATGAGGTGATCGTCCAGATGGTGCGCCAGGACTACCTGCCACGCATCGCGGCGGTTCCCGGGGTGGGGCGGCTGGCCCTGGCCGCTTCGACGATTCCGACCGACGCCTGGCTGGGCTCTTCCATCACTCTCGAGGATCGCACCAGCGACCTGCCCGACGGCACCTACCTCGTGATGATCCGGGCGGTGACCCCGGCCTTCTTCGAGGTGCTGGAGATTCCGATCGCGAAGGGCCGCGCGTTCACACCGCAGGACACGGAGTCCAACGTGGCCATCATCAGCCAGGAGCTGGCCGACCGGCAGTGGCCCGGCGAGGATCCGCTCGGCAAGCGGCTCAAGATCGGGCCCCGGGACCGGGAGGGGCCCTGGCTGACCGTGGTCGGGATCGCGGCCAACGTCCGCTACGAGGGTTTGCAGGGAGATCCCCATCCGGGTCCCGACGTCTATCTGTCGATGCTCCAGTTCGTGAGGCGGCCCTTGACCCTCAACTTCCTGCTGCGTCCCGCCCCGGGGGTTTCGACCGCCTCGCTGCGGGAGCCTCTGCACCGGGAGATGAAGGCGATCAATCCGGAGATTCCCGATTTCGACGTCGCCACGATGGAGGAGCGGCTGGCCAAGGAGACGACGGCGGCGAGGTTCCAGGTGATCCTGATCGGCCTCTTCACCGTCCTGGCGCTGCTCCTGGCGGCGATCGGCATCTATGGTGTGATCTCCTACAACGTCACCCAACGCACGCGGGAGATCGCGATCCGCATGTCGCTCGGCGCCGACCGCAGGCGCGTTCTGTGGTTGGTCGTAGCGCGTGGCGCGCGGCTGGCCGCCCTCGGTCTGCTCCTCGGCCTGGTGGTGGTGGTGGCTGCGAGCGGGTTGCTGGCCCGGCTTCTGGAGCAGCCGACGATCCTCGATCCGCCGGTCCTGGCAGGAACCTCCCTGGTGCTCTTCCTGGTGATCCTCGCGGCCAACCTGCTGCCGGCGCGGCGCGCCGCGGCGCTGGATCCCATGGTCGTCCTGCGCTTCCAGTAGGCGGGGCTCGGGTCTTGCAACGCATGACGGTCCTGTCGCACGGCGAGCGGTCCCTCTGGTTTCTGCACCACCTGGCGCCCGCGGAGAGCGCCTACAACATCGCGGCGGCGGCACGGGTGCACACTCCGGTCGATGCCGGGGCTCTGGAACGGGCGTTCCAGGCCCTGGTGGAACGTCATGCGGCATTGCGCACGACGTTTCCGGCCGAAGCCGGCGCGCCGTGGCGGCGTGTCGCCGCGCAGCAGCCGTTCGGCCTGGTGTGCGAGGACGCCTCGGGGTGGAGCGCGGCGCGGCTGCGCGCCCGCCTCGCCGAGGAGGCGTGGCGGCCCTTCGACCTGGAGAAGGGGCCGCTGGTGCGTGCGACCCTGTGGACCGGTGCCCCCGGCGGCCCGGTGCTGCTCTTCGTCATCCACCACGTCGTCGCGGATTTCTGGTCTCTCGCCCTCCTCATGCGCGAGCTGCCGGTGCTGTACCGGGAGGCGGCCGGCGGCGGACCCGCCGCTCTCGGCGCCGTGGGTCTGCCGTATGAGGAGCACGTGCGGCGCGAGCAGGAGGCTCTCTCCGGCGGACGAGGAGAAGAGCTGGTGTCTTGGTGGCGGGAGCATCTGGCAGGGCTCGAACCTCTGGAGCTGGCCACCGACCGGCCGCGGCCGGCGGTGCAGACCTGGCGGGGGGACTGCCACCGGCTTGCGCTGCCGGCTTCTCTGACGGCGGCCTTGCGCGCCCGGAGCCGGTCGCAGCACGGCACGCTGTTCATGACCGTGACCGCCGCCTTCCAGGCGCTGCTCGGCCGCCACTGCGGCCAGGAGGACCTGGCGGTCGGTGCGCCGCGCTCCGGCCGGACGGCCTCGGACTTCGCCGGCACGGTGGGCTACTTCGTCAATCCGGTGGTGCTGCGCGGCGATCTGTCGGGGGATCCGGCGTTTTCCGAGCTCTTCGACCGCACCCGGGAGCGGGTGCTGGCGGCCTTCGCGCATGGAGAGGTTGCGCTGCCGTATCTGGTCGAGCAGCTCCAGGTGGAGCGCGCCGCGGGCCGGACACCGTTGTTTCAAGTCTCGCTGGTGATGCAGAAGGAGACGCGCGGGGTGGAGGGGCTGACCGCCTTCGCGCTGGGGGAGGAGGGGGTGGTGGTGGGGACGGAGGATTTCCGTCTGGAGACGCTGTCGCTGGCGCATCCGCCGGCTCCGTTCGAGCTGATGCTCCACGTGGTGGAGCGCCGGGGCGGGCTGCGCCTCGCGCTGCAGTCCAATGCCGACCTGTTCGACGGGCCGACCGCGGTGCGCCTGCTGGAGCGTTTTGCGACGCTTCTGGAGGCGGTGGTGGCGAGCCCGGACCTGCCGCTCTCGGCGCTGCCGCTGCTGGCGGAGGTGGAGCGCCACCAGCTCCTGCAGGCGTGGAACGACACGGCGGATGCGGAGGTGGAGGCGGGCCTGTTCGACCTGTTCGCGGCGCAGGTGGAGCGGACGCCGGAGGCGGTGGCGGTGGTGTTCGGCGCCGCACGGGTGACCTACCGCGAGCTGGCCGAGCAGGCGCGGAGCCTGGCGTGGCATCTGGTGGAGCTGGGGGTGGGGCCGGAGGTGGTGGTGGGGGTGATGGCCGAGCGTTCGGTCGAGCTGGTGGCGGGCCTGCTCGGTGTGCTCGGCGCCGGTGGTGCCTATCTGCCGCTGGAGCCGGACCTGCCGCCGCAGCGCCTGGCGATGATCCTGGAGGACGCGCGCCCGACCGTCCTGCTCACCCTCGGCGGGGGTGCGCCGCCGTCCGCGCCCCCCGTGCGACAGGTGCGGCTCGACGCGGTCCCGCCGGCCCCGGCGGCCGGCCGGCCGCCGGTACGGGCGGTGGCGGACAACGCCGCCTACGTCATCTACACCTCGGGCTCGACCGGCCGGCCGAAAGGGGTGGTCAACCGCCATCGCGGCATCATCAACCGTCTGCTGTGGATGCAAGAGGCCTTCGGCCTGGAGGCCGGCGACCGGTTCGTGCAGAAGACGCCGTTCGGCTTCGACGTCTCGGTGCCGGAATTCTTCGCGCCGCTGCTCCTCGGGGCGCGCCTGGTGGTGGCCCGGCCGGACGGGCACCGCGACGCGGCCTATCTGGTCGACCTGGTGAGGCGGGAGGCGATCACGACGATCCACTTCGTGCCCTCCATGCTGCCCTTCTTCCTCGCCGCGGAGGGGGTGGCGCAGTGCCACTCTCTGCGCCGGGTGCTGGTCAGCGGGGAAGCGCTGCCCTGGGAGGTGGAGCAGCGCTGCCTGCAGACCCTGCCGGTGCCGCTGATCAATCTGTACGGGCCGACCGAGGCGGCGGTGGAGGTGACCTCGTGGGTGTGCGCGCCGTCGGCCATGGCGCGCCCGGTGCCGATCGGCCGGCCGCTGCGCAATACGCAGATCCACGTGGTGGGCCGGCGCCTGGAGGCGGTGCCGTCGGGCGCGGTGGGGGAGCTGGCGATCGGCGGCGTCCAGGTGGCGCGCGGCTACCTGGGGCGTCCCGATCTGACGGCGGAACGCTTCGTGCCCGATCCTTTCGGCCCTCCGGGCGCCCGGCTGTACCGGAGCGGCGATCTGTGCCGGCATCTTCCGGGTGGCGAGATCGAGTACCTGGGGCGGGTGGACGATCAGGTGAAGATCCGCGGCTTCCGCATCGAGCCGCGGGAGATCGAGATCGCGCTGGGGAGCCATCCGCAGGTGCGCGAGGCGGCGGTGGTGGTGCGCCAGGAGGGCGGCGAGCGCTCGCTGCTCGCCTGCGTGGTGCTGCACGAGGTCGAGCCGGCGGCCTCGGCGGCCCCGGCGCTGCGCGACTTCCTGGCCGCCCGGCTGCCGTCCTACATGGTGCCGGGCTTTGCGTTCGGCGATGCGCTCGCCCGGCTGCCCAACGGCAAGCTCGACCGCCGCTCGCTCGCCGCATGGCGTCCCGTGGCCGAGCCGAGCCGCACGCTTCAGGCGCCGCGGACACCGCTCGAAGAGCTGCTGGCGGGCTTGTTCGCCGAGGTGCTGGGCGTGGAGCGGGTGGGGGTGGAGGAGAGCTTTTTCGAGCACGGCGGCCACTCGCTGGCCGCGATGCGGCTGGCCGCGCGGGTGCGCGAGACGCTCGGCACCGAGGTGGCGCTCCACCGCATCTTCGAGACGCCGACCGTGGCGGCGCTGGCGCGCGCCGTGGAGGGTGAAGCCCGGAGCGCGGCCCCGCCGCTCGTGCCAGTGGGCCGCCCGGCGCCACGGCCGCTCTCCTTCGCGCAGCAGCGTCTCTGGTTCCTCCACCAGATGGAGCCGGCGAGCCCGCTCTACAACATGCCGGCGGCGCTGCATCTGCGCGGGCGGCTGGATCGGGCGGTGCTCGCCGCCGCCCTGGGCGAGGTGGCGCGCCGCCACGAGGCGCTGCGCACCCGCTTGGTCGCGACGCCGGACGGCCCGCTCCAGGTGGTCGATCCGCCGGTGCCGATCCGTGTGCCGGTGATCGATCTGGCGGATCTGGGAGGAGCTGTTGCCGAGGCCCGGCGGCTGGCGCGCGAGGAGGCGCTGCGTCCCTTCGATCTTGCGGCCGGGCCGCTGCTGCGGGC
>DIHE01000090.1:12340-50889 GCA_002420005.1 Holophagales bacterium UBA5704 | reverse complement strand
ACGGGGCGCCGTTGATAGCCCGGCGATTCATCGCCGGGCGAAGTGGCCCGATCCGACGCAGTTATTTCGTGACGAGCCCTTGGTTAGCGCCAGCGCTCCCAGGGGGCGCTCGACGGTCGTTGGGTGGTGGACGGGGTCGCCGGTGTTTTCCCAGCCGTGGATGCGCCGCGGCGCGGAGGCCCGCGCCGCGGCGGATGCCTCAGCCGAGGCAGGTGCAGCAGCCGAACTCGCAGATCTCCCACGAGGCCGGGGTGCCCTGGCCGCAGAAGCCGCGGCATTGGGCGTTGGTCTGGCAGTACCAGACCCCCGGCGGGCACCAATAGGCTTCGGCCGTGGGCGTCGCGCTCGGGAACGCGACATTGATGCCGACGACCGAGGCGAGGAGGAGGACGAGCACGAGGAGTCGCTTCATGAGACTACTCCTTTCGAGAGGAAGCCGAGGTGCGGGATGCGCTCCGGCTCTGCTTGGATTGCTTCTACTCTCAAGGTGCCGCGAGATCGCCAGACCGTGCCGCCCGCGTGAAACTTCGTCCTTTCCAGATCGCAAAGATGGCGGGGTAGACGGTCAGCTCCAGCAGGAAGCTGGTGGCGATTCCGCCCACCAGCGGTGCGGCGATGCGCTTCATCAGGTCGGCGCCGGTGCCGATGCTGACCAGGACGGGCAGGAGGCCGATCATGTCGGTCAGCACGGTCATCAGCTTGGGCCGGATGCGCTGGGCCGCCCCTTCGACGATCGCTTCCTTGAGATCGGCGAAGCTCTGCAGGCGGCCGGATTCGCTCCAGGTGCGGTGCGAGATCGTCAGATAAAGGAGCATGACGACGCCGGTCTCGGCGTCGATCCCGGCGAGGGCGATCAGGCCCACCCAGACGGCCACGCTCAGGTTGTAGTCGAGCAGATAGAGGAGCCAGATGGCCCCGATCAGCGAGAACGGGACGGCGAGGAGCACGATGCCGGTCTCGATGAGCGAACGGGTGTTCAGGTAGAGAAGGAAGAGGATCAAGAGGAGCGTGACCGGGACGACGATCTTCAGCCTCTCCTTGGCCCGTTCGTAATAGGTGAACTGGCCGGACCATTCGAGACGCACGCCGGCCGGCAGCGTCACCTGGCGATCGACCGCCCGCCGCGCTTCCTGGACGTAGTCCGCGATGGGCCGTTCGCCGACGTCGACGAAGACGAAGCCGACCAGACGGCCGTCCTCGCTGCGGATCATCGGCGGGCCGGTGGTGAAGTCGATCCGCGCCACCTGGGCGAGCGGAATCTGCGCGCCGGCCGGGGTGGGGACGAGGATGCGCCCGAGGAGGTCCTGCGGATCGTCGCGCAGCTCGCGGGCGTAGCGCACCGAGATGGGGTAGCGCTCGCGCCCTTCGATGGTGCGCGAAACGTTCATGCCGCCGATCGCCGAGGCCACCACCTCGTTGACGTCCTTGACCCGCAGCCCGTAACGGGCCGCGGCCTCGCGGTCGATGACCACGTCGAGATAAAGACCCCCGGTGGCCCGGTCGGCGAAGGCGCTGCGCGTCCCGGGCACGGCCGCGACCACCTTCTCGATCTCCACCGCGGCTTTTTCGATCGTCGCCAGATCGTCGCCGAAGACCTTGATGCCAAGCGGGCTGCGGATGCCGGTGGCGAGCATCTCGGTGCGGGTCTGGATCGGCATCCACCAGAGGTTCGGCATGCCGGGGTAGCGCAGCTTCTCGTCCATCTCGCGCAGCAGCAGCTCCCAGGTCATCCCCTTGCGCCACTGGTCTTTCGGTTTCAGCAGGACCACCGTCTCGGCCATGCCGATGGGCGCCGGATCGGTGGCGGTCTCGGCGCGCCCCATCTTGCCGAACACCCGCTCGACCTCGGGGAAGGCGCGTAGCTCGCGGTCCATGGACTGGAGGATGCGTGACGCCTCCGGGACCGACATGCCCGGCGGCGCGGTGGGCATGTAGAGGATGACGCCTTCGTTGAGCGGCGGCATGAACTCGTTGCCCAGACGCCGGTACGCCGGGATCGTGAAGATCATGGCGATCACCGCCACCGCGATCACCGTCTTGCGGTGATCGACGCAGAAGCGCACGACCGGTGCATAGCCGCGGATGAGCCAGCGGTTGAGCGGGTTTTTCTCCTCGGGGAGGATGCGCCCGCGGATCAGCAGCACGGCGAGTGCCGGGGTGAGCGTCACCGCGAGCAGGGCGGCGAAGGCCATCGAGTAGCTCTTGGTGAACGCGAGGGGCTTGAACAGGCGGCCTTCCGTTCCTTCCAGCGTGAAGACGGGCAGAAACGCGATGGTGATCACCAGCAGGGAATAGAACAGGCTCGGTCCCACCTCCTGCATGGCGGTGACGATCACCTGCCGTCTGGCGCCCGAGTCGCCCGGCCGGCCTTCCGATTCCCAGTCCTCCAGGCGTTTGTGGATGTTTTCGATCAGGATCATCGAAGCGTCCACCATGGCGCCGACGGCGACGATGATCCCGCCCAGGGACATGATGTTGATCGTGAGCCCCTGGTAGTACATCGGGATGAACGCGAGCAGGGCGGCGATCGGCAGGGTGATCACCGGCACCAGGGCGCTGCGGATGTGGAAGAGAAACAGGAACAGGACGAGGCTCACCACCAGCATCTCTTCGAGGAGGGCCTTGCGCAGCGTGGCCACGGACTCCTGGATGAGCTCGGAGCGGTCGTAGGTGATGACCACGCGGACGCCTTCCGGGAGGCTTTTCTGGACCTCGGCGAGGCGGGTCTTGACCGCGTCGATGACCTCCAGGGCGTTCTCCCCGTAGCGCATGATCACGATGCCGCCCACCGCCTCGCCGCGGCCGTCGAGCTCGCCGAAACCGCGCCGCTGGTCGGGCCCCAGGGCCACCTGGGCCACGTCGCGCAGGAAGACCGGTGTGCCGCCGGGGCCGACTTTCAATGGAATGGTTTCGAGATCGGCGAGGTTCCGCACATAGCCCCGGCCACGCACGACGTATTCATGGCCGGAGACCTCCAGCACCCGGCCGCCGACGTCCTCGTTGGAGGCGCGGATGGCGTCGACCACCTCGTTGAAAGGGATTTTGAAGGCGAGCAGCTTGTTGGGATCGAGCTGCACCTGGTACTGCTTGACGAAGCCGCCGACGGTGGCGACTTCGGCGACGCCTTCGACGCTCTCCAGGGCATAGCGCAGGTTCCAGTCCTGCAAGCTGCGTAGCTGCGCGAGATCCTGGCGTCCGCTGTCGTCGACCAGGGCGTACTGGAACACCCAGCCGACCCCGGTGGCGTCCGGGCCGAGCGTCGGCCGGGTCCCCTCCGGCAGCGCGTCGCCCACTTCGTTCAGATATTCGAGCACCCGCGAGCGCGCCCAGTAGATGTCGGTGCCGTCCTCGAAGATGACGTAGACGAACGACATGCCGAACATCGACTGGCCGCGCACGTAGCGCACCTTCGGAGCGGCGAGCAGGGCGGTGGTGATCGGAAAGGTGATCTGATCTTCGATCAGGTCCGGGCTCTGGCCCATCCACTCGGTGAAGACGATGACCTGGACGTCGGAGAGATCCGGGATCGCGTCGAGCGGGCCGCGCCCGAGCGACCACCAGCCCCAGGCGGAGAACGCCGAGGCGAGGAGGATGGTGAACCAGGGGCGGTCGGCGCAGGCGGCGATGACGCGGGCGATGAAGCTCGGGGGCTCATTGGGCGTGGTCATGGCCGGCCTCTCCACCCGCCTGCAGGCGGGCTTCCGCATCGAGCAGGAAATTGCCGGAGGTCACCACCACGTCGCCGGCCTTGAGCCCGGCGAGGACCTCGAACGTTCCTTCGTTCTTGGCGCCGAGCCGCACCTCGCGCGGCTCGTAGCGTCCGCCGCCGAGGTCGACGAAGACGATGCGGCGCGGGCCCGTGTAGAGCACGGCCTGCTCCGGCACCAGGAGAGCCTCGCGCGGCCGGGCCTGGAGGACGACGTCGGCGTACATGTCGGGTTTGAGAATCGGGCCGCCGGGGCCGAGGCGGTTCGGGATCGAGATGCGCACCTTGCCGGTGCGGCTCTCGGGATCGACCTGCGGATAGACGAGCGCGACCCGGCCATGCAGCTCCTGGCCGGGCAGATAGGCGAGGGTGACCACCGCCGCCTGGCCGGTGCGGACGTTCGGCAATTCCGATTCGTAGACCTCGGCCTCGACCCACACGCGGTCGAGCGCGGCGAGGCGATAGAGGCGCATGCCGGGCTGCACGGCGGCGCCCTCGACCACGTCCTTCTCGACCACATAGCCGGAAGCGGGGGAGGGGACGGCGATCTGTTCCACCACCTGGCCGGTCTCTTCGAGGGTGCGCACCTGCGCGTCGGAGAGATCCCAGAGACGCAGCTTCTGGCGTGCCGCCTGCACCAGGTAGTCGGCGCGGTCGGGTGCGCTGGTGGCCTGCGCGGCCTTGCGGCTGTCGAGGGCCGCGAGGTATTCCCTCTGCGCCGCGTACAGCTCGGGGCTGTAGAGGGTGAACAGGGTCTCGCCGCGGCGCACCGGCTGCCCGGTGGACTCGACCGCCAGGTGGCCGATGAAGCCGGAGTACTTGACGGTGACGTCCGCGAGCCGGGTCTCGTCGAAGGTGACGCGGCCGACGGCGCGGATCTCGGTGCCGACGGAGTGGACCTCGACGGTGCCGGTGGTGATGCCTCCCAGCTCGCGCGCGCCGTCGCCGAGCAGGATCTCGCCGAATCCCTGCGCCGTGCGGCGTACCGGCACCAGGTCCATGCCACAGAGCGGGCAGCTCCCCGGGCCGGTCTGGCGGACGGACGGGTGCATCGGGCACGTCCAGTGCGAGACGTCGTCCTCCCCGGCCGGCTGGGTGGCCGCCGCCACGGGCGACCAGGTGGAGGGCGAGCCGCAGGTCTGCATGCTGCTTCCCTGGTAGGGGTTTTCGGCTTGCTCTCCACGCTGCATCCAGCGATTGAATCCGGAGGTCATCGAGCATTCGAAGAGATGCCAGCCTTCGGCGAGCCGGGGCTCGCAGGCGGCGAGGCGGGTGAGCGCCTGACTCAAGTCGGCGAAGGCGGCACGCGCCTCCTCCAGGGCCGCGGCCCTCTCCAGGCGCTTCGCGGCCTCCGCGGCGGCATCGAGATGGCCGGCGAGAGCGGGCGACCCGGCGGGAACCGCCGACCGGGCCTCGGCGAAGAGTCCGGTCATCTTCTGTGCACGGGGGGCGAGATCTTCAGCCTGGTCGTGCGCCAGCCGGCCGCGCACCTCGTCGTAGGTCTCGAACGAGGCCCGCAGCGGGCCGAAGGCCGCCGCGGGAACCTCCTCGCAGGTGGAATCCGCCGCCGCGGCGGGCGCCGGATGATCGTGCTGCGGCGCGTCGGCGTTCATCGGCCGGCCGGTGAACCAGGAGACGAGAGGTTCCCGTAGAACGGCCAGCAAGGCGAGGCTCCCGATGGAGAGAACGATGGCGGCGAGCTTGCGGCGGCTCATGGCAGACCTCCTTGAACGCGGTCCAGCGCGGCCCGCCGGCGCCAGCACTCGGCGAGGACTTCGTGCTCGCGCAGCTCGGCGTCGCGCAGGCTCCTTTCGGCCTCGATCAACGCGAGCAGACTGCCGCCGGTCTCGAAACCGGTGCGGGCGGCACGCAGCAGGTCGTGGGTGGCGGGAAGAAGATGGGCGCGCAGCGAGGCGAGTCGGCGCACCGACGCCGCATAGCGCTCGGCCGCTTCCTGCACCTCGGCACGGATGCGCATCTCGGCGGACTCCCGGGCGGTGCGCGCTTCGGCAAGGCGGGTCTCGGCCTCGGTGCGCGCCGCAGTGATCTTCGCGCGGCGGATCGGCAGGCCGACGGCGACGCCGGCCATGAAGCGGTGCTCCGGGTCCGTCCACATCGAATTGTAGGAACCCATCACATCGATCTCGGGGCGGCGGGCGAGAAGGGCGAGATCGCGCGCCGCCTCCCGGGTGCGGATCCTCGCGTCCAGCCCGGCCAGCTCGGGGCGGGACGTCACGGCGGCCTCCTGGAGCGCGGCGACATCACCCTCCAGGGACAGCGGCTCGGGCAGGCGATCGGGTGGTGGCGGCAGCGACAGCTCGGGCGGCCGGTGGAGGAGGGCGTTGAGACGCGCCCGGATCACCGCGCGTTCCGCCTCCAGGTCCTCCCGGTCTTGCAGCAGGCCGGCTGTTTCGACCTCGGCCTGGAGCGGCTCCTGCTGGCCGGCAAGGCCGGCGGCATAGCGGGCCGTGGCGGCCTCGCGAAAGGTGAGGAGCAACGCCCGGTGCCGCTCGTTGACCTCCAGCGCCCGATGGACCAGATACCAGTCGTCGAACAGCCGGGAGGCCTCGGCGCGGAGCGCCAGAAGAAGCTCCTGAGAGTCCTGAAGCGCCGCTTCGGCTTCGAAGGTCGCCGCGGCGCCGCGCGCCTGCCGGACGCCGGGCCAGGGGAACGCCTGGCGGACCTCGAGCGCCTGGCCGAACGGGACGGCGCCGGCGCCGAGGCTCAAGGGAGCGATCTCATAGCGGATCGCCGGATCGGCGAGAGCGCTCTCCTGGGGCGCCCGCTCCCGGGTGGCCTGCCAGGCCAGCCGGGCCGCCGCGAGGTCCGGATTGCGCCCGGCCACGGCGGCGAGGAGCGCTTCGCGGTCGAGGAAGGTGGCGCCGGGAAAAGGGTCCTCCTCGGCGGCGAGAAGCAGAGGGAAGGCGAACAAAGCCAAGCAGAGCAGGCCGGATCGTCGGGCCATCGAGACCATGAGGAACCTCCAGAGTCGAAGTCCGGGTACAGATCCCCCTGGCGAGGGGATCGCATCGACACACTGACCCCGAGGTCGTTCTCAGATCCGGAAGGTGGAGAGAAGCGTGAAGAGGCCGACCCCCTGGAGGACCGCTGGCGCGGCTGCTGGTCCGGTTGCGGCGACAGGTCGGACCAGTCCGGGGGTCGGCATACCCGCGGTAGAGACCGCGGCGATGGGGGGATCGAGCGGCGGTACCAACACCGGGGAGTGCGGCACACGCTCGCTCGACGTCTGGCAACAATCGGATCCACGCTCCTTGCAGGCTGCCTTGGCGGCCCGATCCATCGGGCACACCCCGCCGGCGCAGGGCGGGACGAACAGCGCAGCGACGAGGCTCACCGCCAAGGGGAGTGCCGCAAGGGCGCGAAGTCGAAGGATCCGAGGAGCCATGCGCAGGATGTTACTCCTGCATCTACGGGGATGCAAATCCCCCGAAGGCGGGGGAAAAGGGCTACCCGGCAGGGTGGGGAGGGCGGCGCCGGTAATTATTTCGTTTGATCTATATATCCGGGAGGGTCCGTGGGCTAGAATGCCGGCCACCATGGGCGCCGGCCACCCGCATCATCACGGACACAGCCACGGCCCTTCCCACGGCGGGAACGGCAACAGCCGGCGGCTGGCGGTGACGCTCGGCCTGGTGGTGGTCTACATGGTGGCCGAAGTCGTCGGCGGGCTCCTCTCCGGCTCCCTGGCCCTCCTGGCCGATGCCGGGCACATGCTCTCCGATGCGGCGGCGCTCGGGCTGTGCCTCTTTGCCCTGTGGATCGCCCGGCGCCCGGCTACGCCGCGGCGGACGTGGGGATACCACCGCATCGAGATCCTCGCGGCGCTCGCCAATGGCGTGACCCTGGTGGTGCTCGCGGTCTTCATTCTGCGCGAGGCGGTCGAGCGCTTCCGCGCACCCGCCGTGGTGGACGCTCCGGTGATGATGGCGATCGCGGCCGGCGGGCTGGTGATCAACCTGGTCAGCCTGCGCATTCTGAGCGGCGGCAAGGACGGCAGCCTCAACGTCCGCGGCGCCTGGCTCCACGTGCTCACCGACGCCCTCGGCAGCGTCCAGGCGATCGCGGCGGGCGTCCTCATCCAGGTGTTTGGATGGACCTGGGCCGATCCGGTCGCCTCGGTCCTCATCTCCTTCCTGGTCGTCTACTCGGCCTGGCACCTGCTGCGCGACACCGTCGGCGTGCTGATGGAAGGAGCGCCGTCCCACATCGACGTCGACGAGGTGCGGCAGGCCTTGATGGGCCTCGGCTGCGTGCGCGACGTCCACGACCTCCACGTCTGGACCATCACCAGCGGGATGGAATCGCTCTCCTGCCACGTGGTGGTCGACGACGGACAGTGCTACCGCGAGGCGTTGACCGAGGTTCGCGCGATGCTTCACGACCGCTTCGGCATCGACCACCTGACCGTCCAGGTCGAGCCTCTGGAGCTGGTCGAGCACGGTCTGCACGCCTGAAAGACGGGATGCGGCGCCCGCAGGGGCGGCGTTCTGTGGTAGGAAGAGCTGCACACAAGGAGACTCGCCATGGGGGCAAACAAGACGTTGCGGGTCGGCGTGCTCACGCCGGTCAGCACCGTGAATCCGCGGGAGGCGCAGGATTTCGTCAGTCAGACGGTGGTCACCCAGATCTATGAGCCGCCGTTCGCCTGGCCGGAAGCCGGCCGGTTGCCCGAACCGGTGCTGTTCGAGGACCGCCTGCGCCAGGACGGGCCCTCCGAGGTTTCGGCGGCGGTGCGGCCGGACGTCCGCTTCTCGGACGGTACCCCGTTGACCGCCCGGCACGTCGCCGACTCGCTGGCGCGCGTGGTCTCGCTGCGCGACCACGTGCAGGTCGAGGCGCGGGGCGACCGCGTGGTCTTTCACCTGGAACGGCCGAACGCCCGGCTCGACCTCGTGCTGGCGCAGCGTTTCTGCGGCGTGACCCTGGAGGCGCGCGGCGCTCTCCACGGCACCGGTCCCTACATGCTGGCGCCGGGCTCGACGCAAGATTGTACGCGGCTCGTGCGCAACCCTCATGCGCGCAAAGCGGCCGCGATCGACGAGATCGTGGTCCGGACCTATCTACCGGACGTGCTGGGGCGTCCGGAGGCCCTGCTGGCGGCCCTGGAGGCGGGGGAGGTGGACTTCACGAACGTCCTCTCCCGCGAGGACATCATGCGCCTCAAAAACGTCCGCCGGCTGACCGAGCCGGGAAGCTCCACAGCCATCCTGTACATGAACACCGAACGCCCGGGGCTGGGCGATGCGCGGGTGCGCAAGGCGATCGCCCTCGCGATCGACCGGCTGGAGATCGCCAAGCTCTTCTACGCCACGGCCACCGCCTTCGCCGCCACCCATCTCCTGCCACCCATGCTGGGCCGTGGCAACGACGGTCTCACACCGGATCTCGCCAAGGCCCGGGCCCTGCTGGCCGATCCCGACGTGCGCAAGCCGGCCCGGCTCTCCCTCCTCATCATCTTCGGCCCCCGGCCCTATCTGCCGAACCCGCGCAAGGTGGCCGATCTCATCGCGTCCCAGGTGGACCGGCTGGGGATCGCGATCGACATCCTGCCCACCGCGACGTTGCAGGAGTACCGCACCCAGGTCCAGCGCGGTGCGTACGACCTCGCGCTCGCCGGCTGGATCGCCGACACGCTCGATCCGGTGGACTTCCTGGAAACCGCCCTCGGCTCGGAGTCGATCCCTTCGCCCGATCGCAAGATCGCCTCCGGCTACAATCTGAGCCGGTGGAGGAACCGGGAGACCGATGAGGCGCTCGCCCAGCTGCGCGAGGAGCCGCGGGACGAGGTGCGGGCCCAGCTCCTCCGGCGGATCGCCGACGAGGTCCCCCTCCTGCCGCTCATGTACGGCCCGACGATCTATGCCCATGCCTGGAGGGTGAAGAACTTCACCGCCGCGCCGTTAGGAATTCCATCGTTTGCAGAGCTTGATTTGCAGTAGAGCCGGATGCGCGCAACAAACCGGGAGGTCGGTATGTCCAGTCGCCTGACGCTGCTCGTCGCTCTCGCCCTTTTGAGCCTCGCCGTTCCCGGCGCGGCGAAGGTCATCCGTGTCCCGCAGGACGTCAGGGACCTCCAGGCGGCGATCGGCGCGGTACAGGAGGGCGACGTGATCGAGCTGAAGGCCGGGACCTACACCGCCCCCTCCGCGGGATTCTCCATCCAGAACAAAGGCAAGGCGTTCACCATCCGCGCGGCGCAGGGGGCGGCGGTGATCCTCGACGGCAAAGGCAAGGCGCGGATCGTCCGCTTCAAGAACGGCAACCGGTCGCGCGGCAAGCGGGTCACCTTCGAGCGCCTCGTCTTCCAGAACGGCATGTCCACCACCGAGGGCGACGCGGGCGCCGTCACCCTGTCCGCCGCCGAGGCGCGATTCGTCGATTGCCAGTTCCTGAACAACGCCGCCTCCGGTCGCACCACCGGCGGCGGCGCCGTGCGCGCGGTGGCCGCCAGCGACGCCACCTTCGTACGCACGCTCTTTCGCGGCAACTCCTCGAAGAACCGGGGCGGGGCGGTCGAGATCATCGGCTCGGCGGTGGCGGTCGAAGGTGGCTCCTTCGTCGAGAACCGGACCAACCCCGCCGGCCACCGGGCCACCTCGCCCGGCGGGGCGATCTACGTGCTCGACGGTGTCCTGCGCGTCTCCGATGCCCTCTTCGAGCGCAACCAGGCGGGCTGGGTGGGCGGTGCGATCTATGCCTTCGGAAAATGGACCGAGCCGGTCACCACACCGGCGTCGGAGGTGACCGTCGTCCGGTCGACCTTCCGCGACAACCAGACCTGTTGCACCGCCAACGGCCAGGGCGGCGCCATCCACATCGAAGACCAGGCCACCCTGCGCCTGCAACAGTCGCGGCTTCTGGGCAACCGGGCAAAGCTGGGGGGCGGGCTGGACGTCTACCGGGCGATCGCCGAGGTCACGGCCTCGCTCTTCCAGGGCAACCGCGCGCTCGAAGGGACGGCGCCTGGATCCGGCGGGGCCATCTTCGCCGCGTCGAACGAGTTCTCGTTCGACGGTGCGGTCAATCGCCGCACGGCCTCGCTCACCGTCACCGACTCCCTCCTGCAAGGCGGGATCGCGGAGGGGGCGGCCCATTCGGGCGGCTGCATCACCGCCGGCGGCGACGTTTCGCGCGCCTACGGGGACAACGGCGTCAGCCAGATGGGGACTCTGGAGGAGAACCGGGCGCGGGTGGAGATCCGCCGCTCCGCCTTCGTGGACTGCGACGTGGTGAGCCAGACGGCCGGCTCGGGATTCGGCGGCGGCCTCAAGGCCGACCTGGTCAACCTGCTGCTGGAAGACTCGCTGTTCATGGATTCGGACGCCCGTGGAACGACGGCGGGTGGGGGAGGGCTGGCGCTGCAGGATGAATCGGTGGCGGCGATCACCCGCACCACCTTCGTCCGCAACTCGGCCCAGCATTCCGGCGGAGCCCTTCACCTCTCGGGCTCCGTGGCCCAGGTGAGCCGGTGCAACTTCTTCGGCAACGACGTCCAGCCCGGAGTCGGTGAGGCGCTGAACCAGTCGCGGGGCGCCGCTCTGTTCGCCATCCCGCTGCTCTCCACCCAGCGGCCCGAACGGGCGCGCAACGTCGGAGGGTTGGTCACCGAATCCCTGTTCAGCCAGAACACCGGGCTCGCCGTCTGGGACGTGGACCCTGCGTCCGGCCCGATCAACGACGTGCGCTACGACAAGAACCAGCTCTTCGAGGCCACCTTCGGCGACAAGGTCTACTTCAACTCCCTGGTCGAGCCAGCCGGTGCGAGCGTCGCCACGCTCAACCGGCTCACCGTGAGCCGGGGCAGCCGGGGGACCACCGACAAGAGCGCCGTGGACAACGTCCGCCTGTTCTCGGCTCCCGTGGCAGGCACTTTGCTGGCAGCTCCCTCCCTGGTAGCAACCGGTGCACCCGCCTCCGGCGAGACCTTGCTTCACTACGCCTGGAGCGGACGCGCGGCGACCCTCAACGGGCAGGCCCTCTCCTCCCGCCACGGGCAGGTGGTGGCCGGACCGGGGACGCACACCCTGGTGGTCGACGGCACCCAGGTCGCCGCGGTCGTCCTGCCGGCGGCCAGGTGTCCGGCCGGAGCCGCCTGCCTTGCAGGGGGACGGTTCCAGGTTCGCATCCCCGGAGCCCACCTCCTGGCGCAGGAAGTGGACACCGCCTATTTCTCGCTCAAAGGCGGTGGGACGTTCGCGGTGCAGGTGCGGCATGACACAAAATGGCATGCCTGGTTCGTCCAGGGCGTGTCAAATGTGTCACACCTGTCAGATCTGTCCAGGCACAGTGTGGAGATCTCTGACACGGTCTCCGGAACCGTCCACGTCTGGTCCGACCTCGCGCCGGCAGAGGAATCGGGCGCTGATCCGGTAGTGCTTTCCGACCTTCCGCCTCCCGGTTGAGCCCCGGCGGCACGCTTCTTGCTTCGAGTCTGGGAGACGAGGAGTCCTTGCAAGGAGAGAAGCCATGGATCACCCCATCCCGGAAAGCCTGCGAAGGTTCGCCACAGGTGCGTCGAGCCGCCAGGAGAACCGCGTGATCGTCGCCCACCTGCTGCAGGGGTGTGCAAGATGTGCACGGTTGGTCCGCGAAGGGCAACGCCTGCCGGTGGCCGAGGAGGCCTATGATGGCGCTCTCTCGGACTTGGCGGGCGATCGTGCGTTGCGGGCGGCGGCGGGTACCCTGGGGAGAGTCCTGTCGTTCGACCCCCGGCCGGTCCCTTGCGCGCCGTCTCTGCCGGAGCGTTCGGTGGCCAGCCGCTGACGGCAGACTGCGCTAAGATAGGTGTGCTATGGCGCACCTGGTACTCAACGACGTCGATCCCCGGATCATCGAAGCCCTGCGCCGTCGCGCCGACGTGCGGGGGCATGCCATCGCCGACGAAGCGAAGGTCGTTCTCGAAGAGGCGCTCGGCGTTTCCCGCGGCCGTGCCTTGCGCGAGGCGCAGCGCATCCGGGCGGACCTGGGCGGCCCTTTCGGGAGCAGCGCGGACGTTGTGCGTGAGGGGAGGGACGGCTGATGGACCGCCGGTTCGTGGTGGATGCGAGCGTCGCCGCCCAATGGTATTTCCAGGAGGAGCACTCGGAGCGCGCCGACCGTCTCCTCGAGCAGGAAGGCGAGCTGCTGGCCCCCGGCCTTCTCGTCGTGGAGATCGCGACCCTGGTCTGGAAGCGGGCGCGCCGCGGTGAGATTTCGGAAGCCGTGGCCGATCGCATCGTCGCCGCGCTGCGCCAGGTCCCCCTGGAGATCCGGCCGACCGCCGACCTGGTCACCGCCGCCCTCCCGCTCGCCCTGCACGGCGGGCTCACCTTGCACGACGCCTTTTACGCCGCCCTGGCGGTCAAGTCCGGATGTCCCCTGGTGACCGGGGACCGCAAGCTCTACGACCTTCTGTGCCGAGGATCCCTCGCCGCGCACGCCCTGTGGATCGGCGACCTCGCGTGACGGGAGCCCCCGTTACTTGACGATCCGCGCGACCAGGGCGTCGGTCAATCCGGCGCCGGGAACGTGGGCGATCTCGAATCCGGTGATGACCGTGGCCTTGCCCCGATAGGCACCGGCCAGGCAGGGATTGCCGGCGGAGTCGAGGGCGAGATCGAGGGCGCGAAGCCCGCCTTCACCGGCCAGGTCGCGGGAGATTTGCACGGCGCCGTCGCGGTTGAAATGGACCAGTGCCGCCCGGTCATCGGTCGATTCAGGGTCGAGTCGGAATCCGCTTCTCTCGATCTGCACCGAAAGGGCCCAGACGCCACCCTCCGCGTCGGCGGCGAGGCCGGTGCCGGCGTCGTAGTGGGCTTCACCGAGCCGCTGCACCCAGCGCAGGTCGCCGGTCTTGGCGAGCCGGGCGACGAAGGTGTCCGTCTTGCCCGCGCTCGCCATGGAGGTCACGCCCGCGCCCGGATCGAGGTCCGCGGTGGCGGAGAAGCGTCCGGTGAGCCAGCCGCCGGCCGGCCCCACCGCGACGGCGGTGGCGGCATCGTCTCCCTTGCCGCCGATCCGGCCGCCCCCGAGAACGCCGCCTTCCGGAGACACGCGGACCAGGAAGCCGTCGGCCTTTCCGGTGCTCACCAGGGGAGGGGTACCGGACGCCCCCGCCGCCATCTCCCCTTCGAAGCTTCCGGCCACCCAGGCGGTGCCGTTCGCCTCCACCGCAACGCTCAACGCCGCGTCGTCCTGGGAACCCCCGAGACCTTTCACCCACAGCGTTGTTCCGGCGAGGTCGAGCCGGGCGAGGAATCCATCCGTCTGGCCGGTTCCGGCGAGGCGGGTGGTTCCCGCGTCGAGCGTCCCCTGGAACGATCCGGCGACCCAGAGGCCGCGGGCATCCACCGCCACGTCGAGGCCCCGGTCCTCCTGGGGGCCGCCGAGGCGCCGCGCCCAGACGAGCGCGCCTTCGCGGGTGAGGCGGAGCACGAAGACGTCGGTGCCCCCGGCGCTCATGAGCTCGCTGCGTTCGGCGCCGGGCGCGACATCCGCCGTTTCCGAGAACGCGCCGACGACGAACAGGTCACCGTTGGGAAGCATCGCCAGGGAGAGCGCCTCGTCCGTCCCCGGTCCGCCGAAGGCGTGCGCCCAGAGCGGCCGTCCTTGAACGTCGAGGGCCATGACCAGGGCATCCGCTCCGGCCGAGGTCACCAGCGAGCCGCCGAACGAGGCGCTTCCCTCGATCCGGCCGGCGCAGTACACCTTGCCGCCGCGATCCGGCGCCACGGCCATGGCGCGCTCGCGCCCCGGGCCGCCGAAGCCGCGAGCCCAGATCTCGGAAGGGAGGGCCCAGACCACGGAGGCGCCTGTGGCGAGAAGCCCAGCCCACAGCAGGGGGTGGCGAAAAACCAGCATCCTCTCGACTGTACCCCCATCCGTCCGATCCGTCCAAATCTGTCCGATGCCTCCCCGTCCGATTCCTGTACGCCGCCTTGACACACCCCCGGCCGGCGGATATACAGGGGCACGTTCAGCCGCACCTGGATCGGCTTGCCGCAGCGCGTGGAGGGCCGGATGGGCTTGGAGCCGAAAAAGAGGGAACGCCTTGCCTTGCGTCTGCTGGCGCTCGCGGGGACCGCTCTCGCGTTCAAGCTGGCGAGCGACGTCTCCTCGCTGTTCAGCCAGCCGGAAGGAGCCTCGTTTCTCTTCCCGCCGGCCGGAGTTTCGCTCGCCGCCGGCGCCGCGTTCGGAATCTGGGGCGTCGCCGGCGTCCTGCTCGGCGTGATCGCCTCTCCGTGGGGCATCGCCACGACACTTCCCGGGCTTCTGCTGTCCTGCCTGGCCAACGGGGCCAGCGCAGCGCTCCCCGCCTGGTTCCTCCGCGAGCCCCGGGGAGGGACGGGGCGGCGGTTGCGGCGGGTCTTCTTCGCCGGCTGCCTGCTCAACAACCTCGCCTCGGCGGTCATCGGCACGGCCGGCCTGGCCTCTCTCGGTCTCCTGCGGCCGCAGCTGCGCGACGTCGCCTCCACCTTCTTTTTCTGGTGGATTTCGGATCTGGCGGCGGCGGTCGTGCTCGGCCTTCCGTTCCTTCTGGCCTTCCGTCCCCACCTCCTCCTCGCGCTGCCGGATCGGGAGCGGCTCTGGGGCTGGCTCGCGGCGGGGCGCGGGCCGGCCGAGTGTGCCGTGTTGGTGCTCGTCGGCCTCGTGCCGCCGGTGATTCTGCAGCAGGTCGGCTGGGCGTTCCCGCACTGGCTGTCGGTGCTCCTGGTGGCCCCCATCGCCCTCGCCGCGTTGCGCGGAGGGGCCGGGCCGGCGCTTCTGGTGAGCTCGCTGGCCTCCGGCGCCTATCTCACCTTCCTGCTCGCCGTCCGTCCGGAAACCCTGCGCGACTTCCGGGAGTTTCTCGCGCCCGCCTATTCGACGCTCGGATTTTTCGCCGCCTTCGCGCTGATCGGTGGCTGGCTGGCCGGCCGCAACCTGCGTCTCCTCGACCGGGTGCACGCGCAGCGGCGGCACCTGGAACGCGATTTCGAGCGCACCGTCCTCGCCCTCGCCGCGGCGATCGAGGCCAAGGATTCGACGACCGAAGGGCACGTGCAGCGGGTGGCGCACCTCGCCGTCCTGGTCGGTGAAAGGCTCGGCTACGACCGCCGCCGGCTGCGCGTCTTGCGCTACGGAGCCATGCTGCACGACGTCGGCAAGATCGGGGTTCCGGAGGCGGTGCTCAACAAGCCGGGAGAGCTGGCGCCGGACGAGAAGGAGCTGATGGAGCAGCACGTGGAAATCGGTCTGCGGATCATCCGCGACGTCGAGGCTCTGCGCGAGGTGGAGCCGATCATCCGCTACCACCAGGAGCGCTGGGACGGAGCCCGCCAGGGCGTCCGCTATCCCGGCTACTTTGGCCTTTCGGGCGAGGAGATCCCGATGGACGCCCGGATTCTCGCGGTGGTCGACGCCTTCGACGCGATCACCCATGACCGCCCGTACCGCCGCGGGCAGTCGGTCGAGGTGGCCATGGAGGAGCTGCGCCGCGAGGCGGGCCGGCAGTTCGATCCGCGGATCGTCGAGCTTCTGCTGGAGGTGGTGCGCGAAGGGGGCTGGCTGCCGGGGGCGGTGGCGGCCCCGGTGACCTTCGCGCCAATGCGCTCGGCAGTCTGAGGTGGTACGCTCCAGGTTCTTCCAGAAGGAGCTCTTCGCATGCCCATGTTTCTCTTGACCTTCCAGGCCGTTCCCACCCCGGACGCGAAGGAGTTCCACGACGCGGGCGGAGCCTACGTGAGCTGCTGGATGCAGAACCAGGATAAGGACGATGCCGAAGAGCGTGCCCGCGAGCTGATCGAAGACTACGGCTGGGAGGTGGAATCCCTCGAAGAAGGCGCGGTCGTCACCGGCGCCGACTACGAGGAGGACGACGAGGACCGCGAGTTCTACGAGCAGGCCCTCGTCGAAGGGGAAGTCCTGGTGTTCAACACCTGGCCGCGCGGGGTTGGGGAAGAATAGCTCCGCCCCGCTCAACTGCAGCGCCTGGCAGCTCAACCACCGGGTAAGGCTCTCTGGCGCTCCGAGGTTCTGTGTCAGGGAGCCGGCGTGACGTCGAGTGTATAGGTGCCCGCCGCGCCGTTGACGCTCTCCACGCGCAGATAGTAGCGGCCGGCCGGCAGGGCCGCGGAGAGATGGAAGCCGGCCCCGGAGCCGCCGCCGTTGACCGTGGCGACCGGGGCGCCGGTCTCGTCGAAGAGCTTCCCGGCGGTACCGGTGGTGCCGCCGCTCTGCATCACCACCGTTCCCGTTGAGACGAGAGAGAGAGCGAAGATGTCGCGGTCGCCCGGGGAGATCGTTCCTGCCGCCGGAGTGCCCATCTGCACGTCGGTCGCGCAGGCGAAGCTGTCCCCGTGATCATCCGGCTGTGGGCGGAGCGTGCAGAGGTCGACGAGCTCCAGGCGGAGCTCAAGACCTCCCGTCGTGCCCGCCTGGCGGGCGACCCGCAGGCAATACAGCTCCTTGGGGTCCACCGGGACGGTCAACGGACGGCCGGAGCGCAGGGAGGCCGTGTCGACCAACCGGAGCCCCGAGGCGCCCCGCACCTGGAGGGACCCCTCGGCTTCCGGCCCGCTTTCGGCTTCCAGGGTGAGCACGCCGGGCCGGGTGACCTTGAGCTTGAGGATCTCGGTCTCCCACTCGGCCACCCCTTCGAGGATCACCGGATCGTCGCCTTGCAGGGCGAGCGCCCCCTCGGGAGAGGCGAGTGCGGCATCGCATGGGTCCGTGGTCGGCTGGGCAGGAGCTGCCGGGGCGAGTGCCAGCATTCCCAGGGCGAAAATGGTGAAAGGGGTCGGGAACGAACGATTCCGGGCATAGCTGCGCTTCTGGAGCATGGAAACCTCCTTTGTGCGGGCCTTTTGTGGGTCCGCTGCACGTCGCTGTGGAAGGTTCAGCGTTCGCCTGAGTGAGACACCCGGGTGCGGGGAAGTGTTTAGGGAGTGCAGGGAACGGCGGAGGTGGCGCGACCAGGAGGTTGCATAAAAAAAGAGGGGCAGCTTGCAGCCGCCCCTGGCGAGACGGCAGGGCCTGTTGCCCTGCCTCACTCTAGACGCGAGATCCTCGTGCGGTTCGGACCATGGGAGTTTGGTAGAATCTCCACAGTCTCATGTCCGAGAATCCCGCCGAGGTCACGCAGCTTCTCCAGGACTGGAGCCATGGCGATCCAGCGGCTCTGGAGCGGCTCATGCCGTTCGTCTTCGATGACCTCCGGCAGATGGCCCGCCGCTACTTCCTCCGGGAGTCCGCCGGGCATACCCTCCAGCCCACCGCCCTGGTCAGCGAGGTCTATCTCCGCCTCCAGGGACAGCGCGAGATCCAGTGGCAGAACCGGGAGCAGTTTTTCGCCGTCACCGCGCTTCTCATGCGCCGCATCCTGGTCGACTACGCCAAGGGGCGGCATACCCAGAAACGGGGGGAGGGGGTCGTCAAGGTCCCCCTGGAGAAGGCGTTCAACCTCGCGGAGGCGCAGCATCTCGATCTCGCCGCTCTGGATGACGCCCTCTCCCGGCTCGCTCTGCTCGATCCGCGGCAGAGCCGGATCGTCGAGCTGCGGTTCTTCACCGGTCTGAAACATGAGGAGATCGCCGAGCTTCTGGGGATCTCGGTGACCACCGTCAAGCGCGAGTGGAACACCGCGCGGCTCTGGCTGCACCGGGAGCTCTCCGGCCCTTGAATGAGCCGCGCAGGACGCCTTTCTCGCGTCTTGTTGCAAGCCTATGAAGACGGTGACACCCGAGCGCTGGCAGCAGGTCAAGACCGTCCTCGACGGTGCCCTGGAGCGGCGTCGGGCCGAGCGGGACGCCTATCTCGCGGAGGCCTGCCGGGGCGACGACGAGCTGCGGGGGGAGGTGGAGTCCCTGCTCGCGTCGGAAGAGGTGCTCGGGGACTTCATCGAGGAGCCTCTGTTCGACCTCCATCGGGAGGAGCGGGCCGGTGAGGCGGCCCCGGCCGCGGGGGACCGTATCGAGGCGTATCGCATCGTCCGCGAGATCGGCCACGGGGGCATGGGGACGGTCTATCTGGCCGAGCGGGCGGAGGGGCAGTTCGAGGGACGGTTCGCGCTCAAGATCATCCGCCGCGGGATGGATACCGACGAGGTCGTCGAACGCTTCCGGGCGGAACGGCGCATCCTCACCCGGCTCGATCATCCGAACATCGCCCGCGTTCTCGATGGCGGCTCGACGGCCGATGGCCGGCCGTTCTTCGTCATGGAGCACGTGGAGGGCCGGCCTCTCGACGAGTTCTGCGACGCCGAAGGGCTCTCGATCCCCGCGCGGCTGGGGCTGTTCCTGGAGGTCTGCTCGGCGGTCCACTTCGCGCACCAGAACCTGGTGGTGCACCGGGATCTCAAACCGGCGAACATCCTGGTGACGCGGGCGGGCGCTCCCAAGCTCCTCGACTTCGGCATCTCCAAGATCCTCGATCCCGACCGCACCGAGCCGGAGCTGACCGTCCTCGGACGGCGGGCGATGACGCCGCTGTGGGCGAGTCCGGAACAGCTGCGCGGTGAGCAGGTCACCACGGCGAGCGATGTCTACGTCCTCGGGGCCCTGCTGTATCTCCTGCTGACCGGCCGCTCTGCCTATGGGGCTCCTCCGATGGAAGGGGAGGCGCTGTTCCGGTCGGTGTGCGACGTCGATCCGCAGCGCCCGAGCGAGGTCGCGGGGCCGGCGCGGCGGCTGCTGGCGGGAGACCTGGACAACATCGTCTTGAAGGCGATGCACAAGGAGCCGCCGCGGCGCTATGCGTCGGCGGAGCAGCTCGCGGCGGACGTGCAACGCCATCTGGAGGGGCTGCCGGTCCTCGCGCGGCCGGACACCGCGTGGTATCGGGTGGGCAAGTTCGCGCGCCGTCACCGCTGGGGCGTGGGCGTCGCCGCGTTGGCCTTGGTGGCGATCGTCGGCTTCAGCGTCGCGATGACGCAGCTCTGGCGGCAAGCCGTCCGCGAGAAGGTTCGCGCCGAGGCGGTCTCCACGTTCTTGAAGGAGGCCTTCGAGATCCCGGACCCCAGCCGGTCGAAAGGGGAGACGGTCACCGCCCGCGAGGTGCTGGATCAGGGCACCGCACGAATCTCGAAGGACCTCCAGGATCAACCCGAGCTGCGCGCCACGCTGATGGACACCATGGGGCAGGTCTACCGCGGTCTCGGACTGTTCGAATCCGCGCGGCCGTTGCAGGAGGAGTCGCTGGCGATCCGGCGGAGTCTGTTCGGTAACCGGGACCTGCGGGTGGCGGAGAGCCTGCAGAATCTGGCGGTGCTGCGCCGGGAGATGGGGGAGGATGCGGCGGCCGAGCCGCTGCTCCAGGAGGCTCTGGAGATCCAGCGCCGCGAAGGCGCCACCGAGACGCTGGATCATGCCAAGGCGCTCAACGATCTCGCCGCTCTTCTCGAAGCCAAAGGGAAGCTGGATGCGGCGGAGGTGCTCTACCGCGAGGCGCTGGACCTCAAGGTGAGGCTTCTGGGGAGAGAGCACGAGGACGTGGCCCGGAGCCTCAAGAATCTGGGGGGCGTCCGGCATGCCAAGAGGGACTATGCCGGGGCCGAGAGGTACTACCTGGAGGCGCTCGCCTTGCGGCGGAAGCTGCTGGGGGCGGACCATCCCGAGGTGGCCGCGACGCTGAGCAATCTCGCGGTGCTCTACGAGGACCGCGGAGATCTGGCCGGCGCCGAGGACACCTATCGGGAGGTGGTGGAGATGCGCCGCAAGCTCCTCGGATCGACGCATCCGAGGCTCGCCCGGAGCCTGAGCAACCTCGCCTCGTTTCTCCGAGAGAAGAGAGGGGATCTCAAGGGTGCTGAGCCCCTCTTGCGGGAGGCCTTGGCGATCGCTGCGGTGAGCCTTGGCCCGCAACACCCCGATCGCGCCGTCTACCTGAGAAATCTCGCCTCCGTGCTCCTCGATCAAGGCCGGGCGGCGGAGGCGGAGCCGTTGGCCCGGGAGGCGGTCGCGGTCCTGCGGCAGGCGTCGCCCACCTCTTGGCGGGTGGCGGATGCGGAGAGCGTGCTCGGCGGGAGCCTGGCGGCCGAAGGGCGGTTTGCGGAGGCCGAGCCCTTGCTGGTCGGCGCGGTGGAGGCTCTGGCGAAGGAGCCGGAGATCGACGCCCGGAAGGTGGAGGAGGCGCAGGCGCGGGTGGCGGCTCTCTACCGGGCCTGGGGCAGGCCGGCACCGGGACGCTCCCCTTCCTCGAAGGAACGGGGACCGGCGTAGGGAAATCGGGCGCGGCCGTCACGGCAGGCGCACCGCCGGATCGCCGAGCAGCACGAAGGCGCGGGAATCGCTGTGGGCGGTCCACAGGCGGGTGAGCTTCTTGGCGTCCACCGGTTCGCCGCTGTCGATCCGCTTGATCGCTGCGTGGAGCTGGTCGGTCAAGAAGGCCCGCCGCAGGACGAAGGTCTCCAGGGCGGCTCCGACAGGCCAGCCGTCGAGAAGACGTTTCACGGAGTCCTCGAAGGGGGCGGTCTGGGCGCCGGCTCCCTCCCAGAGAAAGGAGTAGCCCCAGGTGCGCTCGACGTGGCCCACGACGGCCAGGGCTCCCTGGGCGAGGAGACGGTGGGGGAGGCGGGCGGCGAAGGGGCGGCCGGCGAGCTCCCGCGCCTCGCCGCCCCGTTCCGGAAAGAGGTTGTGGCGTGGCGTGCCGGCGCCGTGGCAGGCGAAGAAGAAGGCGATCAGCCCGCCGGGCCGGGCATCCACGGCGAGGTGGTCACCGGCCAGGTAGTGGTCCTCGGAGATGGGGCCGCTTCCAGACCAGTCCTGGCAGAGCAAGGCGCCCTGGTGGGGGGGCTGGCGCGGGTCGTCCTTGGGGAATCCCATGCCGTGGCTGGTGGTGAAAAGAAAGGCGGGCGTTTCGCCGCCGCCGAGGAGATGGGTGAGACGCGCCTTGGTGGCGCCCTCGCCGACGATGCGCTCGACGGACCACGCGGGCTGCCCGGCCTCGACGGTGGCTGCCACACGGCCGAGCAGGTGCTCGGCGGCCAGGAGGGTCGGGCGGTCGCCGGGGTTCCGGACGCCGAAGAAGGCGGCTTTCCGGGGGCCGGCGGGGACGGCGGTCCCGGTTTCTCCGGCGATGACGGCGCCGGCATAGCGGCCGGTCTCGTCCGCCGTCTCGAAGGCGATCCGGCCCACCGCGTACTGGAGGTCGAGACCGCTCTGGAAATCCCAGGAAATCTCTTCCGGATTCCCCACGAGGAGAAGGTTGTAGGGCACGACGTTCGGGTCCGCCGCGTCCAGGCTCATGTGGTGGCGGGCGAGGAAGTCGTCCGGGCCTTCGCCGGGCCGCACGCCGTCCGCGCCCGCGAAGACCCGGAAGCGGCGCTCGTCGCGAGCGGTGGCCTGGAGCTGCCGGTGAGCGACGAGCGGCGCCAGGGCCTCCTGGAAGACCGGGTCGGCGTCCCGGGCGAAGATCACCCCCCAGCCGCCGTCGGCGAGGAGGCGGGGGTCGTACCCGTCGCGCAGGCCGAGATGCGGGCGCTCCGCAGCGGTGCGCCGCCGTGCACGGGCGACGGCCTGCGCGTCCGGCGGCCGTCCGAGGGCGAGCGTGGCGACCTCGTCGGCGGTCAGGCTCGGGTAGTACGGTGTGCCGGATGCGCCGTCGATGCCGTTGAAGATCAGGTCGGAGGAGTCGGCTTCCTGGGTCATCGCGAGGTCCCTCCAGAACAGGGCATGAGCTGCTGGATCAAACGTTTCTCGAGCTGGGGATTGATGCGGGGAAGGTAGTCCTCGACGTCCTTCGCGTCGAGCTTGCGGCCGGCCATCTCGCAGGCACGTCGTTCCCAGGTGGCCGGGTCCACGTTCCAGCGGATGACGCTCCCGTCGTTTCCCAGGGAGAAGAGGTTCATACCCGCGGCATCGAAGGCGAGTGTCTTGACGCCTCCCTGGTCGTAGAGGAAAGGCCCGCCGGCGCTGCGCCGGTTTTCCTGATCCCAGAGGCGGATGCCGTCCGGCGCCGCGGTGGCGACCAGGCTTTGCTCATAGGCGATGGCGGCTGCGGTGATGCCGGGGACCTCGGGCCAGGGGAGGATCTGCGGGTCCACTCCTTTCGAGAGGCCGGGAGGGAGCGAGTCGACCACGGTGCCCAGGAAGGGCCCGGGGGTGAGCCGCCAATGGGCGGTCACCCGGCCGTGGGCGGAAACCAGCTCACCTCCGTCCGGCGAAAAGGCGAGGGAGAGGACACCGTCCTCCAGACCGCGCAACGGTTCTCCCTCCGGGCGCCGCTCCACGGGATCCCACAGGCGGATGGTGCCGCCGGAACCTCCCACGGCGAGCCGGGTGCCCCGGGGAGAGAAGGCGAGAGCTGTGATCGGCCCGACCCGGCCGTCCATCTTGTAAAGCGCGCCGGCCTTCCGTAGTTGAAGGATGCCGTCGGCGCCCCCCGTGGCGTGGAACCTGCCGTCGGGAGAGTGGGCGGATCTCTGGTCTTGCGGAGGAGCCGACGCGGGGCCCGGCTCCGGGAATTCAAGAAAGTCGAGCGATGGGCTCGCCGCCAGGCTCTCGAAAAGGAGCTGGCGCGAGTCGGGCACTTCGTCTTGCGGCGGGCCGATCTGCGGAGGAATCCGGTTCAGGTGGGTTTCGAGCTCCCGCGCCGCGAGGGCCAGGAGCACGGCACGGTCGATGTTCCGTTGGGCGAGACCGGTGAGCTCCCCACGAAACCGGTGGAGCCCGCCATAGCCGGCCCAGCTGGTGAAGATCCACATTTGGAAGAAGTTGAACCCGAGCGAGCCGAGGAGCAAGGTGAGAAGGAGAATCACGATCCAAGTCCGCGTTCTGCTTCCCGCCTCGCTCCGGGAGGTCCGCAGGAACCTCTGGACGGTGTCCGGCGGCCCTCCGTCGATGGCGCCCGCCTCGCGCTCGGCCTCGCTCAGGGAGCGGCCGAGGAGGAGCAGGCGCTCGGGGCGTCCTTCCTCCTCCCAGCGCACGGCGAGCCGCTCGAGGTCGGTCTCCTGGCTCTTGCGCCAGGCTGCGTTGTCTTCGAGGAGGGGCTTGATCAGGCGGTCGTGGGCGAGCTCGAACCAGAAGAGTCCGCGCCGCGGCTCGCGGCGCAGGAGGTGTGCCTCCACCAGGGCGTTGAGAACCCGGTTGTCGAGACCGGCGGTCTGGTCTTCGCCCTGCAGAACCTGGCCGCGAATGCGCTGCGGCGTGATCAGCACCCGCTCGCACCACTCGCGGATGGCGCGTTCGGGCACCTTGGTGACCGCGGCCGCTTCCCGGACCCGCCGGGTGTAGTACTCCGCCAAGGCGCGATCGACGTTGCCGTAGACCTGGATCTTGGACGCGGTGATCTCCGTGGTCTCCGCAGCGCGGGACTCTTCCCACAGACGTTGGCAGACGATCTGGAGGTGGACCGGGTCGACGCAGGAGCCGGGCCGTTCCACCGAGCTGCCGTTCAGCTCCTGGACGGGGCTCTTCAGCAGATCGTCCACGAGCAGGTCGGCGGCCTCCGGCTGGAACGGGAGCCCCGCCTTGGCCGCGGGACCGGTCACCGCCTGGCGGGCCGCCTCCTTCCCGAGGAGCTCCAGACGGAACCGGGTGCGCAGGCGATCGGGGAAGTGGCCGAGATAGGGATCGAGCCAGGCCAGCCAATCTTCGCGCAGCGCCAGGAGGAGGGTCAGCGCGTCCTCCTGGCGCAAGGCCTCCCCGAGCTGGCGGAAGAACTCGTCCCGCGCTTCGCTCCGCCCGGGATCGGACGAGAAGACCTCCTCGAACTGGTCGATCGTCAAGAAAACCACTTGGGGAGCCTCCGCGGCCGGTCTGTCCGCCACCAGCCGGGTGATGGCCCGCTGCAGGCCGGCTCTCAAGGAAAGCCTGGCGACCTCCGCGGGCTCGGCGCTCTCGCCGAGAAGACCGCTCAGGAGATGGAACGCATAGCGGTTGACGACCGCCAGGTCGGGCGGGACCTCGCCGCCCACGCGGGCGACGGGCAGGCAGGCCGCGCCGGCGACCTTCTCGTCCAGCGCGGGCAGCAGCCCCGCCTTGAGCAACGAGCTCTTGCCGGCTCCCGAGGGGGAGTAGAGGAGAACCGCCCGGCGCGATACCGCGAGGGATCGCAGGCGGAAGATCTCGTCCTCGCGGCCGAAGAAGTTGCCCCGGTCGTCCTCTTCGAAGGGGCGCGCTCCAACGTAGGGACTGGCGGTGGCGGTGGCGGACTCAGTCACGAAGGCTCTCCTCTTGATACCGCGAGCACAAATCGGCCACGAACTGCCGGGTGCTCCCCCAATAGACCCGGATCTGGGAGCTTTCAAAATAGCGCTCCAGGTAATGTTTCGCCTCGGCGAGGCGGGTCCCGTCCACGTCGTCGGGATCGATCTGCACGGCGACGCGCATCCGGTTTTTCCAGTCGCGCAGGCCGTTCAGAAGAAAGCCGCGCAGGAGGATCTTCAGGTCCAGGTCACGCAGGCGGTAACCGAGGAAGAGGAGGTTGGTGGTGGAGAGGGCCACGCCCACCTCGAGGGGGAGGAGGTTGTGCTCGTCGCGGGAGACCGTGCGCAGGAGGTCCAGGTGGTCGTCCTCGGTGAGCACCAGGGAGCCCAGGTCTTCGTCGGTGCCGAAGAGATGGAAGACGAGCGGCTCTTCCTCCGAGGCCTGGGGCTCCGGGGCGCGCGGGTCGCCGCGCTCCGGCTGCTCGCGCCAGGCGATCCGGTGCCGCCGTGGGCTCCGCCCTTCCTGCGCCTCGAGGGCCAGGGTCATCAACGGATCGGCCGTCGTCGTCAGATAGAGAGGAAAAGGGAGGCGGGCGAGCTGGTGGTGGATCTCGGTCTCCTCCTCGCGGCTGCGCTCCACCCAGGCGCTCGCCCGCAGCGCCGCCGTCAAGCTTTCGGCTTTCGCCGGACCCGCCCAGCGGTTGTGGACGTGACGGATGAGCAGTCCCGAGACCTCGTCGTGGGGAAGGTCGGAGCGGTCGGTCGCCGCGAACTGGGCGACGCGCGGCAGGTCGGTGCGGTTGGAAAAGGGGTAGTTGAATTCGTCGGCGAGGGCGCCGGCGATCTCTGCCGGCAAGGGGAGCTGGCCTTCCAGGACGCCGGGTCCAAGGATCGGCGTGCAGGTCTTCTTCTTGATGTCGAGCAGGAGCGATTTCCAGAACGTCTCGGGCGCCTGCCCCTGGATCTCTCCCCGGGTGCCGAGCAGCTGTCCGTCGCGCAGGCGCAGGAACAGGACCGGCACCTGCGGCCCGGGAAGCCCGGCGTGGAGGACGATGGAGCGCGCCTCGTTGGCGGCGCGGTCCACCCGGCCGTGATCGAGAAGCCGCCGGTAGAAGGTGGCGGCGAAGACGCGGGCGGTCTCCATGTCCACCGCGTCCTGCATGGCGACGACGGCCGGCGTGCCGGCCGCGACCAGCTTCGGGGCGACGCCGCGCAAGGCCCGGGCGGGGCTGCGCTGCGCACTCCGGCAGCTCGCCAGGAACACCAGGCGCAGCGGCGAGGCCGAGCCGCGGAAGAGCTCCGCCAGCTCGTCTTCATCGACGCCGCGCGATCCCTCCGGAGCCTGGGGATCGGCCAGCCAGAGGGAGCCCTTCTCTTCCCGCGTGTCGAACGTGCCGTGAGCGACGAGGTGGAGGAAGTGCGGTCCCTTCTGCAGCTCCGCCGCGAGGTCCGCAGGCGTGACCGGGCCCTCCAGCCAGGAGACCTCGAGGGTTCCGGAAGGAGCCTCGGCGAGCGCGGCTTCCAGGGAGGCGCGCTCGGCGGCCACGTCGACCGGCGGCAGGTGTGAGGGGAGCCCGGGAGGGTTGACGAGGGCGGCGAGGAGGCGCAGGGGCCGGTCGAGCACCGGCTGGCCGGCCTTCCAGGCTCCCGCCAGATAGCGGGAGAACGGGGTTGTGGCGTCGGCGGCGAGCAGCCGCGCCGGCTCCTGGCCCTGGGCCGGCTCGCAGAGCAGCTCCCAAGGAAGGGTGTGGAGTGCAGCGGCTTCGGGGTCGATGCGCAGCCGCAGGCGCCGCGCCGGGCTGGCGCCCCGCGCCTCGGCCCAGGCGCAACGCAGGTCCGGATCGGCGAAAAGGGCTCCGAAAAGGCGCTCTCCCTGTTCTTCCGGAGACCCGGCTTCAGGGGAGAGCGCCGTGGCGTCGAACGTCCCGGCGGCCAGCTCCCGGTCGCCGCCGAAGGTCACCTCCACCCGGTGGAGGGTGCCTGCGCCGGGCTCGGGAGGGAAGATCCGGATTTCCAGGTCGGCCGGTGTGGTGTCCGCGGCAAGCATGGCTTCCATCTCCGGTTCGGCGCTCAGCAGGCGGGGGGCGGCGTCGGCCCGGAATGGGGACGGCCGCCGGAGTCGAGCGGACCTCCGGTCGCTTCGATGGGGAAATCGGGATCGAGGTCGTCGGTGGACGCCGCCGAGAGGATCACGTCGTCGGTCATCGGTTCGGCGTGCTCACAATCCATCGTCATCGTCTTCATGGCTCTCTCCTTCGGGGGTGGTGGGAGGTGCTCGGTTCGCCGTGGGTAGATGCGGTGGCAGGAGAAAAAGGGTTAGACGTCTCCCTGCAGAATGAAACCGGCCCAGAAGGCCGGCGAACGCCAGGCGGGCTCGCGGCGCAAGGAGGCCTGGGCGGCGCGCAGTGCCGCCGCCGGGGTGCTGCCGGAGGTGAGCATCGCCCGGTAGAAACGGGCCATCAGCTCCGCGGTGGCGCGGTCGTCCACCGGCCAGAGGCTCACCACGACCCGGCGGGCACCCGCTTGGAAGAAGCTCTGGGTGAGCCCCATGAGCCCCTCGCCGCGCACCTCCTTGCCGAGCGCGGTACGGCAGGCGGAAAGGACGACGAGGTCGGCCGGCAGGTGCAGCCGCGCGATGTCCGCGGCGCGCAGGAAACCCTCCTGCGGCCGTCCCTCCGGGGAAATCCGGGAGAGGACGAGCGCCGACAGCGCCGGGTGCTCCGGATCGATCACCGCATGGGTCGCGAAGTGGAGGAGCCGGTAGCGGGCGAGCGTGCCTCCGGACACCAGAGTGCGCTGGGCCGCGAAGCCCAGGGCGGCGAGCCGGCGCTCCGGGGGCACCAAGGCCAGAAGGGCCTCCGCCTCGTCCTGCGAAAAGGGGAGGCGGGGCAGGGCGGCGTCGGAAAGGGTGCCGCGCGTCGTGGTCCGGGGAGGCGCCGCGGCTCCGCCGCCTGGGATGCGGGCGTCGTCGGCCTCGAAGACCGGATCGGCGAGAACCGCCAGGGTCTGCGGCGCTGAAGGGCGGCCGGCCCGTCGCCGCAGAGCCGCCAGGATGCTCGCCGACGGCAGGACGGCGATCTCGTTCGTTGCGACGAGGGCCTCCGGAAGGGGGAGGGCGGCGAAGGGGACGTAGGCCAGGGCTCCATCGGGGACGATGAGCAGGCGCCGTCCGGCGAGCCGATCCGCCACCGGTGCGAGGAGCAGCGTGGCGAGCTCGGAGAGGGCGGCCTCGGCGGGCGCCGCGGCGAGCGTCCGGTCGGCCGACGCGAGAAGGGTGTGGACGCGCCGGGCGGCCTCCTCCAGGCGGGCGCGAGGCGCCAGCTCGAACACCTCCAGGCGTCCGGGCTCCACCGCCCAGAGGAAGCTCCGCTTCTCCCCCAGGAAGTATTCGAGGAACAGCGTGCCGGGGGCCGCGATCCCGGTGCCGATCGTCGCCGGAGAGAGCACCGCCGGCCCTGCGGCGTCCTGCGTCTCGCGGATCTCCGCCTCCAGGCGCTCCTGCTCCCTCTGGAGAGCCGCGACCTCGGCGGCTGCGGCCTGCCCGGCCTCGGAGCCGCCCGTTGCGACGAGGCGGCGGAGCCGGCGCTGCGCCGCGGCGAGCCTGCGGCCGGCCTCGGCTTCCCGGGCCAGCAGAGCCGGCGGCGGGTTGCGAGGGCCGGTGTCTCCCCCGGCCAGCACATCGAGCAAGCTGCGCGCACGCCCCCGCTCGGCGACGGCCAGGGCCTCGGCGGCATGTCCTCGGGCCGGATGGCGCCGGTGCAGGTCGATGAGCAGGTCGATGAGCAGCTCGTGCATCTCCCGCCGGGAGGCGAGGAAGGAGGCACGCAGCCCGCCGCTGCCGGGTTTGGTGCGCAGCGTTTCGACGCCCGCCAGCGCCTGCTCGGCGCTCTGCCGGGCCTTGTCCAGATCGCCGAGCAGGCGCCAGGCTCGCGCCCGGTCGAGCTGCGCCGACGCCGCGTGCGCCCGGTCGCCGGCCTCTTCCAGGAGAGGCAGGGCCCGGTCGAGGAAGGCGAGGGCTTCGCGCGGTCGCCCCTGCAACGTGGCGATCTGGCCGAGGTTGGCCAGGACGGGCGCCTGGTCGGCGCGCCGGCCCAGAGTCTCGAATAGAGCCAGCGACCGGCGGCAATAACCTTCCGCTGCGTCGGCCGCACCGGTCTGCAGCAGGACCCAGCCGATGGAGCTCAGGACGACCGCTTCACCGCTCCGGTTGCCGGCCCGCTGGTGGAGAAGGAGAGCGCGCCGGAGCGTGGCGAGGCTCTCCTTCCGCCGCCCGGAGGTCGCCTGCACCAGGGCGAGATCTCCCAGCGCGTCGGCGGCGGGGGAGAGGCGCCCTGCCGACTCCAGCCGCAACGCGGCCGTCTGATAGAACGACAGGGCGCGCGAGCTTTCGCCGAGGTGGGCATACAGGCGGCCCATGTTGACGAGGGTCTCTCCTTCCTCTCCGGTGCGCCGGAGTGTCCGGAAGATCGCGAGAGCCCGGTCATAGGCCCGGAAGGCTCTCTCGGCCTCTCCCTGGGCGGCCAGGAGGCGGCCGATCCCCACCCAGGTGACCCCTTCGGCCTGCCGGTCTCCCAGCGTCGCCTGGATCTCCTGGGCCTCGCGGTAGCAGGCGAGCGCCTCGCGCGACCGGCCGAGCCGGCAGAGCTCTCCGCCCAGCCCGTTCAGCGCGTCGACCAGGGGTTGCCGCGCACCGAGCCGGCGCAACAAGGGAACCGCCTGCCGATACGCCGCGCTCGCCGCCGCCGCCTCGCCGCGCAAACGGTGGAGCCGCCCCAGGCGGTCGAGCACGTCCGCCTCCCGGCGCTGGTCCCCCAGGGCGCGGAAGGCGACGAGGGCGTTCTTCTGCTCCGCGACGGCCTCCGCGAGGGCCTCGCCCCCGCCTCGCCTCCTCCATTGCTCTCCCCGGGCGAAGGTCCTCTCGGCGGCGCACCGCGCCCGGTCCCGGGTGGTGGCCCGGTGAAGCTCATGGACCCGGATGACGAAGCGGCCGGGCGCCGCCTGCGGGTCGGGTGCGGAGACGGTCAACCGCAGCGGCTGTGCCTCCTCGCCCAGCAGCAGGAGGGTCTCCGGACCATACGAGCCATTGGGGCTGTCGATCTCGGTCAACCGCCGGCCGCCGGGACCCTCGAGCTGCAGGGTCAGATCGATCCCCTGCTGCTCGACCTCCAGGGCTGCGAACCACCCGGCCGGCAAAGGAACCCTCCAGGTCCGGCTCTCGCCGCCGGAGAGGGAGGACTCGACCAAAAAGCCTGTGCGGAGGGACAGCGAAGGCGCCGGTTGTCCGGGTCCTTGCGAAGGTGCCGTCGAGGGGCCGCAAGCGCCTGCAGCCACCACCGACACACCGGTGAGGAAAAGGAAAAGGGGCCGCACCGATTCCGTAGGAGACAGAGCGACTACTGGGTCTCAATACGGAGATGATACTCCCCTAGATTCTGTTTCGCCGGACCTTCGACGCCGAAGACGCGCAGCGTGTAGTCCCCCGCGGGGACCATGCGCCGGGTGAGGATCACGCTGAACGTTCCGAGCTCGTTTTTCCGGAGGCCCCGCCCCCGCCAGATCTCGGTTCCATCTGCCGCTTCCAGGACCAGCTCGTGGTCGGGAAACGAGCGCGGATCGGCGGGGGAGAGGATCAGGGTGAAGGAGTGGTCGTGCGGCGCC
Organism: Holophagales bacterium UBA5704; assembly: GCA_002420005.1. Classification (GTDB taxonomy): domain Bacteria; phylum Acidobacteriota; class Thermoanaerobaculia; order Multivoradales; family UBA5704; genus UBA5704. Next base: position 20,404 of record DIHE01000090.1, on the reverse strand, counting down.
AGGGTGATCACCGCCGGCGCTCCGGCTTCGCGGGTGGCGGTGGCGGAGAGGTCCCGCACCGGGGCGCTCACCACCGGCCGGGACAGGTCGTCCACCGTCCGCCGCAAGGAGGCATTCTGGAGGCCGAGGCCGACGACCGCGGCGGTCAGGACGGCGGCGAGGAGCTGGAGGAACCGCATGGGCCGCGGCGGGCGCTCGGCCGGCTCCTGGCGGGCCACGAAAGGGAGCGGTGCCGGGAGGACGGCCGGCTTCTCGGCTTCCTCGGAGCCGCCGGTGGCGAGGAGCCGCGGGCGCAGCGATTCCCAGAAGTCGTCCTTCTCGTCCTCCGGCGCCTCCTCCTCCGGGTCGGCGCCCTGGCGCAGGGCGTCGAGGTCGAGGAGCGCGCGGGTGCAGTCGGCGCAGTCCATCAGGTGGTCCTGGAGCCGGGCTTCGTCAGCTGCGCCGAGCGCACCGGCCTGATAGGCGGCGAGCTCGTCCACCGACGGGTGGGTCTCGATCTGTTTCACGTGCCCTCCTCGTCCCCGTCCGGGAGGCTGTCGCGGAAGTAAGGCCCCAGCAGCTCCTGCAATCTCCTCCGGCCCTGGAAGAGATGCGCCTTCACCGTCTCGGCCGACAATCGCAGCACCACCGCGATCTCGCGGTACTTGAGGTCCCGCTCGACCCGCAGGGTCATGCACTTCCGCATCTGCTCCGGGAGCTTCCCCAGAGCGTCGCGGAGCACGCGGGACCGCTCCCGTTGCAAGGCCTCTTCGGCCGGTGCCGGCCCGGGCGAGGTCAGCGGAAGAGGCGCCGCGCCGTCGTCCTCCTCCGTTCCCTCGATCGAAACCTCCTCACCGCGCCGCTTGTCCGCCGACCTCCACCGCAGCCGTTTACGAAATGCATTCATGGCAATTTTGAACAGCCAGGTATCGAAATCCGCCTCCTGGCGGAACGACCCGATGCCTGTATAGATCCCGAGGAATGTTTCCTGGGTGAGGTCGAGGCAATCGTCGCGCGAGAAGCCCCGTTTGGCGAAGACCTGATAGATCGGCGTGTAGTAGAGGTGGACGAGCTGGCGGAAGTGATCTTCCTGGGTGGAGCCGGACTGCATCTCCGCGAGGATCTGGCCGACGATCCGGGACCGTTCGGCCGTGGAGTGGGCGGTAGACGGAGACATGATCTCGCATCGCATTCTACCCCCATTGGCCCCGGGAGCCGCGAGCTCTCGGAGAACCGGAGAACCTCGCGGACCCGGGGGCCAGGCGATGGACGGCCCGCCTCAGAGGGCGGCGTCTACCCGCTCCGCGAAGGCCCGGTCGGCGCTGAGGAAGATCTGGAAGATCTGCTGGGCATGGCTCGCCTCCAGGGAGTCGAAGGCCCAGAGCGGCATCTCGCGGAAGAAGAGGACGCTGACCCGCGTCTTGCCGGCGAAGTCACCGACCCGGGGGACGTTCCAGGAGGCTTCGGTGATCACTCCGGCGATCGAGCCTCCCTTGGTGCCGTAGGAGGAGAAGATCTCGGCGAGCTGGGGACTGGCCATCGGCCATTCCAGATGCGGACGCATGATCGCCGAGATCTGGGGCGAGAGGAACGTGCCGGTGGCCACGCCGGCCATGATGCGCGCGTACTCGGCGGCGCTCCCCCGCGGGAACAGGCGGTGGGCGGCGCGGGCGACCAGCCGGGGGGAGGGAGGCGTCCGGCTCAACGCCCAGGTCAGCTCGTCGATCTTCCACGCCGGATCGAGGTAGAGCGCTTCGAGCTCCTGGATGCGGGCGGCGCGCTGCTCCGGCGTCTGCCGGGAGAGCTCCTGGAGACGGGCGGGACTGAGCGGGCCATCCTCATGATTACCGGCGAGGAGGAAGAGGCCGGTCAACGGCGGCGGCACATCCTGGCGCAGCAGGCCGGCTGCGGCGATCGTCGCCCGCACCGCCGCCTCGCCGATCCGGGCCAGCAGCAGGTCGGCGCCCGCGTTGTCGCTGTGCTTGATCATCATCGCCAGGATCCGGTCGAGCGGCACGGTGGCGGAGGGATCGACGGCGAAGCCCAGCTCATCGCTGGCGAACCCGAGCTCCGCCAGCGAGGCGGCGTGGACCCCTTCATCGATGGTCGGCAGGTAGAACGCATCCCACTGTGCGAGCGGGATGGGCTCCTGGGGATCGAGCCGTCCGGCCGCGACCTCGCGGGCATAGGCGGCGAGCAGAACGATCTTGATCGTCGAGGCGAGAGGCATGGGGCGCCAGGCGTTGACCCGGAGGACCGGATCGGCCGGGTCGGGTGTGCCCGCGGGGGTGACGGTGTAGCTCACCAGGGAGACGTCGTCGCGGTGGGCGACGAGATAGCCGAGGATCTGGTCGGGCGTCGCGAGCCCGGGCGCCGCGCCGGCGGAGCGGGCGGAGCCGAGCGTCAGAACCGCCAGCCCGAGGATGGCGAGGAAGGAGCGGATGCTGCTGCGCATGAGGAGGTCCTCCAGGGTTGGCCGGGAAGCTGGCTCCCCGGCGGTCTGAGGCCATTCTCGAAGGCGCGGGCCGGGTGCCGCGCGTGGGGGAAGTCATGCGCTCCGGCCATGACTTCCGGCACGGGGCGAAGCGGCAAGGCCTTCTCTAGAATGGTGGGATGCGCCTCCGTTCGCTGACCGTCCTGCAGATCGCCGGCCTCACCGCCTGCACCATCGCCGTCGCGCAGGAGGGTCTGCACCTGATCTATGGGCTCAACCTGGCCGGCGACGTTCCCCGCGAGGCGCTGCCCCTGTTGCGGATGCTGGTCGGCGCGTTCGCCCTCACCGGCTACGTCGGCTTCGTCGTCGCCTTCTGGTGGACGACCCGGCGCAGCCCGGATCGGCCGGCCTCGCGCGGCGGCCTGGTCCTGCTGGCGATCCAGCTCGCTCTCGGCCTCTTCGTGGCCACGGAGCTTCTCTACATCGTCGCGGCCGAGATCCCCTTCGTCCTGCGCGGACGCACCGCGGTGCTCTGGCTGGCGGTGCAGGGAAGCCTCTGCCTGGCCTGGGCGCTCTTCGCCTGGTGGGTCGGCGATTTCGTGCCCAACCCCGGCCTGGAGAGCCTGCCGGAGGTGCTGCGCAACAGCGTGACGATTCTCTCCGTCCTGGCCTGGCAGGGGTTCGCCTTCGCCGCGGGCTGGATCGCGGCCAGCGAGAGCCGCGGCCGGAGCGAGGTGGAGCGCCTGAACGCCGAGCTCCTCGCCACCCGCGAGCTGCTGGCCGACAGCAGCCGCCTCGCCGAGCGCCTGCACATCGCCCGCGAGCTGCACGACTCGCTCGGGCACCATCTGGCGGCGCTGACGGTGAATCTCGATCTGGCGAGCCGGACGGCCGAAGGCCGCTCCGCGGAGCCGGTGCGCGAGGCCCACACCCTGGCGCGGCTGCTCCTCGGTGACGTGCGCGAGGTGGTGAGCGAGCTGCGCACCAGCCGTCCTCTCGACCTGCCGCGCGCCCTGCGAACCCTCCAGAGCGCCGGGGGTGATCTGGCGATCGAGCTGGTCCTGGAGGACGGTCTGGAGCTGTGCGATCCGGGGCAGGCGCACGCCCTGTTCCGCTGCGCCCAGGAGGCGATCACCAACGCCCGCAAGCACGCCGAGGCGCGCCATCTGCGGATCGAGCTGGCGCGCGCGGGGGAAGGGATCGAGCTCCGGGCCCGCGACGATGGGCGGGGTGCCGCAGCGGTGACCCTCGGCAACGGTTTGCGCGGGATGCGGGAGCGACTCGGCGAGCTGGGCGGCCGGCTGGAGGTGGAGACCCGGCCGGGCGCGGGATTCACCGTGCGCGCCTGGTTGCCGGCGGTGGAGGGAGCTCCATGATCCGCGTGGTTCTGGTGGACGATCAGACCTTGATGCGCCGCGGCCTCCACGGTCTGCTCGACCTGACCGAGGACATCCGCGTGGTGGGGGAGGCCTCCGACGGTGAAGAGGCCCTGCAGGTGATCGCCGGCGCGGCGCCGGACGTCGTCCTGCTCGACGTGCGGATGCCGAGGAAGACCGGGATCGAGGTGCTCAAGGAGCTGCGCGGGCGGGGAAGCCTGCCACCGACCCTGCTGCTCACCACCTTCGACGACGATGCCGCCTTGCTCGAAGGGATTCGTGCCGGCGCGCGCGGCTTTCTGCTCAAGGACGTCTCCCTGGAGCGGCTGACCGAGGCCATCCGCGCCGTCGCGGCGGGGGAGACGCTGATCCGTCCCGCGGTCACCGAGCGGGTGCTCAAAGGGCTGGAGCAGATCCCCGCCGACTTCGAAAGCCTCGATCCGCCGGACCCGCTCACCCGGCGCGAGCTGGAGATCCTGCGCCTGATGGCCGGCGGCTACAGCAACCGTGAGATCGCCGAAGCCTTCGGGAGCAGCGAGGGCACGATCAAGAACCACGCCTCCAACATCCTCTCGAAGCTCGGCGTGCGCGATCGCACCCGGGCGGTGCTCAAGGCGCTGGAGCTGGGCTGGATCTGAAGGCTCGCTTGCGCCATGATCGCCGCATGACCGACCGACTCTACTTCCGCCAGCTCCTGGCCGGCCGGCAGGTGGCGACCCAGAACCGGGTGGCCGGCCAGATGGCCAATTTCATGTACCTCCTCGGCGACACCGGGACCCGCGAAGCGTTCGTCGTCGATCCGGCCTGGGACGTCCGCAGCCTGCTCGACGTGGCAGAGGCGGATGGCTACACCGTCCGCGGCGCCCTGGTCACCCACTACCACCCGGACCACGTCGGCGGCGACCTGTGGGGCACGCACGTCGAGGGCCTGGGCCGGCTGCTGGAGCACGTCCAGGTGCCGATCTACGTCAACAAGCACGAGGCGGAGGGCCTGAAGAGGGTGACCGGCCTCCAGGAGTCCGACCTGAAGCGGGTCGAGGACGCCGACCGCGTCACCGTCGGCGAGGTCGAGATCCGGTTCCTCCACACCCCGGGCCATACGCCGGGAAGTCAGTGCTTCCTGGTGGACAACCGGCTGGTCGCCGGAGACACCCTCTTCGTGCAGGGCTGCGGCCGGGTGGACCTCCCCGGCGGCGACCCCGACGCGATGTACCACACCTTGACCGGCAAGCTCGCCAAGCTCCCCACCGACACCATCCTCTACCCGGGTCACCACTACGGCCCGACGCCGACCTCCACCATCGGCGACGAGCTGCAGCACAACCACTACATGCGGGTGCGCTCCCTGGAGGACTGGCGTCGCTTGATGGGGCGGTGACCGAGGTTCCTGCACCACCAAGGTTCCGGCGAGCGCCCCCTGGGAGGGCCGGCTTGTGCTACGCTGCCACCGGAAGCCAGGAGGGCCGCGTTCTCTCCGGTGACACACCCGCCGAGGCCGGCCCCTCCCGCTCGCTGAGGCGCCGCACCAGGGCCGCGAGGCGCACCACTCCGCACGGGGCCGGCGCCTCCGATACCGCGGCGGGAGAGACGACGAACGGCGTGCGCATCACGGTGACCGTGGCGCGCTTCACGATTCTTCCGGCGCGCATCGCCACCGTCTCGGCGCACAACGCTACGATCTCGGCGCGCATCACCACCACCCCGGCGCACAACACTACGCTTTCGGCGCGCATCACAAAACCCGGCAGGCGCAACGCCACGCTCCCGGCGCGCATCACCCGGATGGCGGCGCGGAAGCCTCGCCTGGCGGCGGCTGTGATGCGCGCCGGGATGCATTTGATGCGCGCCGCGGCGCGGGCGAGGAAACTCGCTGTCTTTGTGTTCGTACCGAGGCCGTAGCCAGGCTTTGTGCACAACGGCGCCAGGTGCGCCGGTCATTGTGCGCACGGCACCGGGATCGGAGCGCTGCGCCGGGCCGGCGTGGTGTCCTGCTTCCGGCGGCGCCTCGGCGGCGCCGGTCTTGCCGTGGAGCGCGAGCCGGCGGCCGTCTCCCAACCCGGTGACGGCTGGGGCGTGCTAGGCTCTTTGGAGTCATGATCTTGCCCCGCAAACCCGGAGAGTCAGGTGATGGACCGCGTCTTCTTTGAGGGGGTCCGCTGCTTCTCGTCCCGGCAGGAGGTGCCGCTTGCGCCTGTGACCCTCCTGGTGGGGGAGAACAGCTCTGGGAAGTCGACGGCGCTGGCGTTGATCCGGGTGGCGTGGGATCTTCTCCACGCCAAGACTCCCGACTTTAATGACGAGCCTTTTCTTCTAGGGGCCTACGATCAGATTGCAAGCTTTGGGGGTTTGCAGCGGATCAGATTTACCATTGGATCGGCTGCTGAGGCCGAGAGCGGGACCGTGACGGGACATTTCGTTGCTGATCGCGGCCAACCTCAACTGCAGGAGTGGATTGCCGTTGGGTCGTTGGTGCCCAGAAACACGAGACCGTACGCGTTTGCGCCAGTCCGGACCAGGCCGCTGAGAACTTACGATCCCATCAAGGGTTCCATCAGCCCGGAAGGCGACCACGTCCCTCTGATTCTCGCCACTTTGGCCCGCTCGGCGGACTGGGAGGCTCTTGCCGCTGCGCTGGAATCTTTCGGCCGCCACTCAGGCCTCTTCACGGGCGTCGAGGTACGCCAGCTTGGAGCGAGCGAGAGCGACCCCTTTCAGATCCAGGTCCACATTGGGGGCAAACCCATCAACCTGATTGACGTGGGCTACGGTGTCAGCCAGATCCTCCCCATCCTCGTGGACTGTCTGCGAGGGGAGAATGGCGGAACCTTCCTCCTTCAGCAGCCCGAGGTCCATCTCCACCCCAGAGCGCAGGCGGAGCTCGGCTCCTTCCTTGCCGTCCTCGCCAAGCAGCAGGACAAGCGCTTCGTGATCGAGACCCACAGCGACTACCTCGTCGATCGTGTTCGGATGGACATCCGCGACAAGAAGGGGATCACGCCGGAGGACGTCGCGCTGCTCTACTTCGAGCGGAAGAACGGCGAGTCCACGATTCACCGGCTGGAGCTGGACGAGCAGGGCAACATCCTCAACGCGCCGCCGGGCTATCGCAGCTTCTTCCTGGAGGAGGAGCGCCGCTTCCTGGGCGGCTGATCATGTGCGTGATCGTGGACGCCAACCTGGCGGGCCTCGTCTTCGGCAGCCCACCGCATCCCGACTTCGTCCCCGTTCTGGACTGGCTCCAGCGGCGCGACGGTTGCCTGGTCGTGGGCGGGCACCTGGCTGCGGAGCTGAGCCGCCTGGAGAAGGCGCGCCGGTTTGTGGTGCAGCTCCAGCGGGCCGGCATCGTGCGTCAGGTCCCTGCGGCTGAGGTGGCCCGCGAAGAGGCGGAGGTGGCCAGGACCGGCCGGTGCACGTCCAACGACTCCCACGTCGTCGCCCTCGCTCGGGTCAGCGGGGCACGGACCCTCTGTACCCACGACAAGGCTCTCCAGCGCGACTTCCGGAATCATCAGCTGGTGGCGGAGCCGCGCGGTGCCATCTACCAGCGGGCGGCGCACGCGAAGCTCCTTCGGCACACGGCCTCGTGCGGGTTGATGCGGCGAAGGTAGGTGCTCTCCTCGCTGTGTGGCCCGGTCCCCCTTGGCGGGGTTGCTGGATCTGAAGGGAGCGGCCCTGTCTCAGTCTTCTTTCATCCGACCTTGCCACCAGAATGAGCTCCGGCCATTGCGGAGAACCGCAAGGACTCGGATCGTCTGTCCGTCGATGATGTAGAAGATGCCGTAAGGAAAGCGCTTGGTACCGGCTCGCCGTACACGAGGATCGACTTTGGGGGCGATCAACGGGAACTCGCGAATCAAGGCAAGAGCAGCGTCGACGGAAGCAATGAACTCTTGCCCCAGCCGGGGCTGTCGTTCTTCGTACCAGCGGCGCGCCTCGGCCAAATCGAGTTTTGCCGCGTGGCGGAGCACAAGTCTCATGACTTGGGCCAGAGCTCCGCCTTCACCTCTTCCCAGGTCTGTTCATTGGATGGATGCTGTTCAAGGTCTGAGAGGCGTTCGTCCAGGATCTGCCGCTGCCATGACGGGATCGGGAGGAAGCCGGTCTCTTTCTCGGGCTCAATGCTGTCCCAAAGCATCTGAGCCAACTCCATCTTATCGGCAGCGGGAAGCTGGAGAAGCTTCTGGATGTCGGCTCTCGTCATGAGTGGAGTTTACAGGATCTCCTGCTCGATGGCGCACTCCCTCCCCCCCGGTGAGGGAGATCGGAAGAGCGTCG
>DIHE01000090.1:0-12144 GCA_002420005.1 Holophagales bacterium UBA5704 | reverse complement strand
CTCCCCCCCCCCCGGTGAGGGGTTCCCCTCACCGCCGCCGTTCTATCCCGGCAGGGACGGCTCTGGCGCCGTCCCTTGCCCGAGGGAGACGCATGGAGCCCTACGCGACGTCGTTGCAGCATGTGCTCGCCGAGATGGAGCGCATCGACCTTTTGATCCGGGCGCAGGTGCAGAGGGCCCGGCAGGTGGTGCAGGAGGAGGGCGACCTCCAGGGGCTCTACATCTCCGAGCAGGAGGTGGATGCCCTGCTCGCGGGGGGGACCGGGCTGCCGCGGTGGGCCTCGGTCCCTCTGCGGCCGGACGTCGGCGAGGCTCTCGACCGGGTCGGCCGCGAGATCGCGGCACGCAAGGAGGCGAGCGTTGCGCAGGGGGTGGGGCTGCGCCTGGAGGAGCTGGCGCGGCGGTTCGCTCTCCCTTCTTTCGACGTCGACGTCCTGCTCGTCGCTCTCGCCCCGGAGATCGATCTGCGCTATGAGCGCCTGTTCGCCTATCTCCAGGACGACGTGACGCGGCGGCGGCCGAGCGTCGATCTGGTGCTCAATCTTCTTTGCCCGACGTTCGCGGACAAGCTGGCCGCCCGCGGACGGTTCGCGGTGACGGCTCCTCTCCTCTCGCACCGCCTGATCGAGCTGTTCGACGATCCGTCCCGCCCACAGCCGCCGCTTTTGGCCCGTTCGCTGCGGGCGGATCCGCGGGTGGTGAGCTATCTGCTCGGTGGCGTGGATCTCGACGCGCGGCTCGCTCCGTTCTCCCGCTGTGTCGAGCCAGAGGCCCGACTCGAGGACCTGGTGCATGCGCCGGAGCTCAAGGCCCGCCTGCACGGTCTCGCCGGCTTGGCCGGGGCGGAGGGCAGGGCCGTCCTTTATCTGCAAGGTCCCTATGGGGTGGGGAAGGAGACGGCCGCCGAGGGGCTCTGCCGCGAGCTGGGCCTGCGGCTCCTCACCGTCGATCTCGACCGGGTGCTGGCGCATCGGGAGGACGTGTTCGAGCTGGTGGCCGAGCTTGCCGGCCGCGAGGCCGTGCTGCAACGGGCCGCTCTCTTCTGGCGGGGCTTCGACCGGCTGTTGAGCGACGAGATGGCGGCGCGCCGCGGGCGGTTCCTCGCGGCGCTGGAGGAGCGGCGGGGGGTGACGTTTCTCTCCGGCACGGAGGACTGGGAACCGGCAGACGTGCTGCAGGGCACGTTCTTCACCCGCGTGGTGCTGCCGGAGCCCGGCCATCGCGAGCGCCTGGAGCTCTGGGAACGGGCGCTCGGGGATGCGGCGGACCCGGAGATGGACCTCGCGGGGCTCGCGGCGCGGTTCCGCCTGACCGGCGGACAGATCCGCGATTCCGCGGCGACGGCGCAGAGCCTGGCCCGCGGCCGGGACCCGGAAGGAGGCCGGGTGACGGAGGCGGACCTCTATGCCGCCTGCCGCCTGCAATCGAGCCGCAAGCTGTCCACCCTGGCGCAGAAGATCACGCCGCATTATTCGTGGAACGACATCGTCCTGCCCCAGGGCCGCCTCGACCAGCTCCGCGAGATCGCCAACACGCAACGTTTCCGCGGGCGCGTCTACGAGGATTGGGGCTTCGGCCGCAAGCTCGCGCTCGGCAAGGGATTGAACGTGCTGTTCGCCGGCCCGTCGGGCACCGGCAAGACGATGGCGGCGGACATCCTCGCCGGCGAGCTGGGACTCGATCTGTACAAGATCGATCTCTCGACGGTGGTCAGCAAGTACATCGGCGAGACGGAGAAAAATCTGTCGCAGATCTTTTCCGAAGGCCGGGCCTCGAACGCCGTCCTGTTCTTCGACGAGGCGGATGCGATTTTCGGCAAGCGCACCGAGGTGCGCGATGCGCACGACCGCTACGCGAACATCGAGGTGAGCTATCTCCTGCAACGGATGGAGGAGTACGAGGGGATGGTGATCCTCGCCACCAACCTGCGCAAGAACATGGACGAGGCGTTCGTGCGCCGGCTCCATTTCACCGTCGAGTTCCCCTTCCCGGCGGTGGCCGACCGCCTGCGGATCTGGGAGCGGCTGTGGCCCGCGGACCTGCCGCGCGCGGCGAATCTGGATCTCCCCTTCCTGGCGAGCCGCCTGGAGCTGCCGGGGGGCAACATCCGCAACATCGGGCTCGCCGCGGCGTTTCTCGCCGCCGCCGACGGCGGCACCGTGACCATGGCGCATCTCATCCGGGCGACGCAGCGGGAGTACCAGAAAATGGGCCAGGTCGTGCTGGACGGCGAATTCGGTGAATACGCCCGCCTGACCGAGGCGCTCTGATTCCAGGGAGGCCGGGATGCACAAGCACGAAGCAGCAGTGGCGCCGAAAAATGCGACGGCACAGGGGCCGCAGCAGGCCCCGGAGCCGGCCCGGGAGGCTGCACATCCGATGGCCCGGCGGGTTCTCCAGCTCCAGCAGAGCCACGGCAACCGGCACGTACAGCGGATGGTCGCCCTCGCCCGCAAGGAAGAGAGAGACGGCGGCGGTGGGCTCGATCCGGACGTCGAGGCGTCGATCCAGCGGATGCGCGGCGGTGGGCAGCCGCTCGATACGGCGACGCGCGAGCGCATGGAGCCGGCGTTCGGCACGGATTTCAGCGGCGTGCGCATCCACACCGGCGGCGAGGCCGACCGCCTGAACCGTGCGATCTCCGCGCGCGCCTTCGCCACCGGCCGCGACGTTTTCTTCCGCCAGGGCGAATACAACCCCGGGAGCCCGTCCGGCCGCGAGCTCCTCGCCCACGAGCTGACGCATGTGGTGCAACAGAACGGCACCATGGTGCAGGGCAAGCTCACCCTCGGCCAGCCGGGCGACCGCTACGAGCAGGAGGCGGACGAGATGGCGCGGCGGGTGATGCGCTCCGAGGCGGCCTCCGCGACGGCTACGGTGGCGCCCGGCGTGCAGCGCTGCGCCGCGTGCGAGAAGGAAATGGACATCCAGAGTGGCGGCCCGGTGCGGCGGATGTGCGCCGCGTGCGAGGAGAAGCTGGCCCAGGCGGGGGCCGCTTCTCTCCAGACGCGCGTCCAACGCTACCGGGGACAGAGCGCAACGAGCGAGGGCCCCAGTACGGAGTTCCTTCAGGAGGGCTGGACCGATGTCAGCGACCTGGGCATCGTCTACAAGGAAGGCCTGGTCGAGGACGGCGGCGGCGTCATCCTGCGCCTGTCTCCCGGTGGCACGTTCCTTCGCTGGCTGCCCCAGAACACCAAGCTTTTCATTCTCAAGGAGAGCGCGAAGCACAAGGCCTATGCGGTTTCGGTGATCACCGGCACCGGGGGGGCCGGTGAGTTCGGCTACGTCGCCAAGAGCCACGTCTGGCGCAATCTGCCGGACCCGGATGCGGGCGTCGCCAGGATCAAGTCCGGTGAGGCGCCGCTCGAGCTCGCAGGCAAGTATTACTCAGGAAAGGGATTCGACGTCTGGGGCAAGGATAAACGCTACGTGGTCAACGCCCTGGTGTGGGTCAATCAGCAGGCGGTGCACAACGGAAAGGGGGAGTCCGGGATCAAGAAGGAGGCGCTGGACGATTCCTGGTATGAGGCGAAGTCGACCGCCGACGTCTACATCTGGCTGCCCGGTCCCGATCATCTCAACGCCATCTATGAGACCGTCCGCCAGAAGGGCGGCGGCACCGGCTCGATCACGGCGGATCTGTGGAACAAGGTCAAGGACATTGCGAAGAAGATCGCCTACGGCCTCGCCTTCGTGGGCGGGTTGTTGCATGGATTCGTCAAGTCGCTCTGGGATGCGGTCGCCGGGTTGGTGGGAACGGCGGTGGACGTGCTGGTCAGCATCTTCACCGGCAGTGTGCTGAGCGACGCCAAGGAGCTGTGGGAGGCCCTGTCGAAGATCACCTGGGCGGATATCAAGGACGCCGTCGGAGCGTGGGCGGAGAAGTGGGACAAGAAGCTCAATTCGTCGAGCCCCTGGGTCGCCGGGCACGCGCATGGCTATCTGACCGGTTATGTGATGGCCGAGGCCGCACAGCTTCTGCTCACCGGAGGAACGATCGCCGCGCTCAAGGGAGCCCTTTGGGGCAGCCGGCTCGGCAAGGCGATCAAGGCGACGCGGGCGTTCCAGAAGCTCGCCAAGGGAATCGAGAAGGCGGGGGAGGTTGGGGGCAAGGTCAAGAAGGCCGTCGGTGCCGCTGCCAGTGCCGTGGTGAAGAGCCGGGCGTTTACCGCGGTGGCGGATGCGCGGCGCTGGGTGGGCGGGGTTCTCCGGCTCTCCGCCGAGACGCTGGGCGATCTGAGCCTGTCGGCGATCAACCGGCTGCGTACCTTGTCGGACGACGCGCTCGAAGCGCTGGGCCGGCTGGCACAGCCGCTCAAACGGGTGATCCTCGGCTGCGAGTCCCCGTGCAAGGTGGACCTCGATGCGATCCAGGCGTACCTCGCCACCCTCACGGGCAAAGCCGCCAAAGGCGCGAAGAAGCTGGAAACCCTCGACGACATCCTGAAGGCCTTGCCGTCGGGGCTCAATCCGGACAAGATCAGGAAGAAGCTCAAGGCGCATCCGGCGTTCATCGAAGCGATCAAGAAATCCCAGCTCACCGCCGATGACCTCAAGGTGATCGAGAAATTCCTCACCGCGGCCGATCTGACCAACGCCGACACCGCCTACCGGACGTTCACCCGGACGATGAGCGCGCTCATCCCGGCCAAGGTCGGAGGCGACGTGAAGGTTCTCAACGAGATTGCGGAGGCGATCATCGCCCTGGAGCCTCGCTGGGGCTCGGCGTTCAAGGGGCCGATGTTCGAGTCCTTCGCCAAGCTCCACCTCGGCCGTTTCCGCAACCTTCGCTTCGGGCGGGCCACGTTCGAGAAAGCCAAGTACAAGTTCCTGGCCAAGACACGGACGTCGGACGGGTTCATCGACAGCGCCGGAGCGCTCTGGGACTTCAAGCACACGGTGGCCAAGGTTCCGACCGATCAGGCGGACGACTACTTCGCCATCCTGACGCGCGGTCTCGAATCGACCGAAGGGCAGAAGGCGCGGCAGGTCAACTTCCTGTTCGCCACCAAGGAAGGGGCGGAGACCAACGCCGACCTGCTGAAGAAAGGCTTCAGCGTCTTCTATGTGACACCCCCCGACGTGGTGACCAAGTACATTCCGTGAGGAGCCGCCACCGATGAGCGCAGAGACCAAGATCTTGTGGAGAGCCAACGCCAGCCGCAGCGATTGGAGCGGTGGTGAGCCGCTGCGGCGGGTGCTCGCCGGGGCGGCCCGCCTCGGCCTGATCGGCCCTCCGAGCCGGGTCGAGCCGGCGACGAAATCGACCCGGTCTGTCCTGGGAGCTGCGCCGGGCGATGCGCTCGCCGAGGCCATCCTGGCCGCCGCCCGGCGAGACGGGCGGGGCGTCGCGTTGACGGTGGGCGGCGACGACCCCGCTCCCTGGGAGCTGTATTGGAATCTCTTCCCGTTCGACCGCGAGAGCGGCTGGGTGGATGGTTTGAACAACCTGTCGCTCTGGTTCGATCGGTCCCGGGTCACCGGGCCGGGGGCTTCCGCCGCCCTCTTGGAGGCGTTCTTCGCCGCTTGTGCCGGCGGCGGGATCGAGCACGCGATGATCCATCCGGCCCGCCATGCGGCCCTCTTCGCCGACGAGCACTACGAGCCGCCGGTCACCAACAGCGTGCAATTTTACGGGGTGTTCTGGGCCAACTTCCTCGGCCCGGGGCACATCGAGGAATTCGACCTCTCCAGGCTGCAGGACCTGGAGGCCCGGGAAGTGCGATGGGACGGCGCCGAAGGCTTGATGGTGGTGGCGACGCCGGATCTCGCCACGGCCGATGCACCGGAGGCGGAGCCCGTCCTGCTGCGGCTGAACGAACGCTTCCGGGCGGCGCTGCGGCCGGATGCGCGGTGGCGGTGAGGGGATTTCCGGCCGCCTGACGTTCCTCTCCTGTCATGATCGACGACCTCGACAAGAGCCTCGAAAACCTCCTCAAGCAGGAGCTGCCGCCGGAGCTGGTGGCCCAGATCACGATCAGCTTTGCGACACCGGACGGGGAGTTTCCGCCGCCGTCGGTGACGCTTCCGGCGATCGATCTGTTCCTCTATGACATCCGCGAGAATCGCGACTTGCGCGACGGCGAGTGGCGGCTCGAACGGCAGGGGGACGGCTCGGCCGTGCGCAAGGCGCCGACGGCGCGGGTCGATTGTTCCTATCTGATCACCGCGTGGCCGAGCGCGAGCTCGTCGACACCGGCGCGCGACGAGCACCGCCTCCTGGGCGAGGTCCTGAAGGCGCTGGTGCGGCATCCGGTGCTGCCACCGGGCGTGCTCGCCGGCACCTTGCAGGGGCAACAGCCGCCGCTGCCGGCGAGCAGCCTGCAGCCGGGCCGGCTGCAAAGCCTCGCCGAGTTCTGGCAGGCTCTCGGTGGCAAGCCCAAGGCCACGCTCAATTACACCGTGACCCTCGGCGTCGAGACAGGCATCGCCACCGCGGCCGGCCCGCCGGTGCAGGAGAGAGTGTTCCGGCTGGAGCAGGGCGTCTGATGCCGGATCGAGGCAGAGCGCGCCATCGCTCGTTTTGAACCCAAGGAAGGAGACCACGTTCATGTCCCAGTATCTTGCCCCCGGAGTCTACGTCGAGGAGGCGCTGCCGACCGTGCAACCGATCGCCGGTGCCGGCACCAGCACGGCGGGATTCATCGGTCTGGTTGCGGACGCCGTCGTCATGCCGCCGCAGCCGGGCAAATTCAACACCGATGCGGAGGGCCACGTCACCCCGATCCGCTACACCGTCGCCCCGGCCGGCGTGCCGCAGCTGCTCACCAGTTGGGAGAGCTTCAAGAACCATTTCGGCGACTTTCAGGCCGGCAACCTGGTCCTCGCCCACGCCGTCTACGGCTTCTTCAACAACGGCGGCACCCGCTGCTGGGTGACCCGGCTCACCGCGATCAACGGCACGACCGTCCTGCCGGCCCTCGCCACGTTCGACGGGATCGACGAGATCGCGCTGGTGGCGGTGCCCGGTGCCACCGAGGAGGCGATCCAGGAAGGCGTGATCGATCACTGCGTGAAGGCGGGGGACCGGTTCGCGATCCTCGACGGCCAGGTGACCGGCACGTTCACCCCCGCGGCGATCCAGGGAGCGACCAAGAACAGCGACCATGCCGCCCTGTATTTCCCGCGCATCGAGGTCTTCGACCCGGCGAGCGGCAACCGGATTCTCGTGCCGCCGAGCGGTCACATCGCCGGCATCTATGCCCGGACGGACACCGAGCGCGGCGTCCACAAGGCTCCGGCGAACGCTCCGGTGCGCGGCGCCCTCGGCCTCGAGCACCGCTTGAGCCGCGCCGACCAGGCCGGTCTCAATCCCGCGGGCATCAACCTGATCCGCGACCTGAACGGCAACATCACCGTGTGGGGTGCGCGCACCCTGGGCGGCGATGCCAATGGCGCCTGGAAATACGTCAACGTCCGCCGGCTCTTCCTGTTCCTGCGCGAGTCGATCGACGAAGGGACGCAGTGGGTGGTCTTCGAGCCGAACGATTCGTCGCTGTGGGCGAAGATCAACCGCAACGTGACCGCCTTCCTGACCAACGTCTGGCGCTCCGGCGCACTGTTCGGAAATTCCCCTGCGGAAGCCTTCTACGTGCGGTGCGACGCCTCGACGAACCCGCCGGAGGTGCGCGACCTCGGCCAGGTGGTCACCGAGATCGGCGTCTCGGTGGTGAAGCCGGCCGAGTTCGTCATCTTCCGCGTCAGCCAGTGGGCCGGACCCGGCCAGTAAGGCCCTCGCGACCTCGAGGGAGAAGGAGAGCGCACCGTGACGACGACCTTTGCCACGCCCGGAGTGATGCGGGAGGACGTGTTCCCGGCACAGCGCGCCGCGCTGCCGACCGGTGTCCCCGCCTTTCTCGGCGTCACCACCCGCGGCACCGTCAACGTTCCGGTGCGCGTCACGCTCTTCACCCAGCTCGCCGAAACCTTCGGAACACCGCCGCCCGGACGGTTCCTCGCGGCGGCCGTCGAAGGGTTTTTCCAGAACGGCGGGCGGGAGTGTCTGGTCGTGCCGCTGGCCGCCGGAAACGCGGAAGCGGCGCTCCAGGGTGGCCTCGCAGCCCTTGCCGGGCGGCAGGATCTCGACCTGGTCTGTGCGCCCGATCTGATGCTCGATGCCCAGGACCTCGATCAGGTGCTGCGGATGCAGTCGGCGCTTCTGGCCCATTGTGCGGCCGAGGGGGACCGCTTCGCGCTGCTCGACGCGGTCCCCGGAGCGTCGCGCGAGCAGGTGCTCGCCCAACGCAACGGTCTCGCCGCGGCGCCGGGCGAGCAAGGAGCCCTCTATCACCCCTGGGTCCGGCCGGCGGGAGCGCAGCGTTTCGTGCCGCCGTGTGGCCACGTGGCCGGCGTCATCGCGCGCTGCGACCGGCGCACCGGCGTCCACAAAGCACCCGCCAATGAGGCGTTGGAGGGCGTCGTCGATCTCGGCGCCCACCTGACCGACGCCGACCAGGCCGTCCTGCATCCGCAAGGGATCAACGCCTTGCGGGCCTTCCCCGGCCGCGGCCTGCGGATCTGGGGAGCGCGCACGCTCTCGCGCGAGGCCGCCTGGACCTTCCTCAGCGTGCGCCGGTTGTTCCTGACCACCGTGCGCTGGATCGAGCTGAACCTGGCGGGCGTGGCGTTCGAGCCGCACGACGTCCGGCTGTGGAATCGCATCACCCGCGAGCTGACCACCTGGTTCGAGGGTTTGTTCCGGGCCGGTGCCCTCAAAGGCGACACCGCGTCCGAAGCCTTCTTCGTGAAATGTGACGCAGAGACCAATCCGCCCGAGCTGCGCGACACCGGCCGGGTGGTCACCGTCATCGGCCTGGCGCCGTCGGTGCCGAACGAGCACGTCGTGGTGCGCATCATCCACGGTGCCGGCGGCGTCGACGTCGCAGGTCTGTCCCCGACTTGAAAAGATCCCTCAGCAAGGAGAGTTGAACATGGCGACTGGAGACCGCAAAGATCCGCTTCGTTCTTATAATTTCGCGGTGGAGCTCGACGGCATCGCGCGCGCCGGCTTCCGCGAGTGCTCGGGCCTCGACGCGAGCCAGGACCCGATCGAATACCGCGAAGGCACGGAAGGACCGACCGCGCGCAAGCTCCCCGGCCTCAACAAGTACTCGAACATCACCCTCAAGTGGGGGATGACCGACGACACCGAGCTGTGGGCCTGGCGCAAGAAGGCGATGACCGGCAAGGTGGAGCGTAAGAACGGCTCGATCGTCCTGCTCGACGAGACCGGCGCGGAAAAGCTGCGCTGGAATTTCCGCGAGGCTTGGCCGATCAAGTGGACCGGCCCGACCTTCAACGCCACCGGCAACGAGGTGGCGATCGAGATGCTGGAGATCGCGCACGAGGGTCTGGAGCTCCAGGAGTAGCCCGTGACCTTGCAGACCGAATTTCCCTTCACCCTGCCGCGTGGCTATCTCGATGCCGAGGGGACTTTGCATCGCGAGGGTGTCATGCGGCTGGCCACGGCCTACGACGAGATCGCGCCGATGAAAGATCCGCGCGTGCAGGCGAACCCCGGGTATCTGGTGGTCATCCTGCTCGCGCGGGTGGTCACCCGGCTGGGCACGCTGGAGGTGCTCAATCCCAAGGTGATCGAGGGGTTGTTCGCCGGAGACCTGGCGTTTCTCCAGGATCTCTACCGGCGGATCAACGAGGACGGGCACGACCGCGTGGCGGTGGCCTGTCCGCATTGTCAGGGCGAGTTCGAGGTGGAGGTCGGCGGCCGGGGACGATGATGGGCTACCCCTTGGAGCGGTTGCACGAGGAGGTAGCCTATCTCGCGTATTACTTTCACTGGCCGCATGACCAGATCCTGCAGTTGGAGCACCGCGACCGGCAGCGTTGGGTGGCGGAGGTGGCGCGGATCAACCGGCGCCTGAACGAGGAGGCTGCATCGTGAAAGGACAGATTCAATGAGCGCGCTCGGCCGCAACGCCGCCGTCACCCTGGGCGCCAACCTGCTGGGCGTGCGCAGCGACCCGCACGTGGCGTTCAATTTCTTCGTCGAGATCGAAGGCCTGATCATCGGTGGCTTTTCCGAGGTGAGCGGTCTCCAGGTCGAGACGGTGGTGCAGGAGTACACGGAGGGCGGGCAGAACGAGTACGTCCACAAGCTGCCCGGCCCCACCCGGTATCCCTCGAACCTGATCCTCAAACGTGGCCTGACCGAGATCGAAACCTTTTGGTCCTGGCACCAGGACGTCGTCGCCGGCCGCATCGAGAGAAAGAACGGCACGATCTATCTCCTCGACCGCCAGGGGATTCCCGCCATGTGGTGGGATTTCAAGGAAGCCTATCCGGTGAAATGGAGCGGGCCGGACTTCCGGGCGGACGGCAATTCCATCGCCGTGGAATCCGTGGAGCTGGTCCACCGCGGAATCTCCAAACCCGCAAGCAGCGCCGCCGCCTCGGCCTTCCGCACCGGTTTCAACGCCGGCCTCGCCCTCGGCGGGGCGTTGCGGTAGGGCCACCAGCGTTCCGAGGACGCCCCCTGGGAGCGCTGGCGTCTCGCCGGCATTCAAGAAAATGGGCCGAAGGCCCGGCCGTTTCGGGCTATGTCTCCCAGTCTTCGAGCGCGAGACCTTCGACTCTGCTGAACTCGCCAACGTTGTGGGTGACAAGGGTGTGTTGCCGCGAGATGGCGACGGAGGCGATCAGGAGGTCATTGGGGCCGATCGGCTTTCCCTGCTTCGCCAACTGGGCGCGAACCCGACCGCAGACCTCGGCTGCTGCATCGTCAACCGGATAGGAGATGAAGCGGTCAAAGAAGAAGAGGAGCTTCTCCAAGTTGGCCTGGGGCCGCGCGCTCTTCATCGCACCGTAAAAGAGCTCGGCCTTGACGACTGAGCACAACGCCAGGGCGGAGGGAGGCAGCTCCTCAAACCGTTGGCGAACCGATTCCGACTGGCCGTTGAGGAACTTGATACAGGTGTTCGCGTCGAGCAGATAGGTCATTCGAGGGGAAGCCGTTCTTCGGCGGCTCCTTCCGGCCAGCGCTCAAGGGGGGCGTCGCGGGTCGCTCCGTACATCTGGGAAATGAACTGGCTCCAGCCGCCGGTTCCTGCCGGCTCTGGTCGCGGTGGCGCCATCATGGGGTCTGCCAGAGCGAGGATGATCCGGTAGAGGGCGCCCAGGTACTCGTCTCGCACCTTGTCGACCTCCGACTTGATCTGCTCCTTGGAGATGCTCGCCGCTCTCTTCATCACTCTACAAGTATACCCCGTCACGGGGCGTCAGGCCTCGTGCTAGCGCCGGGTGAGGGAGATCGCACCCGGCGTTCGTTCTTCGAGGCGACGCCATGAACGAAGATCAAGAGACCACCCCAGCCAGTCCCGATCTCGGAGAGACCCTCGTCCGGCGCGCCACCGACCCCGGGGTGATCCGGCGCAGCCTGGCCACCAACGGTGGCGGAAGTTGCTGCGTCGCGGACGGCGGGCGGCTCGCCGCGCAGATCCAGCGGCGGTTCAGCCCTGCGGGCTCGGTGGATTCCGGAGGCCCGGCGTTGCCGCTCCGTCCGGTGGCGACGCCCATGCTCTCCGCCTCCGCCGGCCCGCCGGCTCCTTCTTCGGCCTCGGCGCCGACACGGGTGGCGCGGGCGACGGTTTTACCGATGGTGCAGGCGCCGGTGGCGCAGGCCTCGGTGGTCGCGCGTTCGGCGGAGGCGACGGGATCGGTTCCCGTGCAGCGGTCGGTGGCGAGCCCGGAGGCCCCCGTGGCTTCAGAGATGCCGGTGCGGAGGATGAGCGAGCCGAAGGAGGAGAAGTCGGCGGCAGGGGTCTCGGAAGGGCCTGCGGTCCAGACCTCGGTGGTTTCCCGGAGCGTCGAGATGGGACCGGCGATCGTGCGGCGGTCGCCGGGTGTCCAGAGAGCGGCCGGAGCACCGGATCGCCCCGGGCTGCCGCTGCGGCGGATGAGCGCTCCGGAGGAGGAGGCGCCGGGTTCGGCGACACAGGGACCGGCCGTGCAGGCCTCGCCAGCTCCGATGCCGGCGGTTCAGGCCTCGCCAGCTCAGACGTCGACGGTGCAGGCGGCGACGATCCTGATGCCGGCGATCCAGGCGCGCAGCGTCACCCGGGCGGTCCAGGCGGCGCCTTCCCCCTCCCGACCTCACCCCCCGACCCCCTCTCCCATCGCCCCCCC
>DIHE01000111.1 GCA_002420005.1 Holophagales bacterium UBA5704 | reverse complement strand
GCCCGCAGCAGCGGCCCGGCCGCCAGATCGAAGGGACGCAGCGCCTCCTCGCGCGCCAGGCGCCGGGCTTCGCCACCTCCACCTCCGAGGTCCGCCAGATCGATCACCGGCACACGGATCGGCACCGGCGGATCGACCACCTGGAGCGGGCCGTCCGGCGTCGCGACCAGACGGGTGCGCAGCGCCTCGTGGCGGCGCGCCACCTCGCCCAGGGCGGCGGCGAGCACCGCCCGGTCCAGCCGCCCGCGCAGATGCAGCGCCGCCGGCATGTTGTAGAGCGGGCTCGCCGGCTCCATCTGATGGAGGAACCACAGACGCTGCTGCGCGAAGGAGAGCACCAGGGGTGCATCGCGCGCGACGCGGACGAGCGCCGGCGCCTCCCCGGCACGCGCCGACCGGTCGAGCCGAACCGCCAGAGCGGCGACCGTCGGCGCCTCGAAGACCGCGCGCACCGGCAGCTCCACCCCGAACACCGAACGCACCCGCGACACCACCCGGGTCGCCAGCAGCGAATGGCCGCCCCGCGCGAAGAAGTCATCCGTGATCCCCACCCGTTCCACGCCCAGCACCTCGGAGAAGATCGCCGCCAGCTTCTCCTCGGCCGGCGTGCGCGGAGCCACCTCGGAAGCGCCGGCCTCTCGCCCGGGCCGGAGCCCGGCCAGCCCCTTGCGGTCCAGCTTGCCGTTGGCGGTGAGCGGCAGGGCCGGCAGGAACGCCCAGGCCGCGGGAACCATGAAGCCCGGCAACCGCTCGCCCACGAAGCTGCGCAGATCCGCCGGAGCCGGCTCGGCTCCCTCCTCCGCCACCACGTACGCCACCAGCTCCGCCCCCCCTGCCACGTCCTCTTGCGCCAGCACCACCGCCGCGCGGACACCGGGGTGCGCCGCGAGCGCCGCTTCGACCTCCCCCAGCTCGATGCGGAATCCGCGCACCTTGACCTGCTGGTCGATCCGCCCCAGATAGTCGAGGCGCCCGTCCGGCAGCCAACGCGCCAGATCCCCGGTTCGGTACAGGCGGCCCCCGGGCTCTCCCCCTTCTCCGGCCGGGATCGGATCGGGCACGAAACGCTCCGCCGTCAGCTCCGGACGGTCCAGGTAGCCGCGCGCGAGCCCCGCTCCCCCCAGCAGCAGCTCTCCCGCCACCCCTGCCGCCACCAGCTCGCCATGGCGACCGAGGAGCACTGCGCGGGTGCCCGCGATCGGACGGCCGATCGACGGCTCGCGCCGCTCCTCGCGAGGTACGGACGACCAGGTCGAGTAGGTCGTCGCCTCCGACGGACCGTACAGGTCGAGCAGACGGCAGCCCGCGGACGCGGCGTAGATCGCGTCCGCCAGCGAGCGTTGCAGCGGCTCGCCGGCGAGATTGACCGTGCGCACCGACGCCGGCAACCCCTCTTGCACCAGCTCCGCCAGCGCCGAAGGCACCGTATTGACCAGCACCACCTCGTCCGCCACCGCCAGGTGCGGCAGCTCCAGGGCGTTGGCCGCCAGGATCACCGTGCCGCCCCAGGCGAGAGGCACGAACAGCTCGAAGATCGACAGATCGAAGGACACCGAGGTCGCGGCGAGCACCCCCCCCAGCTCCTCCCGGGAAAACACCGTGCGCGCCCAGCGGACGAACGCCACGGCGCTGCGGTGCTCGATCGCCACTCCCTTCGGTCGCCCCGTCGAGCCCGAGGTGTAGATCAGGTACGCCAGGTTTCCTGGGATCGGGGGCCGGCGAGCCGGTGGCTCCTTCCCTTCGGTCTCCTCCGTCCGATCCACCTCGACCACCCGGCCGGCGAAGGGACCGCAGCACCCCGCAAGGTCGCTCTGGGTGAGCAGGACGGCCGCCCCGGCGTCCTCCAGGAGGAAGGCGAGCCTCTCACGCGGGTACTCGGGATCGAGCGGTACATAGGCGCCCCCCGCCTTCAGCACCCCGAGAAGCGCGGCGACGAGCAGCGGCGTACGGCGCAGGCAGACGCCGACCCGCACCTCCGGCCCCACCCCCAGGGTGGCCAGCCGCCGCGCCACGGCGTCCGCCTCGCGGTCGAGCCGGCGGTAGGTCCACCGCTCTCCGCTGCGCCCGTCCACCAGCGCCACCGCGGCGGGCGTCCTCACCGCCTGCGCCTCGAACAGCTCGTGGAGCGCCACATCCGCCGGCGGCAGGGTGCCGACGTCGTTCCACACCACCAGCAGTTGCTCCCGCTCGGAGGGCGAGAGCAGCGGCAGCTCCGCCAGCCGCCGCCCGGGGTCCGCCGCGGCCCCGGCGAGCAGGTGCACGAAGTGCCCGGCAAGGCGTTCGATCGTCGGCCCGTCGAACAGGTCGCTCCGGTACTCGATCAGCCCCGCGAGGCCCTCGGCCCTCTCGCCGAGCACCAGGCTCAGCTCGAGCTTCGCCGTCTCTGCCGGGAGCGGCCAGATCTCTCCTGCGATCTCGCCCAGCGACAGTGCCGGCGGCTCTTCCTCCAGAGTGAAGAGGACCTGGAAAAGGGGCGAGACGCCGAGATCGCGGTCAGGCCGCAGCTCCTCGACCAGCTTCTCGAAGGGCAGGTCCTGGTGCGTATAGGCGGCCAGCGCGATCGCCCGCACCCGCGCCAGCAGCTCCGCGAACGGCGGATCGCCGGACAGATCGGTGCGCATCACCAGCGTGTT
>DIHE01000028.1:31902-49423 GCA_002420005.1 Holophagales bacterium UBA5704 | reverse complement strand
GGGCAACCCGGAATCCGGCTCGAGTCGGTCCCGGTGGCCCGGGTTTATACGATGGAAGTCTTGCGGTTGTACTACCAGGTTTTCGGTGTCTCCGAGGCCCGTGCCGAGCCCTTCCTGGAGAGACCGGAGCCGGTGGCCTGGGCGTTCGCCGCCGCCATGCGGCCTTCTGCGCGCAGCCTGGTAGAGCATCGCAGCGCGTGTCTCGCCAAGCTCTCCGGCGCTTCGCTCGCCCCGGCGGCGCGGCGCCGGCTACGCCGTGCCGCCAAGGTCCTTCTGCAGTAAAGCGGAGCCATCGGGCTGTCGGCCCCCGCCGCTCCGCCTTGACCCCCCGTCCCCCCTGGCATAGCCTCGTCCAACATGGCGCCCCCGGCCACTGAGGGTTCTCGTTTCTGGGATCAGCTCCTCCAGCTCATCGAGGAGGGCAGGGCCGTGCCCATCGTCGGCCCGGATCTCCTCGTCTCCGAGGTCGAAGGCCGGCAGGTGCAGCTCTATTCGTTCCTCGCCGAGCGCCTGGCCGCGTATCTGGAGGTTGCCGGCGAAGACCTGCCGCCGACCGGCGCGCTGCATGCGGTGGCCTGCCGGTTTCTTGCGGGCGGGGGACAGATCGAGGACATCTACTCCGGCTTGAAGCAGGTGTTCCCCAACGCCGCGACCTTCCCGGTTCCGACCCCGCTGAAGCAGCTCGCCGCGATCCGGCCCTTCCGGCTCTTCGTCTCCACCACCCTCGATCCGTTCCTCCAGCAGGCGCTCGACGAGGTGCGCTTCGGCGGCCAGCCGCGGACGCGCGTCTACGCCTATGCCCCCCAGGCGGTCGAGGACCTCGATCAGGCGGTGGACGCGATGGAACGGCCCGCCGTCTTTCAGCTCTTCGGCCGCCTCTCCGCCGTCCCCGAGTACGTGGTCACCGAGGAGGACACGCTGGAGCTCGTACATGCGCTCCAGTCCGAGACGCGGCGCCCGCATCGGCTGTTCGACGAGCTCGACCGCCACCAGCTTCTCCTCCTCGGCGGCGGCTTCCCGGACTGGCTCGCCCGCTTCTTTCTGCGCACCTCGCGGCGCGAACGGCTGTGGCTGGTGCGCGGACGCACCGACGTGGTCGCCGATGCGCGGATGCGCGACGATCCTGCCCTCGTCTCGTTCCTCAAGCACTTCAGCGCGCGCACCCGCATCGCCTCGCTGGATGCGGTGCGCTTCGTCGACGAGCTGCACCGCCGCTGGATGGAGCGCCATCCTCCCCAGGCGGCGCCGGCCCCCAAGGAGGCCGCGGCGCCCGCTCCGCGGCCCGGCGCGGGCAGCCCGCTGGAGATGCTGCCCGGGGCCGTCTTCCTGAGCTATGCCAGCGAGGACCGCGCGATCGTGGCCGCCCTCAAGGACGAGCTGGAGAGCGCCGGGGTGGACGTCTGGTTCGACCGGAACGCCCTCGAAGGAGGCGACGACTACGAGAAGAAGATCCGCCGCAATATCGAGTGCTGCTCGCTGTTCGTCCCCATCCTCACTCCCCACACGGTGACCTCGCGGCGGCGCTTCTTCCGCCTGGAGTGGGACTGGGCCGACCGCGTCGCCGTGCAGGCGCCGCCGCAGCTGCGCTTCATCCTGCCGCTCGTCGCCGGCGACGTGGCGCCGGACGATCCCGCCCTCCCCGACCGGTTCCGCCGCCTGCACTGGGAACGCATCCAGCCGGAAGGCCCCAATCCCGCCGCCGTCGAGCTCCTCAAGCGCGCGTACCGGGACTACCAGCGGGCCGTCTCCGAGCGGTCCTGACCCCCGGGGAGACCACCGGATGAGCGAGCCCCTGGAACGTTCCGCCGATCCCGGCACCGTCGATGCCGACAACCCGTGGCCCGGGCTGGCGGCGTTCCGCGAGGCGGATCACGACCACTTCCATGGGCGGGAGGCGGAGACGCAGGAGATCCTGCGCCTCGTGCTGCGCGAGCGGCTGACCGTCCTTTTCGGCCTCTCCGGCCTCGGCAAGACCTCGCTGCTGCGCGCCGGCCTGTTTCCGCACCTGCGCCAGGAGAACGTCCTGCCCGTCTACATCCGGCTGGATTTCTCGGACGCGCAGGGCGGGCTTTCCCCGGCCGCGCAGGTTCGCCGCGAGATCCGGCGCGAGGCCGCCGCCGCCGGCATCGAGACGCCGGCCTGGGAGGAGGCGGAGACGCTCTGGGAGTCCCTGCACCGCCAGGGCTCCGAGCTGTGGAGCCCGCGCAACCGCATCGTCACGCCGCTCCTCGTCTTCGATCAGTTCGAGGAGATCTTCACCCTCGGCCGGCGCGACGCCGCGACCGCGCAGGCGGCCGAAGCGTTTCTCACCGAGCTGGCCGATCTCTGCGAAGGCGCGCCGCCGGCGGGCCTGCGCGCCCGGCTGGAGGCGGACCCCGCCGCCGCCCGGGCCTTCTCCTTCACCCGCCATCCTTACAAGATCCTGCTCAGCCTGCGCGAGGACTTCCTCCCCGAGCTGGAAGGGCTGCGCGACCGCATCCGCTCGATCGTCCACAACCGGTACCGCCTGCAGCGGATGAACGGCACGAACGCCCTCTGCGTCATCACCCGGGCCGGCGGCCACCTGGTCGAGGAGGACGTCCCGGGCCGGATCGTCGACTTCGTCGCCGGCCGCGCAGGGGACGATGCCTCCGACGGGCTGGAGATCGAGCCCGCCCTGCTCTCGGTGGTCTGCCGCGAGCTGAACCACAAGCGGCGCGCCCAGGGGCTGCCGCGCATCACCGCGGCTCTCGTCCAGGGCAACCGCGACGAGATCCTCTCCGGCCTCTATGAGCGCAGCGTCGGCGATCTCGGCGCGGAGGTCCGCTCGTTCATCGAGGAACGCCTGCTCACCCGCTCCGGCTTCCGCGACTCGGTGGCCCTGGAGAACGCGGTGGAGCTGCCCGGGGTGACCCGCGCGGCGCTCGACACGCTGACCGACCGCCGCCTCTTGCGCATCGAAGACCACGGAGGCATGCAGCGGCTGGAGCTGACCCACGACGTGCTGACCGGCGTCATCCGCAAGAGCCGCGACCTGCGCCGCCAAAGCGAGGCCCGGGGGCGGGAAGAGGCCGCGCGGCGGGAGGCCGAGCGCAAGCTGCGGCGCAGCCGGCTCGCCCTCGGCGCCCTCGGCCTCGCGCTGGCCGTGGTGGTCGCCCTCGCCGCCTGGGGCTTCGTGGCACAGCGCCGGGCGAACCAGGCGCTCGCCCTGGCGGACGTGGGCAAGGCCTGGTTTTTGCGCGAGGACAACCCGGCCCATGCCCTCGCCCACCTGGCGCGCGCGCTGCGCACCGAACCGGACAACGCCGCCGCCCAGAGCCTGCTGGGCGATCTCCTGCTCGCCCGCAACTGGCCCCTGCCGATCGGCGAGCTGCGCCTCGGTGGCACCGGGCTCGTCGAGATCAGCCCCGACGGCCGGCTCGCCGCCGCGGCCGGCGAGGACGGGACGATCCGCCTCTGGGACACCGAGACCCTGCAGCCGGTGGGGACCGTCCGGCAGACGGAGGCGGTCGAGTCGCTCGACCTCGGCGCCGGCGGCCGGCGCGTCCTGGCTCTCTCCCCCGGCACCGCACGGCTCTGGGACACCGCGGCCGGCCGCGAGCTCTGGAGCCTCGACCTCGGGGATCACTCCAGCGCCTTGCTGAGCCCCGACGGCCGCCGGCTCGCCTGGTCGCGCGACGGGCAATCGCTCCACCTGCGCGACCTCGACACGGGGACGACCCGCGAGATCCCCCTCCCCGTCCCGCCCGATCTCGCTCCGTTCGGCGGCTTCGAGACCTTCTCGTTCAGTCCGGACAGCCGGACGATCCTCGCCTCGGACGGCATCCTGACGCTCCTCTGGGAGGTCGAGGGCGTCCGCAGTCTTCCGGGACCGGGAGCGGAGGCGATGCAGGCCGTACGTTTCACCCCCGACAGCCGGTACGTGCTGGTCTCCGGAGACGACCAGACCGACCTCTGGAACCCTGCGACGGCGGCCGGGCTCCGCATCGGCGGTTCGGCGACCCAAGCCTGGCTCAGCCCCGCGGGCGACCGCGCCCTCACCTACGGCCGGGAGCAGGAGCTGCGGGTCTGGGACGTCACCAACCCGGACAGACCGCTCGCCACCGTGCCCCTGCGCGACCTCGCCCATGCCGAGGTCAGCACCGACGGGAAGCTCCTGCTCACCGTCTCGGACGAAGGGGTGAGCCTGTGGGAGACCGACACCGGCCGCCCGGTCAGCGAGCCCCTCTGCGACTGCGCGCATGGCCGGTTCCGCGCCGGCACCCGGCACGTGGTCACCGGCGACGACTCGGGCGTCGTCCGGATCTGGCGCCCGGAGCCGACCCACACCGCCACCGACCTCGTCCGCTCCGCGGAGGGGCTCCTGGATCCGCTGTTCAGCCGGGACGGGAGCCGGGTCGCGATCCGTGCCCGCGACGGCGCGTTCCGCCTCTGGGACACCGACGCCGTCCAGCCGGCCGGCCCTCCCCTGCGCGGGCTCGAGGCCGCCGCGGCCGGCGATCTCGGGCTGAGCACCGACGGCCGCTTCCTGCTCGAGCGGCGCGGCGACACCTACCGGTTCTGGGACACCGGGACCGGGCAGCCGGTCTGGCACCCTCTGCGCATCCCCGAGGCGGACAAAGGCTCGGCCGAGACGTTGGCCCACCTCCACCTGAGCCCCGCCCTGGAGCTCTTCGGCTTGAAGAGCGACGAGCGCACCGTCCAGCTCTGGAGCCTCGCCAACGGCCGGCAGACGGCCATTCTCCAGCCCGGCCACGCGATCCTCTATTTCACCT
This sequence comes from Holophagales bacterium UBA5704, assembly GCA_002420005.1. Classification (GTDB taxonomy): domain Bacteria; phylum Acidobacteriota; class Thermoanaerobaculia; order Multivoradales; family UBA5704; genus UBA5704. The sequence continues at coordinate 44,669 of DIHE01000028.1, read as the reverse complement.
TCACGCCGGCCGGCGACCGCCTTCTCACCGCCGGTGCGAACGGTGTCCTGCGCACGTGGGACGCCCGCACCGGCCGCCCCCTCGGAGAGGACATCCCGCACGAGGGCACCACCTTCACCCTGGACGTGAGCCCGGACGGCGGCCGGGTGGTGACCGGAACCCGCCGGGGCTTGGTGCGCATCTGGGACCTCGCAACAGGACGGCTGCTCACCCAGCTCGTCCGCCACCGCCGGCCGGTGGAATCGGTTCGTTTTCAGGGCGACGGCCGGCTCGTTCTGGTGCGGGACCTCAACCTCTTGAGAGTCTGGGATTCGCAAACCGGGCTCCCGGCCAGCACCATCGTGCAGACCGACGGGATCATCTGGCAGACCCGACTCGACCCGTCCGGCTCACGGCTCCTGGTGAGCTCCAAGGACGAGCCCATCCGCCTGCTCGATGCCCGTTTCGGCCAGCCCCTGACCGTGACGCCGCTCCCGTCCTCTCCTTCCACCACGGCCCGCTTCAGCCCGAACGGCCAGCTTCTCTGGACCGTCAACTCCACGGAGGTCCACGTCTTCACGGTCCCGCTCTTCCCCAAGCGGGACCGCGATCTTCTGGTCCGCTGGGCCGAAGCCGTCGCCGGCTGGACGCTCGACGCCGACGGCCGGCCGGTCGAGCTGAACGATCAGCTCGCCCGCCTCGACGCCCTGCGCCGCGATACGGCCGGCGCTCCCCTCGGCGGGCTCGGCGCCGCCTCGCTCGTCCGCTGGTTCCTGGCCGATCCGGCGGCCCGGACGGCGTCGCCGGTGTTCGACCGACCGCAGGCCGACTGAGCCTCCTACCGGCTACCGGCGGTCGCGGTCGCGGTCCTTCGGACCCCGCTTGAAGAACGGCGGGTCCTCGAAGATCATCGCGTCCGGAATCTCGGCCTCTCCCCAGAAGACCTTGGCGTCGTCTTCGGTGCAGATGCGCAGGATGCGCCGGACGAGCCAGGGCCCGGCGGTGTGGATGAGGTCCGGATGCTTGGCGACCAGCTCGTAGCGGGCCCTGGCGATCACTTCCTTCTGCTTGGCGAGCGGCACGCCGAACACGTCGAACAGCGGCACCAGCGCCGGCATGATCTGGCGCAGAGCCCGGGTGACAGGATCATCTGGAATGCGTGGTGGCAACATAGGCGTGCGAAGAGTGTACTTCGCGGATCAGAAGAGATAAATCCGCCGGGCTCCCGCCTCGTGCGATCTCGCGGGTTCTCCGCCCGCTGCCGGCCGGTTTCGCATAGGATCTCCGCGGCAAGAAGAGAGGACCCGATGAGCCACGAGATCCGCCCGCTTCACGAGCCGTTCGAGCGCTTCCGCCAGGTTCTGGCCGAGGCGGAGGCGACCGGCATGGTCGATCCCAATGCGATGACCGTCGCCTCGGTCGATGCCGCCGGCCAGCCGTCGGCCCGGGTGGTGCTCCTCAAGTCGGCCGACGAGCAGGGCTTCGTCTTCTTCACCAACCTCGAGAGCCGCAAAGGAACGGAGATCCTCGCCCACCCGCAGGTGAGCCTGAGCTTCTTCTGGCGCGAGATGGGCAAGCAGGTGATCGTGCTCGGCACCGCCGGCCGGGTCTCCGACGAAGAAGCGGATGCCTACTTCGCCACCCGGCCCCGCACCAGCCAGCTCGGCGCCTGGGCCTCGCAACAGAGCCGTCCGTTGCCGGGAGGGCGCGGGCAGCTCCTCGCCGAGGTCGCCCGCGTCGAGGCCCGGCACCTCCTGCACACGGTGCCCCGGCCGCCCCACTGGTCGGGGTTCCGCGTCGTCCCTCACTGGATCGAGTTCTGGGTGGCCGGCGCGTTCCGCCTGCACGACCGCACGGTCTACGAGCGGGAAGGCGACGGCTGGCGGCTGTCGCAGCGCTACCCTTGACCCCTGCCGCCGGGTGGGGCTCCCCACCCGGCGAGCCGGTGCGGGGAGCGCCGCCGCCGGCCTATGTTCGATCTGGAGGTCCTGTCATGACCCACCAGAAGACTCCACCCAAGGAAGTGGCGCACGAGCACAAGTACGGCGCCGAGTGCGGCACCGAGCATGCAGGGTGCATCAACACGATCAACGGCACCTGCGACCGCGAGCCCGGGCATTCCGGCTCCCACCACTGCTCGAGCTGCAACATGTCGTTCTGACGCCGGCACGGAGGGGCCGGCAAACCCGGTCCCTCCGCATCGCCATCACCTCCCCCCTCGCAGCTGCACATCCTCTTCCAGAGTGTCGACGTAGGTGAAGGTCAGGCGGGAAAGCCCCCAGGCGCTGCGGAAGGTGACGCCCGTGGCCAGCGCGGCACCGGTCAGGGTGAACCGTTCGTTGGGCGAGGTGGTGCGCTCCGAGGTGAACGTGAGGCGGGACTCCCACCGCAGGTCGCGGGTCCGCTCCGCCGTCCGGACGCGCCAGAGGTCCAGCGCATGGCTGATCCCGATGCCGGCCTTCGCCTGGTCGAGCCGGCCGCTGAAACCGTCGGACGTCCACCGGCTCCAGTCGGCGGAGAGCTCCGCACCGATCGACTGGCGCGGCGTCAGGGTCCAGTAGCGGCGCGCCCCGAGGGCCGTTCCCCAGGTTTCCTGGTCCTCGCTGCCGGAGTGGCCGTCGTCGTCGTACGTCGCCGCCGTGGCGGACAGGGTGCCCCGGCCGGTCACCCGGAAGCCGGAGGCCGGAAAGAGAGGATCGTCCGTCGTGTCGAGAATCCACTCGAGAGACCCGGTGTGCGACGTGCTGGTTTGGGAGAAGTCGCCATCCCGCTCGCTGCGGGACCATCCGAGGTCTGCCTGGATCGCCTGGTTGCCGACCAGCGGAACGCCCAGGGTGAGCGTGCTGCTGCGGTAGCTGCCTCCCCAGCTCCGGTCGTCGAGGTTGGTTTCCAGCGCGAGGCGGGCGAAACCTCCCCGGCCGAAGAGGTCATAGTGGGTGTACCCCACTTGAGCGAGCTGGACACCGCCGTCGTCGAGGCCCCGGACACTGCCGGCGAGGAGCCCCTGTGAGCCCACGAACCAACGCCCCCCCGCGGACGCCGAGAGACTCCCGTCCACCCGGTCGCCGTCGCCGGTTTCATCTCCGGACGTCAACCCTGCCGCCTCCAGGGAGGCGAAGAACGCCTCGGCCGGCCGGATGGTGATCACCACTTGGTGGCTCCCCGGCTCCACCCCCGGGCGCAAGGAGTAGCCGGCATCCAGCACGAAGGGCAGCCGCTTGACGCGGTAGACCGCCTCGCGCAGTTGCCGCTCCGCGTAGTCGCGCCCCGGCACGAGGAGCGAGGTGGCCGCCACGATCTCACGCGCGGCGTCGCGCTCCACCCCCTCCACGAGGACGGACTCGACGTGAAATCGGCCGGGATCGGAAGCCTGAGCCGCTCCGGGAACGGCGAGGCCCAGGAACAAAAGGACGATGAAGGCCAGGCGAGACGTCATGGAATCCCCCTTTTCGAAGGTCGCTGTCGAAGGTGCAGCGCCTCGCGGGCGGCCTTCCGCAACCTCGATGCCAGGCCGGATACCTCGTCTCAAACCTCTGATTCAACAGGTGTTCTGCGCACCGCTCGGCGCCTCGGCCGGCGCCGGGGACCGCGGATGCGTCTGGAGGATCGAACAGGGTGTGGAGAAAACCAGCCGCAAAAAAACAAAACCCGGGGAACGGGCGCCCCGGGCGACAACCTCCAACCCTCTTTTTCGGACTCACAACAAGAAGAACTGCAAATCAACTCACCTGACCAGGACTACCCTCCATGGAGGACTACAAAACTACAGGAACTACAAAGAAACCGACCCTCCAACCAACAGAACTGCAAAAAAAAGTACCGCAAAAATCCCACCCGCCTCGGCGACTCCTCGAACCTCTTCAAACCGGCAAAGGAAAGAACCCGTCCGCCACCCCTCCCAACCACAGGTGAAGCCTAGCGGGTACCGTCTCAAAGGTCCTCAGAGATCGGGTCAAATCTCCTAAAAAATCCTCAATCGACTGGAGGCAAAGAGGTTACAGTCAGAAGAAGCGCCTCCGGAGATCGCTCGGGCGGGGCAGATCGGGCCTCCGGAGGCGCGGAATGAAACCGATTTCAGGAGATTTCAGGGATTCCGCTCCGCACCGGTGTAGTAGATGGTGAGGACGGCGCGGCGTCCCGCCCCGGTTCCGGGGTTCTCGAAGGCGGCCGACACCGCCGTCGTGCCCGCCGAGCGGACGAGGGCCGGGTCGAGCGGCCAGCGGCCCCCTCCCGGACAGTCGCGGCCGGCCAGGCAGTCGACGCCACCGCTGCGCTCCTGCACCTCATAGCGGTAGCCGGTGTAGCGCGCGCCGGCCGGCAGGGTGAGCCGCAGCACGGCGCAGCCTTCCGGCGGCTCCGCTGCCCCCGCCGCCAGGAGGTCCCGCACCGCCGGACCACACCCCGGTCCTGAACCCACGACCTCCTCGATGGAGAGGGACGCCTCCCCGGGCTTGCATTCATAGCAGGTGCGATCGGCGTAGGACCGGTTCAGGACCGATCCCCCTCGGACGGCCGGCTCGGGAGCCGTCTGAACCGGTGCAGGGAGCGGAGCGGGTGCCGGCGCCGGGGCCGGGGTCGGGGCCGGGGTCGGGGTCGGAGCCGGGGTCGGGGCCGGCTCGACGGGGGCCGGCTCGACGGGGGCCGGAGCCGCCACAGGAACCGGCGCCGGGACCGGTGGTGCCGGCCGGGCTTCGGGTTCCTCCTCGGCCGCGGGTGGCTCCGCGAGCATCCCCAACAAGGTGGGATGCGTCATCGGTGCCTCCTCGGCCGGCGGTTCGGGCGCCGGAGGCTGCTCCGCCGGAGGAGGCTCCGCGGGCTTCACCGGCTCTGCGGGACGGGGAGCCGGCGGCGGCGGGAGAGGCGCCGCTCCGGACGGCTTGGCGCGCTCGAACCTCACCTTCATCATATGGACCGCCCCGGGGACGTTCTGCTGGAACGTGGCGGCGAGCGTCGGCTTGTCGTCGCGCCGCACGTCCAGCTCGGCCTGGAAGGTCATGAACCCATCCCGGCTCACCGAGACGCGCCACATCCCTTCCGCGAGCCCGCCGACCACCACCCGCCCTTTCGCATCGAGCACGGCCGGCGGCGGCCCGGCCGGTGGATCGAGAGCCAGATAGAGAAGCTCGACGGTCGCGCCTCCCACCGAGGCCCCCTTCCCTTCCGCGCGGATCTCGAGCGCGGCGGGTCCCTGCCAGATCTGGGCATGGGCCTGGGCGATGGACAGACTGACGAGGAGAACGAAGAGCGCAGCGAGGCGCAAGGGGAGCAAGGTCGCACGATTCGCGGTCGACATGGCGGCTGCCTCCTGGAACGAAACTCTACACCAGCGCCTAGAATGAAGGGATGCAACCCCGGGTCCTTCCCTTCTTCAGCCTTCTGCTCCTCCTCGCCGGCTTCGCCGCCGCCGACTACTCCTGGCCGCGCACGGGCGGGGACGGAGGCACCCTGGCCGGCCGGATCGCGCCGCCGGCCGGCTTCCGGCGCACCGCGGCTCCGGCCGGCAGCTTCCCCGCCTGGCTGCGCGGCCTGCCGCTCCAGCCGGGCCGGCCGCCGGTCCACCTCCATGACGGCCGTCTCAAGGGCAACCAGGAGGCCCACCACGCCGTCGTCCGCCTGGACGTCGGCCCTCGCGACTTGCAGCAATGCGCCGACGCGGTGATGCGCCTGCGCGCCGAGTACCTGCGCGACCGCGGCTGCGAGGCCGACATCGCCTTCCGCTTCACCAGCGGCGACCGCGCCGCCTGGACCGACTGGCGACGCGGCCTGCGGCCGAAGGTCTCCGGCAACCGGGTGCGCTGGAACGCCACCGCCGCCGCGGACGGCAGCTATGCGAGCTTCCGCCGCTATCTCGACACCGTCTTCAACTACGCCGGCTCGGCCTCCCTCGCCAAGGAGCTCGAACCGGTGGCGGACCCGGCGCGCCTCGCCGCCGGCGACGTCTTCATCCAGGGCGGCTTCCCCGGCCATGCCGTGCTGGTGGCCGACGTCGCCGAAGACGCACAAGGCCGGCGCGCCTTCCTCCTCGTCCAGTCCTACATGCCCGCCCAGGAGGTGCACGTGCTGCGCAACCCGTCCGATCCCGCCGCCTCTCCCTGGTACCCGGCGCGGGCGAGCGGCACCCTTGCAACCCCGGAATGGACCTTCCGGTATGAGGACCTGCGGCGCTTCCCCGCACCGAGGTCGTGCCGATGAGCGAAGCGCCACCGAAGGCCCGCCACGTCGACGTCATCCCGGTGCGCTGGGGCGACATGGACGTCATGGGCCACGTCAACAACGCCAAGTACTTCACCTACTGTGAATCGGCCCGGATGAGCTACTTCGCGGCGATCCACATGCCGGAGCACCGCGAGCACGAGAAGCAAGGGCCGGCCCTCGCCTCCGCCACGCTCAACTTCCGCCGCCAGGTGCACCACCCCGCCGAGCTGGAGGTCTTCACCCGCGTCAGCGAGATCGGCCGCAGCAGCTTCAAGATGGAATACGAGCTGTTCCACCGCGGCACCGACGAACGGGTGGCGGACGGCACCGGCATCATCGTCTGGGTCGACTACGGCACGGGAAAATCCAACCCGCTGCCGGAAGGGCTCAAGGCGGCGATCCGGAAGTACGAGGAGCCGGGGTGAGGGTCTACGGCAGCCGCAGCACCAGAATCGTCTGATCGTCCTCGCGCGGCACCGTTCCGGTGAAGCCGTTCACGTCTGCGAGGACGCCGTCGCGCAACCCTTCCACGCCACGGTGGACGTGGCGGGCGAGGCTCTCCTCCAGCCGTTCGAACCCGAACGGCTCCTCGGCGTGCTCCCGGTGCGCCTCGATGACGCCGTCGCTGCAGAGGAACAAGGTGTCTCCCGGCTCCAGGGCCTTCACCCGCGGCTCCACCTGCAGACAGCTGCGGACGCCGAGCGGATAGGCCACCGATTCGAGCACCTCGACCCGGCCGGCGGGGGTCACGCGGTAGGGGAACAAATGCCCGGCGCTCGCCCAGACGATCTCGCGGCGCCGCGGATCGAGCACCAGATAGCAGAGCGTCGCGAGGAGCCGCTTGCGGGCGGTCTGGTGCACCATCCGGTTGAGCGTGGCAAACACCGCCGCCACCTCCGGATCGAACGTCACCTGCACCGCCAGCGCCGACTTGGCCATCGACATCACCAGGCCGCTCGACACCCCGTGGCCGGCGACGTCGCCGACCGCCACGGCGAGACGGCCGTCGTCCAAACCCAGCACATCGTAGAAGTCGCCCCCCACCTCGCTCGCCGGCAGGTACGCGTGAGCGATCTCGACGCCGTTCAGACGGGGCGGCAGCTCCGGCAGGATCGAGCTCTGGATGCGCCGCGCCGTCTCCAGCTCCACCCGCTGGCGCTCGCGCTCGGCGATCCGCCGCACGTGCGGCGCGACGTCCTCATAGCGGTAGAAGAACTCCCGGCCGCTCCCCAGCGCCCGCAAGCTGGCGAGCAACGGCAAGGCGACCAGGACGAGCGGCAGCCAGCCGTCGAGCTGCAGATGCGCATCGCGCGCCGTGAGCAGCGGCCAGGTGACGAGGAGCGCCTGGGCGAAGAACCCGGCGATCAGCGCGGTCAACAGGTCATACAGAAGGAAGAGGAGGACCAGGCCCGCGCCGCACACCAGGGTCAGCAGCAGCCCCCAGCGCAGCGGTGCCACCAGCACCAAGGGAAAGAGGACGATCGATCCCGCCAGGATGGTGACCAGCGTACCGGCCGCCCGGCCGAAGCGCGCGATCGAAACCGGCAGGAGCCAGAGCAGCACCACGAACGCACCCGGCAAGCCGTTGGCGAGGATCTGCCCGGCCATCTGGACACCGCGCCAGGCCCCGTTTCCTTGCAACAGAAGGGAGACCAGCGCCGAGGCCCCGGTGCCGCACATCGCCAGGACCACCGCGGCGAAGACGCCGGCGAGAGCGGCCCCGGCCGCCACCCCGCGCAGCGAGGAGCGCGCCACCGTGGCATTCGACCAGTCGCGCTGGAACAATGCATCGAACGCGGCGAGCTTGTGCCCCCAGTGCTCGCGGCAGACCGACTCCCCCACCGACCAGGCGAAGAACCCGAGCAGGCAGGTCGGCACGATCTGGAAGATGACCGTCGCCGCCAGATAGAACCAGGTGGTCTGCTGCCGGGTCGCGAGAGCGAGCCCCAACCCTTGTGAGTCCGCGCGGGCGCCGACCGCCGCCGCGATCAGCGCGGCCGCCGCCACCAAGACAAAGATGTGACCGCCGCGGCGCACGCCGATCTCTCCCTCGTGGTAGCGCTTCAGAAACGGCGGAGCGAGGAGCAGCATGAAGCCATAGATCGCCGCGAGCTGCCCGAAGCCGATGAACTGGAGGCCGCGCAGGCTCTGCTGCACCTCGCGGTCCTGCGGGTCCTCGACCCAGGGCTGGAAGCCGGCCAGCTGGTCGCCGGCAAAAATCACCTCGAAGCCGTGCGGCAGGCCCGCGCTGCCGCGGTAGGGATAGCGCACCGAGAGGTCGGTGCGCGCGGCGAGCTGCTGGCTGCGCAACTGCGGTTCCTCATAGAGGGCCGGATCGATCCCCTGGGCGAGCAGGAACGCATCGGCCCGGTCGCGCGCCGCGCGGGGTGGAATCGGTGCGGCACCGGCCTGCGGATCGGTCTGGACGCGGAGGGCCAGCAGGTCCCCGGAGAGCGAGACCCGGGCCTGATACGTCCAGTTGTCCCGCAGCTCGCCGGGGCGGTACACGAAGACGAGCCAGCTCACCACCTGGGTCCGCAGGCGCGGATCGGCCGCCGCAACCTCCCCGGAGACCGAGAGGCGCCGTTCGAGCAACAGGCCGGAATCGAGCACCGCGACCACGTACGCATCCGCGACCGGTGCGCCGAGGTCGCGCAGACGCTCCTGCGCGATGGCCACCGCCTCGTTGTGCGAGATCGTCCAGCTGTGGGGAGCGAGCCGGAAGGCGCGGGGAAACGCCCAGGCGAGAAGAGCGAGCCCCAGGATTCCAGCCAGCACCCACGCGAGAAGACCACGCCACGTCCGCATCGTCCCATTGTACGGGCTCCCGGGGGCGGAGTTGCGAGAGGCCTCCCGGATCGCCGCAAGCGAGAAAGGACGACAAGGTCACCAAGGACGGCAAGGACGAGGCAGAACCGGAAGCTTGGCCGTCCTTGAAGTCCTTTGGGTCCTTGGCAGAGGAGCAGGGCCCCTGCGTTATACGCACTGCGCTAGACTCTGCGTATAACGCGAAAGGTGTCGAGGCCGCCATGGACGGGCTGGCGTCTGGGCTGCGGGAGCGGATGACGGGGGTGGGGTGTGGCACTTTCAAGCAGGTTGTGGCACGATAGTCGCACCATGGAACTTATCTCGCACCCTGCCAAAGTCACTGTGGGACCCCAAGGCCGGCTGGTCATTCCAGCGGAGCTTCGCCGTGAGATGAGCATCTCCTCCGGCGACGTGCTTCTCGCCGTCGTCGAAGGCCAGCGGCTCGTGCTGGAAAAGCGGGGGGCCGTCCTGGCGCGGGTGAAGCGCCGCTTCTCGCAGATCCCGCCCGAGGTGAGCCTCTCCGCGGAGCTCCTCGCGGATCGGCGTGCCGAGGCGCGGCGCGAGGAAGAGGATTGAGCCCGGGGGAGAACCGCCGGAGCTGCGTTCTCGATGCCTCCGCCCTCCTCGCCTTCCTGCGAGGAGAACCAGGAGGCGAGGTGGTCGAGGAGATGCTCGGCACATCCGCCATCTCCAGCGTGAACTGGTCGGAGGTGATCCAGAAGGCCCTGGAGCACAAGATCCCGGTCAAAGGCCTCCGCGAGGAGCTGGAATCCCTCGGCCTTGAGATCCTGCCCTTCACCGCCGGGTTGGCCGAAAAGACCGCCGGCCTGCGGGAGGAGACCCGGTCGTTCGGCCTGTCTCTCGGCGACCGCGCCTGCCTCGCCCTCGCCGCCGACCTCGGACGGCCGGCTGTCACGACCGACAGGGTCTGGGCCGACCTGGACCTCCGCGTCGAGGTGAGGGTGGTCCGGTAGCCGAGGCATCGGCGAACCGGCGCCGTACCGTTCCAAGCCCCCGGAGGGGGCGGCAGCAACTCGTTGAATGCCCGCTGACATGGAGCAGTTTCAGCGCGATCTGTTGGAGTCGGTCGAGCAGATGCACCGCGGCCAAGCGACTCGCGTCACGCCGCGGCGCAAGTCACCCACGCCGCGGCGCAGGTCGACAAATCTCCGCAGCACTTCTGCTACTGCAACCCCTGGACGAACTGGAGGAAACCCTCCAACTGCTTCCGGTACATCGGCTTGAGCCCAAGAGCCTGGTGGAGGGCGAGGCTCAGCCGCTCCGGGTCCAGCGGCACACCGTACGCCGTGCGGAAGAAGTGCCGGAAGCGAAGCATCTCATCCAGGCGGGCATAGGCTTCTCCGTCGATCACGGCCGGACGGATCGGGGTGAGGTCGAGCTTCATCCGTTGCAGCAGCTCGCGGTGCCAGCCGGCTCGGTCATTGAGATGGTTCTCGAACGCGGCGGCAATGTTGCGGAAGGCGTTCGCAAACGCCGCGTAAAGAGAGTGGAGCCGATAGGCGATGACGATGCGCGTTTCTTCGGAGTCCGCCGCGGAAAGAGCCGGCGTGCCGAGGCTCTCGTAGAGCTCGTCGATGGTCTCGAGGTCGGCACGGACGCTGCGCTCAAGGATCAGGAGCTTCTCGTTCATAACAACCCTCGCCCCAGGAAGTCTAGCGCACGGGCGCACGGACGGCCGGGCCTGCGGCCCATCTTCTTGAATGCCGGCGGGACGCCGGCGGTCCCAGGGGGCGCTCGCCGGGACCTCGGGGAGCTTGCCGGTGACCGCGGGGCGGACGGCACCCCCGTAGAGCGCAGCCTTCCGTGACACGAGCGGCTCGATCCGGGCCGATTCCCACTCTTCTCAGGAAAGCTCCAGGTCGAGCCCGGGCGGTTCCGGGTCGGCGGCGGCCGGGGCCGGGGTCGTTTCGGCTGGGGCCGCGCCTTCCCTGACCGCGGCCGGGGCCTTCCCGGCCGGTTCCAGGTCGGCGGCGGCCGGGGCCGGCGTCGTTTCGGCTGGGGCCGCGCCTTCCCTGACCGCGGCCGGGGCCTTCCCGGCCGTGGCCGGAATCGATCCGGACATGGCCGGGGCCTCCCTGGAAGCGGCCGGGTTGGAGCCGGCCGCGGCCGGGTGCATGTGGGAAGCGGCCGGGGTGTTGCGGGAAGCGGGCGGAGGGGCCGCGGCCCCGGCCGCGGACGAGGTGGTCGCGGCCGGGGAGGTCGGGGAAGTGGCCGGGCCGGTGTGGGAGGCGGCCCGGTGGGAGGGTTACATGGCCGGCAGGGCGTTGACCAGCTCGCGGACGGCTTCGGCCGACTTCGCGAGCTCCGCCTTCTCGTCCGCGGTCAGCTCGAGCTGGAGCACGCGCTCCATGCCGTTCTTGCCAAGCAGGCAGGGCACTCCCACGAACAGGCCGTTCAGGTCGTACTCGCCCTGGAGATAGACCGCGCAGGGGAGGATCTTGTGCTTGTCGCCCAGGATCGCGCCGACCATCTCGAAGACCGCGGCGGCCGGGGCATAGTAGGCGGAGCCGGTCTTGTAGTAGTTGACGATCTCGATGCCGCCCTTGCGGGTGCGGTCGTTGATCGCCTCGATCCGGTCGTGGGCCAGGAGCTGCGGCAGCGGGATGCCGTTCACCGTCGAGTAGCGCGGCAGCGGCACCATGGTGTCGCCGTGGCCGCCGAGGACGAAGGCGTCCACGTCTTCCACCGAGACGTTCAGCTCGGCGGCGATGAAGTAGCGCATGCGCGCCGCGTCGAGCACGCCGGCCATCCCCAGAATCCGCTCGCGCGGGAAGCCGGAGACCCGGCGCGCCACCTCGCACATGGCGTCGAGCGGGTTGGTGACGATGATCAAGGTGGTGTTCGGCGAGTGCTTCACCAGGTTCGCCACCACGTCCTTGACGATGTCGGTGTTCTTCGCCAGCAGGTCGTCGCGGCTCATGCCCGGCTTGCGGGCGAGGCCGGCGGTGATGACGCAGATATCGGAGCCGGCGGTCAGCGCGTAGTCGGAGCCGCCGGTGATGTGTGCATTGAAGCCCAGCACGGGCGCGGACTCCATCATGTCCAGCGCTTTGCCGGTGGCCAGCTCGCCGGCCATGTCGAGGAGGACCACGTCGGCGAGGTCCGCCTCGGCGATCCGCTGTCCGGCGGTGGCTCCGACGTTGCCGGCGCCTCCCACCACGGTCACTTTGTAACGCATCGGTTGCTTCTCCACGAGGTTATAGATTGGCCACGATGGCCTTCGCAAACTCGGAGCTCTTGAGCAGGGTGGCTCCGTCCATCAGGCGCTCCAGGTCGTAGGTGACCCGCTTCTGCTCGATCGTGCGGCCCAGAGCCCCCTCGACGGCGTCGGCCGCCTCGGTCCAGCCGAGCCAGCGCAGCATCATGCAGCCGGAGAGGATCAGGGAGCCGGGGTTCACCTTGTCCTGGTCGGCGTACTTGGGCGCGGTGCCGTGGGTCGCTTCGAAGACGGCGTAGCCATCGCCTTCGTTGCTCCCCGGCGCCATGCCGAGACCGCCCACCTGCGCCGCCAGGGCGTCGGACATGTAGTCGCCGTTCAGGTTGGTGGTGGCGAGCACGTCGTACTCGTCCGGCCGCAGGAGGACCTGCTGGAACATCGAGTCGGCGATGCGGTCCTTGACCACGATGCGGCCCTCCGGCACCTTGCCGCCGTGCCGGTCCCACAGGTCGGCCTCGGTGACGGTCTGCGCCGCGAAATTCTCCAGCGCCTCTTCATAGCCCCAATCCTTGAAGGCGCCCTCGGTGAACTTCATGATGTTGCCCTT
>DIHE01000028.1:31415-31657 GCA_002420005.1 Holophagales bacterium UBA5704 | reverse complement strand
ATGTTGCCCTTGTGCACCAGGGTGACGCTCTTGCGGCGGGCGGCCACCGCGTAGCGCAAGGCCTTGCGCATCAGGCGCCGGCTGCCGAAGCGCGAGATCGGCTTGATGCCGATGCCGCTGTCCGCCCGGATCTCCTTGCCGAGGGACGCCAGGAAGTCGATGACCTTTTTCGCGTCGGCGGAGCCTGCGGACCATTCGATGCCGGCATAGACGTCTTCCGTGTTCTCGCGGAAGATCACCAT
>DIHE01000028.1:568-31211 GCA_002420005.1 Holophagales bacterium UBA5704 | reverse complement strand
TTCTCGCGGAAGATCACCATGTCCACCTTCTCCGGCGTCTTGACCGGCGAGGGGACGCCCGCGAAGTAGCGCACCGGCCGCACGCAGGCATAGAGGTCGAGGACCTGGCGCAGGGTGACGTTCAGGCTGCGGATGCCGCCGCCGACCGGGGTGGTGAGGGGGCCTTTGATCGCCACGCGGTACTGGCGGATGGCGTCGAGCGTGTCGTCGGGCAGCCATTCGCCGGTCTGGTTGTACGCCTTCTCGCCGGCGAGCACCTCGAACCAGGCGATCGCGCGGCTGCCACCGTAGAGCTTCTCGACGGCGCCGTCGAGCACGTGGCGGGTGGCCCGCCAGATGTCCCGTCCGGTGCCATCCCCTTCGATGAAGGGAATGATCGGCCGGTCAGGGACGACCAATCGGTCTTGATCCGCGAGCCAGGAGATCTCCTGGCCGTCCGCGGGGGGAGTCATCTGATTGTAGGTCCTGGACACCGCCGTGCTCCTCCTGATGGGCAGGATGTAGAAGAAGGCCGGTCTGGATCGGCCGGAAGCGAATGCTCCGGTACGCTATCACAAGGAACGCGGCGCTCTGACCCTCCCACGGGGTGGGGCCCCATGCTAGATTGCGCACCATGGACTGGGAGCCCCTGATCGCCGCCGCCACCGCCGCGCGCGCCAATTCCTACTCGCCGTACAGCCATTTCCCGGTCGGCGCCGCCCTGCTCATGGAGGACGGCACGATCGTCGCCGGGACCAACGTGGAGAACACCATCCCCGCTCTCGCAGTCTGCGCCGAGCGCACGGCGATGGTCGCCGCGGTGGCCTCCGGACGGCGGCGGCCGGTGGCCGTGGCGGTGGTCACCGACGCCTCGCCGCCCGCCCGGCCGTGCGGCCTGTGCCGCCAGATGCTCGCCGAATTCGCCGACGACCTGCCCGTCCTCGCCTGCAATCTCCAGGGCGACCGGGAGGAGGTCCGGCTGTCCGATCTGCTCCCGCAGCGTTTCAAGCTCGATTGGTAGTCCCGTTCGGCGCCTCTGCCGACACTCTTGCTTAGAGACGAGATTTGTTCGGAGGCCCGGACTCCTCTAGGATGGGCTCGCGAGCATGACGAGATCACTCCCCGAAGCGGCCGGCGCGCTGCGTGAAGCCCTCTCCGATGCGACCCGCGGTCTGGTCGAACGGGAGGCTCTCGCACAGATGGTGGCCCTGGCCGGCGTGGCCGAGGAGCACGTGCTGGTCATCGGGCCGCCCGGCACCGCGAAGAGCGAGGCGGTGCGGCGCATCGCCGGGGCGGTCGACGGCCGGTCGTTCGAATACCTGCTCGGCCGCTTCACCGAGCCGAGCGAGATCTTCGGCCCGGTCGACCTGCGCCGGCTCAAGGAGGGCGTGGTCGAGACGGTCACCGAAGGCATGCTCCCGGAGGCGGAGTTCGCCTTCCTCGACGAGATCTTCCGCGCCTCGACGGCGATCCTCAACACGCTGCTCGGCATCCTCAACGAACGGGTGTTCCGGCGCGGCCACACCGTCGTCCGCTGTCCGCTGCGGGTCTGTGTCGGGGCGTCGAACAGCCTGCCGGAAGACGATTCGCTCGCCGCCTTCGCCGACCGTTTCCTGCTGCGCGTGTTCGTGGATCCGGTGCCCGACCCGCGCCTGGAGGAGCTGCTGGAGGGCGGCTGGAGCGCGGAGAGCGGCCTCGCGCACCGGGAGCACCGGCGGATCGCGAGCCTCGCCGATCTCGAAACCCTGGCGGCGGCGGCGCGCAGCTGCGATCTGAGCCGGGTGCGGCCGCACCTGGCCCACGCGATCCGGCTGCTGCGCGGCGCCGGCATCTCCCTCTCCGACCGCCGGATCGTCAAGGTGCAGCGCCTGGTGGCGGGCGCCGCGGCGATGGCGGGCCGCGAGCGCGCGACGGACGCCGACCTCTGGCCCCTCGTCCTCGCCGTGCCCACCCGGGAGCAGCAGACGCTCGCCCGCGAGACGCTGCGCGAGGTGCTGGCGCTGAGCGAGAACGCCGCGCTGCCGGCGGCGGCCGAGGAGGCCTCGCGCGGCCCGCTGGCCCGCGCGGCCCGGATCGCCGCGGCAGGACGCGAGGTGCTCGCGGCGCAGCCGGAGGCGGCGGAGGACCTGGAGAGCTGGTATCTACGTCTGGAAGGCATCGCCCGCGAGATCGACGCGGGGTTCGCGCCGGAGGCGATGCCCCGGGAGCTGGCGGAGGTCCGCATCGGCCTGGTGGCCGCCTTGCGGGGCACTCCGCTGCGTCCGCCGGGAGCGGCCGGCGGCTGATCGGGCAGGTCCCCAAAGGCCGTTCGCGGCCGGCGGGTTTTTTGCAGGTGCTTTGTCGTTGGCAGGTGTATGAGCGAAGAGGAGATTCTCGTGAGCTGGCAGCCGCGCACCGCGCCGCTCGACCCGGTGGCCGTGGCGGCGCGCGGCCGGGCGGCGCGCGCCCTGGCGCGGCGGCTGCTGTTGTGCGACGACGACGCGCTGGCCCGCCTCCATGGCACCGCGGCGCCCGATCTCCTGGTGGTCCTGGGGGACGCCGCCGACCTGCCCTGGGTGGACGGTGCCGTCTACCTCGGCAAGGACGCGGCGGCACCGGCCCTGCTGCTGCCCACCACCCGTGAGCCGTCGGTGCCCTTGCCACTCCTGGAACGCGCCTTCGCCCGGGCGGGTGTGGCGGCGCCGCCGCTCGCCGTGTTGCTCGATCCTCCCCTCCTGGCCTCCACCGAATCCGCCCGGCCGATTCTCCGTTCCACGCTCGAAGGCTGGCTCCAGAGAGCCGGAGGCACCGCCTGATGGAGCTGCCGCGCCCCCTCGCCCCCTGGGGTCCGTACCTGGCGGTCTTCCCGCGCGATCTCGCCCTGTCGCTGGGACCGGTGCTGCAGCGGCTGTCCTCCGCGGTCGGCCCGCTCCAGGTGCGCCGGCTCGACGGCGGCGGCGAGGTGGACGGCTACGACGGGATCGAACGCCACGGCGGCTATGAGCGCCTGCTCGCCTCCGAATGGCTGCTCGCCGACGAGATGCCGGAGGAGTTCCTGCGCCGCGCGGTGATGGGCGAGCATCTGTTCCTCCATGCCAGCCGGCCCGAGCCGGGCGGGCAACGCACCTCGGTGGCCCTGTTCGACGCGGGCCCGGGCCAGCTCGGCTCGCCCCGCATCGCGCAGCTCGCGGCGCTGATCGTCCTCGCCCGGCGGGCCGAGGCGGCGGGCGCCCGCTTCGCCTGGGGCATCCTGCAGGACCCGGAGGCACCTCTCCACCCCGAGGTGACCGAGTCCGGCATCCTGCGCCTGCTGCAATCGCGCACACCGCACGAGGCCTCGGATGCCCAGATCGGCGCCTGGCATACCCGCGTCCGCGGCTGGAAGGAGATGGACGACGTGTGGATCATCGGGCCTCCCCGTCTCGGCGGCGTGCCCGCCGCACACGGCGCCTCGGTGCTCCAGGTCTGGGACGTGCTCGACCCGGAGCTGCGCCGGGTGGCGGTGCGCGTCCGGCCGGGCCATGGCGGCCTGCCGCCGCGCGATCTCGCGCTCGACCTGCCGGACGACGCGGCCTGCGCCCGTCTGCTGCGCGATCCGTTCGCCGCCGCGGTCGCGGCGCCCCACCGGCTCGACCCGCAGATGCGCCCGGTCTCGAACCTCGCCTTCTCCGCCGGAGGCGCCAAGCTGCTCGCCCGTGCGGCCGGCGGCGGCCTGGTCGCCGTCTCGATCCCCAACTCGGCGCGCGCCGCGGCGATCCCGCCCCGGATCTACGATCCGCTGCCCGGGGAGCTGGTGGTGGCCGCAGGGGCCCATAAAAAGAAGATCCTCCTCGCCACCTGCCGCGGCGGCGGGATCGACCTCTATGAGGTCTCGCGCCAGGGAAGCACCCTGCGCACCGCCGTCTATGTCGCGGAACCCGGGGCGGCCGGCTTCCCCGAGCCCCCACCGGACGCTCCGGGCCCCCTGCAGCCGCTTCTCGCCGCCGGCACGTCTCTCTGGCTGCGCGACGGGTCCGGAGGCCTGTTTCAGCTCGGCGGAGCGGCACATCCCGGGTCGCTCCGCGAGCGTGGCCGGGCGACGGCGATCACCGCCGCCGCCGGGACGCTCCTCGCCGTGGCACCGGCCGGCGCCGGAGATCCCGCCCGCCTTCTGCGCTTCGTCGGAGACCGCGAGCCCGAGATCCTCCGCGAGCTGCCGGGGCCGGGACGGCGCGCCCTGTTCGGGTTCAGTGGCAGCCAGCTTCCCGACGATCCCGGCCTGCTCGCCGTCCAGCTCGACGAGGAGCGGAGCTGGCAGATCCTCCACCGCGCCGGCAGCCGCCAGCTGACCCCCTTCACCGGCACCCAGGTGGTCGGCGTCGGGCGTGATCCGCGGCAGCCGGCCGGCACCGATCCCGGCCTTCTGCTGCTCGACGACGATTGGCGGACCCTGGTTCTCGCCGGCCGGAGCTGGACGCGCAAGGTGGCGACCGCCGCGGCCGAGATCGAGCACGTGGCGGTCGATCCGTTCTCCTCCCGCTTCGCCTTCGCCACCGCGGCCGGAGACCTGACCATCGGCTCCTTCGGGCACGAAGGACCGATCTATCGCCTGCTTCCCGGGGAGCCCCTGTGACCGCCCCCCTGCCGCGCGCGCTCGCCTGGCGGGGTGTGATCGACGCCGCGGGGTTCCTGCTCGACGCCTCGCTCGCCGGAGAGACCGAAGCCCGCCGGCGCATCCTCGCCCTCTGGGAGCCGGGCGCCACGGTGCACCCGGTCGACCGCGGCTGGCTGATCCGCCTCGCGAAGGCCCGGCGGGTGCGCGCCGAGCAGGCGCCGGGCCTGCCGCTGACCGCCGAAAAAGTCCCGGCCGGCCGCATCCTCTGCGGCGCGCCGTTCACCGCCGACGAGCTGCGGGTGCTCGATCCCCCCGACGGCACGCTGGTCCGCCTCCATGCCGGGGAGACCGTGGTCGAGCGCATCGCCGAAGGGCAGCGGATCGATCCGGCGGCCTGGCTCGACATCTCCGCCTTCGTGCCGGCGCCGATGACCACCCTCGGGGCACCGCCGGTGACGCCGCGCCCGCGCGACGGCGCGTCCGGTGTCTTCGACCTGCGCGCCCGCCTCAAAGGCCTCCCTCCGGCGGCCCCCGAGCTGGCCGAGGTGCTCGCCGCCCTCTCCCGCCGCAAGGGAAGCGGTGCCGCGATTTCCACCGCCCGCCCCGCGTCGGCGGGCCACCGTTTCACCTCGCTCGGCGACTGGTTCCACAGCCTGCGCTGGAGCCTGCGCCGCCGCCCCCCCCCCGCCCGCCCGGCGGGGGCGGGCCCGCTCGAGCCGCATCCCGCCGCGCCGGCCCCGGCGCAGCGCGGTCCCGGGCTCGGCCGGCGGCTGGCCACCCTCGCCGAGCGGGTGGCCGACCGGCTCGCCGTCTCCTCGCTCCTCTCCGAGCTGATGGGCCGCCGGCACGCCGCCTACATCCAGCAGATGATCGACCTGTTCGAGCGCGGCGAGCTGCGCGAGGCGCTGCGCTACGCCATCCCGCTCGGCGGGCCGGCCGGCGACGCGCTGCGCGGCCTCCCCCTGCGCCTCCCGGCACCGCGCCGCGACCTGGAAGTGCGCCCGGAAAGCCCGCGCAGCCACGCCACGCTCTCCGCCTCGAACGACCTCTATGGCGAGCTGCAGCGCCTCTACCGGCGGGCGTTCGACCGCCTGGAGGCGCAGGGCCACATCGAAGAGGCCGCCTTCCTGCTCGCCGATGTCCTCCTGGCCAGCGAGGAGGCGGTGGCCTTTCTGGAGCGCCACGGGCGGCTGCGCCTCGCCGCGGAGATGGCGGAAGCGCGCAAGCTTCCCCCCGGGCTGGTGGTGCGCCAGTGGTTCCTGGCCGGCGACCGCGAGCGCGCCCTGTGGACCGCCCGGCGCACCGGCGCCTTCGCCGACGCCGTCACCCGGCTGGAGCGCAGCCGCCGCCATGCCGAGGCCCAGGCGCTGCGCCTCTCCTGGGGCAACGACCTCGCCGAGGCCGGCAGCTTCGGTGCCGCGGTCGAGGCGGTCTGGCCGGTGCACGAAGCGCGGCGTCTGGCGCTGCAATGGATGGACCGCGCCATCGAGCAAGGCGGCGCGCCCGCCGGCCGGATGATCGCCCGCAAGCTCGCCCTCCTGCCGGAAGAGTTCGAGTCCACCCGCGACCAGGCCTTGCGGTTGCTCGAAAGCTGGCGTGCCGAAGGGACCTCCGCCCGGCTCGCCTTCGCCGAAACGTTGCGCCAGGGACCGCGCACGCCGGAGACGGTGACCCTCGCCCGCGCCGCGGTGCGCACCATCGCCCGCGACTCGGGGCGCTTCGGCGCGCGTATGAGCCCCGCCCAGTTCCGCCAGCTCGTCGCCTTCGCGGACGACGGTGCCCTGCGCGCCGACGCACCGGCCTTGCCGCTGCCCGACGCCGGCTCCTGGGTGGCGAACGAAGAGCTGTGGAGCCTGGAGATCGATCCCTCGGACGTCGGCATCCTCTCGCCCTGCGACGCCGCCTTCCTCCCCAACGGCCTCACCGTGGTGGCCCTGGGCGAGGCCGGCGTGCGCCTGCTCTCGCGCGACGGCCGGACGGTCGGCGAGATCGACCAGCCGGCGCACCGCCTGGTGCTCTCCGACAACGGCGACCGCGCCCTCGCCCTGGCCCCGCGCGGCGACGCCTGGCGCCTCGCCCGCCTCGATCTGGCCGCGCGCCAGGGCGAGTTCTGGTGCGACGCCCGCTTCGACGCCGCCGCCGCGGACTACGACGGCTCCCTCTGGTTCGTCGCCGCCGACAACGGCCTGGTCGCCGTGGACACTGCCGGCCGCGGCTTCGACGGTCCCTGGGGTGTCTCCGACCTCGGGAGAAAGGTGGGCGCCATCGTGCGCAACCGGGAGCGTTGCTCTCTGTTGACCACCGGCGCCGAGCCGGAGGTGTGGACCTACGAGATCCCCTCGCTCTTCCTGCGCAGCCGCGCCGAGCTGCCGGAAGCCCTGGATCAACCCACGGGGGAGCGCCGGCTCGGCACCGCCCCCGAAGGGCAGCTCGCCGAGCAATGGCTCGCCGCCCCGGAAGGCACGGGCCCCGTCGAGACCCCCTTCCACGTCCAGATCCACGGCCGCTGCGCCTTCCAGCTTCGCCTTCCCGGCATCGGCTGGACCGGCGGCGTCCCCGTCCTCGCGGGCGACTGGCTGGCCGCGCCGGTCCAGGCCACCGGCGAAGCCCGCCTCTACCTCATCCACCGCCCGACCGCCCGGGTGAAAGCCGAGATCCTCCTCACCCGCGCCCGGCGGCTCAGTGTCCGCCTGACCCCGGCCTACCTCACCGTGACCGACGACCGCGGCCGGGTCCTCGTGCTCGACCTCGAATATGGGCAGATCCGCCGGGACCTGCGGCAGTAGGGCTGCGGGAAGCCCGGGAAAGGCAGGAGACAAAGGACGAAAAGGACTCCAAGGACTCCCGCTGAGGATCCAAGAACGGAGGCTTGACACCTCCGCGAGAAAATCAAGCGGGAGCCGTGAAGCGGGAGCCCGCTCCATCCTCGCCCGCCCGCCACAGGTCCTCCAGCTCGCCAACCTCCTGCAACACCGCTTCCCGGCTGAGCCGCAGCCGCTCCGCCACCTTCTTGCGCGTACGCAGCAGAAGATACGCCCAGGCTTCCTGCCAGAAGGTGAGGTGGGTCTCGTGGAAGCGCACGGCGGCCCAGCCGGTGAGGGGGGCGAGGAGGAGGGTGACGGGGACGGCCCAGGCTCCCAGGTGGACGGCGGCGAAGGCGGCCTCCGCGATCCAGGTCAGGGGGAAGAAGAGCACCGCACCGAACAGCTTGAAGGTGGCCACCTGGTCAGGCACGCGGCGCGCCGCCAGGTTGGCGACCGGGCCGATCAGACGGTAGGTCGGCCAGCTCAGGACCGTCCCCACCACCGCCAAGGGAAGATGGAGGAACAGCCGCAGGAGGGTTCGTGCAATGAACCGGAGCACAGGCGGGAACGGGTAGGCGGCGGCGACCTGGTCGTCGCGCAGACGGCAGGCCTGGAGCAGGCGGTCGTAGGTGCGCACCGCCTCCTCCACGGTGGCGACCCGCTCGGGAAACCGCCGGCGCAAGTCCTCATAACCTTCCAGGAACGCCTTCTGGATCGGAAAGGTCTCGGCGAGGCGGCGGCGGGTCGGCAGGTCGAGGCTCGCGCGGCCGTAGATCTCGGCGGCCCGGGTCACCAGCCGGGCGTCTTCCCAGGTGCGGTAGCTCAAGGTGACGGCCGCAAGCCCCTTTGAGACCCGGCCGGTCAGCGAGCGCACGGCACCGGGGTTGTCCGCGGCCTCCAGCAGGATCTCCGGCGCCGGATCGATCGGCTCCCCCACCTGCACCAGCGCGCGGGAGCGGAAGGTCTCCTTCTCGTCGAAGGTGAGCCCCACCGGAACGATGCGCGTCCCCAGGCCGGGATGGGCGCGCTCGGCGCCGAGGACGATCCGGGCGAGGCCCGTTTTGAGCGGCTGGAGCGCCGGCTCGCTGTGGCTCTTGCCCTCGGGGAAGAGGGCGATGACGCCCCCTTCTGCGAGCACCTCGTGGCAGCGCCGGAAGGTCGCCTCGTTCTGCGCGGTGTCCACCTCGTCCTGCCGGCGGTAGACCGGGATCGCTCCGGCCCAGTCGGCGAACGGGCGCACGACCGGGTTCTTCCAGAGCGTGCTCTTGGCCAGGAGGCGCGGGCGCACGGGGAGCGGTCCCATGAGCAGGACCGGATCGACCAGCCCGTTGACATGGTTCGCCACCAGGACCATCGGATGGCCCAGAGGCAGACGCTCCGCCCCCACCACCTCGACGCCGCGGAAGAAAACCCGCAGGAGGAGCCGGAGGAAACGGGTCAGCAGGTCAGGTGCGGAGGACTTCATCCAGCCGCTCTCCGACCTGCTCATGCCACGACTGCGCCGCCGCCAGGCCGCGCTTCTCGCTGATGAAGCTCATCCCGAGGAGCCCGAGCAGAAAGAAGGCCGCGGTGGACAGCATGGCGACCCGCTGCGAGCCCGAGGAGGAGGAAATCAGGCCAAAGAGGAACGGGCCGATCATGTAGGCGGTCTTCCCGGCGAGGCCCCAGAGGCCGAAGAACTCGGCCGTCTTCTCCGGTGGCGCGAACAGGCCCACGAGAGCGCGCGAGGCCGACTGGAGCGAGCCGATCCCCAGGCCCGCGAAGAGGGCGATGCCCCAGAAGCCGGCTTTGGTGGTGACGAAATAGACCCCGGCGCAGACCAGGATCCAGAGGACCAGGGTGACCTGGATCGTGCGCGGCGCCCCGAGCCGGTCCTGGACACCACCGAACACGAACGCTCCCCCCGCCGAGGAAAGCTGGAGGATGATGAAGAGGTACATCAGCTCCTTGGAGGTGAAGCCCAGAGTGTTCGCGGCGAAGATCCCGGCGAAGGCGATGACCGAGGTGAGGCCGGCGGAGTAGAGAAGGAAGACGCCGAGAAAACGGACGAGCTCGGAGAAGTGATGCGCCGACCGGACGGTCTGCCCCAAACGGATGAAACCGTCCCGGACATAGCCGAAGACCGTGCTCGTCCCACGGGGGGCCCGTTCTTTGAGAAAGAGGAACGTCGGCAGCGCGGCGAGCAGAAAGAACAAGGCGGTCACCAGCCAGGCCAGCCGCAGGTTCGCCAGGTTCTCCGGCACGAAGTCGCCCAGCAGAAGAGGGAAGACGCAGCCGAGCGACAGGAGACCTCCGAAGTAGCCCAGCCCCCAGCCGAAGCCCGAGATCTTGCCGATGTTCTCCGGCGTCGAGATCTCGGGCAGGAAGGACCCCGCCAGGTTCTCCCCGAAGGAGAAGCCGATGAACGAGAGGACGAAAAGGGTGAGCGCCAGGGCCACCCGTCCGGGGGTGACGAACCAGAGCGCCGCCGTCCCGGTGACGCAGAGGGCGTAGGTGACGAACAGGAAGGCCTTCTTGCGCCCCGAGTCGTCGGCGACGGCGCCGACGATCGGCGACAGCAACAGGACGATGAGGTTGCCGATGGCGATCCCATAGCCCCACAGGGCGTCCCCCTTCCCGGCCGGCGCCACCAGGCGGGTGAAGAAGACGCCGAAGGCCACCGAGACGATCACCGTCGTGTAGCTGCTGTTGGCGAAGTCGAACATCGCCCAGGAGACGATCTCGCGCCGGCTCGGCGGCGGATAACGGGTCGGTGCGCTCATCGAGGTTCCCCCGGCCGGTACCCTGACCGATCCCGGCCCGGCTGTCAATCGCGGTGTGTTAACCTTTGCCATTCTATTGGATGGAGACGAACATGGACACCACGCCCGCTCCCGACGCTCCGAAGTCCCGCTCGACGCTGGACACCGCCGCCAACATCGCGATCATCCTGGTCTGCATCGTCGCAGTGTTCTACCTGAGCCTCCAGATCCGCGACCGCTTCACCAACCGGCAGGGGCCGGCGGCGGCTCCGCCCCAGGGCGCCGCGGTGGGCGATCAATTCGACGCCCTGGTCCCGGTGATCCCGGCCGGCGCGGAGCGCGCTCTCGTGGTGGCGATCTCCCCCACCTGCCACTTCTGCACCGAGAGCATGCCGTTCTACAAACGCCTCGTCGAGGAGCGCAATGCGAAGGGCTCGAAGACCAAGGTCATCGCCGCCGTCCCGCGCGAGGAAGTGAAGGCGGACGAGGAGCGTTCGCTGACCGGCGCCGGCGTGGCCCCCGACGCGCTGGTGGTGGTCGACTTCGCAGCCATCAAAGTGCCCGGCACGCCCACCATCCTGCACGTGGACGGCCAGGGGAAGGTCCTCGACGTCTGGGTCGGCAAGCAGAGCTCCGGCGGCGAAGAGGAGATCCTGGCCAAGCTGTAAGGGAGGCTTCGGCCCCCCTGTGGTACTCTTCGGTCTTCGCGAGCACAGAACGGCCGCGGCTCCCGCCTGCGGCCCTCAAGCTTTCTCATGGAAACTTCGACACATCCACTTTCCGCACATGACAACGGCAGCCTGAAGCACCTGGGAGCCCTCTCCCTCGGTGCCGTCGGCGTGGTCTACGGCGACATCGGCACGAGCCCGCTGTACGCCTTCCGCGAGTGCTTCCACGGAGCGCACGCGGTCAACCCGTCCGCGGCCAACATCCTGGGCGTGCTGTCGCTCATTTTCTGGTCCCTCCTCATCGTCATCACCGTCAAGTACCTGGTGTTCGTCATGCGCGCCGACAACCGGGGCGAAGGGGGCATCCTGGCCCTCATGGCCCTGGTGAAGACCGAGAAGCGGCGGCGCTGGGTGCTCATCGCCCTCGGCCTGTTCGGGGCCGCCCTGCTGTATGGCGACGGCATGATCACGCCCGCCATCACCGTGCTCTCCGCCGTCGAAGGTCTGGGCGTTGCGACCCACCGCTTCGACCACTACGTGGTGCCCATCACCCTGGCCATCCTGGTCGCCATCTTCCTCGTGCAACGGCGCGGCACGGCCGACATCGGCAAGGTGTTCGGCCCGGTGATGACGCTGTGGTTCCTCGTCCTCGGCATCCTCGGGTTGACCTGGATCGCCCGCGAGCCGGGGGTGCTGCTGGCGGTCAATCCGCTCCATGGCGTCCGCTTCTTCGCCCACAACGGCACCATGGGCTTCCTGGTGCTCGGCTCGGTGTTCCTCGTGGTCACCGGCGGCGAGGCCCTGTATGCCGACATGGGGCACTTCGGCCGCAAGCCGATCCAGATCGCCTGGCTCGCCGTGGTGCTCCCGGGACTGATGCTCAACTACTTCGGCCAGGGGGCGCTGCTGCTCCGGCAGCCGGAAGCGGCGGAGTTCGTGTTCTACAAGATGGCGCCGGCGTGGATGCTCTATCCGCTGGTCGCCCTCGCCACGGCCGCCGGCATCATCGCCTCCCAGGCGGTGATCTCGGGCGCCTTCTCGCTGACGCGCCAGGCGGTGCAGCTCGGCTACAGCCCGCGCGTCGCGATCATCCACACGTCGGAGGCGGAGATCGGCCAGATCTACATCCCGGCGGTCAACTGGGCTCTCCTGCTCTCCACCCTCGGCCTGGTGATCGGCTTCCAGAAGTCCACCAACCTGGCCGCGGCCTATGGCGTTGCCGTGACCACCACGATGGTGATCACCACCCTCCTGGCCGACGTGGTGGCCCGTGAGCTGTGGGGCTGGAGCCGCCTGCGCTCGGCGCTCCTCATGGGCGCGTTCCTGGTGATCGACGTGGCGTTCTTCGCGGCCAACATCATCAAGGTCCCGCAGGGCGGCTGGTTCCCCCTGGTGGTGGCCGGCGGAATCTACCTGCTGATGGTGACCTGGAAGCAGGGGCGGCGGCTGCTCGCCGAGCGCGTCCGCGAAGGGGCGCTGCCGATCGAAGACTTCGTCCAGCACCTGCAGCCCGGCTCGCCGACGCGCGTGCCGGGAACGGCGGTCTTCCTCACCACCAACCTCCAGGGCACGCCCACCACCCTGCTGCACAACCTCAAGCACAACAAGGTGCTGCACGAGCAGGTGGTGCTCATGACGGTGGTCACCGAAGAGGTGCCGCGGGTGCCGCGGCGCGACCGGGTGGAGATCGAGACGCTGGACAAGGGGTTCTACCAGATCACCGCCCACTACGGATTCACCCAGGACCCGCGCGCCGCCGAGGTGCTGGAGGCGCTCAAGGACAAGGGGCTCACCCTCGACCTGATGAAGACCACGTTCTTCCTCGGGCGCGAGACCCTGATCCCCTCCGACCGCGGCGGCATGAGCCTCTGGCGCAAGAGACTGTTCGGGGTGATGTCGCGCAACGCGATCCGGTTCAACGACTTCTTCCACATCCCACCGAACCGGGTGGTGGAGCTGGGGATGCAGATCCGCCTGTAAGCGGTGGAGGAGCGCGCGGATGGCCACAAGGTCCTTGTGCCGTTGCTGCGGCTCACCGAGATACGAAGCGGAAACGGCGTGTCGCTCCTGCGGGACGAGCACGGCGGAGGCGGGCGGGACAACCCTGGTCGAGCCCGGCCGCCCGGCTCTTCGGCCGGCCGGGTTCCTTCAGCCCTCCGCCCTCATCCCCGGAATGCAGGTCGCAGGGCGTTACCGCATCCTCGCCCCGCTGGACTGGGGAGGAGAGTTGCCGGTCTACCGCGCCGCCGATCTCAGGGCAGGGGCGACGGTGGCGCTCCAGTTCCTGCCGCTCCATGTGGTGCCGGCTCCGGAAGCTCTCGCCGGCTGGCGCCGGGTCATCCATCCCAATGTCTGCAGGGTCCTCGACCTCGGCGAGTCGGAAGGCCGGGCCTTCCTCGTCCTGGAGCCCGTCCAGGGCGAGAGTCTCGACGCGCTGCTGCGCCGGATCGGACATCTGCCGCTCGCCAAGGGGCTGGAGATCGCACAGCAGCTTGCAGCGGGCCTCGCCGCGATCCACGACGGCGGAGCGCTCCACGGTGACCTCGCTCTCCGCCGGGTGATTCTCGATGACCGGGGACGCATCCGCATCACCGGCTGGGGCCTGCCGGACAGCACCTTCGCCCGGCCCGCCCCCGGCCCGCGAGGCCGGACGGCGCACCAGGCACCCGAGCGGCTCGCGGGAGACCGGGCGACGGTTCCGTCGGATCTCTATTCCCTGGCCTCGATCCTCTATGAAATCCTGACCGGCCGGCCGGCTTGCGAAGAGGGTGGCGACGAGCCGGGCGGCCAACCGCTCCCGCCGTCGGCCCACACCCGCGGCATCGATCCTCGGCTGGACCACGCCCTCCTCCAGTGCCTGGAGCGGGCCGCCCGGGCGCGGCCGCCCTCGGCGAGAAGCCTGGTCCAGGTGCTCCCCGGCTCACCCTCCCCGTCGGGTGAGGCTCTTTCCCCGAAGACCGTGCCGGCCGTTCCCGAAGGTAGCCTGAAGCCCGCAACCGGGCTGCTCTGCCTGGCGGGAGTCGTTCTCGCCTGTGCCGGGATCCTTGCCCTCTCGCCGGCCACCCGGCTGCTCGGCGTCCTGCCGCTCCCCCACTCCGGCGGAGAGCTGGTGAGCCGGGCGCAGGCCATCCTGTCGAGCCTGGGCCACACGGTGCGGCCCGCGGAGGCAGACTTCGGTTTCGCGACCGACCGCGAGGCCCTGGCCCGGCTCAAGGCGGCGGGCTCCTCCCGGGAGACCGCGGCCGAGCTCGCATCCCGCCACTCCCCGGTGCACCATTTCTGGTATCGGGAGAGTCCCCGCGCCCTGGTTCCGGCAGGCCTGCGCGTGACCGCGGAGGACCCGCCGCGCAAGGCTCCAGGGGAGGCCTTCCTTCAGCTGGACGTTCAGGGCCGGCTCCAAGCGCTGGAGATCGTACCGGCGGATACCCCGGCCCACCGGCCGAACCGGCCTGTCTCCTGGGCTCCGCTCTTCGCCGCGGCAGGTCTCGTTCCGGCGCAGCTCGTTCCCCAGCAGCCGATCCTCGTCCCTCCCGTCTTCGTCGATACGCTGGTTGCCTGGCAGGGAAGCCTGACCCGGCCACCCGCGGTTTCGCTTCCGATCCGCATTGAGGCCGGCGCGCTGGCCGGCCGGCCTCTCTACTTTCGGATCGAGCCCTGGTCCCTGCCCACCCGGCCGGCACCCGCATCCCGGCGCCACCGGGAAGAGACGTTTCGCAACGCCATCCGGCTCTTCGCCGTCGCCCTCGCCCTGCTGCTCAGTATCAGGAATCTGCGCCGGAGGCGGGCGAATCTCCGGTGGGCCTGGCGGCTCTCGTTCTTCATCTTCTTGACCGGGCTCACGATCGCCGCTCTCGCCACGCCGTCGGCCGTCAGCCTGAGCTTCTGGCAGGCCGCTTGCGGAGAGGCGCTCCGCAACGCCGCGATCGCCGGCCTCTGCTATCTCGGCCTCGAGCCCTTCCTGCGGCGGCGCGCTCCCGAGAAGATCACCTCCTGGAGCCGGGCTCTCGCCGGGAGCTTCCACAATCCTCTCGTCGGTAGAGACGTCCTGCTGGGGACTCTTCTGGGGACCTCCATGGCGCTGATCCTCCTCGGCCGTGGGCTCCTCACCCGATCTCTGACCGGGCACCTCGGACGGATCGAGATCGAGATCGAGTACCTGAACGGCGTCCCGGGCTTCCTGGGAGGCCTTCTCACCACCCTGATGACGGCCCTCCTCTCGACCCTCGGCATGGTCGTACTCCTGGTGGCGATCCGCATGGTGCGGCGGCGCGGTGACCTGGGCGTCCTGCTCGTCTGGGGGATCGCGACGGCCGCCTTGGTCCTTCGCGCCGACGAGCCGCCGCTCGTGTCGATCCCTGTCACGGGGCTGGCCACGGGGCTCATGGTTCTCTCTTGGGAACGCTTCGGCTTGCTCGCCGGCATCGTCCACATCCTCACCTCTCGCATGATCCTGGAGTTTCCGATGACGGGCGAGCTGTCGGTCTGGTATGCGCCGGTGGGGCTCTTCCCGCTCGTGCTCATTCTCACCCTCGCCGGCGGCGGGTTCTTCGTCGCCGTCGCGGGGCAACCCCGGTTCGGCGGCGGGCTCCTCCCAGAAACGCCACGGGGCGGGAGAACGGCCCGGTGAGAGAAGCTCCGCTGCCCGGTACCTTGCTGGCAGGGCGCTACCGGATCGTCGCGCCCTTGGGACACGGCGGCATGGGGGAGGTGTTTCGCGTCTACGACCTGAAGCTCGATCACGAGGTGGCCCTGAAACACCTGGCGCCGCATCTGGCCGGTGACACCGCCGCACGGACCCGCTTTCACCGCGAGGTCCGGCTTGCCCGCCAGGTCTCTCATCCCAACGTCTGCCGCGTCTTCGACATCGGGGAAGCCGGCGGTCGCCCGTTTCTCACCATGGAGCTCATCGACGGCGAAGACCTGTCCTCCCTGTTGGTCCGGATCGGACGGCTGCTCCCGGCCAAAGGCCTCGACATCGCCCAGCAGCTCTGCGCCGGGCTCTCCGCCATCCATGACAGTGGCGTCCTTCACCGCGACCTCAAGCCCTCCAACATCATGATCGACGGCCGGGGCCGCGCCCGCATCACCGACTTCGGCATCTCGGCCCTCGCGAGCGAGCCGGCTGTTCCGGCGCGCGCCGGGACGCCGGCCTACATGGCCCCCGAGCAGCTCGCCGGCGACGGGGCGACGGTGCGCTCCGACCTCTACTCGCTGGGGCTCGTCCTCTATGAGCTGCTGGCCGGGCGGCCGGCCGGCACCCCGCCGGCGCCACCGTCGGAGCTCTGTCCGGACGTCGATCCAGAGATCGATCCTGTTCTTCTCCGGTGCCTCGATCCGGATCCGCAGGCACGCCCGGGCTCGGCGCGCGAGCTGGCCGCCTTGCTCCCGGGGCTCGACCCGCTGGCCGCGGCCTTGGCGGCAGGCGAGACACCGTCCCCCGCCGTCGTTGCCACGGCCTCCAAGGTCGGGAGCCTGCGGCCCGGCGTGGGGCTGGCCTGCCTGGCGGGAGTGATCCTGGCCTGCACCGGTATCATCGCGCTGTCGCCCCAGGTCCGACTCTTGTCGCGCGCGCCGCTCGAGCGCTCGCCCGAAGTCCTCGCCGACCGTGCGGAGGCCATGCTCCCGAGCCTCGGCGTGACGACTCCGCCGGGCGAGGTGGATTTCGGCCTGGTGGATCATTCGCTTTGCCTCGACCGCCTCCTGGAGTCCACCGCGAGCGTCGATCTCGCCTTCCGCCTGGCGGCCCGGCGCTGCCCGGCGGTCGTCTTCTGGTACCGGCGCAGCCCGCGACCCCTGGTGCCCCGGGGGCTGCGGGTCACCCTCGACGACCCGGCCCCGGCTCCCGGCGACGTCACGGTGCAGCTCGATCCTGAAGGCCGGCTGTATCGATTCGAGAGGCAACCTCCCGTCCTTCTGCGCTCCGCTCCTCCCCGCCCTCCGGACTGGACGGCTCTGTTCACCGCGGCGGGGCTCGAACCGGAACGGTTTGCGCCGGTCGCGCCGGAGTGGATTCCTGCGGCCTACGTCGACACCCGGGCCGCCTGGGAGGGGAGCTGGGTGGACCCGCCTCACCCGCCGCTCCCGGTTCGGATCGAGTCCGGGGCTCTACGGGGCACGCCCATCTATTTCCGGGTGGACGAGCCCTTGGAGCGGACCAGCCTCCTGACGGTCGACCGCCGGCGGTGGGTCGAGAGCCTCGTGTATCGCGGTTTCTTTGCCGTCGTGGCCCTCCTCGCCCTGCTGCTCGCGGCCCGCAACCTCCGGCTGGGACGGGCGGATACGCGCCAGGCACTGCGCCTGAGCGGCTTCGTCTTCGGCGTCTGCCTGCTGATCACCGCTCTGTCGACCTCCCCCTTCACCGGCGACGCGACCTTCTGGGAGCGGGCTTGTGGGGACTCCCTGCGCCAGGCGGGAATGATCGGGCTCTGCTATCTGAGCCTCGAGCCCACTCTGAGGAGGCACCGGCCGGAAAGGCTTGTTTCGTGGCTCCGCCTCCTGACCGGGCGCCTGCGGGACCCGCTCGTCGGCCGGGACGTCCTGGTCGGCGCACTCCTCGGAAGCGCCATGGGCTTCCTGGTCTTCTGCACGATGGCGCTGACCCACAGAATGGGAGGAACCAACTGGTTCGTGCTCAACCTCGGCCGGTTGCAGGGTGTCTCCGGCTTCCTCGGGGGCCTGCTGGGGGACCTGAGGATCTCTCTTCTCACCTCCTTGAGCTTCCTCGTGTTTCTGACCGCGCTGCGGCGGGTGCTCCGGCGCGAATCTCTTTCCCTCGCCGTCTGCTGGGCGGTGGCGACGGCCGTGCTGGTGCTCCGCTATGGCGGTCCCTTTGCGATCTCCGTCCCGCTCATCGGGCTCGGTTGTGCGCTCTTCGTCCTCTCCTGGGCCCGCTTCGGCCTGCTCGCGGGGGTCGCGCACTACCTGACCCTTCTGCTCGGCCTGGACTACCCGATGACCGGCGAGACCTCCGTCTGGTACGGCTGGCTCGGGATCTTCTCCCTCGTCTCGATCCTCGGCCTCGCCACCTGGGGCTGTCTCGTCGCGACGGCGGGACAGCCTTGGTGGCGAGGGTCGTTTCTCGAGGATTGAGGGATCAGCCCGCCGAGTCGTGTGCGGGGGTCATGGGGGTGCGGATGTGAACCACCCAGCCCGGCTCCTTGGCGCCATGGTCGTTCCAGACGGCAAGTTGCGCCCACCAGCCGCCACCCGCCCAGGACTCACCGGTGCTCCACGTACCCTGCCGGTCGGTGCTTCGAATGGACTTGATCATCTGGTCCTTCTCGAAGAGGGTGATCGCAAATCCCGTCCTGTCTTTCCTGATCTTTTCTTCCGTGTGCGGGTAGTCCCTGATGGCATAAGGCAGGGGCAGGTTCCACCCGACATGGACGAGCTCCCCATTCTTGAAAACTTCCAACCTGCCTTCGATGCCGTAGGCGGAGGGGTCCTTGGAAGAAAACTTGAACTCATTGTCGACTTTGGCGGTGACCGGCCGGCTGAGTGTAGTTTCGCTCATGATTTTCCTTTCTGTCGATCTCGTCGAAGAATTTCGTCGGAACCTTGCAGCTCAACCAAGAGCGGTCAAGAAGCCCGCCACGGTACAGTTGCCGGCTCCCGTGCTCTTGATGCGCGTCACTTTCGCCTTGAGGGTTGCGTTGAGGTGGGCATCGTCTGCCGCGAATTGATACTCGACGTTCGCGATGTCTCCGTCGGCCCCCGTGCCGCCGCCGACCTCCGCGATCTTGAAGGCTTTGCAGTTGGCAAAACCCTTGCCGATCACGCTCAGAAAGAGCAGGTCGCTGCGTGTGAAGTTGGCGTTGTCGTGGCACTCGTACGTGACGACCACGAGAGCGCTTCTGAATTTCGCTTTGAGGATGGTGTCGAAATGGCCCGTGGTGTGGACGACACTCTTGGCGCAGATCGACTGGGGAACAACGGGATTGTTGGCATCTTGAACCGGGATTTCGCCCATTGACAGTCTCCTGTAAGTGAACGTTGCGGGATCAGCCAGCCGCGGCTTGACGAGGGAAGGCAATCCAAAAGGCATGCCAACCGAAAGAAGAGCTTCGCCCGCCGGCGGGTGCTCCGTGAGCAGCCGGCAGCCGCCTGTTCGCGATGTCAGGAAACTGTTTGCGTTGTCCGCGTTGTCAGCCGCGGAGCTCGAGACCGAGCTTCTTCATCTGCCGCTTGAGCCCGTCTTCGGAGACTTCGAGAAGATCCACCATGGCCGTGATCCGGCCGCCGCAGCGGGCGGCGGCCTGCTCGATCTCCTCGCGGCCGAGATCGGCGGCTTTGCGGGTGCGGGGGCAGGCGTCGATCAAGGTGTAGAGCGCCGGCCGCGAGATGCCGAGGTGCCGGGCCGTGGCGCCGGGGTGCCAGCGATGGGCGCGAAGCGCCGCCAACAGCTCGTCCTGCGACACCTCCATGGGGCTGCGGCGCCGCTGCGGCAGAGGAGCGGGCGCCGCGGCCGCCGGTACCTCGGGGGGACGCCGGGAGGGGTCGAGCAGGCGGTCGAGCTGGGAGCCGACCTGCGCGGTGGCAAACCCCCGGCTGTCCACCACAAGCTGGCGGGCGACATTGCGGAGCTGCCGGACGTTGCCGGGCCAGTCGGCGGAGGCGAGGCGTGCCAGGAGCGGGGCGGGGAGCCAGGGCCGGGCGTCAGGGCCGGGGTCCTCCAGGCGGTGGCCTTCTCCGATCGCCTCCAGCTCCTGGCGCAGAAAATGGAGGAACAGCCGGGGGATGTCATCACGGCGTTCACGCAGAGCAGGGAGCCGGATCTGATAGCCGCTCAACCGGTGGAGCAGGGGAGCACGGAACGTGCCGGCCGCAATGGCCGCCTCCAGGTCGGAGTCGGTGGCTGCGATGGTCCGCACGTCGACCCGCACGGTCTCCTCGGCTCCGACCGGCTGGATCTCGCCATTCTCCAAGGCGCGCAGCAGGAGAGGCTGAATTTCCGGTGGCACCTCACCAATCTCGTCCAGGAAGAGCGTGCCGCCCTGCGCGAGGCTGAAGTAGCCGCGCCGCCTTCGATCCGCGCCGGTGAAGGCTCCCTTGGCCGCGCCGAACAGCTCCGCGGCGGCGAGCGAGGCGGGCACGGCTCCCATGTTGATGGCGAAATACGGCCGATCGCGGCGCCGGCTGGCCTGGTGGATGGCCTGCGCCAGCAGCTCCTTGCCGGTGCCGGTCTCACCGCGCAGCAGGACCGGCAGGTCGAGGTCGGCCACCTGGAGGATCTGCCGGCGGACTTCCAGGATCGCGTCGCTGTCGCCCACCAGACCGAAAGACGGCAGGCTCCGGTCGGGCTGCGGCAGGTACCGATGGTGGAGCAGAAGAACGATGCGGTTGGCGAGCATCAGGACGATCCCGGCGGCGAGGTCGGTTGCCGAGAAGGCCAGGTGGTCGACCAGCGGCACGCCGCCGACCAGAACGGGCGTCGGGCTCCCCGCGCGGCTCAGCCAGACGCCGCCATCCTGCGCCGGAGCCAGCAGGAGGGGACGCCGGCTCAGGTGGGGATCGGCCAGGGGACGCTCCAGACCACCCCCGGGCGGCGCGAACTTGGGAGCGACGCGAGAGAGGGGCGTTTCATGCCCCGCCGTGAGGGACAGGGGCACCGCCCGTTCACCGATCCGCTGAGGATCCGGATGGCCCAGAATCGTCAGGCCCGGGACGGCCTGGCCGGACGGCTCACTCTGAGTGCTCTCCTGCGTCGTGTCGGCGCCCAGGCGCTGCTGCCAGGAAGGTCGCAAAGGAGGCTCCATGATCGGACGTTGCAGCCGTTGGTGGCAAACTGAGCTATCCCTCCGACCCCTTCCCGGTGTTCATCCGGCGGTCGACACGGAAGACACCGGGAATCGCCCGCACCTCCTGCATCAGCTTGTCCAGGTGCTTGCGGTCGCGCAGCTGGCAGCTCACGCCGATCGAGGCGCGGCCCGTCTCATGGGTGTCCGCCTCGATCTGCGTGATGTTGCTCCCCACCTTGGTGATCACCTCGGTCAGCTTGGCCAGCATGCCGGGCTGGTCGGCGGTCTCGATGACCAGCGAGACCTGATAGACGTCGTCCTTCTGCCGCGCCCACCGCACTTCGATCTCCCGCTCCGGGTTGTAGAGCAGATTGCGGACGTTCGGGCAATCGGCCGAATGGACCGAGACGCCGCGCCCGCGGGTCACGTAACCGACGATCTCCTCGCCGGGCAACGGATTGCAGCACTTGGCGAGATAGGCGAGCAGGTCGCCATGCCCCTTGACCTCGATCGGCCCCTTGGCTCCGCCGAACGGCAGGATGCGGCTCACCACTTCCTTGAAGCGGCTCGGCTTCTCCACCACCGGCTCGGCCAGCTTGTCGGGGCCCAGCACCCGCTCCAGGATGCTCTTCGACTCGGCCTTGCCGAAACCGATGCGGCTGTAGAGGTCGTCGATCTTCGACAAGCCCTCGTCGTGGAGCAGGGCCGCCATCTCCGGTGCGTCCTGCAGCTTGCGCAAGGAGGCGCCGTATTTGCGGGCCTCCTTCTCGAACAGGCGGCGGCCGATCTCGGTCGCGCGCTGCGTCTGCTGGGTGTTGAGCCACTGCCGGATCTTGCTCTTGGCCCGCGAGGTGCCGACGATCGACAGCCAGTCGCGGCTCGGGTTGCGCGCCGGATTGGTCAGGATTTCCACCATGTCGCCGTTCTGGAGCGCGGTGCGCAGAGGCACCAGGCGGCCGTTGACCCGCGCGCCGGAACAGTGGTGGCCGAGGTCGGTGTGCACCCGGTAGGCGAAGTCGAGCGGCGTGGCCCCGCGCGGGAAGGCGAGCGCGTCCCCCTTGGGCGTGAAGACGTACACCTCGTCCGGATAGAGGTCCACCTTGAGGGTGGTCAGGAAGGTGCGCGGGTCCTGCACCTCCTTCTGCCACTCCAGGAGCTGGCGCAGCCAGAGGATGTTGGGATCGTGGTCGCCCTCGACCTTGCCTTCCTTGTAGCGCCAATGGGCGGCGATCCCCTCTTCCGCCACGAGGTCCATCTCGCGGGTGCGGATCTGCACCTCGAACGGCTGGCCGCGGTCACCCACCACGGTGGTGTGGAGCGACTGGTAGCCGTTCGGCTTGGACATCGCGATGTAGTCCTTAAAACGGCCCGGAATCGGGCGCCAGGACTGGTGCACCACACCGAGCGCAGCATAGGTGTCGCGCAGGCTCCGGGTGACGACGCGAAACGCCAGGTAGTCGTAGAGCTGGGAGATGTCGATCCCCTGCCGGCGCAGCTTCTCGTAGATCGAGTAGTAGCGTTTGACGCGGAAGCTGATCTCGGCGTCGAGCCCGGCCTGGGCGAGGCTCTGGGCGAGACGCTCGCGGATGCGCTCCACTCCGGCCTGGCCCAGCTTCATCTTCTCGGCGATCTTCAGGTACAGCTCGGAGAACTGGTGCGGATACAGGTGATAGAAGGCAAGGTCTTCGAGGTCTCCCTTGACCTTGGCCATGCCCAGGCGGTGCGCGATGGGGGCGTAGATCTCCAGCGTCTCGCGCGAGATGCGCCGCCGCGCCTCGGGGGCCAGGTGCTCCAGGGTCTGCATGTTGTGCAGCCGGTCGGCGAGCTTGACGACGATCACCCGGATGTCCTTGGCGGAGGCCAGGATCATCTTGCGGAACGTCTCCGCCTGCGCCTCGTCGCGGCGCACGTAGGAATGCCGGCCGATCTTGGTGACGCCGTCGACCAGCTCGGTGATCTCCTCCCCGAACTCCTTGAGCAGCACCTCGCGCGTGGTCAGGGTGTCCTCCAGCACGTCGTGGAGCAGGCCCACCGCCACGCAGGTCTGGTCGAAATTGAGCTCGGCGAGGAGATACGCGACGTTCAAGGGATGGACCATGTACGGCTCGCCCGACCGCCGGGTCTGGTCCTTGTGCATCTCTGCCGAGAAGTCGTGGACGGCCTGGAGAAAGCCCGTGTCCACCACCCGCCGGTGCGCGGTCAGGCAGTCGACGATCTCCTCGAAGCGCACCGCCCCCGAAGCCGGCACGGGGGGAGCGATCTTCTTGGACTGTGGCATGGGGTCGGAACCGAGCCATCTCCCCTCTCCCGCTTGCGGGAGAGGGGCCGGGGGTGAGGGCTAGCGGCGGGCCGGCTGGGCCTGGTCCACCGCGGCGAGGCGCCGCTCGCGGGCCTTGGCGCCGACGTACTGCTCCCAGAGCAACGCAAACGGGCTCGCCACGTAGATCGACGAGTAGGTGCCCACCAGGATGCCGACCAGCATGACGAAGGAGAAGCCGCGGATGACGTCGCTGCCGAAGTAGAACAGGCAGGCGAGGGCGAGCAGCGTCGAGCCGCCGGTCAGGATGGTGCGCGAAAGCGTCTGGTTGATGCTCTCGTTCATCGTATCGATGAGCGGCTTGCGGCGATTCTTCCGCATGTTCTCGCGGATACGGTCGAAGATCACCACCGTGTCGTTCACCGAGTAGCCGATCAGGGTGAGGAACGCCGCCACCGTGGTCAGGTTGAACTCGTAGCCGAACAGGGCGAACAGGCCGAGGGTCACCAGCACGTCATGGACACAGGCCATGATCGCACCGATGCCGAAGCGCAGCTCGAAGCGGACCCAGATGTAGAGCAGCATGCCGAAGAGAGACATCACCACGGCCCAGAGGCCTTTGCTGCGCAGCTCCTTGCCGATCTGCGGGCCGACGTTCTCGACGCCGGTGACGGTGTAGGACCCGAGAGCAGCGTCCTTCTCCAGGGCCGCCACCGCCGGCTGGCTGACCCCGCCGATGCCGGAGAGGTCGGACCAGGAGGCGAACAGCCCCACCTCGCGCCGTTTGGCCAGAATGCTCCTGGCCACCTCCGCGTAGTGGGCGCGCGCCGCCTCCTCCCCCTGCACCTTGCGCAGGTCGGGGTCGGCGTTGAACAAGAGGGAGGCGACCGAGTCCGCTCCGATCCGGTTGAGATCGGGCTTGCCCGCCGCCTGCCCGGCGCCGAGCTCCTTGTCGAGCGCCGCCACGACGTCGCTGCGGCTGCCTTCGGTCTGCCCTTCGACGAGCCGGGTGCGGATCATCACCTCGTTCTCGTCTTCCTTGCCGTAGCGCTGGATCTCCGAGTCGCCCAAGCCGACCGAAGAGAGCACGGAGCGCAGGCGGTCGAGATCCGGCTTGTCGCGAAACTGCATCGTGATCCGCGTTCCGCCGGCGAAATCGACGCCGATGTTCAGCTTGCCGTGAAAGAAGATCATGAAGATGCCGACCCCCACCAGGAGGAGGGAGACGACCACCCAGAACTTCCGGTACTTCATGAAGTCAAAATTTGTATCGCGCAGCAACTCCATCGCGTGCTCCTTCGAGGCGGCGCCCGGCGCTCAGATCGACAGCTTCTGGATCCGGACCCGGGAAAGGACCAGATCGAAGATCCAGCGGCTGACGAAGACGGCGGTGAACATGGAGGCCAAAAGGCCGATGGACAGGGTGACGGCAAAGCCTTTGATCGGGCCGGTGCCGAACTGGAACAGGAAGGCGGCGGCGATCAGCGTCGTCAGGTTGCCGTCGACGATCGACGACAACGCCTTTTCGAAGCCGAGCTCGACCGACGAGCGGACGGTGCGCCCGGCGCGGATCTCCTCGCGGATGCGCTCGAAGACGAGCACGTTGGCGTCCACGGCCATGCCGATGGTGAGAATGACGCCGGCGATGCCCGGCAGGGTGAGCGTCGCGTTGCACGCCGCAAGCCCGCCGAACAGGAGGACGATGTTCAGAGCCAGCGCGAAGACCGCGTTCAGGCCGCTCAGGTTGTAGATGATCAGCATGTAGAGGACGACCAGCGCGGTGCCGATCAAGCCGGCGAGGATGCCCTTTTCGATCGAGTCGCGGCCGAGGGACGGGCCGACGGTGCGCTCTTCGAGGTAGGTGATGGACGCCGGCAAGGCACCCGAGCGCAGAACGGTCGAGAGGTCGCTCGCGCTTTCCTCGGTGAATCCGCCTTCGATGATGCCCTCGTCCCGGATGCGCGCGTTGATCCGCGGCGCCGAGACGATCCGCCCGTCGAGAACGATGGCGAGCGGCTTGCCGATGTTGCTGCCGGTCAGGGTGGCGAACTTCTCCGCTCCTTCGGCGTTCAGGGAGAACTGGACGATCGGCTCGTTCAACTGGCCGCGGCTCGGCCGCGCCGTCTTCAGGTCGCGCCCGGTGACCGTGCGCTGCTTGTCGACCGCCCAGTAGGACGTCTGCAGCACTTTGGTGGCATCGGCCTTGTCGCGCTCGTCCTGGGGAAGGATCTCGAGATCCGGCGGAACCTGGTTGCCGTAGCCGGCGAGCGCCGCCTCGCGGGTCGGGAAGGGGCCGCCGCGCACGATGCGGAACTCGAGGAACGCCGTGTTCTTGATCAGGTTGCGCACCCGCTCCGGGTCGTCGACGCCCGGGAGCTGGATGATGATCCGGGACCCCGAGGCCTCCTGCACCACCATCTCGCCGACGCCGAACTGGTCGATGCGGTTCCAGATCGTCTGCTTCGCCTGGGAGACCGCCATCTGCCGGGTCTGGGTGACGTACGGCGGCTTCATGGTGAACGTTCCCTGCGCCGTGGTCAGGTTCACATCCCAGGCTCCTTGCAGGTACTTGTCATACAGCTCGGAGACCTTGTCGCGCGTCTCGGCGGTCACGCCGGTGATCTCGAACGAGGAGTCGGAGACGCGCCGGCCGGCAAGGCCCGCGACGCCGTCCTTCTGGGCCTGCTGCAGGAGCAGCCCCATGTCGCCGTCGGTCTCGGCGCGCAACGCATCCTCGGTGTGCACCTGGAGCACCAGATGCATGCCTCCCTGGAGGTCGAGGCCGAGGTTGATCTTCTTGTCCAGAGGATAGGCGAACACCACCGAGATCACCAGGACGGCCAGAATCAGAAGCCCACGCCAAAGCACACTGCTGCGGTTCATCGGTTTTCCCCTTTGTCTCCCTCTCCTTCGAGGGAGCCGATCGCCGACTTGGCGATCTTCACCTTGACGCTGTCGGCGATCTTCAGGATCACCGTGCTGGTGTCGACCGACACGATCTCGCCGTACAGGCCGCCCGTCGTGACGATCCGATCCCCCTTCTTGAGCGCTTCCACCATCGTCTGGAAGTCCTTCTGCCGGCGCCGCGCCGGCACCCAGACGATGAAGTAGAAGATGAGCAAGAAGCCGAGAGGGAGGACGAGCCCTCCCCAATTACCAAACCCGCCCTGCAGGGCGAGCGTATTCCAGAATACATTGAGCATCATGCCGGCAAGACCTCACGGGAACGGCCCGCGTCAAAAACTCCTTGGCTCCAGGGGAGAGGGTCCGAAAGCGTACCGAGCGTGATAGCTTGCCGGAGCGAAGCCATGAAGTCAAGGTAAAACCGCAGGTTGTGGAGCGTCGCGAGGACCGCCGCGGTCAGCTCCCCGGCGCGGGTCAGGTGGTGCAGGAAGGCGCGCGAGATCTGGTGCGGTCCCTCGGCGCACGCCGGGCAGCCGCACCCGGGATCGATCGGCCGGCGGTCCTCCCGGTACTGCGCGTTCTTGATCTTGAGAACCCCGGAGCGGACGAACAGAACGCCGTGCCGGGCATTGCGCGCCGGCAGCACGCAGTCGAACAGGTCCACCCCGTGCGTCACGGCATGCAGGATGTCCTCAGGATACCCGACGCCCATCAGGTACCGCGGCCGGTCGGCCGGCAGGAGGGGCGCCGTCCATTCCACCACCGCCTTGCGATCCGCCGCCGGC
The DNA here is from genome assembly GCA_002420005.1 of Holophagales bacterium UBA5704. Classification (GTDB taxonomy): domain Bacteria; phylum Acidobacteriota; class Thermoanaerobaculia; order Multivoradales; family UBA5704; genus UBA5704. The sequence goes on along the minus strand of DIHE01000028.1, from coordinate 4,763 downwards.
TCGCCGACGCTCACCCCACCGATGGCATGGCCGTCGAAGCCGATCTCGGAGAGCTCGGCCGCCGCCCGTTCCCGCAGGCTGCGGAAGGCGCTGCCTTGCACGATCCCGAAGAGGCCACCGCCGCTCCTCCCGGTCCAGGAGGCGCGCGCCCGCCGCGCCCAGGACAGGGTGCGCCGCCAGGACTCCGCCGCCCCCTTCTCGTCGATCGGCCAGGGCGGGCACTCGTCGAGCACCATGGCGACATCCACCCCCAGTCGCTCCTGCAGGTCCACCACCCCCTCGGGGGTGAAGCGCAGCGGCGAGCCGTCCAGATGGCTGCGGAAGGTCACGCCTCCCTCGTCCACCTTGCGCAGGGTGGACAGGCTGAACACCTGGAAGCCGCCGCTGTCGGTGAGGATCGGGCCGGGCCAGCCGGTCAGCGCATGCAGCCCGCCGAGCCGCTCGATCGTCTCGACTCCGGGGCGCAGCGCCAGGTGGTAGAGGTTCGACAGCATGATCGAGGCACCCGCATCGGCCAGCTCGCCGGGGCGCACTCCCTTGACCGCACCGAGGGTGCCGACCGGCATGAACGCAGGCGTCTCCACCACCCCGTGCGGAGTGGTGAGCCGGCCGCGGCGCGCGGCGCCACAGGTCGCGAGGACCTCCCAGGTCAGCGGCACAAGGGTCTCAAGGCTGCGCCGGCTGCTCGCGCCCGAGGTCGATCACCCGCGTCTCGACCCCCTTGGGAAGCTTCAGCACATAGCGGTCTTCGGGGATGGCGCCGTTCTTCTTGAGGTTCTCGAAGACGTACTCCGTCGAATCGCCGTCCGCCTCGACGTAGCGCAGGTGCACCGGCAGGAAGGAGGCGTCGTCGATCCACAGGGTCATCGACTTGAGGCGCTTGGCGATGCGTTGGAAGCGCGGCGTCAGCTCCATCTTGTACGGCTGCCCCTTGACGCTGGAGGTGAGCCGCACGTCGAAGTACTCGAGCAGTGTCTGCATGTTGCCGCTCGCCCCCAGGTACTTGAACACCTGGTTGGAGTAGCGGCCGATCTTGATCAGCTCGGCGCGTTTCAGATCGCGGTACCAGGTGGTCATCTGCTCGCCGCGGATGACCACCGAGATCGGATTGGGCGTCTCGTACTCCCAGCGCACGCGGTCGGGAGCCGTATAGGAGAAATGGCCGGTCGCCTTCTCGGGCGCGGCGAGCAGCGAGCTCGACTGGGCCTGGGTGAACCGGGCCTCCAGGGTCTTGAGCTTCTGCTGCTCCGCCTTGACGCGCTCGACGAGCACGGTCAGCCGCTCGGCGGCCGGGGCGGCGCGCGGATCGCGCAACGCCGGAGCCGCTGCAGTGGACGCCGGCAGGACCAGGATCAGGAGGAGCAGGGGACAGATCGATCGTCTCATCACGTCTCTCATCGGCAACGCCTGAGTCTATCAGGGTGACCGCCGGTTGACACGCCGTGGGGTGGGTGCTAGCTTCACCGCCCTCCGGACACCATGGTCCGACTGGAGTAAAGCCATGCCCGAGCTCAAGCTGGGAACGAAACACGAGTGCTACAGCTGCGGAACCAAGTTCTACGACCTCGGCAAGCCCGAGGCGCTCTGCCCCAAGTGTGGCGCCAATCAAAAGGATGTGTCCACCAGCGAGACCCCGGCGGCCAGCCAGGCCTCGCGGCGGCGGCGCAAGGCGGAGATCAGCAAGTCTCTCGACGTGGATGAGGACGTTCCGCTCGCCGATCTGGACGAGGAGATCGTTCCCGATGCGGATCTCGACGGCGCGGCCCTCGACGACGACGAGGACGAGGACGAGGACTTCGACGACGAGGAGTGAGGCGTGCCCGAGCCGGTCCTGGTGGCGCTCGCCCTCGGCGGCAATCTGGGACCGGTCGCATCGACCCTCCGGTGGGCGCAGAGCCGGCTCGGCCGCGTCCTGGACGACTTCCGCACCGCCCCCTTCTACCGGACGGCCGCTCTCGCGGACGCGCCGCAACCCGATTACCTGAACACCGCCGTCCTCGGGAGGACCGTCCTGCCGCCCGACGCCCTCCTCGCCGTCGCCAAAGCCCTGGAGCACGCCGCCGGCCGCCGGCCCGGGCCGCGCAACGCCCCCCGGCCGCTCGACGTGGACCTCCTTCTCTGGGGAGACCTCGTCCTCGACCGCCCCGAGCTGACCCTCCCCCACCCCCGCCTGCGTGAACGCCGTTTCGTCCTCCAACCCCTGGCCGACCTCGCCCCGGACCTCGCCCTGCCGCCCGACGGACGGACGGTGCGCGAGCTGCTCAAAGAGGTGATGGAGCAGCGGGTGGAGCGGGGGTGAGGGCCTGCAGACGCCGGACCTTTCAGGACCGGACGCGCTGCAGATCGGCCCTGAATGGCCGACCCCAGCCGGCCTACGTCACCGGCTCGTGATCGACCGCCACCACCCGCACCTCGCAGGAGTAGAGGTTGCCCTGGGCGTCGGGGAGCCAGAGATCGCCGTGGCCGGGGAGCATCTCGGAGAGCCCGATCGCCGTCTCGGCGCTTTCCTCGGCGGACTTGCGCAGTGCCTTGCAGAAGATCTCCACCAGCGACGGGCTCTCCTGATCGAGGTAGTACGGTTTCTGTTCCGGAGGCGTTTTGACGAACAGGAAACGCGGCAGCTCGTGCTCTGCGGCCCAGCGCCGAAACGCCACGAAGCGCTCTTCCGCCGTCGCCGCCTGGGCGAAGGTGAGGGTGCCGGCCGGGAAGCTCCAGCTCTCCCGGGCCACCACGAGGCGGTCGATGGTGACCCGCGGCGTATGGGTGGCACCGGCCGGGACGACGCGGAAGATCTCCAGCGCCTGAATCTGCATGACAAGCTGAAAGAACTCGATCACGTCGAAGCGCAGACTCCCGCCGCGCGGCCCGATCACCACGCTCCCCTCGGAAGCCTCGGCCACCAGCTCCGCCATCGGCAACATCTGCGAAGCCGGCTGGCCGGCGGGATCGAGACTGAAGTCGAGGTAGAAGTCCTTCGGCGAACGGAAGGCGAGGTCCGTGCGGCCGGTGGCCGCCGGGGCCGACAGGCCGAGATCGGAGGAGGCCTTCTCCCGGTTCCATACCTTGGGAAGGACCGGGACGAGCGAAGGCTCCGGCAGATCCGACGTCAACGCGGCGCGCAACTTCTCTTCGTCCGGATGCTGAGAGAAGAACAGGCGACGGTCGAGCGTGTTCATCACCACATGGATCTCGCCCAGCACGACCTGATAGTCACCCCGCCGGATCGCCTCGACGCTCGGCGCGGCGATCAGCAGGTCCGGGCTGTGATGGCGCGCCCGCTGCCAGCCGGGTCCCGGTGCGGCGAACTCGCGCAACACCAGCGGCCGCAGGTCCTCACTGCGGAAGGCGACCCGCCGCTCTCCCTCGGGCACCGCCAGCACGCGTTCCCACCGCGAGCGCAGCTCCTGGTGGATCTCGCCGTTGTTCTTCTTGCTGATCACCCGCTTCAGAGAGACCTGCGTGAAGGCCAGCGCGTCGACCTGGGGGGAGCCGGTCTGCTCGCGCAGCTCCTCATAGGCCTGCACGAACAGCTCACGGTTCTTCCGGGCGGCGAAATGCGAATACCAGCGGGCGCCGGCGAGGACCAGAGAGAGGGCCGGGGCGATCTCCTCGAACAGGGTGGTGCCGATCTTCAGGTCGAGATCGCGGCGGCAATCCTCATAGACCAGCGTGCGCCCGGCATAGATCTGGCCCCCGGCGCGGGTCGCCGCCTTCTCGGTCGCCTGCGTGAACGACTGCTCCAGGCCGGCCAGCGCACGTTCCAGCGCCTCCGGGTCCCCGGCGGCCCGGACCACCGCATCGCGGCCGCTCACCACCTGATCGAGCGCGGCGACCGACCGCTCGCGCAGCGGCTCGTCCTCGATCTGCAAGAGCAGCTCGCGAAGGATGCGCTCCGGATCGGGAGACAAGGGGATCTGGAACCCCCAGCGGATCAGCCCGTTCTGGTGCAGCTGCGCCAACATCCCCCAGAGGATGGGTTCCTTGTCGGGAGGGACGGGACCCAGCTCGCGCATCAGCACGCGCGCCGATCTGGTGCCGTCGCAAGCCGCCACGAGGGCACTGCCGAGAGGTCCCAGCTCGATCCTCTGCCCGTTGGGGAGGACGTAGCCGGTGCCCTCCCGGCGGATGAACGGCGAGCGCAGCGGTGCCAGCCAGGGGCGCATGGCCTCGTCCTCGGCCAGCCGGTCGGCGAGCG
>DIHE01000028.1:0-344 GCA_002420005.1 Holophagales bacterium UBA5704 | reverse complement strand
GGCCAGCCGGTCGGCGAGCGCATCGATCGCCCAGCCTTCGAGAAACACGTCCCGCGACGCGATCATCTCCGGCCCCGGGCGGACGGAGATCCTCCCCTCCCCGGCTCCGAGCTCGGCCCAGCCGACCGGCCCGAAGAAGCCTATGGTGTCGTTCTTGATGCAATAGCGCTGCAGATAGGAGGTGAGCATCTGCACGTGCCCGCGGTCGCGCGAGGTGCCCCGGCCGCTGCCGGCCGGCCGTCGCAAGAAGGAGGCGAGGCCGGTGGCCGCCGCGTGCCGGTTCTGCCAGACGACCGCTTCGCGGAAGCGCGGGTCCTGCGCCACCTCGCGCAGCTCGCGCTCCA
>DIHE01000200.1:539-18169 GCA_002420005.1 Holophagales bacterium UBA5704 | reverse complement strand
GGGTCGGGCTCGAGATGCCAGGGACCGGCAGCGTCCGCTTCGGCGCCGGTGATCGGCTCGTCGCGGTTTGCGAGGAGCTCCAGGTACTCGGCGGTGAAGGCGTTGGTCGAGACGCGCGAGTTGGACGTGGTGCTACCATCGGGGTGGGTGCGCATTGGGCTCTTTCCTTTGCGTGCCTGGGGCTCGGATGAGGTGCGAACTCATTCGGGCCCGTTTTGTTTTTCCGGGGGTGGATACGCTCCAGGCCCGGGGGGTTGGTACGGTGAAAGTATGGGGAAAATGGGGCGGAAGTCAAGGACGAAGGGCCTTCTCTTCGGCCCCGAAATGCTCGCTTTCTGCGTGGCGGGCGGCAGGGTATCGCGCGGAGTCCTCACCCCCAACCCCTCTCCCATCTCCCGGCCGCCCGGCCCCGGGAGAGGGGCACCACCTCCCTCGGAATGGAAAGCGAGGAGTAAGCGGGTGAGCCGATGAATGGTTTTGGGCGGTGGAGCGATGGGGGTGAACGGAGCGCGGGATGGAGACGGTGCGCAGGGGGGTGAGAAAGTCGGTGCGGGTCGCTTGGCCGCCTGGAATGGGGCTCGCGGCGGGGCCGGCTTGGCCGCGTCGCTTCGCGGGCCACGGCCCTACCTGGATCGCTGGATGGCGGGAGGATCGACGGCCGTGGCGGGAGCTGCCCCGGGAGGCGGCGGGTGGCTACCCGGTGGCGTGGCGGCAACGCCTTCTCTTTGAAGGATATTGAAAAGAGCTGGCCACGCCCTCTTCCGGCCGCGAGGAGGTCTCATGCTCCGGCGCCACGTTCCCGTCCGTTCACCCTTTCGCGTCTCCCTCTCCCTGTTCCTTTTCTTGGTGGGATTGGCTCTTGCGGGCCATGTCGCCGCCGGATCGGTCGAGCTGATCTCGAAAGCGGCGCCCGACCTGATCTCCGGGACCCCGGACGAGCAGAGCCTGATCGAGCGCCGCGGCGCCGTGAGCGACGATGGCCGCTATGTCGTGTTCGAGAGCTGGGCGACCACCCTGCTCCCCGACGTGACGGACACGAATCACTCGGCGGACGTCTACCTGTACGACCGGATCACCGCGACTCTCACTCTCGTCAGCCGCTCCGCCATTCACCCGGAGGCGACCGGCAATGGTGATTCGCGATCCCCCATGCTCAGCGGGGACGGCCGGTTTGTCGCGTTCTTGAGCCAAGCCGGCGATCTCGTGCCTGGCCAGATTGATGCCGGCGGAACAGCCTTCGTAGATGTATTCCTCTATGACCGGGTCGCGGGCTCGATCCGCTTGGTGAGTCATACCAGCGCGTCGGCGGTCACAGCCGGAAACGGCGGCTCCCCGTGGTCACCGGCGATCAGCCGCGATGGCCGTTTCGTGGCTTTCGCGAGCCAGGCCGGCAACCTGGTCGCCGGCCAGACGGGCCCCGCCGGGTCGGGGGTCTTCGTGTTCGAGGTGGCGACGGGAGGTATCGCAATCGTCAGCCACACCAGCGGCTCACCGCTCTTTGTGGCTGAAGGCTACTCCTTGGATCCCCAGCTCAGCGACGACGGCCGCTGGATTGTCTATCTGAGCAACTCCGGCGAGCTGGTGGCAGACCAGACCGGAGGAGGGAGCCAGCACCAAGTGATTCTTCACGACCGGCTCACAGGGGCGAACGTTCTGGTCACTCATGCCGCCGGGTCCGGCAGCGCAGCGAGCAGCGGCAGCGCAGGCGATCCCCGGATCAGCGGCGACGGCCGATGGGTCACCTATCGGAGCTCCGGAACCGACTTGGTCCCGGGCCTCCTCACCGGTGCCTCCCCGCAGATCTTCCTCTATGACCGGGAGTCCGGTGCGAACGTCCTCGTCAGCCATGGTTTCGCCTCGGCGATCGTGGCAGCCAATGGGACCAGCCCCGAGGATGCGCCCGCCATCAGCGGCGATGGCGGCTGGATCGCCTTCGCCAGCACCGGAACCAACCTGGTCGCCGGACAGAGCGATCCCGGAGAGGACTTCGATGTCTTCCTCTACGAGCGCGCCACGGGCGCGATCACCCTGGTGAGCCACACTCCCGACTCTCCTTTCACGGCTGGCGACGGGGTCTCTGTCGCAGTCTCGCTCGACGAGGACGGCTCTCGCCTCGCGTTTGCCAGCTCTTCGAGCGATCTCGTGGCGGACGTGAGCGACTCCAACCGGACTTTCGACGTGTTTCTCTACGAGAGGTCAACCGGTGCGACCTCTCTGATCAGCCAGAGGATCGATGCGCCTGCGGCAGGAAACTCCGTCTCCACAGGGCCCGCGCTCAGCGCCGACGGCGCCTGGATCGCCTTCCACGGTGACGCCTCCGACCTGCAGACCACGGTGGTTGACACCAATGGGTACTTCGACATCTATCTTCATGAAGCCGCCACCGGCACCAACACGGTCGCCTCGGTTCGAACCGGTGAGCCATCACTCACTGCGGGCGGCGAGAGCTTCGTGTCGCTCCAGACCCCCTCGGTCAGCGCCGACGGCCGATGGGTGGCTTTCATCAGCGATGCGGTGAACCTGGTACCGGGGCAGAAGGACGGCAATGACGACTTCGACGTATTCCTCCACGACCGCCTGACCGAGAGGACCATTCTGGTCAGCCACGCCGCGGGTTCGGCCACCCGAACCGGAAACGGAACGTCCTGGAGGGCCATGGTGAGCGACAACGGCCGCTGGGTCTCTTTCCAGAGCGCTGCGACCGATCTGGTGCGCGGCCAGACAGACCTGAACGGCGGGTTCGATGTCTTCCTCTTCGACCGGGGAACCGGGCGGACCACGTTGCTCAGCCACGCCGCAGGTGCGCCAACCACGACCGGCAACGGAGAGTGCGGCTGGCCGCTGCTCAGCCGGGATGGCTCCCGAGCCGCGTTCCCGTGCCTGGCCACCAACCTGATCGGGAGGGTGGCTGACACCAATAGCCGGGAAGACCTGTGCGTCTACGAACGGGAAACGGGAACCCTCTCCCTGGTGAGTCACGCCGCCGGCTCGCCGAGGACCACGGCCAACGGCGCGTCGCAGCCGCTAGCGATCAGTGCCGACGGAGTCTGGCTCGGTTTCCGGAGCGATGCGACCGACCTGGTGGCTGGCCAGATCGACACGAACGGCGGAGGGGACCTCTTCCTCCACAGCATGGCGGACGGCACGACGCGGTTGCTGAGCCGGGCCGCCGGCACAGTCGCCACAGCGGGGGACAAGCCCGTGCCAAACAACGGCCAGGGGCTGCCCTTGGCACTCAGCGGCGACGGCCGCTGGGTGGTCTTCTCCAGCGATGCAACCAATCTGGTCGAGGGGCAGAACAGTGTCTCCCGCTGGAACGATGTCTTCCTGTTCGACCGCGACCGCGGAGAGCTGGAGCTGATCAGTCACCCGGCGGGCCGCCCCACTCAGGGCACGGGCAGCGTCTACGATCCGGGGATCAGCCTCGACGGCCGCTGGATCGCCTTCACCAGTCCGGCAGCCGACGTGGTGCCCGGCCAGGTGGACGCAGAAGACACCTGGGACGTGTTCCTGCGCGATCGGGTGACCGGGACTGTGCGTCTCGTCAGCCACCAGCCCGGCGCCCCGGCCATCGCTGCGGCGCCGGGTTCGTCCGTTTTCTCGTCAATGAGCCTGGATGGCTCCCTGGTCGCCTTCTGGGCAACCGTTCCCTTGATGGCCGGCCAGGCCCCCCGGCCAAATCTTGGGGTGTTCCTCTACGACCGCCGAGCCGGCGCCAACGTCCTGATCAGCCCGAGCCTGGCTTCGCCGCTGCAGGCGGCCAGCGACATGAATGGAGATCCGTTGATCAGTGGTAATGGGTGCGTGGTTGCGTTCAGCCACTGGGGCTCTGACTTGGTGGTGGGCGATCACAACGGGACTCCTGATGTCTTCGCCTACCGAAACGAGGCACGAAGGAGTTGCGCCGGGTATTGACCTGGGGGGAAGCCGAAAGGCGTGGTGTCTTCCCGGACGGATCAGGCGGATAGGACGGATCACGGGGTGGGTGTGGCGCGAGTTGACGGGAATGGCGGTGGCGCGCTCGCGAAACGGCTGGCACCTGCTCTCCCGGGGCGGAAGTCAAGGAAAAAAGACCCTCACCCCTGGCCCCTCTCCCACACGCACTTCCCTACCGGGAGAGGTGAAGAACTGACGGCTGCTGGTGAAGTGGCGAACGACCCTTGGGCGGTGGGGCGATGTGGGTGAGCGGAGCTTGGACGGGGATCGGTGCGCAGGGGGGTGAGGAAGTCGGTGAGGGTCGCTTGGCCGCCTGGATGGGCGCCGTGGCGGGGCCGGCGCGCGCAGGGGCTTCGCGGACCACGGCCCTGCGTGAATGGTGGATGGCGGGAGGCTGGCCGGCCGCGGTAGCTTGGCGGACGAACCCGGAAGGGCAAAACCAAGAGCGCAAGGGAGGGCAGGGACAACAAGGATAGGACGACAGGGACCCAAACCAAGCACGCCGGGGACCGTTGCCCCCTGAACCTAATCCCACACGCCCGCACTCACGCCCGCCCGGGAGCGGGAAAAATGGAGGGGAGACTGGGGAGTTCACTGCGCGATCCGCTGATGGCCGGCACATCGGTGGTAGAGGCGTGATCGATGGTTCGACCGTCGACCGGTTGACCGGAGCCTGGAGTTGAGCCTCGTACTAGGGTATGATATGAAAGTCCGCAGTTCCCCAATTCGTCGGGTACTAACTCTGGCCCGACAGAGGTCCTTGCCCAAGGAGGGTGAACAGTGTTTGGCGAAACTTCAACAGTGGGCATCAGCTCCCTCGGTGACGCCGAGCAGCCGGCAATCGATGAGGCTCCCCATGAACCTGAGATCCCGGCGGCGCCAGCCGGGTCGTGGGGCGCCAGGTCGGAAGTCCTTCTGATCTTATCGGTGATCGCACTCGCTCATGCCGTAGGCCTCTTTTACTCAAATCATTTTTTTGGAGGCCTAATTCTTCTTGCACTCGGAATAGCAGGCCTCACGGGAAAGAGAATTACCCAGCTCGGGTCCTTCGGGCGCTCAACCTACTGGAACTGGGTCGGAGACTGTCATCAGCAGGCAACTCAATGGCTGTCTTCCAAGGGCTGTATCGAGCGGTGCCCGTTTGACTCCCGCGCCTATCAACGCTACGACGCCAAGCTGCTTCACCTTTCAGAGGTAGCAGCCCTCGAGTCTATATTCGTAGTCTTGAGCCTCTCCTCTCAGAGCATAGATGAGCACCTTGAGGCAACCAAGGCGAGCGTTCACATGGTTGGGGATACGAAGTACCGTGCTAACACCGCGTTTTCAGCGGTCATGCTTTCGCTGGCCGCAACCGAGCCTCTTCCCCCAGAGCTTCTAGATGTGGCACATAAGGGGCTCGGATTGGGGTTTCTGGAAAAACGAGAGCGCCAGAGCCATGCACGCATCCCTTAAGCCTTTGCCCGTTCGTAGACAAGCTAGGTTTGCGGCAGGGAGCCTCTTTCTTGTCGTGTTGCTGCACATAGCCGGGGGCCTTCTTGTGCAGGCCTACAGAGGCCAGAACCGCCGATGGCACGGCCGAGATCCACTGGATCTTCAGGTCCCAGATTTAGAAGCCCCCAGCCCTGAGCTGGAGCTTCAGACAAATACCTACCTGGGACGGTACTCCACACTGGAATTTGGTACCCGAAACTCTCGCATCGTGAGCGCAATCAAGCGAGATCCTCCAACGGAGTGGGTCGGAGAGCTTCTGCAAAAGAAGAGCTTCGACGGATGGACAGACCTCTTTTTATATGTTGCAATCAAAGGAGGAAAGGATGATGTGATCGCACTTGCGAAGAACATCGCAGCGCGAACTACCGATCAAGGCCATCTGGTACTCCTGGGCATGGCCAGCAGGTGCTTTCTTGAGCCCTCCGTGGAGCTGGCTCACAATGGCAGCTTCCGCCGTGCTCTTCTCTTGTTTGATACATATTCCATGATTTCGATGGAAATAGTGCGCACAGGCTCCTGGGTCAGCAACGAAGGCGTCGATCTCACAGACCTCGCGGTGATGAATGAGGCATTCTGCGCGGAAGTCTACCGCACACCTTTGTCTAAATGCAGTTTGGGGTTGATCTTGGCAATCGATCCGTCAAGTACGATGGGTCGCTCTGACTTTCTTCTGCCGAAGTTGGAGCCTCGATATGCGGGACTCCCGCGAGTTCTTCGCAATGAGGAGCTTAATCGGTACCTTCAGGGTGCCGCCTTGTTGACGCGTGGTCTCCCAGCGGAGACCTTGTCTCTATTGGCGGACCATCAGCCTAAGGGCCGGGACGCCCTCGCTTCCTGGCTCTATTTGCAGGCTCGGGCGGAGATCGCGCTGGTCAGATTGAACAACAAGGCTGGCGCCCCTGCCGAGAACATCGCAGAGGCTGCGCGGCAGAAGCTGCGGACGATCGTCGTGGAGTTCCCAGAATCGCCTTTCGCCGGCCCTGCAGCCAGGAAGCTAAGCGGAGAACTCAATGAAGACGGGCGATAAAGACGCAAGTCATCCAATTCGCAAGAAGCTTGCCGAGCTGGCTCCTCGCGCAATATCGGGTCTCATTGTGCTTGGCATTTTGGCTATTGTCGCCACCCACTTTCCAGGCCTGATTGGCGGAGAGAAACATCTCTACCTGTTCCTTGGCCGCCAAGCGGGATGGGACGGCCTAGGCATTGCCTATCTGGCCTGCACAGTATGGCTGGCCACTCGGCAAGGGGCCTGGAAAGAGCTGAACGAGTTACGTAAGCCGCGGAGCTGGGTCCAAGGGCGTTCCGGCAGATGGTTCATCATTCTAGGCCTCGCCATCTGGACCACCCTGGGCGTTGACGTCTATTTTTTGGCGCGCGCGCGCTATCATTTCTGGAGATACTGGGGAGGTAAGGCCTATGCTCTCGATGAGTTGGATGCCGTTGCCAAGCTCTCGGAAAGGGGGCGGCTGGAAAGCGCGAAAACTCTTCTCGACACGATCTCCAATAGCTTGGACACGTCAGATTACCAAAACATAAAAGATTACCGACTATACGATATCGAAGCAAGACTGAGTCGGTCGCGGTCACTTTCTGAGGGTAATTTAAGTACTAGGGCAGGAACATGGAACCCTGTCGGGGGGCAACAAACTTACTTCCAGCTTGCAGAGGCAGTGCGGGGCAATGCACAGAACTTTCAAGCCGCGGAACGCCTCACGAGTATGCTGAGGACGCTCCATCGCGATGTAATACCTAAAGACATCGGGCAACTTTGTGTGCCGCAGGAGGACCTCCGATTTTGGTCGCTCTCCAGTTTTGATGGGAAGGTTTGGGGTGAACTGCTCCACGCGGGATATCAGGGATTTTCATGTAGCCGCGAACAACAAGACAGGCTCCTCAAGAAACTATGGGCAATAGATGAGGTCGAATGCATCTTGTCGTTTAGCCGACAGGCGATGACACCTCTGAACCCTTATCGGGCGAGGCGCCTGGACAGAGGAGAGCTGAGCAGTTGCGAGATCCAGGAATCCGAGACGGCTGACTACACTAAGTGAAGCGTTAAGGACCCGCACTCTTCCGCTTTTACCCGATATCCCCAGCGCACAGCGTGGCGAGACAATCCGGATGGTCCAGGGGGGGCTGACCTCGCGCGGGCTCACCTGTGCCAACTCAAACGATTTCTGGCCAGACTGAAGCACGTTTTGCCTCGGCGAGGGCCGGCCCCGGTTGCGAGATCGGCCGTTAAGAGCACAACGCGAGCTCCTGATCAGCGCACAACCGCTCTGAATCACTCGACTCGCACTGCATCCGCCAAGCCCAGCTCGTGGAGGGCCTGTTGGAGGTCGGCGACCAGGGATTCGGCGAGGTCGGCGTTGATCGTTACGGAGAAGTCGACTCCGACGCGGAGGTCGGTGCCGGTGCGGAGCTTGGGGAGGATTCGGGTTCCCAGACGGTTCCAGACTTCGGGGGGGATGGTTCCGGTGAGGTGGATGGTCCTTGGCTGGAGGACGGGCTGGGGCTCGGGACGGGGCTCGGGGCGGGGCTCCGGCCATGGATGGGCCTCGGGGCTGGGTTGGGGGACGACGGGCTCCGAGGCTGGCTGAGGGGTCTCTCCCCCCCTCTGGAGGGTCTCGGCGGTCGCCTTTCTCAGGAGGTAGACGCCGGATTCGAAGGCGACTTCTTCCGGGGCCACCAGGTCGTGGTACCAGACTCTCTCGTAGGTGCCGTCGGTTCTCCGGCCGGAGGCCAGGCCGAAGTCTCCGTGGGTGACGAACTCGACGATCTTGGCGCGGAGGATCGCGTCGGGGTCGATGAGCCGGGTGAGGGAGCCGTCGAGGAAGCTTTGACGCAGGCTGGTGAGGGGCCAGGCACCGGCCTCTTTGAGGGTCGGTGGCCAGTTGCGGTCGAGGTAGCCGGCGCCGATGGACTCATTGAGGAGGGCGACGGATTTGAGGGCGCTGAGGACTCTCCCGCAGAGGGTCTCCCCGCTCGAGGAGTGGCCGGCGCCCAGGTCGATCTCTTTGAGGCCGTCCGGTTCGTGGCTGTCGGCGATGACAGCAAACTTGTAGTCGCCCCAGACCCTCTCCTTGGCGGCTTCCTCCGCGTCTTTGACCCTGACCTGAAGCTCCGCGCGGTCGTTCTTGTCGAAGTCGCCACCGAGAGTGCCGTCGGCGACTTCGCGGGCTACCCGCTTCCAGGCGAGCCACTGCTCGACCTTGTCGCGGAGGTCGCGGCCGGGCTTCTTGAGGCACCAGACGAGCGCGCCGGGATAGAGGCGGGGCGACTTGCCACGATAGCGGGTCCACTCGGCGAGCTGGGTGCGCAGGGCCTCGGAGCCCGACCATTCGACGTGGGGCGCGGCCACCAGGAGGGTGAGCCTGGGATTGTCCTGGATCTCTGTTCCGTCGGTCGGAAAGGCCTGCAGGGGGATGCTGGCGCCGCGCCGGAATTCGTCCTCGACCAGCTTGCGCAGGGCGGGTTTGATCTCCGTCTCCTCATCGAGCGATGCCCGCCGGTCGTTCACCACTTTCTTCATCGTGGGCTGGTAGCCGATGCGGAAGCCGTCCGTGCCGACCCTGCGGATGAAGTAGGACCGGTCTTCGAGGGCTGCGGCGGCGGTGTCGACGGAGGTGGTATCCACCTCGGGCTCACCCAGGGCGAAGCGCAGGTCCGGGAGGTGGGCGACTTTGTCGGTCTGTCCGCCGGAGGATTCGAAGAGGATCGCGGTGCCGACGCGCCGGTGGATTTCGCGGAGCGGCCCTTTGGTGTCGGCGTCGAGGGACCTGGCGTGGGCCTGCTCGCCGGCGATATCGGCGTCGATGGCGGCGACGAGGCGCGACTCGCCGAGTTGGCCCAGGACGACGCTTCGGAAGCCGGGCTCGCCCAGGGGAGCGGAGCCGAGCGTGATCAGCGGCTCAGTGCGCGCCTTGCGGAAGCTCTCCTGCGCGGCGATGGAGATCCACTGAGCGAGCATCGCCAGGGTGCCGCGCGTCTGCTGGTACTGCGGCAGGGCCTGCCATTTGCGCTGGAAGACCGAGAGGGTTGCCGGATGAAAGGGATAGCAGGCCTCGAAACGGCGCTGGAGGAACTCACGTGCCTTGGCCTCGGTGGCAGCCGTGTCAACGGCGGTCCACTCCGGGGGAAGCTGTGCCCGCCGTTCGAAGCACCAGTCGCCGAAGGCCTTCGCGACGCTCCGCCTGGTCTTCTCGCTCCCGAGGTCCTGAAAGAGCCGCCGCCGGATGACCTCGCTGATCTCGGCCTCGTCGTTGGCGATCAAGTCTTTGGCGACACGGCGGACGACCTTCGAAATCCGGTCCTGCCACTCCATGTCCCAATCGGTCATCTCGACCTGACTGCGGGGCAGGCTGATCACGGTGGCGCCGTGGGTGGTGCCGGTGGTTGCGACGGTCAGGTTCTGGATGAAGGCATGGAAGGCATCGGCGCTTCCACGGTGGCGGTTCAGGAAGTTGAGCACCTCGTCGAAAAGGAGGAGAACCGGAGCACCCGCGGCCTGGAAGACGCGGGACAAAGCGTCGGTGCCGGGCGGTGTGGTGCGGGCTGCCGGGCCGAGCTCCGCGACGCCCTGTTCGCCCGCGAGCTGGCGGGCGATGTCGATCCACGGAGTCTCGCGGCCGGCCTGCGGGTCCCAGGCGTTGCCCACAAAGACGGCCACTCGGGCTTGCGGGACGGCGGAGAGGCCCGCTTCCTGAACGAGGTCCGCCACACCAGGAAACCGGGTCGACGCTTCCCCGGTTCGCGCGAGGTGGTAGAGGGTGGTCAGCGTGTGCGTCTTGCCGCCGCCGAACTGGGTGATCAGCGTCAGGACCGGCGCGGTGTTGTCGGTCTTGCCCGACAACCGGCGCAGAACCATGCCGGAGTGGTCGCGCAGTGCCCGTGTGAAGCAGTTGCGGGCGAAGAAGTGATCCGGGTCTCGATAGTCCTCCGGCGCCGTACCGGCCACGACCTGCTCCAGTGCGATGGCGAACTCGTCCGGGTTGAAGGAACGGCCCTCCCGGACCTCCTTGCGTGGCGTCGCGACCTTGTACCAAGGCTCCATGAAAAAACCTCCTACGGTCTCTGCATGCGGGCAAAAAGCTCTGTGGCCGGCCTCTTGAGCCGCGCCAGGTTGGCGTAAGCCACGGGCTCGAATCGATCCCCGGCATACATTCTGTACCGAATTCCGTCGGTAACGATAACGTCGCGGTGAAGGCCAAGCGTCGCCACATAGCCTTTGGCCTGCTCGAGCGCCCCTTCCACGCCGGCGCCCAGGCGCTTCGCTTCGATCACGAGATGGCAATTCTCCGGTGTCCGGGGCAACGCCCGAAACACGGCGACATCGATATTGCGCCACTGAATGGCAATGTGCTCCAGCGGCCAGCCGAGCGCACGAAGGAACGGAACGACGAAGTGGGCGACCAGCTCGGCCTCGCACGGAAGCTCGCCAAAGGCCTGCCGATCCAGGAGCAACGGAACGAGATCGGCGGCCAGGGCCACGAGCCCCTGCAAGGCAGCGGGCACCTCATCGAGCGGCGGCTCCTCGGTCGGGAGCGCCGGGAGAGGCGCCGTCTGCCAACTCGTTGGAGGCGAGTTGACGAAACGTATCGCGAAGTCCAGGACCTCTGGAGTCGACACCTGTGAGCAGCGTGGAGGATTGGCGCCGAATATCCGCGTCGCGAATTTGTGCTCCTGGGGGAGTCGGCACCAGCGCACGCGCCGGGCATGCTGGAGGTCCCAGCCATTCACCTCATCGAAAGTGGTCAGGTACATGTACTCGCTCGCCACAAGGCCAACTGCGGAAATGGTGTCGATCGCCGTGCGCAGGAGGACTACATCCCCCACTCCCACCACAGTCGCGAAGCGCCGCACGAAGCCATCCTCCGGCACCTCGGCGGCACGCTGCTGCGACCACGGGCCGGCATCCCCGGGGCCGATCAGCGCAACGCCATGCTTCCAGAAAACATCGGCGTAGGACCGAGAGGCCGGGCCGCCCGAAATCTGCCAGACGGCGCGGGGAGACGTGGCAGTGCCCATGCCGCTATCTCGGCACTGCGAGGAGCATGGCGTCCAGGAGGCGCTTCTCCTCGCTTCCTTTCGGGTAGAGGGCCGAGAGGGCGTTGGCGAGGCGCAGGAAGTCGGGGCCGAGCTCCTGCTCGGAGGAGAGGAGGGCACGGAGCGCGTTGGAGCGGCCCCCGGCCTGCAGGAGCATCGCCACGTGGACACGGTCGAGGGTCGTCGCCTCAGGAGCTGCCTGGAGGCTCTCTTCCGAAACCTCGGCGCCGGCTCGCCCCCCACGGGCCCTGGCCGGGCCTCGGCTTGATCCAGCGCCGGGCTGCATCTCGGGAAACAGGAGGCCCTGGAACGGGTCTCGGGCGGTCGCGTGGCTCTCGAGACGCATTGCCACAGCCTGGGCGCCTTCCTCACCGAAGAGCTGCTTCGCGCGTTCGGCGATCGGCAGGAGATGCACGACGCCCTTCTTGATCTCGATGACGCGGCGGTCCCACTTTGGAAGGTCGATGCCAAGGGGTTGCGCGAACCGCCGGACGACGTCGTAGACGAGCGTGTAGCCCTTCGCCGTTCCCCGAGGGGAACTCTCCTCGTCTTCGTCGTCGGTCGGCTCCTCCTCTTCGTCCTCTTCGCTTGCGACGTTCGCGTCCTCGCCGGTTGTGCTCTGGAGCGTCCAGAGAAAGAGGGCCGTCAGACGCGCGTCCTCCTCGACGGCGCCAGCAGCGCCATTACGAGCGCGAGCCTCTGCTGTTCCAAGCACTTGCCCGAGGGCGCTCCGGCCCACTGCTTCCCAAACCTTCTCGAGATACTCAGCGAGAGCTATGCCACGACCATCAGCAGCCTCGACTTTTGAATAACGGCTGAAGATCTCAAGAGCCGGACCGATACATGCAAAGACCAGATCGGCGCCTCGGATGCCTTCGGCCTGTAACCTCTCCATCCAGTCACCCACATGGATGGGTAGATCTCGTAGAACAGCGGCCCAGTCGCCTATTGGCGCTTCATCAGAGCGCGGCCGGCAGACGAGGTGGACGCTCGTGGCCAAGGCAGCGGATTCACGAGCGCGTAGGCGGGTGGCCATTTCCGTAACGATAGGCCAGGAGCCCGTTATGGTCCAGCCACCACGGATAATTCCCGAGAGGAGAGATTCCCAACCTTCCGTCGTTTTATGTGCGAAGACAACCGAGCCAATACCGTCGGGCTTGAGAACTCGCCGTCCCTCCATAAAAGCTTGATGCATCTTTTTCTCGTACCACTCAGCCGTTTTCTTCGGACGACCATCGAGGTGAATCTGTTCGTCGCGAACAGCCTCTTCGGCCTTGGGAGTGAGCAAATTATCTCTGTGATTTTTAAAAACTGGATAGCCGGACAGTGCACGCTTAAGCCAAACATAAAAAAAGTCAGATAGGTCTGCATATGGAACCGAATCATAGTATGGCGGATCGGTAAACCAGATATCGGCCGTCTCATCAGGAAGTGGATGTTGAGTAGCGTCTGCCGCCTCAACCTGAGCAGTGGCATCCAATGAGGCTAAGCGCTCGACAACACGACACATGGTTTCCAAGGTGACAAGATAATCACCGGCTTGCTCGGCGGATGCGTTCGCCTCAGCAAAATCCCAGCGCATGCCAATGGCCTGTCGCGAGAATAGGTTTCGGACCTGTGTTTTAGTTGTCTCCCAGACCCCAAATGCGTTATAGATGTCTGTCAACCGGCTTAGAGCAAGCCCCGCAATACGTCGAGCTGATTCATCTGTCTCGATTGAGCGAACTGCGCGGATCAACAGCACCAAGACCAGCTTCTGCCTGCAGGTAAAGAAATCCCCGAAGCGATGGATGCCGTACTTCCTGGTACGAAACCCGCCCCCGACACTTCCGGAGCCGTCCTGGGGCGTCGGCTCATCTGGCACAGGACAGAGGCCCTTCTGACCAGAGCGCGACCAGTCGGCGAGGATTTCCTCAAGGCAGTCATGAGCTTTGCGGACAGCCGCATAGTCCCGCTCTGTCGGTCGACGGTAGTGTCGGCCCTCGTGGTCCTGATGTTGAGTCACGACAGCCAGTAATCGTGCCCCGCCGATGCGGTGGCCTCTGGCATCAAAGGCGCAGTCTGCTCCGCCCCGCTGAGCCAAGAGTTGCGCACGAACGCGTTCCGGAGGCAGAACTGCACCGCAGGCAAGACATGTGGCCTTTGCATTTCTAACAGTGCCAGAGGTAATGTCCTTGTCGGACTTCGGCTCGACCACATCGAAATTGACTTGGATGGCTGCGCCGCCAAGCTGTGAAACCCGCGGTTTGAGCGCTCGCCTTCGGTTCGCTTTTTTCGACAACCAGAACGACCGCACGAGCGGTATTTCTGCGTCACAATTTGGCGACTCACAGCGCACGGTCCGCGCCCAGAGATAGGCTATCGGCAACGCACCATCCGGATCCTTTGGATAGAGGTCAGTCAATTCCATCTCTACCTTCTGCTTGATCTTCGAGCCGACACGGCGAAGCTCATCAGCGAACTTCGGCCCGGAGCGTGGAATGTCCTCGAGCATTACCTTCAGAATCAGACAGGAGACGGGATTCAGATCGCTCGCGAAAGTTTCGCCGCCGAGGCGCTGAGCTTCAAGCGGTATCGAGCCGCCCCCGGAAAACGGGTCAACTACGAGCGGCGGCTCGGCTCCATGAGCGGCCTTTACGAGCGCTCGGCTCACATCGAGGTAGCTTGCGGTCGTAGCGCGATCCCAGTTCGCAAAGTCGCCGATGAACCGAAGCAACGCTTTGCGGAGATCCTCATCTGTCGGCCCCACAGTACCCTGTACCGTCGGCAGTAGCTCGCGGGCCGCCCTTTTGAACTCTTCCGGACACAGGGGCTCGCACGGGTCCGGCCAGAGGAGTCCGAGCAGCATCGCCCGGCTCGATGCGAGGGGCCGTCTTGCCCACCAGAGGTGCAGCGTGCTCGGGTGGCCATAGCGGATGGATTTCTCCCGCGCCGCGTGCTTCGAAACTTCGGCGATCGGAAAATCGACCTCGGCCAGGCGCTTGCAATTCTTTGGGATCATGCTGTTCTTACCTGAATCCTTCCCAGTGTCGGTCTTCAGTTTCCACTGCCACAGGAAAGAGAGGGCACCTACGGGCACTCGCCGCTCGACCTCTCCATTACATCGACGCTCAGATAATAGTGTGCCACCTTCTTCACTTCCTGCCATTCAAGCCGCGCGGGGTCGCAGATCGGCTCCCGGAGCCGCGGAGTCGTATCACAGTCGGTGACGACGTAGAGCCAGAAACAGTCGGGCCGGTCCTCGGCGGCGCGCCGCTCGTTGGGCGTGAGCAGGACGGTCCCGCCGGCGGCGCCGAGCCCCTTCACCTCAATGAGGCGCAAGTCACCAGAGGTGAGATCGAGGCTCGTGATGTCGTAGCCCAGATTCCGCTCCGAGACATCCTCGACCTGGCGGCCTTGCGCCTGCTCGTGCTCCATCGCCACACGCATCGCGATGGCCTCGGTCTCGAAGTTCGGCTGGAGCCGCCGCACCTCCGGGGCGTCGCGGGCCGGGTGCGGCAGGGCAAGGACACTCGCGAGCCGCTCCACGCCCTGGAGCGTGACGGCGCGTTGGCGGTCGAGATCAGTCCTGCGGCGCTCACGGCGGGCGAACAGCTCGGCGTGGCGCGTCTCTGCCTGGGCCAACCGTCCTTCGGACCCGGGAGTCTTCTCCTCCACCTCGGCAGCGGCCCGGCCGATCTCCTCATCCGCCTTCTGGAGAAGCTCTGTGAGCGAGAGCTCCACATGCAGAGAGATCTGCTCCACCTCGGTGAGGCGCTGGTCTCGGGTCTCGGCAAGGAACGGTGCCAATGCGTGGTCGTGGAGCCAAGCCGTCGCTTCCGGGAGGCTCGCGACCGCCGGCAACTCGGCGGGCGGTTGATCTGCCGGAGTGAAGTCGCCGAGCAGCCCGGGCTCCCGGAGCTGAGGCTCCTGGCCGTCGGCGATCTCCAGGGCGAAGAGCCGCTCGTGGATCACCTGGCCGAGCCCGTCGACGACACGCGCGCGGTAGAAGTCGATGCGCGCCGGGTGCTCGTGCTGCAGCGAGTGGAAGGCGGCACCCTGGCCGAGGACGTCCAGCGCCCGGAGATGGGTGTGACGCCGGATGGCCTCGAAGAGAGGATGACCGGGAGTGACCCACTCCAGACCGTTCGCCTCCGCGGTCTCGCGGTCGGTTGAGCAGCGGGGGTACCGATCCGCGAGGGATGGGAGCTTCCAGTCCGGGTCCTTTTCGTAGCGGCGGAGGACCGGAGGAACTCGGGCCGGCTCGAAGGTATGCGGGAGGCTCGGGATGACCTTGAGCGGAAGCGGCACCAGCTCGGCCGCCTCGCCGAGGAAGCGCGCGATGGTCTCCGGCACAACGCGCCTTTCCTGCGCCCGGGCGCGCCGCTCGATCAGCATCTCCAGGTTGAGCTTCTTGCTCGCCAGCCCTTCGAGGGCGTTCTGGCAGATGGCGCGGAACTGGGCCTCGTCCACATTGCGGAGCAGGCGGTCCTCGAGGTCGGCATCACCGAGCCGGCCGGCGTAGTAGTCGCGCAGGACGCGCTCGACGTGGGCGGCGGGCAGGACTTCGCCGACGACGTTGAAAACCGCGTCATCGTCGAGGGCGTCGCGGATCTCCTGGAGCTTCTCGTGCAGCCTCTGGAGGACGCGGCCTTCGATGGTGTTGGTGGCGACGAAGTTGAAGATCAGGCAGTCCTTACGCTGGCCGTAGCGGTGGATGCGGCCCATCCGTTGTTCCAGGCGGTTCGGGTTCCAGGGGATATCATAGTTGAAGAGGATGTTGCAGACCTGGAGGTTGATCCCCTCGCCGGCCGCCTCGGTGGCAACGAGGATCTGGATCTCGCCGTCCCGGAACTGCTGTTCGGCGTGGAGTCGCGTCCGAGGCTCGTCGCGCGAGCCCGCCTTCATGCCGCCGTGGATACAGCCGACGCGGAATCCCCAGGACTTCAGGGTGGTCACCAGGTGATCGAGGGTGTCCCGGAACTCGGTGAAGAGGAGCAGGCGTTGGTCCGGGCGGTCGAAGAAACCTTCCTTCCGGAGGAGGACTTCGAGCTTCGAGAGCTTGGCCTCGGCGCCGGCGGCCTCGACGGCCTGGGCCTGGGTGGCGAGGCGTTGCAGCTCCCCCACTTCCTGGTGCATCTGTTCGGCGCTGCCCGCCAGGGTGACGGCTTCGAGGAGGGCTTCGAGCCGATCGCGCTCGCTCTCCTCCATCTCCTCCAGCTCCTCGGGGCCGGGGAGGTCCGGCGGCGCCTGGCGGGAGAGGTCCTGGGCGCGCTTGAGCCCTTCCTGGAGGCGGCGAGCCCGGTTCTCCAGGGAGCGGCGCATGGCGTAGGTGCTGGAGGCGAGACGCCGCTGATAGAGGGACATCAGGAAGCCGATGGCGCGGGAGCGCGGGTCGTCATCCTGGGCGGCGGCGCGGGCGCTCTCGCGCTTCACGAAGCGGGTGACGTCGCGGTAGAGGTCGAGCTCGGGGCCGTCGATCTGGAAGTCGACGGTGTGCGGGATGCGCTTGGTGAAGATCGGCTCGGCATTCCAGGTGCCGTCGGCTCCCCTTTCCGGGAAGTAGACCATGGCCTCTTTGGTGCGCCGCAGGAAGAAGGGTGCGCGGCGTCGGCTCATGGCTTCGCGGATGGAGCGCACGTCGGCGTAGACATCGGCGTCGAGGAGCTGCAGGAAGAGGCTGAAGTTCTCGGGGTCGCCCCGGTGCGGGGTGGCGGTGAGCAGGAGGATGTGGTCGGACGAGTCGCGTAGCAGCTCGCCAAGGCGGTAGCGCATACTCTTGTGGGACTCGTCGGTCGCGGACATGCGGTGGGCCTCGTCAACGATGACGAGGTCCCAGTGGACCTGGCGGAGGCCGGGAAGGATCTCCTGGCGTTTGGCGAGATCGAGCGAGGTGATGACGCGGTTGCGCTCCAGCCACTGGTTGACGCCGAATTGGTCTCGGAGGTCCTGGCCCTTGAGGACGAGGAACTGGGCGTCGAACTTCTCTTTGAGCTCACGCTGCCATTGGAAGGCGAGGTTGGCCGGGCAGACGATGAGGATACGCTCGGCGAGGCCGCGGAGCTCGAGCTCGCGGATGAGGAGGCCGGACATGATGGTCTTGCCGGCTCCGGCGTCGTCGGCGAGGAGGAAGCGGACGCGGGCAAGCTTGAGCAGGTAGTCGTAGACGGCTTCGAGCT
>DIHE01000200.1:0-333 GCA_002420005.1 Holophagales bacterium UBA5704 | reverse complement strand
TCGTAGACGGCTTCGAGCTGGTGCGGGAGGGGGTCCACGCGGGAGATCGAGAGGCCGAAGTAGGGGTCGAACTCGTAGGCGATGCCGAGGGCATAGGCCTGGAGGCCGAGCCGGAGGAGGCGGCCGTCGCCGTCGTAGGAGTGGCGGGCGTCGAGGATGGTGAGGCGATCGAGGTCGTTGGCGCTGAGAGTGACTTTGCGGTAGCGTTCGGTCTGGGTGCCGACCAGGCCGACCACCCAGCTTGCGGGGCCGTTGGGTTGGACGGTTTCGACCCGCATGGGTTCGTTGAAGAGGGGGCCGGTCAGGAGGTGGCCGGGTTGGGGGGCTGGGGGG
>DIHE01000068.1:74869-75033 GCA_002420005.1 Holophagales bacterium UBA5704 | reverse complement strand
ACCCGGCAAACCCGCCCCCCCTCCTCCGCCTCGACCGCAATCCGCACATCCAGAAACTCCGGAATCAGCTCGATCTGCGTCGTCGCATGCAGGCTCAGGGGGAGCGTCCGGTAGGACCCCGACCCCGCGAGGGCCAGCGGCAGCAGAAGCTGGTCGGCCAGGTG
>DIHE01000068.1:0-74694 GCA_002420005.1 Holophagales bacterium UBA5704 | reverse complement strand
AGCTGGTCGGCCAGGTGCTCGCCGACGGGGACTCCGGCGGCGAGGTGGCGGCGCAGGTCTTTGACGGCGAGCTCGGCGACTTTCTCGGCGGAGGTTCCGGTTTCTCCGAAGGCGGTGAAGACTTCGGTGAGGTGGTCGCTCTCCAGCTCCAGGATCACGGCGTTGCCCGGGCCGGCGGAATCGAGCTTGCGGATCTCGAAGCAGGCCGCGTCCCAGCCGGTCAGCTCGACGAGCTTCTTCACCTCGCGGTCGGCGATGTGGCCGGGGAGGTTCGCGAGGAGGACGGCGCCGCGGCGGGCGCGGATCTCTCCCCGCTCCAGAAGGTCGAAGCCGCGCAGCTCCTGCGTGGGCGTCACGGTCACCACCAGGCGGCCACCCCCCGCCGGGTAGAAGCCGGCCCTCTCCAGGGTCGCCTCGACGGTGACGCCCATGCGGGTGAGGAGGGGGAGGAAGGCGCGGGTGAGGAACTCGAACGGCGGCGCCATCGGGTTGTGGGTTCCCCCTTCGAGGATCAGCCGGGACGGACCCCCGGCCAGCATCAGGGCCGGCAGGACGGTCTGCAGGAGGAGCGTCGTCGAGCCGGCGGTGCCGATCGCGAAGTGGTGATCGCCCGGCGTGACGGTGGACGGGGTGAAGGTGATCTCCCGCGAGCCGATCGCGTCCCCTTCCACCCGCGCCCGGCTGATGCGGGCCGCCGCCTGGACGGCGGTCAGGTGCTGGCGCATCAGCCCCGGCCGGGCGCGCCGGGCGCGGATGTCACCGATGCGCACCGGGGTGTTGGTGATCATGGAGAGCGCCAGGGAGGTGCGGAGGACCTGCCCTCCGCCCTCCCCGCGCGAACCGTCGATGTGCAGCATCCTGGGCATGTGACTCCTCCCCTCCATCCTCAATCGTCGGCCGCCGAAGCGTCCTTGATCACGAAGCGGGCCGCGAGACGGGCGACTTCCGAGGCGAGGCCCGCCTTCTTCACCGAGTCGAGCACGGCGTCGAAATCCTTGTACGCCGCCGGCGCCTCATCGCGCGGATAGGCCCGGCAGTTGGTCAGGATGTCGTGCTCGACGAACGAGCGGTCGATCGCCTCCTGATCGAGCGCGCGCATCGCCGCCTTGCGGCCCAGGGCCCGGCCGGCGCCGTGGTTGACGCTGTAGCACGATGCCACGGCGCCGGGATCGGCCACCATCACCACCGAGCCCGCCTGCGGGTTGCCCGGCAGGAGGATCGGATGGCCGGTCGCCGCGAACGGCGTGCCGGCCAGGGCGTGATGGCCGGCCGGGAAGGCCCGCGTCGCCCCCTTGCGGTGCACCCACATCGGCTGGTTGTCGACGATCTCCGGCCGGGCGATGTTGTGGCTGATGAAGTACACCAGCGACCCCGTGACGCCCGGCAGGACCTCCTGGAACGCCTCCAGCACCAGGGAGTTGATCAGCAGATGGTTCAGGGTGGCGAAGTTCGCCCCCAGCGCCATGTCATCCAGATAGTCGTCGGCCTCCGGAGTCCCGAGCGGTGCGTAGACGAGCTGCGGGTCGCCGCCCGGCATCGGGATGTCCCAGGTTTCGAACTTCGCCCGCAGCGACCGGAACTGCCCCGACGCCAGGTCGTGCCCGAAACCGCGCGAGCCGCAATGGGAAAGGAAGGCCACGTTGCCGTCCAGCATTCCGAACGCCGCGGCGGCCTGCCGCGCCCGCTCGTCGTCGGCCACCCGCACCACCTCGCACTCACCGAAATGGTTGCCGCCGCCATAGGAACCGAGCTGGCGGATCTTGTCGGGGAACTTCTTCAGGCGGCCTTCGCCCTCCAGCACCTCGAAGCGCCGGGCGAGGGCATCGGCCGTCCCGTCGTGCCCGGTGTGATGCGCGTCCTCGCAGCGATCCGCCCAGGCCGGCGGGATCCCCATCGCCTCGCAGACCTCCACCGAGGCGCCTTCGAGCACGGCGCGGCGGCCGATCTCGGGCGCGATCCGGCGCGACCGGCGGACGTTCTCTTGACCCTTGCCGGCACCGGTCGGGATGCGCGCGGTGATCGCGTCGATCAGCGCCCGCCGCGTGGGGCGGTCCACGATCTCCGCTTCCGGCAGGTCGAGCTGCAGCAGGCTCATCGAGCACTTGATGTCCACGCCCACCGGACCCGGGTAGATGTGGGTGGGCGAGGCGAGCACGCAGCCCACCGGCGCGCCATAGCCGCAATGCGCATCCGGATTGAGCACCAGCTCGGCCACGCCGGGCGCGGTGCGGGAGTTGATCGCCTGCTGCAGGCACAGCTGATCGAACGTGGCGCGGATCGCTTCCGTGCCGATGACGGTGACGGGCTTGTAGCGGCCTCCCTCGACGGGAAGGATCGCCGTCGCCTCACCGGTGGGAACGAGGGTGGCCTGCAGGTCGGTGGTGGTCATGTCTGCGCTCCTCGATCGAAAAATCGTGACGACAAGGCGGTTGATGAAACGGCGCGCGCTCTACCGTTGAGCTACGGCCCCTCGTGTGGAGCCGGCGGGATTCGAACCCGCAACCTCGGGATTAAGAGTCCATGTAGTTCCATCGGCATTCGTCACGAACTTGAAACCCTTTGAAAAACCGTGGCGACAAGTTGTAGGTGAAACAACCCGATGTAGTTCCACCGGCATTCGCCACGAACCTGAACCTTTTCGCGCCCCGCTACAGATCGATGCTCTCGATCTGCCGCACCCAGTGCCCGGCCGTCGAGCGGCCGGCGGCGACGTCGGCGATCACCTGGAAGACCTGATCGGAAAAGCCGCCGACGTTCACGATGTCCTCCCGCTCCTTCGCCTGCACGGTCGCGTTCGGCTGGAGGTCGATCGCCACCATCTTCGCCGCCGGGTTGCGCTGCTTGAACGCTTCCCACTGCCGCATCGTCTCCGTGGCGCTGCCGCCGAACCGGCCATACCACGGCGTGTCGATCCACGACTCGTTGTCGGACACGTAGACCACCAGGTCCCCCTGCGCCCGCCGCTCGTTCAGATACCGCAACGGCGCCGAGCAGTTGGTCCCGCCGGCCGGCAACGCGGCCAGCGTCCGGGCGTTCGTCATCACCGAGTCGCGCGGGTTCAACTGCACCTTCACCACGTCGGACTCGAACGGCACGATCTCCGCGTCCGGGTTCTTCCGCAACAGGGCCGCCGCGACGAGCGCGGCCACGTCGATGCACCGCACTGCGCTGGTGGCGCCGGGCCGCAGCCCGGTCACCGCCGAATGCATGGACCCCGAAACGTCCGGACACACCCACACCTTTCCTTCCACCCGCGGCACGTTCTGGAGCGCCACTTCCATGGCGTCCTGAAGCGCTTCGCGGATGGCGGCCGGCAGGTCGGCCGAGGCCGCCGTGAAGGCCATCAGGAGCTGATACGGCAGCACGCGCGCCTGGGCGATCAGCTCCGGGTTGCGCAGCCGCGCGGCGACGATCTCGGTGATCCCCGGCACCTCAAACACGCCGTGACGCTGGAACGTGTTCAGGTTCATCCGGGTCATCTGCCACGGCGCCCGCCGCGCGATCTCCACCCACTCGGCCCGACCGAGGGGCAGCGCGGTCAACATCTGGAACGGCACGTCCGGCACCGCGATGCCCTGCGGGTCTGCCTTGTACCGCTCGAACGCGGCCACCACCGGCGGCAGCGCGTCCTCGGCGACCTCGCGGCCCAGCAGCCAGCCGTACAGCGCCTCGCGGCTCCGGGTGGCCGGCTTCGGGTGGACCATCTTCAGCACATCGGCCAGCGACGGCGCGTTGCCCACCGAGCCGTTGAAGAGCTGATCGTCCGACCGCTCCTCCAGCCAGCGCAGGACCAACCGCTTCGGCACCGTGCCCAGCGACTTGCGGCCCGCCGCGCCGGAGCGGACGATCTGCACGAAGTTCCGCAGCATCTTCGGGCTGTCGATCACCCGCGGAAAGATCCTCCGCAGCAGGTCCGCGCTGCGCCCCGACAGCACCGCCGCGAGCAACGCCGGCAGGTCCTTCATCACGGCCCGTTCCCGGGCATAGACGGCGGTCTTCGCGATCCACTCCGGCTCGACCTGACCGCACAAGCCGAGGATCGCGTCGAGCTGCACCTCGGCGGAGGCGTAGAACGTGGTCGACAAGCAGCCCGTCGCCGCATAGCAGGCGAGCGCCTGCCGGGGCTCCAGCGCATAGGCCACCCCACCCGCCTCGTTCACCGCGTCCGTCCGCGGAGCCAGCTTGCCAGGAGTCGTCCGGAACAGGGTCTTGCTCGCCATCGTCTCACCTCCTCGGGTCATCGTCCGCAGGGAGTCTGTTCCACAGAGCGTGCCAGGTGGCGGCGACGGCCGGCTGGTGCGGTGTAAACCGCTGTAAAAACAGTGGATTGCGAGCGCCGGAGGGAAATCTCCGCCGGCGGGCGGCACCCGGCAGGCGTATCTCAGGGGATAGCAATGTAGAATCGCGGATATGGGAAGCGCGATGAAGCGCGTCGTCCTCGGCCTTCTCGGCTCCACTCTCGACTCCGGGAAGGGACCGGGGCGCTGGGAGGGCTGGCGGCCGACGGTGGCCATCGGCCAGCAGGAGGACCTGTTGGTCCATCGCTTCGAGCTGCTGGTCCAGCGCGGCCAGGGCTCGTTGGCGGAGACGGTGGCGGCGGACCTGGTGACGGTGTCGCCGGAGACCGAGGTGCGGCGGCACGAGATCGACCTGAAAGACGCCTGGGACTTCGAAGAGGTCTACGGTGTCCTCCAGGACTTCGCCCGCGGCTATCCGTTCGATCCGGAGAACGAGGAGTACCTGCTCCACATCACCACCGGGACCCACGTCTGCCAGATCTGCATGTTCCTCCTCGCCGAGGCGCGGTACGTCCCGGCCCGCCTGCTGCAGACGGCGCCGCCGGGCCGGTCGCGGCGAGGGCCGGGCTCCTACCGGATCATCGACCTCGACCTCTCGCGCTACGACGCCATCGCCCGCCGCTTCGCCCGCGAGCACGACGAAGGCCTGTCCTTCCTGAAGGCGGGCATCGACACCCGCAATGCCGCCTTCAACCGGCTGATCGAGCGGATCGAACGGGTGGCCATCGCCTCGCGGGCGCCGATCCTCTTCACCGGCCCCACCGGCGCCGGCAAGTCGCGCCTGGCGCGCCGGGTCTATGACCTCAAGAAGCAGCGGCGCCAGGTCACCGGCCCGTTCGTCGAGGTCAACTGCGCCACCGTCCGCGGCGACGGGGCGATGTCCGCCCTCTTCGGCCACAAGCGCGGCGCCTTCACCGGCGCGCTCCAGGACCGGCTCGGCCTGCTGCGCGCGGCGGACGGCGGCATCCTCTTCCTGGACGAGATCGGCGAGCTGGGCCTCGACGAACAGGCGATGCTCCTGCGCGCCGTCGAGGAGAAGCGGTTCCTGCCGGTGGGCGCGGACGCCGAGGCGGAGAGCGACTTCCAGTTGATCGCCGGCACCAACCGCACCCTGGCCGACGAGGTGCGCGGTGGGCGCTTCCGCGCCGACCTCCTGGCGCGCATCGACCTGTGGACCTTCCGGCTGCCCGGTCTCGCCGAGCGGCGGGAGGACGTCGAGCCCAACCTCGCCTATGAGCTGGAGCAGATCTCCGCCCGCGACGGGACGAACGTCACCTTCAATAAGGAAGCCCGCCAGCGGTTCCTCGCCTTCGCCGTCTCGCCGGACGCGGCCTGGGCGGCCAACTTCCGCGACCTGAGCTCCGCGGTGACCCGCATGGCCACTCTGTCCCCGGGGGGCCGGATCACCGTCGAGGTCGTGGACGAGGAGATCGCCCGCCTGCGCGCCGCCTGGCAGGAGCCGGTGAGCGGCTCCGACGAGGTCCTGGCCGACATCGTGGGGCCCGAGGGTCTCGCCGAGCTCGACCTCTTCGACCGCGTCCAGCTCGCCGAGGCCGTCCGCGTCTGCCGCGCCTCGCGCTCCCTCGCCGAAGCCGGCCGCAAGCTGTTCGCCGTCTCCCGGCAGAAGAAGAAGAGCGCCAACGACGCCGACCGCATCCGCAAATATCTGGCGAGCTTCGGACTGGATTGGGCGACGGTCGGCGCGGCTCCTTGATGTACCATAGGATTCCAAGGCTTCCTGAGCGAGCTCGATCCGACTCTTCGCGGGGAGGAGACCATGACCGGACAGGATGGGCGTTCACGGCGGGGGACCGTCGAAGAGCTGTTGCGCCGGATTGAGAACCTGGCACGGCCCGGGGACAACGGGCCTCCCGAAGGCTTCGAGCTGTGGGTGCCGCAGCGCCTCACCCTGCGCGGCCAGGTGATCCCCTTCGACGTCGCCATCGTCGTCGTGCTCGATGCCCTGCTGGAGAAGGACTTCGTCCCGGCGAGCTACTCCGAGGAAGAAGACGGCCGCCTCTACCTCACCCAGCGCTTCGACCCGCTCCAGCCGCTCGGCTGACGCCTATCGTGGCGCGGTGGCCGGGAAGCTCCGGATCGTCACCTCCGGCAGCGTCTCCTTCCCACCCAGGAGGGGCGACGGTTTTCCCAGCAACTCCTGGTCGAAGTACTGACGGACGATGGTCCGGGTGATCTCGACCGCCCGTGCCGGCGCCAGGGTGCCGAGGGCGCCGCCCGCTTGCAGCGGCCCGCCCCAGAGGACCATGTCGCTGAAATCGACGTGCAGGGTGTTCCGGACATCCACCCGGTCATACCGGGACGCCGCCCGACGGTAGATCGCATCGCTCGCCCCCGTCCTCCCCGGCCGCGCCGAGTAGACCATCAGAAACGGGACGGGCAGGCGCTGGTCGATCATCGTGCCGTACTGGGGGATGCCGTCGAGATTCAGCCCGGCGCGGCAACGGCGGTCGTCCAGGCAGAACTGCCCGGAGGTGACGCCGCCCATGGAGTGGCCGAACGCCCCCAGGCGGCCCAGGTCGAGCCGCGCGGCCAGTTGACCGGGGACACCGGTTCGCGGCAGGTCGGGGAGCCGGTCGAGCACGAGCTTGGTGTCGTCCACCCAGCGGCGCAGGGTGGCATGCGTGGACGGGAGCCCTTCCAGGTACGCGCGCAGCCTCTTGAGCTGGGCCTCTTCCTCCGGTTCCTTGGTGACCTCGGCCATGATCTCGTCCTCGCGGTCCCATTCGGTGATGACCGCGCGGAACGCAGGGCTCGGTTTGCCGTCCGCGTCGAACAGAGAGATCACCTTCCCGTCCGCGAGCGTCACCGCCGTGACCTCATACGGGTGGACGACGCTCAGAACGGCGTAGCCATGGGAAGCCAGATCCTCGACCAGAGCCGTGTAGGAGCTGGCGGCGCTCCCGAATCCATGCGAGAACACGAGGACCGGCAGCTTCTCCGCGCCGGCCGCGACCGGTGCGTCGAGGCGGGAACGGGTGCGTACGCTCCCCAGCTCGGCGAGCGGCGTCCGCAGGCGGGG
The DNA here is from genome assembly GCA_002420005.1 of Holophagales bacterium UBA5704. Lineage (GTDB taxonomy): Bacteria > Acidobacteriota > Thermoanaerobaculia > Multivoradales > UBA5704 > UBA5704. The sequence goes on along the minus strand of DIHE01000068.1, from coordinate 67,356 downwards.
CGGCAGCTCGGCGATGCCCTCCCGCAGATAGGGTGCCGGCGCGCCCTGATCCCCTCCCGCCGCGGGATACCAGGCCATCACCTTCACCTGCCGCGCCACGCCGGGCGCCGCGAAGGTCTCCGGTCGCGCCGCATCCGTCACGTACCACGCGGTCGTACCGACCGGAAAGGGACCGGTGGGTGCCGGCAGCTCCAGGGCCGCGGCGCCTCCGGCGAGGGTTCCCAGCAGGGCGAGGGGGGTGGCGAGAGCGGCTCGGGTCTTCATGGCACGTCTTCCTCCGTCTACGGAACGATCATGTCGCAGGCAGGCTCCGCCGGTCGAGTACCATGTTCGGCCATGCGACTTCTCTACTCCTATCTCCGCCGCTCCTGGGGGCTCGTCGCCCTGGCCCTCCTGCTGGCGGCGGTCAATCAGGTCTTCTCCCTGCTCGATCCGCTCATCTTCCGCCACGTCATCGACGAGTACGCCACCCGGTACAAGGAGTACACCACCGGCGAGTTCTTCCGCGGCGTGAGCCTGCTGCTCGCCGCGGCGGTCGGCGTGGCGTTCGTCTCGCGGGTGGCCAAGAACTTCCAGGACTATTGCGTCAACGTCGTCACCCAGCGCCTGGGCGCCCAGCTCTACTCGGACGGGGTCCGCCATTCTCTCGGGCTGCCGTACTCCCTGTTCGAGGACCAGCGCAGCGGCGAGACCCTCGGCAAGCTCCAGAAGGTGCGCACCGACGTCGAGAAGCTGATCAGCTCCGCGGTCAACACACTGTTCACCACCCTGGTCGGCGTCGTCTTCGTGATGGTCTACGCCTTCACCGTGCACTGGGTCATCGCGCCGGTCTTCTTTCTCACCGTGCCCGTCATCGGCGTGCTCAGCTCGGTCCTCTCGAAGCGGATCAAGAAAATCCAGAAGATCATCGTCGCCGAGACCACGGCGCTCGCCGGCTCGACCACGGAATCGCTGCGCAACATCGAGCTGGTCAAGAGCCTCGGGCTCGCCGGCCAGGAGATCGAACGGCTCAACTCGATCACCGGCAAGATCCTCAAGCTGGAGCTGCGCAAGGTGCGCTCGCTGCGGCTGCTCAGCTTCATCCAGGGCACCGCGGTCAACGCCCTGCGCACGTCGATCCTCTTCCTGATGCTGTACCTGATCTATACCCAGCAGATCACGGTCGGCCAGTTCTTCTCCCTGTTCATCTATTCCTTTTTCATCTTCGGCCCGCTCCAGGAATTGGGCACGGTGATCAACACCTACCGCGAGACCGAGGCGTCGCTCGAAACCTATCAGGCGATCCTCGACCTGCCGCAGGAGGCGAAGCCGGCGCATCCACAGCCGCTGGGCGAGCTCGCGACGCTGGCGTTCGAGGACGTCCGCTTCACCCACCAGACCGCGGCGGTTCCGGCGCTCACCGGCGTGTCGTTCGACGTCGAGCGCGGCGAGACGGTCGCTTTCGTGGGACCTTCGGGCTCCGGCAAGACCACCCTCGTCAAGCTGCTCGTCGGTCTCTACCGGCCGGAAGGCGGGCGCATCCTCTACAACGGCAAGCCGGGGACGGAGATCGAGCTGGAGGAGCTGCGGGCGCAGATCGGCTTCGTGACCCAGGACACGCAGCTCTTCTCCGGCTCGATTCGCGAGAATCTGCTCTTCGTCAACCCCGGCGCCACCGACGCCGACTGCCTGGAGGTTCTGCAGAAGGCCGCCTGCGACAGCCTGCTGGCGCGCGCCGACCGCGGTCTCGACACGGTGATCGGCGAAGGAGGCGTCAAGGTCTCCGGGGGAGAGAAGCAGCGATTGTCGATCGCGCGCGCCCTGCTGCGCCGTCCACGCCTGCTGGTCTTCGACGAGGCGACCTCCTCGCTCGACTCGCTCACCGAAGAGGACATCACCGAGACGATCCGCGAGGTGGCCTCGAGCCAGGTGATCACCATCCTCATCGCGCACCGTCTCTCGACCATCCTCCACGCCGACCGCATCCACGTCCTGGAGCACGGCCAGATCGTCGAATCCGGCCGCCACGAGGAGCTGCTGGCGCAGAAGGGGCTGTACTACGCCATGTGGCGCCAGCAGGTCGGAGAGCGCCGGCCGGCGGCGGCGCGGTTGGCGGCGGTGCGGTAGCGGGGGCCGCAACAGCACGTCCAGGGGCCTGGGATAGAGTTGCAGTAATGACCATACCCTGGACCGACGCCCTGCGCCTCCACGTCCATCCTCGCCGGGGCGGAGCGCCGCCGCCGCCACCGGATGACCCCGTCGCCGCCTTCGCACGGATGCGGGAGCTTTTCGCTCCCTCCGCAGCCGCCTGGGCACGCTCTCCAACGCTGGAGGATCCGGTGCTGGGTCCCCGGCTCCGTGCCGCCGTGGAGCGAATGGCGGAGCCCGGCCTGGCACCTCGCCTCCGCACGCCCGAGGTGGAAGGGATGTTGCTGGCCATGTTCTCCCTCGGCCGGTCCCGCGTCGAGGGCGACGTCTTGTCCTGTTGGGTGGCCACCGCCGGGCTTGCCTTCGCCGTCGAAGCGCTGGTCGCCTCGTGCGGGCTGTGGTGCGACAACCCGGGCGGCGTACCCAAGATCTCCTTCCTGCCGGGCAATCCTTTTCCCAAGAGCCTTCGTCACGGTCTCGACCTGCGGCGGCGCCTGGCTGCGGCCGGCGAGGAGGACTGGGGCGCCGCCCGGGTTACCGCGGAGCGCCTGCGCACCGGCGCCCCGCTCGAAACCCGGGTCGTGCTCTCCTATCTCTTTCCTGACGTATCGGCGTGGGCCGAGCAGGATGCAAGGGAGGTCCTGGCTGCCGGGACCGCAAAAAAGCTCGCGGCATGCCTGGCCTGTTCCTTGACCGACACCGCCCTGATCCTGGATCTCGCCGAGGCCGTCGAAACATACGAGGTCCTGGCGCCGCAGGTGGAGCCCTACCTGGCCGACTTCAAGGGCCTGACGCTCACCCTGCTGGATGGTCTCGGGCACGCCGCGGTGCCCATCCTGCTTCATTTCTTCAACGGCGGCTACTACCGCGAGCCCCTCACCACCCTCGGCCTTTTGGAGGGTGCTGCGGTCGAGGCCCGGCCAACCCTGGTCCGGCACCTCGTCCGCGTCGCCGGGGAGGTACGGCGCGACATCCTGGAGCTTCTCGCCCGGGTGCCGGATGAGGTGACCGCCACGTTGCTGGCCGCACATCTCGCCCAGCGTGACGTCGGTGCGCTGGTGCAGACTCTCGCGGCGCAGGAACCGCGCGCCCTGTTGACCGGTCTCGCCGCCTACCTGCGGCAGGAGGGACCGGGAGGCGAGCTCCACCTGACTCTCTTCACCTTTCTCGCACGCCGCGAGCCGGAGCTCGCCGCGATGCTCCTGCCGCAGCTCCCCGAGAAGATTCGGCGTCCTCTCCTGGCCAGCCTGTCCTTCGTGGTGCCGCCCGACGCCGCGGGGGCCGAGCTGCCGCCGGTGCTGACGGGTCCGCCTCCGGCGCGACCTCCGAAGCTGCCGTTGTTCTGGCAGGCTGCCGCTTTCACCCGCCCCCTGCTGCGAGGCCGGAGCGCAGCCCTGCCGCTTGCTGCGGTCGAGGCCTTGGGTCGCCTCCTCGCCGTCTCCCGGCTCGGCAAGCCACACGCCGGGCTCGCCGAAGTGCGTGCTGCGTGCGATCCCGCCTCTCTTGCAGCGTTCGCCTGGGATCTCTTCTTCGCCTGGCTGATCGCCGGTGCCCCTCCCAAGGAGCAATGGGCGCTCAACGCCCTCGGCCACCTGGGCGACGACGAGAGCGCCCGCCGGCTGGTCCCGCTGATTCGCGCCTGGCCCACCGAAGGAGCCGCCGCGCGGGCGGCGATGGGGCTCGACGTCCTGCGTGCCCTGGGCACCGACGTCGCCCTCATGCACCTCCATGGCTTCGCCCAGAAGGCGAAATCCAGGCCTCTCCAGGACAAGGCCCGGAAGAAGATCGAGGAGATCGCCGCGGAGCGCGGGCTCACCGCCGAAGAGCTGGCCGACCGCCTGGTGCCCGACCTCGGGCTGGACGCGGCCGGCACGCTGCGCCTCGACTTCGGGCCGCGGGCCTTCTGCGTCGGCTTCGACGAGATCCTGAAACCGTTCGTGCGCGACGCCGACGGCCGGCGCCTTTCCGACCTGCCCAAGCCGGGGGCGGGGGATGACCCCGAGGCCGCGAAGTCGGCACACGAGATCTGGAAAGCGCTCAAGAAAGACGCCAAGACGCTCGCCGCCCAGCAGATCCTCCGCCTGGAGCTGGCCATGTGCAGCCGGCGCCGCTGGGAGCCCGCCCTCTTCCGGATGTTTTTCGTGGAGCACCCGCTGCTCCAGCACCTCGTGCGGCGCCTCGTCTGGAGCGCCTGGGACGCCGATCTGCACCTGCTCGGCACCTTCCGCGTCGAAGAGGACAGCCGCTTCGCCGATCCGGAGGATGAAGCCTGGGAGCTGCCGGCCGGCGCGTCGGTCGGTCTCGTTCACCGGCTGGATCTGACGGACGAGCTCGCGGCGCGATGGGGCACGATCTTCGGCGACTACAAGATTCTGCAGCCCTTCCACCAGCTCGGCCGGGACGTGTGGACGATCCAGGACGCGGAACGCGAGAGCCCGACGCTCCACCGCCTGGAGGGGGAGGTCGCGACCGTCCGCCTGCTGGGCCTGGTGAGCCGGCGAGGATGGCGTCGCGAGGGGGTGGACGGCTTCGTCTGCGAGCTCACAAAGCCCCTGCCGGGTGGAGCCGAAGCGCTCTTGCGCATCGAGCCGGGGTACAGGCTCGGGATCGACCTGGCCGAGGAACCCGAGCAGACCGTGGAGCCTCTGACCCTCAGCGCCCGAGCCGGCTCAGGCGAGGAAGGTGACCTCCGGTTCGGCGATCTCGATCCGGTGACCTTCAGCGAGCTGGTGCGAGACCTGGAGAGCCTGCGGTAGGGCGAAGACCACCGGCGGCCGGAGCGCGCGCGAGGAGAGCGACGTGGACGTGCTGGTGGACGTCGACCCGTCCATCGGCCTGCGCTTCGTCGAGCTGGGCGACGATCTCGAGAAGGTCCTGGGCCGCCGGGTGGACCTCGTCTCCCGGCGCGGCATCAAGCCGTCGCTGTGGCAACGGATCGAACCCGAGCTGGTCGATGCCTAAGCGTGATCACGACCTGTTGCTGGAGGATATCCTCGAAGCCATTCGCAAGATCGACCGCTATACCGAGGGGATGGCGGAGGAGGATTTCCGCCGAGACGAAAAGACGGAGATCATCTGGCAGGTGATTCGACGAGACTTGCCGCAGCTCCAGGTCCGCTTGAAAGGCCTCGCCTGAGCCCCGCCGGTCGCCGCCACCCGCGCGATCCGTGCCGCGGTGTAGATCCCTCGCGCCGTGGCGCAGAACTCCCGCGCCGCGGCGTGATCGCCCTGTTTGTGCCTCAGGCGACCTGCGCCATGGCGTGACCCTCTGGAGCCGGGGCGTCGGTACCCTGCGCCGTGGCGTCGATCCCGTGCGCTGTGGCGCAGACTCTCCACGCCCCGGCGCGCACCACCTTTTCCCTCCTTGGACCACCTGTGCCGTGGCGTGCGCGAGCTGAGCCGCGGCGTGAACAGTCCACCGGCTCGTTCATCGGAACCCCCTCGGGGCCGGGCACGACGAAGAGTTCCCCCACCCGGCTTGCCCCGAGAACGCGGCGGCTTCTCCGGAGGCTCCGAGGCGGGCGGCTGTCTATAATGGTGGTGTGAGGTTCGAGTGGGACCCCAAGAAGGCGGCGGCGAACCGCCGGAAACACGGCATCTCCTTTGAGGAGGCCGCATCAGCCCTCGGCGACCCTTTTGCGGTGACCTACGCGGACCCGGACCACTCTCTGGGCGAGTATGAAGAAGGATAAGCTGACGCCACCCATTGAGGATGATCTCCGGCCCGAATATCGCCGTGAGGACCTTGGAAAAGGGGTACGCGGCAAGTACTACGAGGCCTACACGAAGGGCACCAACCTGGTCCTGCTGAGCCCCGATGTCGCCACGGCGTTTCCCACCGCGGACTCGGTCAACGAAGCGCTCCGCTCCCTCATCAAAGTCGCCCAGGCTTCGACCCGTCGCCCTCGCCAGCCAAAGACTCTGTCGTGACCTCAACAGGCCCCGGGGTGTCTTCGCCAGCTCACGCCGGCAGGTCGTGCTCGTACGGGCAACTGCCCGGCTCGCAGTGCTGGAGGCCCCGCGACTGGTACTTCGTGTAGCCGTCGGGGAAGACCGTGGCGACGGGGCCGTAGCGCTCGGCGAGCTGCCGGGCGGCCAGGTAGTTGGCTCCGGAGGAGACGCCGACGCAGAGGCCGTGGCGGATGCGCAGGTCCTGGGCGGCGGCGAGGGCGTCCGCGGTCGAGATGCAGATCACCTCGGAGATCAGGGGATGCAGCCCGCCCCGGCCGTCGCCGGCCAGCGCCGGGATGAAGCCGTCTCCGATGCCCGAGATGCCGTGCGGCCGCAGCTCTTCCTTCGGCGTGCCGCTCATCACCGCGGACTCCGCCGGCTCGACCGCCGCGATCCAGATGTGGGGAAACTCCCGGCGCAGGCGCGTGCCGACGCCGATCAAGGTGCCCCCGGTGCCCACGCCGGCCACGAAGGCTCCCGGTGTCCGGCCCGCGAGCTGGTGCACCAGCTCCTCGCCGGTCGTGCGCTCGTGGCACTCGGCGTTGAGCGGGTTGGAGAACTGGTCCGGATTGAACCAGCCGTTCTCGTTCGCCAGCCGGTCGCGCACCGCCGCCGCCTCGGCGAAGCTGCCGGCGGCCGAGACCAGCAGGAGGTCGGCGCCGAGGCTGCGGATCATTGCCTTGCGCTCCTCGGTCATGTCCTCCGGCATCACGATGGTCACCGGATAGCCCTTCTCCCGGGCGAGGAAGCTGAGCGCGATGCCGGTGTTGCCGCTGGTCGCCTCGACAATCCGCCGGCCGGGCTGGAGCAGGCCGCGCCGCTCGCTCTCCTCCAGGATGTAGCGCGCGATGCGGTCCTTGATCGAGCCGGACGGATTGACGCACTCCAGCTTGGCGAGCACGCCGTCGACCTCGACGAGCGGCATCTCCCGCGCCGGTGGCGCAGAGGAAGGATGGCAGGGGGAGGCGAAGACCGGAGTGCGGGCGGAGACGGTCGGCATGCCGTCATTTTATCCGCCTCGCCCGGGACCGCCGCCACCCTTTGGGGGAGGACGATTCGCCGCTAGAATCCCGGTCATGTTCCTGCTTCGACACTCCCCGGCCACCTGGGCGTTCTCCGCGACCGCGGACGGAGCGCTCCACCAGCTCCTCTCCGATCCCCTGCACGCCCCGCCGGAGGCCTGGGTGGCCGGCCCGGCGCTCGAACGGCCGGCCGCCCCCCTCGCGCCCTTCTTCACCGGCGCGAAGATCGTCGGCATCGGGCGCAACTACAAGGACCACGTCAAGGAGCTGGCCAATCCCATGCCGGCCGAGCCGGTGATCTTTCTGAAGGCGCCCTCGTCGGTGATCGGACCCGGGGAGGCGATCGTACTGCCGCCGGAGAGCTCGCGGGTGGAGCACGAGGGGGAGATCGCGGTCGTGATCGGGCGGCGGGTGCGGCGGGGGGCGTCTGCGGAGGACGCGCGCCGGGCCGTCCTCGGGGTGACCGCCACCTGCGACGTGACCGCCCGCGACCTGCAGCGCAAGGACCCCACGTTCGCGCGCGGCAAGTCGTTCGACAGCTTCTGCCCGCTGGGGCCGGTGATCCGGGTCGGTGGCGGTCTCGACGACCTGGAGGTGATCACCCGGGTGGACGGCCGGGAGCGCCAGCGCGGCCATGTGCGCGACATGACCTGGGGGATCGTCGAGCTGGTCCATTACGTGGCCAACATCATGACGCTGGAGCCGGGGGACGTCCTGCTGACCGGCACGCCGGCCGGCGTGGGGCCGCTCCTCGACGGCAACCGGGTGGAGGTGGAGATCCCCGGCCTGGGGGTGCTGGCCAATCCGGTGCGGACGCTCGAACCGGCCTGACGCCTAGCGCAGCGCCTTCCAGGGGAAGAGGACCGCCGCTCCCACCAGCAGCAGGTGGACGGCACCTCCGGCGGTCCAGCCCGCGAAGAGCAGGGCGAGCCAGCCCGAGAAGAGAAGCAGGGCGAGAGCGGATCGGATCAGGGGAGACATCGCGCCGAAACTATCACACCGCCGCGCACCCGGCGGTGCCGTTGGGGTATCCTCGGGACCGGCGGTGCGCATGATCCGAGCCCTCACCTTCGACGTCACCGGCACCCTGATCCACGCTCCCCATCTGGGCGCCCTGTACGCCGAGGTCCTGGGCCGCCATGGGGTGGCGGTCGAACCGCGGGAGGCGGCGCGGCTGGTGCGCCAGGTCTGGCAGGAGCTGGCCTGCCGCGCCGAGCCGGGGAAGGACCGGTTCACCGCGCATCCCGAGGGAGCGCGCGGCTGGTGGAAGCGCTTCCTCGAACGCATCTGCGAGCATCTGGAGGCCGCTCCCCCCTCGCCATTCGCCGCCGCCGAGCTGTTTCATCGCTTCGCCTCGCCGGAGGCCTGGGAGGTCTTTCCCGAGGTTCCGGGCGTGCTCGCCGCCTTGCGCGAGGCCGGCCTCCGCCTCGGGGTGGTGAGCAATTGGGACACCCGGCTTCCCGGCCTGTTGCAGCGCCTCGGGCTCGCTTCCTGGTTCGACACGATCGTCTGCTCGTCCGCCGCGGGAGTGGAAAAGCCGGACAGCCGGATCTTCCTGCAGGCGGTCGCTGCACTGCGCGTCTCGCCGGACGCCGCCCTGCACGTCGGCGACAGCCGCCTGGAGGACGTAGAGGGCGCGCTCGCCGCCGGGCTGCGCGCCCTGCATCTCGACCGCGTCCGCGGCGCGGGCGACCTGCGCGACCTCTCGCGCCTGCCCGCGCTCGTCGCCGCGTCGCGGCCGGCCGGGTCCAAAGCACGGCCGGGCCTGTGCTAGACTGCTCAAGAAGGTTCCCAGACCGCACATGAAGATCTCAACCAAGGGGGAGTACGGTATCCGGGCGATGCTCTATATCGCCATGCATGCCGACCACGGCCCGGTCACCAGCCACGAGATCGCCCGGCACCAGGGAATTCCGGAGCCGTACCTGCGCCAGATCCTGGCGCTGCTCTCGAAAGAACGGCTGATCCTCTCCAACCGGGGCCCCCAGGGCGGGCACGTGCTGAGCAAGCCGGCCACCCAGATCACGCTGCGCCACATCCTGCTGACCCTCGAAGGCCAGACGACGCCGATCGACCAGATCCTGTCGCTCCCCTGCACGATCGACGTCGGGCCGGAGCACTGCGCGATCCGCGAGATCCTCCTGGAGGTCAAGGAGTCGGTCGACCGCATCCTCTCCTCCATCAGCCTCGCCGACATGGCCTCCCGACAGCGCGAGATCCTCGACCTCGACATCGTGGTCCCGCACGACGTGCCCGACCGCAAGCCGTCGCCGTTGGTGGTGCTGCCGGACTGAGACCTCACCCCCCATCCCCCTCTCCCACCGCTCTCCCCCCGACCGGGAGAGGGGGCGCCACCTCCCAAAGACACCGCCTCCCCAGAGGCAGCGCTCCGGACACAGGGCGGGTGGGCCTCCCCCTCTCCTGGCGGGGGGGAGAGCGGTGGGAGAGGGGGGCCGAGGGGGTGAGGCCCTACGGCCGGCCCCACAGATTCTTTTCGGACTTCGGCGGGGCCTGCTTGCGCGGGCCACGGGCGAGGATCTCGCGGACCTGCTCCAGGGTGGGGGCGAGAATCGCGTTCTGCGCGGCGACCAGCTCGCGGATGCCCTGGAACGCCAGGTCCACCAGGCCGTCCAGCTCCTCGCGGCGGAACGCCCGCTTCTCTCCGGTCCCCTGGATCTCCACGACGGCGCCCGCGGCGGTGCCGACCACGTTCATGTCCACCTCGGCCACCTGGTCCTCGACGTATTCGAGGTCGAGCAGCGGCGAGCCGCCGGCGATGCCGACGGAGACGGCGGCGATCTGGTCGATCACCGGCCAGGCCTGGATGTCGCCGCGCAGGAGCAGCTCCCCGCAGGCGAGCGTCGCGGCCACATAAGCGCCGGTGACCGCGGCGGTGCGCGTCCCGCCGTCGGCCTGGATGACGTCGCAGTCGAGGGTGAGCGTCTTGTCGGGGAGCGCGGTCAGGTCGAAGGCGGCGCGCAGGCTGCGGCCGATCAAGCGCTGGATCTCCGCGGTGCGGCCCGACGGCTTGCCCTGCGACACCTCGCGAGTGCTCCGCGTGTGGGTGGCGCGCGGCAGCATCGAGTACTCGGCGGTCATCCAGCCGCGGCCCGAGTCCTTGAGGAAACCGGGGACGCGGTTCTCGATGCTCGCGGCGACCAGGACCCGGGTGTCACCGAGCTCGATGAGCACGGAGCCTTCGGCATATTTCATCGCCCCCGGCGTGAGGCGGAGAGGGCGGAGCGCGTCGGTGGCGCGGCCATTGGGACGGCGGACGGGAGGGTTCGTCTCGTTCATCCGTGCATTCTCTCCGTTTCCCGCCGTTCATCCAAACCGGAGGGGGGCTCCGTAGTCCTGGCATGAGAGGAGAAACCCTGATGAAACACCACCCTGTACTGCTCGCCCTGGTCGTCGGCGCCACCCTGGCCGCCACGGCCGGTACCCCGGCGATCGCCTCCAGCCACCGCGAGGCTCCCGGAATCACCGAGATGCCGAAGGTCGACGGGACCGACTTCTACATGTTCCGCAGCTATGAGCCGGGCCGCGAGGGGTTCGTCACCCTGATCGCCAACTACGTGCCGCTGCAGGCTTCCTATGGCGGCCCCAACTACTTCGGGCTCGACCCGGATGCGCTCTACCGCATCCACATCGACAACACCGGCGACGGCGCCGAAGACGTGACCTTCCAGTTCCGCGTCAGCCAGGCCCTGCGCGATCTCAAGGTTCCCGCCGGAGGAGTGCAGGTCTCGGTGCCCCTGATGAACATCGGCGCGATCAGCGAAGCGCCGGGCGGCCGCTCGCCGGTCCTCAACGTACTGGAGAGCTACACGGTGGCGGTGGTGCGCGGCCCGGTGAGCGCACCGGCAAGCATCGCCTTCGCGGAGACCGCCGCCGGTACCAACCGCTTCGGCAAGCCGGTGGACAACATCGGCGAGAAGTCGATCCCGGACTACGCGGCCTATGCCGCCGGCTTCATCTGGGACCTCTCCATCCCCGGCTGCACCGGCAACAACCAGGGCCGCGTGTTCGTCGGCCAGCGCAAGGAGCCGTTCGCCGTCAACCTCGGTGAGATCTTCGACCTGGTCAACATCGAGAACCCTCTGGGGGGCCGCGACGTCGAGCCCAACCTGCTGGAGGACGCGAACATCACCTCCTTCATCCTGGAAGTGCCGATCGGCTGCCTGACCCGCAATGCCCAGAGCCCGGTGATCGGCGGCTGGACCACCGCCGCCCTGCCGCGCAACCGGGCGCTGCGCAACAACCCCGACTTCAAGAACCCGACCACCGAGAGCGGCGACTACGTGCAGGTCTCCCGTCTCGGCATGCCGCTGGTCAATGAGGTCGTCATCGGGCTCAAGGACAAGAACCTGTTCAACGCGGCGAGCCCGGTGGGCGACGCCGCGGTCGCCACCTACGTCACCAACCCCACCCTTCCGGAGCTGCTGGAGATCCTGTTCGGAGCGGCCGGCGTCCAGGCGCCGAACAACTTCCCGCGCACCGACCTGGTGGCGGCGTTCGCCACCGGTGTGCAAGGGATCAACTTCCTGTCCGACGGCGCGCCGCACGAGATGCTGCGCCTGAACACCTCGACCCCGGCGACCGCGGCGGCGGCGCAGAACAACCTCGGCGTCCTCGGAGGGGACAACGCCGGCTTCCCCAATGGCCGGCGCCCTGGCGACGACGTGGTGGACATCGAGCTGCGGGTGGCGATGGGCGTCCTCTGCCATGCCTTCCCGGGCGTCTTCTGCAACCCGGCCGACGCCCCCTCGGGCAACCTGCCGTTCACCGACGGCACGCTCCAGGATGCCAGCCAGTTCGACGCCTCCTTTCCTTATCTGAAGACGCCGCTGCCCGGCTCGCCCAACGGCGCCAACGGCGAGCCCGGAATCAACTGAGGAGACGCCCCATGCCCCGCACCACCCGCCTCCTGCCGTTCGTCCTGCTGTCGGCGCTGCTGACGGCTCCGGCCCTCCGGGCGCATGACTTCTGGATCGAGCCGTCCCGTTTCGTCTTCACACCGGGCGGGCGGCTCGCGGTGGGGTTGCGGGTGGGCGAGGCCTTCCGGGGCGATCCGGTGCCCCGCATGGCCGCGCGCATCGAGCGTTTCGCCGCCGTGGGTCCGGGCGGCGAGATCGCGCTGCCCGGGGTGGAGGGGGCCGACCCCGCCGGCTGGGCGACCCTCCCCGCCCCTGGCACCTGGCTCCTCGCCTATGACAGCAACCATGCCGTGGTCGAGCTCGAAGGACCCAAGTTCGAGGCCTACCTGCATGAGGAAGGGCTGGAGAAGATCTCCCGGCTGCGCGCCGGGCGCGGTGCCACCGCGGCACCATCCCGGGAGATCTACTCTCGCTGCGCCAAGGCACTGGTCCGCTCCCCGGGCGGTCCCTCCGAAGGGTTCGACCGGGTGCTCGGCCTCCCGCTGGAGCTGGTGCCCGAGGCGAGCCCGACGGAGATCGCCGCGGGGGGCGAGCTGCCGATCCGGCTGCTCCTGCGGGGTGAGCCGCTCGCCGGTGCGCTCGTCGTGGCGGTGCCGCGCCAGGCACCGGAGGCCCGCGTTTCCGGCCGCACGGACGCGCAAGGACGGGTCCGTCTCCGCCTCGACCGCCCGGCCGACTGGCTGATCAAAGCTGTCGAGATGGAGCCCGCCGCCGGCAGCGGCGCAGACTGGGAGAGCTTCTGGGCCTCTTTGACGTTCTCCAACGACGCCACAAATCCGTGAGATTTCGCCGGGCGCGGTCTCTGTTAAGATCGCGCCCGTTCATGCAGAACCACGCAGAAACCCCGCCGAACCCTCTGGAGCGCCTCCGGGAACGCGCCCGCCGGACCTCGGCCACCATCGTCCTCGCCGAGGGCGAGGACCCACGGGTGGTCGCCGCCGCGGAGCGCGCCGTCGCCGAGAGCCTCTGCCGGGTCGAGCTGGTGGGAACCCGCGAGCAGGTGGAGGCCGCGGCCGACGAGGCCGGCGTCCGGCTGACGGTGCCCCTCCTGGATCCGATCCGCGAGCCCGACCTTCCCCATCTCGCCGCCCGCCTGGCCGAGCGGCTGGCGGCGCGCGGAGTCTCCGCGGAAGCCGCCGCCCGGTTCGCCCGCGATCCGCTCCATTATGCGGCGCTGCGCGTCGCCACCCGGCGGGCCGACGGCGCCGTCATGGGAGCCCGGGCCACCACCGCCGACACCCTGCGGGCCGCCTTGCGGGCGATCGGCCCCCGGCCGGGCCTGCAGATGGTGTCCTCCTGCTTTCTCATGCTCCTGCGGGACGGCCGCGGTCTCATCTTCAGCGACTGCGGCGTGGTCCCCGACCCCACCGCCGAGGAGCTGGCGGACATCGCCGAGGCGGCGGCGGCGAGCTGCCGCACGTTGCTGGGCGAAGAGCCGCGGGTGGCCCTGCTGTCCTTCTCCACCAAGGGGAGCGCCGATCACCCGAAGGTGCGCAAGGTGCGCGAGGCGCTGGAGATCCTGCACCGGCGCCGGGTGACGTTCGCGGTCGACGGCGAGCTGCAGGCCGATGCCGCCCTGGTCGCCGCGGTGGGGCGGCAGAAGGCGCCGGGCAGCCCGGTCGCCGGCACCGCCGAAGGGGCCAACGTCCTCATTTTTCCCGATCTCGACGCCGGCAACATCGGCTACAAACTGACCGAGCGGCTGGCCGGAGCACGGGCCGTCGGCCCGCTCCTCCAGGGGCTGGACCGGCCGGTCAACGACCTGTCGCGCGGCTGCTCCGTCGAGGACATCCTCGACGTCCTGGCGGTCACCGCCGTCGCCGCCGCCGAACGGAGGAACCCATGAAAGTCCTGGTCGTCGGCGGTGGTGCCCGCGAGCACGCCCTGTGCTGGAAGCTGCGCCAGAGCCCGCTGCTGCGAGACCTCTACTGCGCCCCCGGAAACCCGGGCATCGAAGCCCTCGCCACCCGCGTCCCCCTCGCGGTGGAGGAGGTCCAGCGGCTCGCCGACTTCGCGGAGGAGATGAAGATCGACCTCACCGTCGTCGGTCCCGAGCTGCCGCTCTCCCTCGGCCTCGCCGATGCGCTCGCCGCCCGCGGGCTGCCCGTCTTCGGACCGAGCCGCCGGGCGGCCGAGATCGAGGGGAGCAAGGTCTTCGCCAAGCAGTTCATGGAACGGCACGGCATCCCCACGGCACCGTTCGCTCTGGTCCACGACGCCGCCGAAGCCGCCGCGGTGCGCGGCCGGTTCGGCTGGCCGGTGGTGATCAAGGCGGACGGCCTTGCTGCCGGCAAGGGCGTGCTCATCGTGAACAGTGAGGCAGAATACGACACCGCCGTCCACGAGATGCTCGAAGAGCGCCGTTTTGGCACAGCCGGCGACCGCCTGGTCGTCGAAGCCTTCCTGGAAGGGGAGGAGGTCTCGCTGATGGCGCTGTGCGACGGCGAGCGGGTTCTGCCGCTCGCCACCGCCAAGGACTACAAGCGGATCGGCGATGGCGACACCGGCCCGAACACCGGCGGCATGGGCAGCCACAGTCCGGCCGGCGTGCTCTCCGCGGAGACCGCGGCCCACCTCTTCGACGACGTCCTGCACCGGGCGGTCGCCGGCCTTGCCGCCGAGGAACGCCGGTTCGTCGGCGTCCTCTACGCCGGCCTCATCCTCTCCCCGGACGGGCCGCGCGTGCTCGAATTCAACGCCCGCTTCGGCGATCCCGAGGCGCAGGTCCTGCTGCTCCGCCTGGAGGACGACCTGCTGCCGGTCCTCGCCGCCGGGGCCGCCGGTCGCTTCGATGTCCGCCGGCTCGCCTTCCGCAAGGAAGCCGCCGCCTGCATCGTCCTCGCGAGCCCGGGCTATCCCGGCAAGCCGGTGCAGGGGGAGCGCATCGCGGGCCTCGACCGGGCGTCGGCCGTACCCGGCGTCGAGATCTTCCACGCCGGTACCGACCGCGCCGCAGGCGATCTGGTGAGCGCCGGGGGCCGCGTGCTCTCCGTCTGCGCCCTGGACACCGACCTCGTCGGGGCGTTGCGCCGCGCCTACACCGCGGTCGCCGAAGTCGAGTGGCCGACCAAGGTCTACCGGCACGACATCGGCCGGCGGGTGATCGATCAGGGTTGAAGAGATCGTCGTTGACCTGGGAGGCGTGTGGCCTCAGAATGGTCGCGGCGCTCCCTTCGCTGGGTCATTTGGAGAATCAGGCACCGGCCGATCGGGCTGGTACCCATCGTGCATGAGTATCGGCCGCTGCCGGATCGGGAACCTTTGCCATGGGCTGTAACGGTTGTTCATATAAGGGTATGTCGACCGCCGTCGAGGACGCTTTCGTCGGCGTGCGTTTCCGCGAGGAGACGAACCTGACCCTGTGCTCGACAGGTGGGAAGATCTACGGACGCGGTGACCGGGTGATCGTGGAGATGGAGGGAGGGCCGACCTTCGGCCGCGTCGAGCAGTCGCCGATGCCGGTCTTCAAGCCCTGCCAGAAATCGGGCGCCCGCCCGATCGTCCGGGAAGCCGACGAGGCCGATACGGCGGCGTTCGACCGCCAGCGGCAGAATGAGATGCAGGGCAAGCTCTACGCCCAGGAACGGTCGCGCGCGCTCGGCCTGGACATGAAGATCTCGCTGGTCGACTTCTCGCTCAGCGGCAAGAAGGCGGCGTTCTACTTCACCTCCGACGGCCGGGTGGATTTCCGCCAGCTGGTGCGCGACCTGTCGGCACGCTTCTCGGTGCGGGTCAAGATGGTGCAGGTCGGCGCACGCGACGAGGCGGGCCTGATCGGCGGCATCGGCGTCTGTGGGCGCACGCTCTGCTGCTCGTCCTGGCTCAAAGACTTCCGCCCGATCTCGATCCAGATGGCGAAGCGGCAGAACCTGAGCCTCAATCCGTCGAAGATCTCCGGCCAGTGCGGCCGGCTCCTGTGCTGCCTGGCGTATGAGGACGACCAATACAAGACGCGCAACCCGGACAGCCGGCCGACGCCGCTGCCGGTCATCGCAGATGTCTGACGGACCTGTGGGAGTGAGATGGCCAATCGAAAACTGATTCGTCCGGACATGAACGAGCTCAAGAAAGAACTTCCCTCGCGCAGCGTGCGACGCAAGCAGTCGCCGCCCGAGCAGACCAATGCCGAGGAGTTCTACTACCTCAAGCAGATGGCGGCAAAGACCCCGATGGTCGTCATCCTGAACGACGGCGAAGAGTTGCGGGGCTGGATCGAGTGGTACGACAAGGGAGCGATCAAGCTCAACCGGCACGCCGGCCCGAACCTCCTGATCCAGAAACACTATGTGAAGTACATGTTCAAGGAGGAAGAGCTGAAGCGTGTGCGCGGGAGGCGGGTGACCGAAAGTGACGATGCGGACGACCGCAGCTGAGCCCATGGACACCACGTCCCGTCGTCCGCGTCTCGTCCTCACCCAGGGGGACCCGGCGGGCATCGGCCCGGAGGTCCTCCTCAAGCTGCTGGCGGCGGCGCCGCCGGAAGCCTCCTGGGCTCCTCTCCTCGTGGCGGAACGCGCAGCTCTGGAGCCTCTCCGCCCGGTCCTGCCGGAGGTTCCCTGGGACCGCCTGCGCTACCTCGGGGCGCTGCCGACGGCCGAAGAGCTCGGCCGCCTCGACACCGTCGGCGCCATTCCGGTCCTCGACCCGGTCGGCTCCGCCCGTGCGCTCATCTTCGGGGACTCCGGAGCGGCCGATGCGGGCGGTGCCATGGCGGCGCTCGACGCCGGCATCGCGCTGGTGCGTTCCGGCGTCGCCGACGCCCTGGTGACCGCCCCGGTCAGCAAGGCCTCCATCGCGCACCACCACCTCCCCGGCTTCAAGGGCCACACCGACTATCTGGCCGAGGTCTGCGGGCTGGAGCGCTACGGCCGCGACTACCTGATGGTCTTCCTGGCGCCAGATCTCCAGGTGGCGCTGCTCACCGTCCACGTGCCGCTGCGCGAGGCGATCGACACCGCCTGCGACGGCGTGGCCGTGGCCGAG
This sequence comes from Holophagales bacterium UBA5704, assembly GCA_002420005.1. Taxonomy (GTDB): domain Bacteria; phylum Acidobacteriota; class Thermoanaerobaculia; order Multivoradales; family UBA5704; genus UBA5704. The sequence continues at coordinate 50,336 of DIHE01000068.1, read as the reverse complement.
GCGCTCGATTGCCTGCAGCGGCATGCGGGAGGCCGCATCGCGCTCGCCGGGCTCAATCCGCACGCCGGCGAGGGCGGGCTCCTCGGCGAGGAGGACGGGCGCTTTCTCGTTCCCGCGGTCGCCGCGGCGCGCGAGCGAGGACTCGACGTGCATGGCCCGGAGAGCGCCGACTCCTTGTTCGCCCGGGCGAGCCGCGGCGAGTTCGACTGGGTGCTGGCCCTCTACCACGACCAGGGGTTGATCGCGGTGAAGACCGCCTCCTTCGGTCTCGCCACCAACTGGACCCTCGGCCTTCCGTTCCTGCGCACCTCCGTCGACCACGGCACCGCCTTCGCGCTCGCCGGCCGCGGCATCGCCGACGCCCGGCCGCTCGACGAGGTGGTGAAGGCCACCCTGGGGTTGATCTCGGGCCGCCTGCCCAGAAAGCGTTGATCCAATGCCCTATCTCGCCGCGGACTGCGAGCGCGCCCGGCGCGCCTTTCCGTCCTTGTCCCGCACCCTGAACGGCCGGCCCGTCGCGTACCTGGACGGCCCCGCCGGCACCCAGGTTCCGGAGCCGGTCATCGCCGCCATCGCCGGCTACTACCGCACCTCGAACGCCAACCAGCACGGCGAGTTCGCCGCCAGCCGGGAGACCGACCAGCTCCTCGACGCCACCCGCGACGCCGTCGCCGCCTATCTCGGCGCACCGAGCGGCCGGGAGATCTCGTTCGGCGCCAACATGACGACCCTCAACTTCGCCCTGAGCCATGCGCTGGTGCGCCAGATGCAGCCGGGCGACGAGATCGTCATCACCCGCCTGGACCATGAGGCGAATCGCGGGCCGTGGCTGCTTCTGGAGGAGCGGGGCGCGGTGATCCGCGAGGTGGCGCTGCGCCTCGACGGCACCCTCGATCCGGAGGACTTCGCGCGGCAGGTCACCGAACGCACCCGCCTGGTCGCGATCGGCGCCGCCTCCAACGCCCTCGGCACGGTGAACGACCTGGCCCTGGCACGGCGCCTCGCGTCCGCGGTGGGGGCCCGGCTGCTGGTCGATGCGGTCCACTACGCCGCCCACTTCCCGGTGGACGTCCAGGCGCTCGACTGCGACTTCCTGCTCTGCTCGGCCTACAAGTTCTACGGCCCGCACATCGGCCTGCTCTATGCCCGTCCCGGCCTGCTCGACACCCTGCGCACCGACAAGCTTTCGACCCAGGACGACGCGGCGCCGTTCCGCATCGAGACCGGCACGCTCAACCACGCCGCCCTCGCCGGGGTGAAGGCGGCGGTCGAGTTCATCGCCTCCTGGGGAGAGGGGGAGACTCTGCGCGAGCGGATCGTCTCCGCGATGACCGGCATCGCGGGCCATGAGCACGCCGTCGCCGCGCATTACTACGAGACGGTACGGCAGATCCCCGGCGTCCGGGTCTGGGGACCCGACTTCTCCACCAACCGCCGCGCGCCGACCGTCTCGATCACCGTCGATGGAGTCCCCGCCCGCGACGTCGCCCGCCACCTCGGCGACGCCGGTCTCCAGGTCTGGGACGGCCACTTCTACGCCCAGCGGGCCATCGAAACCCTGGGCCTCGCCGAAAAGGGCGGCGTCGTCCGCACCGGTGTCTGCATGTACAACACCCGCGAGGAGATCGAACGCCTGGTCGAGGAGATCGAACGGCTGACTCCGTGAAGCCCCACGGGGCGCGCCGGCCAGGGCCACCGGCGCGTCCGGTGCGCCCGCGGCCGCACCAGCCCCTACTCCACCGTCACACTCTTCGCCAGGTTGCGCGGCTGATCGACGTCGGCGCCGCGGCGCAGGCCGGTGAAGTAGGCGAGGAGCTGCAGCGGGATGACGTTGATGATCGGCTGCAACAGAGGTGAGACGGTGGGGACGGTGATCACCTCGTCGCAGATGCCGCCCAGCTCTTCCTCGTCGCGGTCGGTCAGCGCGATGACCACGCCGTCTCGCGCGTTGACCTCCTGCAGGTTGCTCTTCACCTTCTCGAAGAGGAGGTCGTTGCCGGTCGCGATGGCGACGACGGGGAGGTCTTCGTCGATCAGGGCGATGGGGCCGTGCTTCATCTCGCCCGCCGGGTAGCCCTCGGCGTGGATGTAGGAGATCTCCTTGAGCTTCAGCGCTCCCTCCAGAGCGATCGGATAATTGATGCCGCGCCCCAGGTAGAGGAAGTTCTCGGCCCGGTGGTGCTTCTTCGCCATCTCCGCCATCGGCTTCTCCTGGAGGCGGATGACCTCGTCGATGGCGAGTGGCAGGTGGGCCAGGGCGTCCAGGTAGTGGCGCTCCACCGCGCCGGTCTTCACCTGGCGCAGGTAGAGCGCGAGCAGGTAGAGGGCGACGAGCTGGGTGGTGAACGCCTTCGTGGAGGCGACGCCGATCTCGGGGCCGGCGTGGGTGTAGATCACCCCTTCGCTGATCCGGGTGGCCTGGCTCCCCAGCACGTTGCAGATGGTGAACAGGCGGGCGCCGCGCTCGCGCGCCGCTTCCATCGCGGAGATGGTGTCCGCCGTTTCGCCGGACTGGGAGATGCCCACGGCGAGCACCCGGGCATCCACGATCGGGTCGCGGTAGCGGTACTCGGAGCCGTAGTCGACCTCCACCGGGATACGGGCGATGTGCTCGATGAGGAACTTGCCGATCAGGCCGGAGTGCCACGAAGTGCCGCAGGCGAGGATGTGGATGCGCTCGATGTGGCGCAGCTCGTCCTCGGTGATCTGCACGGAGTCGAGCAGGATGCGGGCGTTCTCGAAGTCCACGCGGCCGGCGAAGGTGTCCTGCACGGCCTGGGTCTGCTCGTGGATCTCCTTGAGCATGAAGTGCTTGTAGCCGCCCTTCTCAGCCTGGATGGGATCCCAGGTGAGGTGCTGCACGGGGCGCTCGACCGGGCGGCCGTGGCGGTCCTGGACGGTGACCCGCTCGGGGGTCAGCACGGCCAGGTCGCCGTTCTCCAGAAAGATCACGTCCTTGGTGTGGACCAGGAGCGCCGACGGATCGGAGGCGAGGAACTGCTCCCCCTGGGCGAGGCCGATGACCAGCGGCGGACCCTGGCGTGCGGCGACGATCTGCTGGCCGGCGCCGGTGTTGGTGACCACGGCGAAGGCGTACATGCCCTCCAGCTCGGAGAGGGCCCGCGCCACCGCGGACGGCAGGTCGCCGTCCAGGTAGGAGGAGATGAGGTTCGCCACCACCTCGGTGTCGGTGTCGGACTTGAACGTCCAGCCTTCGGCGATCAGCCGCTTCTTGAGGGGCAGGAAGTTCTCGATGATGCCGTTGTGGATGAGCGCCACACGGCCGCGGGAGTCCACCATGGGGTGGGCGTTGCGCTCGCTCGGCGGTCCATGGGTGGCCCAGCGGGTGTGGCCGAGGCCGTACTGGCCGTGGACCGGTGCGGTCTCCAGCTTCTCTTTCAGCCGGTCGAGCTTCCCCTCGGCTTTCGAGGTCTGAAAGGCACCGTTCTCGACGGCGACCACGCCGGCCGAGTCATAGCCGCGGTATTCCAGGCGCCGCAGCCCGTCCATCAACAGGGGGACCACCTCGCGATGACCCACGTAGCCCACGATTCCACACATGTTCAGGATTCCTCTCGGGATGTCTCGGGTGTCGGCGCGGCGCCGGCGTCGTCGGTCTTGTCGTCGGCCTGGGAGGGCCGGCCGCGCAGCCCACCGGCGCGGCCGGCCAGGTTTTCCTGGCGAGCCCGGCCCACGGCGAGTGCGCCGTCGGGGACGTTCTTGGTGATCACGGAGCCTGCCGCAGTCATCGCTCCGTCGCCGACGCGCACCGGGGCGACGAGCAGGGTGTCGCTGCCCAGGAACGCACCGCGGCCGATCTCGGTTCGGTTCTTGCGCACGCCGTCGTAGTTGCAGGTGATGACGCCGGCCCCCACGTTGGCGCCGGACTCCACCGTTGCATCTCCTATGTACGCGAGATGCCCGACTTTCGTTTTCTCTCCGAGGACGGACTGCTTCACCTCGACGAAGTTGCCCACCTTGGCGCCGTGCTTCAGGCGGGTCCCGGGGCGCAGGCGGGCGAACGGGCCGACCTTGCAGCCGTCGTCCACCTCGGCGCCGTCGAGCACGCTATAGGGCTCGATGGTGACGCCGTCGGCGATCCGGCTGTCGCGCAGCCAGGCACCCTGATGGAGGACGCAGCCCGCACCGACCCGGGTGCGGCCGAGCAGGGAGACGCCCGGGTGCAGGATGGTGTCCGGTCCCACCCGGACGCCGGGCTCGACGATCGTCCGCGCCGGTTCGAGAAGGGTGACGCCGGAGTCCATCAGCGCGTCCAGGTGCCTCTCGATGAGCAGGCGGTGGACGCGCGAGAGCTCGGCGCGGTTGTTGACGCCGAGCGCCTCATCCGGCGCGGCCAGGCCCACCAGGTGGATGGGATGGCCGTCGCGCGCGGCGTTGGTCACCGCGTCGGTCAGATACAGCTCGCCCTGGGCGTTGTGGGTGGTCAGCCGCGCCAGCTCGGCGAAGATCTCGGGCGCCGGCAGGGCGTAGAGGCCGGCGTTGATCCGCCGCACCGCCAGCTCCGCGGGAGTGGCATCGCGCGCTTCGACGATGCGGTCGAATCCTCCATCGTCCCGGGTGATCACCCGGCCGAGCGAGCCGGGATCGTCCAGCTCGGCCACCGCCATGGCGCCCCAGCCGGCCTCCGCCTCGGTGGCGAGGCGGTCGAGGGTGGCCGGGGTCACCAGCGGTACGTCGCCGGAGAGGACGAGCAGGTTCGCCGCGCCGGTGACGTGAGCCTCCGCCTGGGCGAGCGCATGGCCGGTGCCGCGCTGCTCGGCTTGCAGCACCCAGGCGATGTCGTCCCCTTGGATCGTCTCGCGGACCTGCTCGGCGCCGTGGCCGACGACGATCAGGATCCGGGCGCAGCCGGCGGCCCGGGCGGCGTCCACCACCCAGGCGAGGAGCGGCCGGCCGGCTGCTTCGTGCAGGACTTTCGGAAGGGCGGAACGCATGCGCGTCCCTTTGCCGGCGGCGAGCACGACCGCGATGCGCGGCCGTTGGAGCGGTTCGGTCATGGCATGGAATCCTCGAGGGGGTCTAGGCCGCAGCGGGCCGGGCCCGCGCTGCGAGGTCGAGCACGGCGCGCGCGAGCTGGGCCGGGTCGTGGCGGATCAGGTCCCCGGAGGCGAGGAGGTCCGCGGTCACCACATGGAGACCTCGCGCCTCCAGCGCCTCGCGCTGCACCTGGACCGGCTCGGAGCCGGCTTCGGCATAGTGGCGCAGGAGAGGCTCCGCGATCGGCGAGGAGCTCGCGAGCACCCCGTCGACCAGCCCTTTGCCGGCGTGTTGTTCGATGGCCTGCAGATGGTCGGCGCCCATCATGCCGTCGGTCTCGCCCGGCTGGGTCATCAGGTTGAGCAGCAGCACCTTGCGGGCGCGCGCCTGGCGCAGCGCCTGGCGGATGCCGGGGATCAGCAGGTTGGGCAGGATCGAGGTGTACAGCGAGCCGGGGCCGAGCAGGATGAGGTCGGCGGCGGCGATGGCCTCCATGGCCGCCGGGAAGGCGGGCGGAGCCGGCGGATCGAGATCGAGCCGGTCGAGCCTTTCGTTGGAGAGCCCCACGGCCGACTCGCCTTCATAGACCCGGCCGGAGACGCCACGCCCGCGCAGGACGACGTCCTGGAGAGTCGCCGGGTAAATCTTGCCGCGCACGCGCAGCACGTCCTCGGCGGTGAGGATGGCCTGATGAAAGTCGCCGGTGATGCCGGTCAGCGCGGAGAGGAAGAGGTTGCCGAACGAATGGCCGTCCAGCGCTCCTCCCCCGGGGAAGCGGTACTGGAAGAGCCGGGTCAGCAGATCTTCGTCGTCGGCGAGCGCGGCGATACAGCTCCGGATGTCGCCGGGGGGCAGGACGCCCAACTCGCGCCGCAGCCGCCCGGAGGAGCCGCCGTCGTCGGTGACGGTGACCACGCCGGTGAGCTGGCGCAGGCCGGAGCCGACGTAGTGCTTGAGACCGCGCAGGAGGGCAGAGAGGCCGGTGCCGCCCCCGAGGGCGACCAGGGAGCTTCCCGCTCCGGCAGAGGGGCTCTCAGGAGAGGCCGAAGATCTGGCGATACTCGGAGTCCCGGCGGAGCTCGGCGAAATCGGGGTCATGGAACGCATGGACGCGATTCTTGGCATTCAGCTCGACAGCGAGCGTCAGGGCTTTGGCCGCCTCGTCCTTGCGCCCTTCGGCGGCATGGATCGAGGCGGCGAGAAACGCGAAGCGCTCATCCTTCTCGCCACCATTCGTCTTGACCAGGTCCAGGGCGGCGGCAAAGTTACCCCTGTTCTTCTCAAAAACAGCCCGCAAGTAGGGATCGGCGTCCGGCGCCGGCGCCTCACCCCGGGCCTTCGCCTCTTGCAGGCGGCAGGCCGACAGGTACTGGCGGGCGCGTTCCTTCAGCTCGGGAACGTCGCTCTCCTGAATGACGCTCTCGAAGAGCTGCGCGGCGGCCGTCCAGGACCGGCCGTGCAAAGCCTCGAGAGCCTTGTGGAACGTTGCGAGCACCGGATCGACGGTCGGCGTGACGGCTTTGGGCATGCTCCCCTCTTCAGCGCTTCTTGAGCTCTATCAGAATCTGTTTCGCCACCGATTTCAAGGTGTCGAAAACCCCGACGCCGGTGGTGGCGACCGCCTCGAACGTGGGCTCCCGCTTGTAGTTGAGGATCCTGTACATCTCTTCCGCGGGGACGACGCCGGGCAGGTCCCTCTTGTTGAACTGCAAGGCGTACGGGATCGACGACAGGTCGAACCCGTGTTCCTTCAGGTTGGCTTCCAGGTTGCGGATCGACTCGATGTTCGCCTCCATCCGCTGCTCCTGGCTGTCGGCGACGAAGATCACGCCGTCGACGCCCTTGAGGATCAGCTTGCGGCTGGCGTCATAGAACACCTGGCCGGGGACGGTGTAGAGATGGAAGCGCGTGGTGAAGCCACGGATGCTCCCCAGGTCGAGCGGCAGGAAGTCGAAAAACAGGGTGCGATCCGCCTCGGTGGCGAGGGAGATCATCTTCCCCTTCGACTCCGGGGCGGTCTTGTTATAGATGTACTGCAAGTTCGTCGTCTTCCCGCACAGGCCGGGGCCGTAGTAGACGATCTTGCAGTTGATCTCCTTGCTGGCGTAGTTGATGAAAGTCATCTGTGCCTCGCTCCTTCAACCGATCGCCGAGGGGCTCTCGTCATTCCCCGAAGAGAGCGTCGATGTCGTCGTCGGTGATCTCGGAGAAGGGGCTTGAAGGTCCACCGGGGCCGGTCCCCTTGTCGCTCTTCTGGGCCATGGTTTCGAAGATCTTCTCCAGGTCGACGCTGGCGCGCTTGACGCGCAGACGGACGAGGCCCAGGGACGAGCGGTCGTCGAAGATGACCACCAGGATGGCCCGTTTGGCCACGATGGAGATGTGAATGTGGTCCTGCTGGCCCTCGTGGAAGAGAACGGAGAACTCGCGTTCGCCGATCAGCTTGGCGAGACCGTCGGTCGCAGCGACGTTGCCCGCGGTGAGAGACGCGAGGGAGGTCGTGTCGAACTGCTCGATCTCTCCGGCGGAGGCGATCTGCTGCCCGTTCTTGTCGATCAGGAAGACAGCTTTGGCGTTGGCCTCCTGCCGCAGGCGGCGCAGAGCCTCTTCCAGATGCTTGAATTCCTCTTCGTACATCACGAAGTCGGATGACATGGCTACCCTTTCCGAACCGCGCGAAGATACACCATTGCAGGCGGGGCCGTCAAAGCACTGATTCCACGCGAGTTGGCTCCGTGGAACGGCGTGCGCTCAGCGGAACAGCCTCCAGCCCTGCAAGATGTCGCTCTCGGCGATGATCAGCTCGTTTCCGTCCACGCGGTGCTGCAGCGGAACGGGTTTGCATCCGCCGCCTCCGGCATTGACCTCGGCCAGCCGGAACGACTTGTCGCACTTGTTGCACACCAGCCATTCCCCTTCCGCCCGGTACCCCCGTTTGGACTTCGCACAGACCTCGTTCGCATCGAAGGCGACCGCCACGTCCCCTGCGGCGTCGCGGCCGACCAGGAAGCGGACCTCCTGGTTGCCGGCGTTCAAGAACTGGAAGAAGCGGACTTGCAGTGGTTCCAGCCCCTCGAGGGAGATCCGGACCAGCCCGTCGCGGCCGGGAGACACCCGTCCACTCTGGGCACCGCCGAGCTTCCCTTCGAAGGCAAGCTCGGCGACCAGCACCACCCCGACGAAGAGGAGGACCAGGGCGATTCCGTGGGCGGGTTTGAAGCGGCGCATCGTTCGATCTCGCATGATACATCACGACGGGGTCCGGCCGCTGGCAAGCCGCCCACAGACCCATCCAGCCATCGTGCGGGCGGCGGCGGCGTGCCCCTGCCGGTTCCAGTGTCCCTCCCCCGGAGCGGTGTTTGGGAAGCCGTGCAGATAGACCTTCTCCCTCTCGGCGAGCCGGGCCAGGGCGGGAGCCAGGGCGAGGACGGGGATCCCTTCCCGCGCTCCGAACGCGGTGAGCCGGTCGTCCGGATAGGAGAGGGTCTCGATGCCGAGCTGCTTCATGAATCTCTGTCGCACCGCCGGATCGGGGTGGACCTGCATGCCGGTGGTCAGCGAAACGACCGCGAAGGGAGTCCGGTGCGCCGCCGCTTCGTCGCGCGCGGCGCGCAGGATCGCCTCGGTGGCGTTCCAGGCGCCGGTCCATTCCGGATCGGCCGGCGGCGCGTAGACGGCATCGTCGAGCCCGAGCTCGGGACCGGCCGGCCGCGACGTCACCCGGCTCGCCCGCCAGGCGCCCACGAGACCGTCCGCCGCCGTCTTCGCCTGCTTGGCGAGCTGGAGGAGGCGCGAGTGGTCGAAGGCTCCATACAGCAGCCGCGCCACCCCGGTCTGGCGGAACCGGTACCCTTCGGTCTGCAGGAACGAGTCGTCGACGGTCAGCGAGCCGTCCGGCTGCGGCATCAGATAAGGACGCATCGGGTCCAGCTCCAACGGGCGCCAGTTGTTGCGCACGTCGTTGCCGCTGTAGAAGGCGAGGAGGACCAGGCCGGGGTCGTACTTCCAGACCTGGTGTTGCAGCGTGAGCAGCTCCTGGGCCGTGCCATACCCCGAGACGCCGAAGTTGAGCACCTCGACCCGCCGCCCGCCGACCGCCGGGCAGCGCGCCAGCTCCTGCTCCAGGATCGCGGAGAACGTCGCCTCGGCCGGCACCTGGAGCGCCTCGACGCACGAGTCGCCCAGGACGGCGATGCGCACCTCGCCGGCCGGCCTGGCCACGGGGTGCTCGTCGTCGCGCAGGCCGTCGCGGTTGATGCGGACCTCCGCATCGCCCTCCTTGGTCCACCGTCCATGCGCCTCCGGCCGCAACGCCCAGCCGCGCACCGGGTCCGGCCCATAGAAGTTGGGGTTGGAGACGCCTGCGATCCGCAGGCCCGCCTCGGCGATCAGCAGAGAGACCGCGGTCGAGACAAGCAGAGCGATCCAGCGGGAGCGGCGGGAGGGAGGCATGGTGAGCACCCCGCGACCCGGGGCTTCCCGATTCTCGCCGAGCGGGGGGGACGAAGGCAACCTCCGCCTGCTCAAGCAGTCCTCACCAGCCCGCGCCGCTAGCCAAAGATGGTCTCACAACTCAAATACGTCTCGCCGTACTGGCAAGAGTCCGCCCCTTCGCGGCCATTGAGGATGTCGGTGCCTTCCCCACCGTCGAGAAAATCGCTGCCGGTTCCACCGTAGATCTCGTCATTTCCCTCATGGCCAAACAGCTGGTCTGGATAGTCATGCCCTGCAAGGAGGTCGTTTCCACTTCCTCCGTACAAGTAATCGTCCCCTCCGTATCCCATGAGATGGTCGTTGCCCTCGTTGCCGTACAGGACGTCTGTCTGCCCCCCTCCACAGATCTCGTCGTTTCCCACCGCGCCCAGGAGCTTGTCGTTTCCTCCCAGACCGACAATGACGTCGTCGCCAGCGGTTCCGTAGATGGTGTCTCCGTTCACCGTGCCGACGATCGTGGCAGGCAGTCCGTTGCAGGTCTGGGCTGTGGCCGGAGCGGCGAAAGCAAGAACCGTGAGCAGAAGGAGTGCTGAGAGCAATCCAGAACCAGTTTTCATCGTTTTCCCTTTCATTCAAGCGTGAAGATCGCGAACCGGGTGATCCTGACTGTAACATGGCGGAAGCACGCGGGACCTTTCGTCCTCCGCTCAGAATCAGGTCGAGTCATTCGGCACCCATGGTAGGCTGAGCTGTCGTCCTTCTTCCAATCCATGCGCGTTCCGCAGCTCCTTTCAGGCACCATGCCCTTCGCCCTGGCCATGGTGCTCGCCGCTCCGGGGTGGGCCGCCCCGCTTTCCGTGACCGGGTCCGTGGTCCGGCCGGGTGGCTCTCCGCTGGCCGGAGCGCGGGTTTCTCTGGCCCCGCATCCGGGCAGCCATGCCTGGGGCGCCCTGGTCCTCCAGGGCCGGTCCTCTCCCGAGCCCGCGGCAACCGTCACCACCGGTGCAGACGGCCGTTTCCGCCTGGAGGCTCCAGAGGCGGGTCTGTGGACGGTGATCGCGGAGGCCCAGGGTCGCGTTGCGGTCCAGGTGACCCCTCTCGTCGTGGTGGAGTCGAGGGAGCTGCCGCCGGCCGTCCTTCCCGAAGATGCAGGGCTCCGCCTGCGGGTCACCACCCCGGACGGACGACCGGCCGCGGCGGCGTGGGTCTGGGCGACGGGCGAGGCGCCGGCTGTCTGGAAAGAGACCGCCGGCTGGGGCTGGGCTGCACAGGCCCGGTTCGCCCGCAGTGGCGCCGACGGCGCCATCCGGTTGCCGCGCGCCCCCGGGGAGCGGTTGGCGATGCGCTTCTTCTCCGCCGGTCTGGAGCTGCTGCGCCGGCCCGGGCTCGACGACGGGACGATCGTGCTCCCCGTTCCTGCCGCGGTACCGCGGATGATCGAGGTCCGCGAGCGCGACGGCCGGCCGGTCGCGGGGGTTCAGGTGCGGATCGGCGACGTACCGCTCCCTGCCGCGGTCACTGGCGCGGACGGCCGGGCGCTCGTCGCGCTCCCGCCCGGCGCTGGGGTCCGCCTTCTGGCTCCCGACGGCCGCCGCTGGGCCGGCGCTCCACCGGCTCCGTCGTCCGAGGGGAAACCGTTCGGGATCACCCTGCCGCCCCCGGTGGTTCTGGAGGGGAAGGTCCTGGACGCGGTCACGCGCAGCCCGTTGGCGGGTGCCGTGGTCTGGCTCTCCGCCGATCCGGGTGCCTTTGTCCAAACCGACGCGCGTGGCGTGTACAAGATCGTGCCCGTCGAAGGAGAAACTCCGCGGGTCTCTGCAGAAGCCGCCGGCCATCTTGCGTTGGCGCGCCGCCTCGACTGGGTCCGTGGTGGTTCGGCCCGGGCGCCCTCCCTGGCTCTCGACCCGGCGGCCGCGGCCGCGGGGATCGTGGTGGATGGCGCCGGCAAGCCTCTGGCTGGAGCCCGGGTGCAGGCGGTCCTGCGTTCCGCTCCGCGCCGGCGCACCTTCAGCCGCTCCGGTGATCCCGAGCGGCACGCCGTGAGTGGTCCGGACGGCCGCTTCCTCCTGCAGGGCCTGCCGGCGGGAGCAACGACCTGGGAGGTGCGGGCCCTCCTCCCCGGCTTCGCACCGGCCCGCGTGACCCTCGCCCAACCGGCTGCCGGCGCCGGCCGGCGGGACTTGCGCCTGGTGCTCGTCCCCGGCCGCACCGGCGTCGGCCGCGTCCTCGACCGCGCCGAGCAGCCGGTCGCGGGCGCCGAGGTCACCTTGCGTGCCACCACCGGCGAGATGGCTCCCGAGGGAGGAGATGCGGCGGAGCGGCGACGCCCGGGCGCGGAGGGTATCGACTTCTGGAAGGCCTCCTCCGATGCGGCCGGCCACTTCACCCTGGCCGGCCTTCCTGCCGGGCGCGTCGATCTGCTGGTGGCCCGGCCCGGCTTCGTTCCTGTGACCGTTCGCGCCTTGGCCATCCCGGGGGGCTCCGGGCCGCTCGACCTGGGGACGGTGATCCTGGAGCCCGGGGTCGAGATCCAGGGCCTGGTTCTGGGCGGCGAGGGGAGGCCGATCGAGAAGGCTTCGGTCTTCGCCGGCAAGGATTTGCAAGGCTTGCGTTTCCAGGCCGAAGCAGGCCGGGCTCCCGGGCGCCGTCCAGATGCCACCACGGGACCCGAGGGCCGTTTCGTTCTCTCCAATCTGCGGCGCGGAGAACGAGTCGAGCTCTGGGTGAGCGCTCCGGGCTTTCTCCCGGCCGCGGTCGACGGGATCACCGCTCCCAATGCGAAGCCGCTGCGGGTGGTCCTGGAGCGCGGTGCACGGGTCACCGGCCGGGTCGTCGACGCCGAAGGCGTACCGGTGGCCGGTGCCGAGCTGTCTCTCACCATGGAACGCCACGGGGAGGAACGTGGCCTGATCCGCTTCGCCGGAGGAGCACGGTCCTCGGCGCGGTCGGCGGCGGACGGCCGTTTCGAAGTGCCGCCGGTGCCCCCCGGACGCGGCCGGCTCCTGATCGAGGCGGAGGGGTTCCAGCCGTTGGAGCGGAAGGATCTGGCCGTCCCTGCCGAGGGTCTCGCAGGCCTCGAGCTGGTCCTCGACCGCGGGGCGGTCCTCGAGGGGCGTGTCCGCACGGAGGACGGCGAGCCGGTGGAGGATGCCCGGGTCGTCTGTGGCGCCGCCGCCGCCATCTCCGACGCGGACGGTGCCTATCGTCTCGACGGCGTCGTGCCCGGCCCGCGCACGGCTCGGCTCCTCCACCGCGAGTTTCCCCCGCTCGACAAGGACCTGGTGATCCAGCCGGGGCTCAACCACCTGGACTTGATTCTGGCCGTAGGCCACGAAGTGGCCGGCCAGGTGGTCGACCGCGAGGGCCGTCCGGTGGCCGGCGCCGCGCTCGCCCTCTATCCTGAAGGCTCGCCGCGCGAGCAGATCACGGAGAGCGGCGACGACGGTGCCTTCTCGTTTCCTCGGGTGGTGGACGGCTCCTACACCCTGCGAACCGAAAAGGTGGGCTACCGCACGGTTGAAACCCCCCAGGCCGTCCGCTTGGCCGGATCACCGTTACGCGGCCTGGAGGTCCGCCTCGACCGCGGCACGCGCCTCCACGGCGGCCTGCCGGGGCTCGATCTCTATGATCTGTCCGAGGTGGAGGTCCGGGCCACCCGGGATGACGGTTCAGGAGAACGCCCGGGGAGGGTGAGCTCCGACGGGACCTACGAGGTCCTCGACCTGCCCCCGGGGGACTGGCAGGTGACCGCCTCATTGCGGGGCGGCACACGCTCGGCGCGGAGAAGGGTGCTCATCGAGCCCGGTCTCGAAGAGGTGCGGGTGGACCTGGAATTCGGCCGTGCCCTCACCCTGACGGGAAGCGTACTCTTCGGCCGCGAGCCGCTCTCCGGTGCCCGACTGACCTTGCGAGGGCTCGACGTCTCCGGCTTCCGCGCGGTGACCACCGGCTTCGCCGGGGACTTCCGCCTTGAGGACCTGCACCCCGGCAAGTACCGCCTGCAGGTCCTCGGCCGTCAAGAGATGCTCAACCATGCGGAGGACCTGCGCCTGGACGCCGACCGCGAGATCCTTGTCGACATCGCGGCGGCACGGGTGGCAGGCACGGTGATCGATGCGGCCACAGGTGAGCCGCTCGACGGAGCCATCGTCGGGCTGAGGCGGCTGGAAGGCACCGAGGTGGCTTTCCTGATCGCCATCGGGACCGACGAGCAGGGGGACTTCGCCCTGCCCTCGGTCACCGAAGGGCACTACCGGATGACGGTGACGAAGGACGGCTATGCGCCCCAGGACCAGGAGGTGGAGGTCTTTCTCGCTGCCGGGCTGGAGGACTTGCGGGTCGCCCTGAATCCGGCCGCGGGGCTTGATCTGGACGTCCGCCTCGCCGCAGGCGGGAGGCCTGCATGGGTTCGTGCCGCCGTGCTCGATACCGGCGGCCGGGTGGCTCTCTTCGAGGTCCGGTCGCCGGACGCCGCCACCGGTCTTTTTCGCCTGCCCAACCTTGCGCCAGGCACCTGGGAGATTCTGCTCCTCGCCCCGGAGAGCGCTCCGGCGGCCGTGCGGGTGAAGGTTCCGGGCAAGCCGGTTCCGGTGACCTTGTCCCCCGGAGGGCGGCTGACCGTGCGTCTTCCTTCGTTGGTCGCGGCGGAGCACAAGGCGGTGCTCACCCTGACCCGAGCCGACGGAACGCCGTTCCGGGCGCCGAGCCCGTACGGCACCCTGGAGGACCTGTGGATGGTCGACGGGGGGAAGGCGGTCGTAGAGGGAGTGCCGGCCGGCACCTGGCTCTTGCGGGCGACGGTGCCGGACGGGCGGTTCTGGGAGAGGACGATCACCACAGCCGGCGCCGACGCGGAGGTCCGCCTGGAGTGAGGGACCGAGGCCCCCCGGCTCAGAACAGCGTATAGATGAACGGCGCCGTCGCCTGGCTCGTCACCACGAGGAGGATGACCAGGCCGAGGATCAGCACGAAGGGCACGATCCAGTAGACCTTGTTGTGCTTGGCGAACTGCCAGAGCTCGCCGAGCAGGGAACCGAGATATCCGAGCTTGCGCATGACCTTCTCCTCATCGGGCTGCCTAATCGAGCTGATAGTCCTGCCGCCAATCCACTTTCTCCTGCCAGGCGGGTTGCGCCTTCTTGTCGAGGAGGAAGGGGCCGAGCACCAGGTAATCCATCTCCGTCCGCATGAAACAGCGGTAGGCGTCCTCGGGGGTGCAGACGATCGGCTCGCCGCGCACGTTGAAGCTGGTGTTGACGATGACTCCGTAGCCGGTGCGCTTCTCGAACTCGGAGATGAGCGACCAGTAGCGCGGGCTCACCTCGCGGTGGACCGACTGGATGCGCGCCGAGTAGTCGACGTGGGTGACGGCGGGGATGTCCGAGCGCAGGCGATTCACCCATTCGAGGAGGTTCTCGCTGCGCTCGTCGCCCTGCATCGGGATGCGCCGGCTCTCCACCACGTCCGCCACCAGGAGCATGTAGGGGGACGGCCGGTCCAGCTCGAAGTAGTCGCCGATCCGTTCCTCGAGGACGCTCGGCGCGAACGGCCGGAAGCTCTCGCGGAACTTGATCTTGAGGTTCATGATCGACTGCATCTTGGGCGAGCGCGGATCGCCGACGATCGAGCGGCCGCCCAGGGCGCGGGGGCCGAACTCCATGCGGCCCTGGCAGAGACCGACGACGTTCTCGCCGGCCAGGATCTCGGCGACGCGCGGCGCCCACTCCTCGTCGGACAGCTCGACCGCAGGGTAGCCCTTGGCGTCGAGGTACTCGCGGATCTGCTCGCGGGTGAACTCGGGTCCGAGGAGCGCGCCCTGCATGGCGTCGCGGCCGGGGGTCACCGTCCGCGGCTTGCCGAGCGCGTTGTGCCAGTAGGCGAGCGGAGCGCCGAGGGCGCCGCCGGCATCGCCGGCCGCCGGCTGGATCCAGATGTCGTCGAAGATCCCGGCGCGCAGCAGCACGCCGTTGGCCACGCAGTTGAGCGCCACGCCGCCGGCCAGGCAGAGGTTGCGCTTGCCGGTGAGCTCCCGCGCATGGCGCGCCAGCTTGAGCACGATCTCCTGGGTGACTTCCTGGATCGACTTCGCGAGGTCCATCTCGCGCTGGGTGATGCGCGACTCGGGTGACCGCGCCGGCCCGCCGAACAGGGCGGCGAAGCGGTCGTTGGTCATCACCAGACCGTCGAGATAGCCGAAGTAGTCCATGTTGAGGCGGAACGAGCCGTCCTCGCGGACGTCGATCAGCTCGCGCTTGATGATGTCGGCGTAGCGGCCCACACCGTAGGGGGCGAGCCCCATCAGCTTGTACTCGCCGGAGTTGACCTTGAACCCGGTGAAGTAGGTGACCGCCGAGTAGAGCAGGCCGAGCGAGTGGGGGAACGCGATCTCGCGGATCAGCCGCAGGCGGTGGCCTTCGCCCACACCGATGGTCGTGGTGGCCCATTCACCCACGCCGTCGAGGGTGAGCACCGCCGCCTCCTCGAACGGGGAGGGGTAGAAGGCGCTCGCCGCGTGCGACTCATGGTGCTCGGTGAAGAAGATGGGCACGTCGCCGCCCAGCCCGAGCCCTTCCATCGCTTCGTGGATGCGGGGCGGAATCCACAGCTTCTCGCGCAGCCAGAGCGGCACCGCCTGCACATAGGAGCGCAAGCCGCGCGGCGCGACGGCGAGATAGGTTTCGAGGATGCGGTGGAACTTGAGCAGCGGCTTGTCGTAGAACACCACGCCGCTCAGCTCAGAGGCGCTCGTGACGCCGCCTTCGGCCAGGCAGTAGCGCACGGCGTGGAGGGGGAAGCCGTCGTCGTGCTTCTTGCGGGTGAAGCGCTCTTCCTGGGCCGCGGCGACGATGCGGCCCTCGTCGAGGAGGCAGGCGGCGGAGTCGTGGTAATAGCAGCTGATGCCGAGGAGCTTCATGGTCAGAATTGCCGGCTGTAGGGCTCGACCCGCGCGGCCCGCGCCCTTTCTCTCTCTTCGACGTTGGTCCAGTAGGACGTCAGCCGCCGGTCGAAGCCGCGGGTGATCCCCAGCTTGCCGCCTGCGCGCAGGACGAGACCGACGGGCAGGAACAACACATAGTAGAGCAGGGTCATGAGGACCCAGGTGACGGTCAGCCCGACGCCATGGGCGAAGCGGTCGAGGACCTTCGCCACGGCCCGGCCGGCGGTCAGCGGCGCCACCAGCCCGGGGAGGGAGAGGAGCACGGCGACCGCGGCGATCACCTGGGCCAGGATCGGTTTTTTGAAGAGGAAGAACAGGAGCGCCGCGACGGTCAAGCCGATCGCCGCCCCGAAGAGAGCGCGCTTCCGGGCGTGCGACGCCTCGCGGGCCCGCCGGTCTTCCTGCGTGCTACCGCCGCGCCAGTTCCACACGACGGCGGAGGGGTGTTTCTGGGTTTGTGACATGCGGGCCGTAATCCTAAACCAAAAGAGCGCCGACTGCGAGCGGGAGGTGCGGCCGGCGCGACCGGCAGGTTAGACTTCCCTTCACCCATGGCCAAAGGCTTCGACGTCTTCCTGAGCCACAACAGCAAGGACAAGCCCGCCGTCCGCGAGCTCGCCGGGAAGCTGCGCGCCCGGGGTCTCACCGTCTGGCTGGACGAGGACCAGCTCGTTCCGGGCCGACCCTGGCAAGAGGCGCTGGAAGAGATCATCCGATCCATCCCTTGCGCCGCCGTCCTGGTCGGCAAGGATGGTCTCGGTCCCTGGGAGATCCCGGAGATGCGGGCCGCGCTCTCTCAATTCGCTCGCCGCAAGCTTCCCGTGATCCCGGTGCTTCTCCCCGGCGCCGCGCAGGAGCCCGAGTTGCCTCTCTTCCTGCAAGAGCTCACCTGGGTGGACCTGCGCAACGGATGGACCGAAGCCGGTCTCGATCGGCTGCAGTGGGGCATCCGTGGCGAAAAAGCCGGCGAGCCCTCGTTCGCCGCCTACCGCGCCTGGGCCGCCGAGAGGTCATCGGGGTTGAGCCTGGTCGGGGTGGGCCGGGGGGACGTCCGCATGCGCTTCGAGGAGGTCTACGTTCCTTTGCGCTTCGGGTGGCGCCCGGAGCGGCTCGATCGGGAAGAGTCTTCTGCCAGGGAGCGGGTTCGGTGGCTCGCCGAGGAGGCGCGCGACCTCGAGGTGAAGGAGGCGTTCCGGGCGCCGCACATGGCCGGCCGGCACGCCTTGATCCTCGGCCATCCCGGCGCGGGAAAGACGACCGCCCTGTTGAAGCTCCTTCACCTCTGCTTGGCCGATCCGGTATCGCTCGGCCTCGCCGCGGGCACGGTGCCGGTCTTCCTGCGCTTGCGCCGCCTGACCGCGGCGGATCTGGAGCAGGACCACCCGCTCGAAGTCCTCCTTACCCGTGAGCTGGCCGAGCTGAGTGGCGGAGCTCTCCCCGCTGATTTAGGCGAGCGACTGTGGCGACATGGCCGCCTTCTGCTGCTGCTCGACGGCCTCGACGAGATCTCCGACGAAGCGCTGCGTACCCGGGTCTGCGAGACGCTTCACTGGGAGCTCCAAGGCCCCTTGCGGGCCGCGATCTCCTGCCGCTTCGCCGGCTACGGCCGGCGGGTTCGCTTCGGCGAGCGCTTCCTTCCTTTAGAAGTGCGTCCTCTCGACGCCGGCCAATGCCGCAAACTGGTCGAGCTGTGGTTTCGGGAAGCCCCGCGGGCGTTGCCGGACTTTCCGGCCGCGGATGCGCGCCGTGCCGCCGACCGCTTGCAGGCCGCTCTGGACGGCCCCGGCTATGGCACCCAGGCGTGGAAGGTCCTCATCGGCTCGCCACTCCTCCTCACCCTCCTCTGCGTCACCGTGCTGCGAGGCGGGCAGATGCCCCGGCAACGCGTGGCCTTTTATGAGGAGTGCCTGCGCGTGTTGCTCGGCCGATGGAGCCGCGCCAAGCAAGGCGAGATCGAGCCGCCCTCCGAGCCCCCCCTCGATCCTGAAACGGCCCTCGCCGTCCTGCGCTCTCTCGCCTGGGACCTCCACCAAAGTGGCCGGCGCGACGACCTCGCCCGGCTCGACGCGGTCGACAAGATCGAGCAGCGCCTGGTGTGCCTCGGCAAGCCGCCGATCGGTTTCACGGTGCTCGACTGGCTGCACCGGGACGCGGGCATCCTGGTCGAGGCAGCTCCGGCAGAGTACGGTTTTCTCCATCTCGGTGTGCAGGAGTACCTGACCGCCCTCGAAGTCGCCAGCCGGGGTGAGGAGGTTCTGGACCAGGTGGCAGCCCGCTGGCGCGAGAAGTGGTGGCAGGAAGTTCTCCTTCTGCTGGTGGGCCTCCCGGGGGGCCGCCTGTTCGCTCCGCTCTTGGGCCGGCTGCTGGCCTCACCGGCCCTGCTCGAACGGGAAGACCTCCTGCGCGCCTGCCTCGACGAAGCGGCGGAAAGAGACTTCGAGCCTTTTCTGAAGCCACTCGATGCGACCGAGAGCCCGGAACGGCAGGCCGCCGTGCTGCGGCTTCTCTTCGGCTGTTCCGAGCCCCGGATCCTCGCCGCCGCCTCGGCGCTCCAAACGAGCCCCGACCCCAGTGTCGCCGCTCTCGCCCAGCGCCTCGTTGCAGGGTCCGGTGTTACCTCCCCGACGGCCGGCCCGGAGGCCATCGATCTCCTTCTCCTTCACCATCCGGCCGACCAGGCTGCAGCGCAGGCGCTCGCCGAGCCGCTGCGCAAGGCGGGGCTGCACATCGACCTTGCGGGAGAAGAACTTCTCGATGCCGAGCACTTCGAGCGGACATACGGCGCGGCGATCGTCTGGGGACCCGCCGGAAGGGCACCCTGGGAAGAGCGGAACCTGGAGCTCTGCCTGCGGATCTTTGGCCGACGCGACACGGTGAAGCTCGCCCTGCGACTGCCCGGCAGCTCGCTGCCGCCGTCTCTCCCGCCGGAATGGAGCGGAGTCGTCTGGCTTGATCTGGGTTCAGGGCTTTCTGCCGACTGCGTCAGGGTGATCCGGCACGCGCTGATCAAACCGCCGCCGACCAGGGCCGCGCCTGAGGTCTTCACCGAGCCCCTCACCGGTATCCGCTTTCTCCGGGTTCCCGGTGGCCGGTTTCAGATGGGAGGGAGCGTCTCCGCAGCCGAGCGGCCGGTGCACAAAGTGCAGATCTCTCCCTTCTGGTTCGGCGAGACGCCGGTGACGAACCGGCAGTACGCTGTGTTTCTCGGAAAGACCGGTTCTCCAGAGCCCCGCTATTGGCGTGACCCCCGATTCTCCTCACCGGACCAGCCGGTGGTCGGGGTTAGTTGGAAGGACGCCGTAGTGTTCTGCCGTTGGCTCACAGAAGCGTCGGGCCGCCAAGTGATGCTGCCGAGCGAGGCGCAGTGGGAATTCGCGGCGCGCGGCGCCGATGGACGTGAGTATCCCTGGGGAAACGAGCGGCCGGACGCGACGAGGGCGTGCTTCGGCCTCGACATCGAAAAGGGGCAGCCGGCGGCCGTGGGTTCCTTCCCGGCTGGACGCGGTCCCTTCGGCACGCTCGACCAGGCAGGCAACGTGTGGGAGTGGTGTCGTGACGCTTATGAGGCGGCCTACGCGAAACGGGCCGAAAAAGGTGGCGGATCGGGCGATCCGATCGAGGGGGAGGAGCTCGCGCGAGAGGGTGTGCCCCGGGTCCTTCGCGGCGGCGGCTGGTTCGATTCTGCCGAGTGCCTGCGGGCTGCGTGCCGCAACTGGGACCCGGCCTGGTACCGGTTCCTCGACTTTGGCTTTCGAATCGCCGCGGCGGCCGCGAGCCTCGATTCTTGACTTTTCGTAAGGTTCAAGGGCGGTGCTTGCCTCCCGACACGTTCCCGTCTTACAATCCTTTCAAACTCAAGAGGAACGGCTGTCTCATCCCGCCTTGCCCGCCGTCTCTCGCGAGCCTTGCTGGAGGTCCAGAAGCATGAAGAGCTGGAAAACGGCCGCCGTCGCGCTGTGCGCCTTCCTCGCCGGAGCCCTTCCGGCGCTGGCCGGCGAGGTCTACGTTCCCTTCGCCAGCAACCGTGTGGTGGGCACCACCACCTACCAGACCAAGGTCTGGATCAGCAACCCGAGCGCCGCCGCGCGCAAGTTCTCCGTCCGCTTCATCAGCAAGGACACGGACGGCACGGTGGGGGCCGGCACAGGCACCGAGCTGACGGTTCCGGCGGGTGGCACGCTTCTCCTGGGCAGCGTGGCGCCCAGCGGATCGCTCGGCATGGTGGAAATCAGCGGTGCGACACAGCTGGTGATCAACGCCCGGATCGAGGCAATCGGCACCAACGGCGCCATCTTGTCGAGCGCCAACGTGCCGATGGCTTCCGGCGCCAACAAGGTCAAGGAGAATACGAACGCCCATCTCCAAGGTCTGGAGATCACCAGCCGGGGCACGATCAGCGATCTCGGCCTGCTCAACCTCTCCACCACCGCGGCGCAGTGCACCATCAAGGCTTTCCGTTCCAACGGCACCCAGATCGGCCAGACGTCGGTGATCAGCGTCTTGCCGCTCGCGACGCGCCATTTCGAGAACGCGCTCTCCACGCTGGGGGAAACGGCGGTCTCCGACGCACGTTTCGACGTCACCTGCACCAAATCGTTCTTCCCCTATGCGGTGGTCTTCAAGGCCGGTGGGCCGGAGACCAACTTCATCACCGCTTCGTCTGCCCTGGACACCAGCGTTCTGGGAGGGGGCGGGGGTCCCGTCGATCCGGAGACCATGGTCTTCCAGGTGGCGGGCCTCTTCCACGATGCGAAGCTGGGCGCCTCCTATAAGGAATACGAGCTTCCCCTGGTGGAGGGGGTGGCCTACAAGAAGGCCACGGTGGAGTTCGACCTCGCCACGGCCACGTTCCCGAACGGCGTCTTCACCGGTCTCTCCGAGCTGCGCCGCTCCGACCGGACGCTCTACTACAGCCTCATCCTGCGCAACGACCGGACCAAGACGCTGCTCGACCTGGGCAACGAGGTCCTGCTTCAGGGGCGCAACAACGGCCCCTGGCGCCCGCGCCAGACGTACCGGATCGTCATCGACTACGACACCGTGGCCGGGCAGGTCACGTTCCGGCTCTTCCAGAACGGGTCGGTCGTCGAGACCTTGAACGGCCGGACCTCCGCCACGCTGACGAAGAACGGCAAGACGCGGATCATCTTCGGGCTGAGCGAGGTGTTCGACAACGCCTACTTCCCCCCGATCGGCTTCAAGTACTCGAATCTGAAGGTGACGTTCACACCGTAGTCGGTGTGCTATTCTTTGCCGAGCTTTCCAGTGCGGCGTCGCCCGCCGCGGGAGGATGTCATGCAGAGGACCCTGGCTTGTCTGTTCCTGATGCTCGTCGCGCTCTGCGCCGCTCCGGCGGGTGCGGAGGTCTATTTCGTGACGCTCAACAACGGCACGACGTTCGAGACCGCCTATCAGCCGCAGGCGGCAAGCTGGGATCCGGGCATGGTGCTGCTCTTGACCGAGCAGGGGAACTGGATCGGGCTGCCGCAGGTGGACATCCGCGAGGTCCGTTCCGAGTCGCAGATCGCCGGCTATGGCCGGGTGATCGACAGCAAGACGTTCGAGCTGGGCATGGCGCCGAACGATGCCGAGGCCGAGGCGGCGGTCGGTGGGGATCCGAACGATCCGAATGCCGCGAACGCCGCGCGCACTGCGGCGCTCGAGCGGATGGTCGAGCAGCAGCAGCAGGAGATGGACCGGCGCCAGGCCGAGCAGAGCTACACGATCAAGCAGTTCGTCGATCCTTCCCAGTTACAGGGCATCCCGGGGAGCCTGATCGGCACGGCGAGCGGCTCCCGGCCCCGGCCGTAGCTCCCCAGAACCCGTTGTACCCGAGCCGCCCGCCGTGGGCGGCCTTTTCTTTGACACACCTGATGGTTCGGTGACCCGCGGCTCCCCTCGTCGAAGGGGGTCCGGGTCGAAGAGGGAAGCCGGTGCAAATCCGGCGCGGCCCCCGCCACTGTCACCGGGAACGAAACCGGAACGCGCCACTGCGCGGCTCGATCACACTTGTGGTTGCCCGCGTGGGAAGGCCCGGGAGTAGGTTTGATCCGGAAGCCAGGAGACCTGCCGATCCATCCGACGCCACCTGCGGGGTTGCGGGTGTGGGCTTCTGGAGGCGTTCGCGCCTCGCACTTCGCGCCCCGCCCTTTCCCCGGCGGGGCGTCGCGTTTTTCAGGAGCCCGTATGCGCCACATTCTGTTGTTGGCCGGTGTCCTCGGGGGCGGACTGCCGGCGATCGTGCTCGCCCAGACCGCCGTCCCCACGTTTGAAGATGCGCTCGTGGTGAGCGCTTCCCTGGATGCCGAGGAGCGGGGTGCGGTCCCCGCCACCGTCACCGTCGTCGAGGCCGAAGAGCTGGAAGCCCGCCAAGCCAACTCGCTGGCGGAGGCGATCGGCGTCGTCCCCGGGGTCACCGTCGCCCAGTCCGGCGGCCCCGGCCAGCAGACCTCTCTCTTCCTGCGCGGCGGCGAATCGGACCAGACGCTGCTGCTGTGGAACGGCATCCCGCTCAACAACCCCTACTTCGGGGGTGTCAACTGGCAGTTCGTCTCGACCGATGGCGTCGCACGCATCGAGGTGGTGCGCGGGCCGTTCAGCGCGCTCTATGGCAGCAACGCGCTGGGCGGTGTCGTCCAGGTGTTCACCGGCTCGCGGCAAGGCGGCACCGTTCGTCTCGAAGGGGGCGAGAACGGCTATGGCCGCGCCGGAGTGGCCGCCGGTGCCGATCTCGGCCCGGTGCGCCTCGACGTCACCGGCCATGTGCGCCGCGGCGACGGCGAGCTGCCGAACAGCTTCTTCGACAGCGACGAGCTGCTCGCCCGCTCGCTGTGGTCGATCCGCCCGGGGGTGCAGCTCGGGCTCCTGGTGCGCGGCAATGACGCCTCCTCGGGGATCCCGCAGTCCGGCGGCCAGCCGACACCGCGGCGGACGATCGACTGGAAGGAGCGGGAGATCGCCGTGCCGTTCCGCGCCGCGCTGGGCACCTGGGAGGTCGAGGCCCAGCTGTCGCAGACCCTTTTCGATTCGGCGTTCCGCGATCCCGACAGCTTGTTCAACCAAGCCTCGGACACCGAATCGGAAGGCCTCCGCGGGCGTACCGTCGTCACCTGGCGGCCGGACGAGAGCTTCTGGGTGGCCGCCGGCTCCGAGGTGGAGCGGCTGGAGGTGACCGACTCGTCGAGCTTCGGGATCAATCTGGACGGCGCCCGCCAGCGCACCTGGGCGGCGTTCGGCCAGGCGAGCTGGGGCGTCGGGCCGGTGCGTCTCGACCTGGGGCTGCGCCGGGACGACAACGACGTCTACGGCGCCAAGACCAGCCTGCGGGCCGGCGCGGTGGCCGCGCTGGGCGGCGGCTTCCGGGCGCGGGCGAGCTATGGCGAGGCGTTCCGCGCTCCTTCGCTCGGTGAGCTCTACTTCCCGTTCTATGGCAATCCGGAGCTGCGGCCGGAGACCGGTGCGACCTGGGAGGTGGGGATCGAGCGCGAGGCGAACGGCTGGCGCTTCGCCCTGGTGGGCTTCCAGACCCGCCAGCGCAACCTCATCGATTCCCACCCGGTGACCTTCACCGCGGTCAACATCGGCCGTGCCGAGAGCCAGGGCGTCGAGGCCGAGGTCAGCTTCACCCGCGGCATCTACAGTCTGCGTCTCGACGGCACCCGCCTCACCACCGAGAACCTGGACACCGGCCGCCCCCTGCTGCGCCGGCCCGAGGAGAGCGCCCATTTCGTGCTGACCGCGCGCCCGGACGCCTGGACGCTCAATTTCGAGGCGCGCTGGGTGGGCGACCGGCCGGACCTGGATGAATCGACTTTCACCACCGCGACCAACCCGAGCTATCTGCGCCTCGACCTCGCCGCGCAGTGGCAGGTGCGGGAGCATTTCGCCCCCTATGCCCGGGTGGAGAACGCCGCCGATGAGGAGTACGAGGCCGTGCTCGGCTATCCGAGCCCGGGCCGCACCTGGATCGGCGGGCTGGCGGTCGTGTTTTGAGGCTCCGCGGCGCGCTTCTGCCGGCCGTCCTTCTGGCGGGGCTCGCCCTCGGGTGCCGCCAGGGGGAGGAGCGCGCCGCACCGGTTGCTCCTTCCGCCACCTGTGCCCGGGTGGTCTCTCTGTCGCCGAACCTCACCGAGACCTTCTTCGCCCTCGGTCTCGGCGACCGCATGGTGGGGGTGGACGACTACAGCCACTGGCCTCCCGAGGCCGAGACGCTGCCGCGCCTCGGGGGGCTGTTCAATCCGAATCTCGAAGCGATCGTCGCGCTGCGGCCGGACCTGGCCCTCCTCGTCCCCAGCGAGCGCGACCTCGGCGCCAAGCTCCAACGCTTCGGCATCGACTCGCTGATCCTGTCCAACGAGACGGTGGCGGACATCGAGCGCTCGTTCCAGACCGTGGCCGACCGTTGCGGCGTACCGGCGGCCGGCGAGCGCCTGGCCCGGGAGTTTCGCGACGGTCTGAAGCCGCTGCCGCTGCCGGATCGGCCGAAGGTCTTGATCTCCGTCGGGCGTCCGGCGGGCCGCCTGGCGGAGCTGGTGATCGCCGGGCCGGGCACCTTCCTCGACGAGCTTCTCGGGCGCCTCGGAGCGGTGAACGCCTTCGCGGATGCCCCCGTCCGCTACCCGGAGGTCGGGATGGAGGAGATCCTCGCCCGTGCCCCGGACGTGGTCCTCGAGCTGCGCGCCGATCCCCAACCCCCGGAGGTGGAGCGGGGGCTGATCGCCGACTGGAACGCCCTGCCGCGGGTGCCCGCGGTGCGCGACGGCCGGGTGCGGGTGATCGGCGGTCTGCACGTGCTCATTCCCGGGCCGCGGTTGCCGCTCTTGTACCGCGATCTGCGGCAGGCCTTGGAGCGGACGCGGAGCCTTGTGGACAAGGACCTTGACGACACCAAGGACTCCAAGGACAGGGCGGCGCAGTCCTTGGTGACGTTGGCGTCCTTGGGGTCCTTGGGGGACCTCGCCCCGTGACCGCCCTCCTCACCGCCCGCGGCCTCACCTATGAGGCGGACGGCCGCACGATTCTGGGGCCGCTCGACCTGGAGGTGCATCCCGGGGAGTGCCTGGTCCTCGTCGGACCCAACGGAGCCGGCAAAACGACCTTGCTGCGCCTGCTCACCGGGCTCCTGCGGCCCCGCGCGGGCGAGCTCTTCTGGCGCGGGCGGCCGTATGCCGCGTTGTCGCGGCGGGAGCTGGCGCGGTGCATCGCCTACGTGCCACAGATCCGTCCGGCACGGGTGCCGCTGACCGTGGAGGAGGTGGTGCTGCTCGGCCGTTATCCCCATCTCTCGGCCCTGCAATGGGCACCCAAGACCGCCGACTTCACCGCGGTCGACGAGGCGCTCGCCGTCGTCGGGGTGCAGGAGCTCCGGCGACGGCCGGTCGACGAGCTGTCCGGCGGCGAACGCCAGGCCGTGTTCATCGCCGCGGCGCTCGCCCAGGAGGCGGAGCTGCTGGTGCTCGACGAGCCGACCATCCACCTGGACGCCCGCCACCAGAGCGACCTCGCCGGTCTCCTGTTGCGCCTGGCCGGTGCAGCGGGCCGCACGGTCGTCCTCGCCACCCACGACCTCAACCTCGCCTCCCTCCTCGGCGACCGCCTGCTCGCCCTGGCCGGAGGCTGTATCCTGGCCGCCGGCCGGCCCGCCGAGATCCTGCAGCCCGACCTCCTGGAGCGCCTCTTCCGCGCCCGGTTCGAGATCGTCCGCCCCGGCGAACGGCCGGTCACCCTGCTCCGCCTCGAACCCACCCCATGACGCCGCGCCCCCGCCTCGCCCTGGCCTTCCTGGCCGTCCTCGCCGCCGCCGCTCTGCTCGGCGCGCCCCTGTTGGGCAGCCAGGCCGTGTCGCTGGCCGACGTGCTGCACGGCGATCCCACGGCGGCGGCGATCTTCTGGCAGATCCGCCTGCCCCGGGTACTGCTCGCGCTCCTCGCCGGCGCCGGCCTCGCGGTCTCGGGGCTCGGCTTCCAGACCCTCTTCCGCAACGAGCTGGCCGAGCCCTACACCCTGGGCGTGGCGAGCGGCGCCGCGCTGGGAGCCGTGCTCGCCCTGCGCCTGGAGGAGGCGACGGCCTGGCTCGGCCTGCCGGTGGTGGCGCTCGGCAGCTTCCTGGGAGCCCTCTCCGCCACGGCCCTGGTGGTCGGCCTGTCGCTGCGCCGCCGCGACACCACCACCTCGACGCTCCTCCTCGCCGGTATCGCGGTGTCCCTCTCCTGCTCGGCGATCATCCTCTTCTTGCAGTACCTGGCGGACTCGACCCAGACGTTCCGCATGGTGCGCTGGATGATGGGCGGCCTCGCCGTGGTCGGCTACCGCGAGGTGCTCTGGGTGCTCCCCTGGGTCCTGGGGGGCGCCGCGGTGCTGTTCTTTCTGCGCTGGGACCTCAACCTGCTGCTGATGGGCGAAGAGCTGGCCGCGAGCCGTGGGGTGGACCTGGGTCGGCTGCGCCTGAAGGTGCTGCTCGCCGCGTCCCTGATGATCGGCGCTCTGGTCGCGGTGGCCGGCCCCATCGGCTTCGTCGGCCTGATGGTGCCGCACGTCCTGCGCCGCCAGGTGGGCCACGACCATCTCTTCCTCGCCCCCGCCTGTCTTCTCGGCGGCGGCGCCTTCCTGGTCCTCTGCGACCTCGTCGCGCGCACCCTCATGGCCCCCGCCGAGCTGCCGGTGGGCGTCCTCACCGCGCTCCTCGGAGGGCCGTTCTTCCTCTGGCTGCTGATCTGGAGATCGAAGCGATGAGCGAGCGGATTCTGCTGTCGTGGAGTGGGGGCAAGGACAGCGCCCTGGCCCTCCATGCCCTGCGGCAGCGGCCGGATGTGGAGGTGGCCGCGCTGTTGACCACGGTCACCGAGGACTATGACCGGATCAGCATGCACGGGGTGCGGCGGTCCCTCCTGGAACGGCAGGCGGAGGAAACCGGCTTGCCGCTCCACATCGTCTGGATTCCCCGTGAGTGCTCGAACGAGATCTACGACCAGAGGATGACCGCCGCCCTGGAAGGCTTCCGCTCCACCGGCATCCGGCGGGTGGCCTTCGGCGATCTCTTCCTGGAGGACATCCGCGCCTACCGCGAGAGCCGCCTGGGGTCCTTCCAGATGGAAGCGCTCTTTCCGGTCTGGGGGCGCGACACCACCGAGCTGGCCCGCGACTTCCTCCGCCTCGGCTTCGCCGCCCGCCTCGTCTGCATCGACACCCAGGCCCTCCCCGCGAGCTTCGCCGGGCGCCCCTTCGACGAGGACCTCCTGCGCGACCTGCCCCCCGGCGTCGATCCCTGCGGCGAGAACGGCGAGTTCCACACCTTCGTCCACGCCGGTCCGATCTTCCGCGCCCCCATCCCGGTGCGCGTCGGGGAGGTGGAAGACCGCGGGCGGTTTCAGTTCTGCGATCTGCTCGCGACCGGTTAGAGTGACCGAGGAGAGCCATGACGATGTCTGCAACCCACCTGATGGAGCGCATCACTTCCCGGCAGGACGTCTTCGCCGGCAAGCCGATCATCCGGGGCATGCGCATTTCGGTCGAGTTGATCCTCAGCCTTCTGGCGCAGGGTGAGACTCCCGCCGACATCCTCGCGGATTACCCGGACCTCGAGCTGGAGGACATCCGGGCCTGCTTCGCCTACGCGCTCGCCATCATCGCGCAAGACTCTCTGGAAGCCGTCAGGGTCTCCTGAGGGTGCGGTTTCTCATCGATCGGTGCGCCGCCTCCTTCAAAAGGTCGGCCGGTTGGAGGATCCGGAGGCGGCATTAGGTAATCTCCCGGCCCGTTGGGCCGGCGCCCCCTCCTTCAGGGGCTCCCCCAAACTCTGCGCGGGAACCAGATCTCGCCCCGGTTCACTCAAGGGGCCACACGCCCTCTTCTTCCCAACCCGTGAAGTCCCTCCCCAGCGGGTCTGGGCCTCCCGCGTAGGCGCGCTCGTATTGGGCGTCGATCTCCCGGTCGCGAACCTCGTCGGTCTCGTCCAACCGGGTGAGGAGTTCTTCTTCAACCATGAGCTACGCAGCCTTCTTGTGGATAGGCTATGTGGGATCATGCCGCGGATCAAGCTGGGGGGACGAATCGCGCAGGTCTTTCGTGCCGCCCAAGAAAAAGGGGGGCCTTGCGGCCCCCCCGGTTCCCGCGGTGGGAGTGCGCGCGACTAGAAGTCGAAGCGCAGGCCGAGCTGGAAGGTGCGCGGGATGCCGACGAAGGTGTCCTCGTCGCCGAAGGTCCCACGGGGGACCGGGTTGGCGGCGGTGGCGGTGGCGGGGTCGCCGTAGATCTGGTTGTTGAGGCTGATGCTGGTGTTCTTCCGGTTGGTGCAGTTGAAGCACTCCGCGAACAGGGCAACGTCGCCGAACCCGATGCCGAACTTCTTGGCCAGCCGCATGTCAAACGTCCAGAAATTCGGCTGACGCTCGCTGTTGCGCCCGAGGTGGACGCCGTTGACGGTTGGCCGGTCGGTGCCGGAGTTGCCGTCGCCGTTGACGTCGGAGTTGATGATCGGGGTGAACGGGGAGCCGGTGGCGAAGCGGAACGCGCCGGAGAGGCCGATGCCCCACCACGGGGTATCCCACACGCCGTTCAGCACCACCTTCCACTCCTGATCGCGGTTGGAGGGACCCCAGTTGTTGTCGAGGTCGTTGACGTCCTCCAGCTGGATGCCGGCGAAGTTCCGCTCGTTGGAGTCGTGGTCCCGGTCCTCCGACCAGGTGACCGCTCCATAGAGGCTGTAGTTGCCGGAGTAGCGCCGCTGCAGGGTGACCGTGGCCGCCTTGTACTTGGACTCGGCGTCCGAGACGCTCATCACGACCCGGTTGTAGGCGCCGAACCTGCGGGTGGTGGCGCTGGCCGAGCCGGAGTTGTAGCGCGGCAGGCCGTTCGAGGCGGTCGTGCCGTCCTTGATGCGGTTGAAGTCGGTCAGGCGCTGGAGCTGGTTGCCCTCGGCGTAGGTGAGGTCGACGCCCAGGGAGATGAGCGGCAGGATCTCCCGCTCGCCGCCCAGCGTGACGCGATCGGTGTAGGGGTTTTCGAAGTTCGGATCGACGGTGAAGACGTCGGGAGGCGCGCTCGCGCCGCCGACCTGCCGGAAATCGACGCGCTCGACACCCACGGGGTTCCAGTTGGGTCCCCAGCCCGGAGCCAGCGGATTCGTCGACGGACCGGTCGAGCTGCCGCCGGTCTGCGGCGTCTGGATGGTGAGCTGCGCCGCCTGAATGCCGTTCGAGGTGAAGGGCTGCGCCCACAGCAGAGCCGGCGTGCGGCTCCAGTAGCGGCCGATCGAGAAGCGGACGGCCGTCTTGTCATCCGGCGCCCAGGAGAGGCCCACACGGGGAGAGATCTGATTCTTGGAATCCGGGATCTCGGCGGTCAGGTTCATCGTGCCGTTCGGCCCCGGGGAGAAGGGGTTGAGAATGGCACCGTCCGGGTTGTCCAGGGTCTCGATGCGGACACCCGCGGTCAAGGTGAGGCGGTCGCTGACGAACCACTGGTCCTGCACGAAGAAGGCCGTTTCCTTCTGCTCGAACGACGCCGCACCGCCCTCGCTCGAGGTGCGGCCGCCCAGGCCGCCGAACTGGCGGTACTCGCGCCAGCGGCCGTTGATGAGGTCGTCGTTGGTGCCGAAGAGGAAGACGCCGCGCCAGTTGCCGCGGAAGACCTGATCGACGCTGGTCTCGTTGTATTCGAGACCGGCCTTGAGCACATGGCGGTCGAGCAGGTACGTGAAGGTGTCGGCGAACGCCTTGCGCTCGTTGACGGTCTGGATGGGGAGGAAGGCGACCTCGCCGTAGCGTGAGCCGCCGACCTGGATCTCGGGGAGATTGAGCCCCTTGTCGCCGCGCGGCGTCTCTTCGTCGATGAGGTTGATGTTGAGGTCGTTCAACAGGTTGGCGCCGAACTGGCCGGAGTAGGAGCCGACGTAGGCCTTGGTGTCCAGCTCCTCGACGCCGTTGAAGCTCTCGGTGCGTGCCGCCGAGCTCGAGGTGCCGTTGATCCCCTCGTAATCGATCATGTTGGCGCGCACCATCAACCGGTGGGCGGGGTTGACCTGGTAGTCGAGGCGGCCGAAGGCCACCGAGCCGTCCTGGGTCTGCACGTACGCCGGGGGCGAGGCGAGAACCGGCCACTTGGCGAAGACGGACGCCGGGAGGTTGGAGGAGTTGATCGGCACCGTCAAGCTCTGGTCCTGGTTGTCGTAGGACAGGAAGTAGAACAGCTTGTCCTTGACGATCGAGCCGCCGATCGAGCCGCCGAACTGCTCCTTGCTCTGGTCGTTGGGCTCGCGGCCCAACGTCGTACCGACGCGGGGGAAGTCGGAGATCAAGCTCTCCGGCTGATTGAAGTAGAAGAGCGAGCCGTGCAGGTTGTTGGTGCCGCTCTTGGTGATGATGTTGACGAAGCCGCCGCCCGAACGCCCGTACTCGACCGAGGCGCCGTTGGTGACCACGGCGAACTCCTTGATCGACTCCTGGGAGATCGAGAGGGGCGCGCGCCCTTCGGCGCCACCCACGGCGCCACCGAAGAAGGCGTTGTTGTAGTCGACGCCGTCGACGGTGATGCTGGTGTTGATGCCGCGCTCGCCGGACAGCGAGAGGTTGCCGCGCTCGGAGTCGAGCCGGCTCTCCGGGGTCAGCAGCACGAGCTGCTTGAAGTCGCGGCCGGCGCTTGGGATCGCCTCGATCTGCTCCGACTGGATCGTGGTGCCGATCTGGGTGTTGGTGACCTCGACCACGGGCAGCTCTTCCGCGGTGACGGTGATGCTCTCCGCGACCGTGGAGCTCTGCAGGGTGAAGTTGATCGACGGGGTCGAGCCGAGAAGCAGCCGGACGTTGTCGGCGGTCGAGGTGGCGAAGCCGTCGAGGCTCGCGGTGACCTTGTAGGTGCCGGTCGGCAGGTTGAGGACACGGAAGAAGCCGGCTTCGTCCGTGACGGCGACCTGGACGAGCCCGGTTTCGGTGTTGGTCGCCTCCACGGTCACCCCGGGGATCGGGGCGCCGTCGGCGCCTTCCACGACGCCGGAGATCCGGCTCGTGGTCACGTCGGTCTGGGCCAGCACCGGAACGGCCGCCAGGCCGAACGCCACGAACAGGGCCGCCAGACTCAACGCCCCCTTGCGACGAAGTTCAGAAATCCGCACGATAAGCCCTCCTTGTGGTGTGCGTCACATCAGGATTCCCGCGCATGTTACTCTAGGATGCCGAGACGCGCCTAGGTGTTCGTGTGAACCGAGAGTGAACCGCCCGTGACAGAACCGTCCGTCCCCCCCCTCGTGAGCGTCATCATGGGGAGCTCGTCGGACTGGGAGACCCTCCGCCACGCGGACGAGACGCTCTCCCGGTTCGCCGTGCCCCACGAGTGTCTCGTCGTCTCCGCCCACCGCACGCCGGAGCGGATGCGCGACTTCGCCCACGGCGCCGAGGCGCGCGGGGTCGAGGTGATCATCGCCGGGGCCGGCGGCGCCGCCCATCTCCCCGGCATGGTGGCCTGCCAGACGCTCCTGCCGGTTCTCGGCGTGCCGGTGCAGAGCCAGGCGCTCCACGGGCTCGATTCGCTCCTCTCGATCGTCCAGATGCCCGCCGGGGTGCCGGTGGGGACGCTCGCCATCGGCAAGGCCGGCGCGACCAATGCGGCGCTGCTCGCGATCCGCTTCCTGGCGCGCACCCGGCCGGCGCTGCGCGCCGCGCTGCAGGCGTTCGTCGAGGAGCAGGAGCGGCGGGTGCTGGCCGAGACGCTGCCTTGACCGCCCGGATCATCCCGCCCGGCGCCACCGTCGGCGTGCTGGGCGGCGGCCAGCTCGGCCGCATGTTCGCCATCGCCGCCCGCCGCATGGGCTACCGCGTCCACACCCTGTCGCCGGACGACGACACCCCGACCGGCCAGGTGGCCGACCGCGAAATCCGGGCCGCCTATGACGACCTCGACGCGGTGCGCGCCTTCGCCCGCGGGGTCTCGGTGGTCACCTTCGAGTTCGAGAACGTCTCCGCCGCCGCCGCCGAGGCCGCCGCGGAGCAGGCGCCGGTACGCCCCGCCGGAACGGTCCTCCACACCACCCAGAACCGTCTGCGGGAAAAGGGCTTCCTGCGCCGCGCCGGCTTCCCGGTGGCACCGTTCGCAGCCGTCCGCTCGCGCGCCGAGCTGGAGCAGGCGGTCGCCGCGATCGGCACGCCGGCCGTGCTCAAGACCGCCGGCTGGGGGTATGACGGCAAGGGGCAGGCGAAGATCTCGACCCCCGAGGACGCCGCTGCGGCCTGGGAGGCGCTCACCACGGACGAGGCGATCCTGGAGGCCTTCGTGGATTTCGAGCGCGAGGTCTCGGTGGTTGCGGCGCGCGGGGTGGACGGCGCCTTCGCCGCCTTCGGTGTGCTCGCCAACGACCATACAAACCACATCCTCGACGTCACCGTGGCTCCCGCTCCGGTGCCGCCGGAGGTCGAGCGCGCGGCGGTCGAGATCGCCCGCGGCATTCTCGAAGGGCTGGAAGTGGTCGGCGTCCTCTGCGTCGAGATGTTCCTCACCCGCTCCGGCAGCCTGCTGATCAACGAGCTCGCCCCGCGTCCGCACAACTCCGGCCACCTGACGTTCGACGCCTGCGTGACCAGCCAGTTCGAGCAGCAGCTGCGGGCGATCTGCGGCCTGCCCCTCGGCTCGACCGAGCTGCTGCGTCCGGCGGCGATGGCGAACCTGCTGGGCGACCTGTGGCAGGACGGCGAGCCGGACTGGGCCGCCGCCTGCCGTCACCCCGCGGTGAAGCTTCATCTTTATGGAAAGGCCGCGCCGCGTCCCGGGCGTAAGATGGGACATCTGACCGCCCTGGCCGCCGATCCCGCGGAAGCCCGCCGGATCGTGTTGGCGGCACGAAAGGCACTGAGCCCTCACCCCTGACCCCTCTCCCATCGCCCCCCCTTCCAGCCGGGAGAGGGGAAAGGAGATCCCTGATGAGCAGTCCCTGGATGATCTACGGAGCGACCGGATACACGGGCGAGCTGGCGGCGCGCGAGGCGGTGGAGCGCGGCTTGCGGCCGGTTCTCGCCGGACGGAACGCGGACGCGGTGGGCGCGCTCGCCCGCCAGCTCGGCCTGGAGCACCGCGCGTTCGGCCTCGACGATCCCACCGCGCTCGCGCAGGGGATCGCCGGCATGGCCGCGGTGCTCCACTGCGCCGGGCCGTTCGTGCGCACCAGCCGCGCCATGGTGATGGCCTGTCTGGCGGCGCGCACCCACTATCTGGACATCACCGGCGAGATCGTGGTCTTCGAGAAGGTCCTCGCCCGCGACGCGGACGCGAAGAAGGCGGGCGTGGCGCTCCTCCCCGGCGCCGGCTTCGACGTGGTGCCCAGCGACTGCCTGGCGGCCCGGCTGGCCGAGGCATTGCCGGACGCCACCGAGCTGGTCCTCGCCTTCGCCACCGACCGCGGCGGGGTGAGCCGCGGCACCCTGAAGACGATGATCGAGAACCTGCCCGGCGCCGGAGCCATCCGCCGCGGCGGCCAGATCGTGCCCGTCCCGATCGCCTGGGACGCGCGGGAAATCGACTTCGGCGGCACCCTGGGAAAACGGATGGCGATGACCATCCCTTGGGGCGATGTCTCCACCGCCTGGCATTCGACGCGGATTCCAGACATCCGCGTCTACACCGCCAATCCGCCCTCCCAGATCCGGCGTCTGCGCCGCCTGCGCCCGCTGCTTCCCCTCGCCGGCTGGGCACCGATCAAACGTTTCCTCCAGGGCCGGGTGGGCCGCCTCGCACCAGGACCCTCCGCCGAGGTCCGCGCAACCGCCCGCGTGTTCCTCTGGGGAGAGGCGCAGAACGCGTCCGGCGCCCGGGTGTCGGCCCACCTGGAGACCCCGGAAGGCTACCGCTTCACCGCCCTCTCCGCCGTCGAATGCGCCCGCCGCGCCGCCGCCGGAGAGGTCCCGCCCGGCGCCTGGACACCCTCGAAAGCGTTCGGGACGCACTTCGTGGAGACCCTGCCCGGGGTGGTGGCGGGGGAGGTCGTGCGCAGCTGAGCCGCGGCGTGGATCGTTCACGCCGCGGCGCAGGTGGGTACAGAGGGGCAGAATTCGCTTGCGCCCCGGCGTAGAAGGACTACGCCTCGGCGCAGTCGGATCACGCCGCGGAGGCAGGGACCCGCGCCGCGGCGTAGGTGGCCGGGACCGAGAATAGTTGGCACACGCCAGGGCGCGGAGGACCTGCGCCACGGCGGCGGGGGCTCACGCCGCGGCGCAACCATCTCCGCCAACGCATATGCCCCCCTACCCCTCCCCCCGCATCTCCATCCCGCGCCGCATCACGCCGGTCATGTCGAACCGGAGCCCGCGGTCGCGCTGGGCTTCGTCGAGGAAGGTGCGCACCGCCTCCGCCATGTAGGCGCACGGCGCCATGAGATGACGGACGACGCGGCGAAAAGCCTCCCGCGGCAACCCTCCGCTCAGAAATCCCTCGACATCGCCATCCGTGAGATGGTCCATGCGCGCTGTCCCTCCTTTGAGGCACTCGGTGTGCGAGACCCGCGCATTGTCTCACGAAGCGGCAAGATTCCTCCTGACTCGTTGGATCGATCGTCACCGTCATTGGCAGGATCGTCCTGGTGATCGACAGAAAGCTCCGTGATGTATGCAGCCCCCTAAGAGAGCGGCTCGGCACCTTCTGTTCTGGGCAGGAAGAATTTAGGCCGATTGGAGAAGACCTGCAACGCTCTTTGCGTTCCCCCGCTCAGCGGGGGCTCGGGTTGGCGGCTTCCATCAGTTGGGTGATCCGGTCCTCGGTCAGGGGCACGACGAGAGCCACGGGCTCAATGTCCTCCACGTCGAGCGAGGTGCCGACTCCCAGCCCTCCCGCTCCGCTCATGGCCACCTGGCCCGGGTTGCCGGGAGCCGGCAGCAGGGTCGCAGGGGTGGCTTTCCGCGGCGTGGCACCGTTGCCCGCCTTGGTCAGGAACGCGGAAAGATCGACGCCGGGAGATAATCAGCGCCCTGTCGGGGCACAGGTGTAGGTCGCTGATCCCGATTCTGTGCCACAGTACCCTACCCGTGGGCACCGAGGACCGTTCGCGCCGCTTCCTTCTGGCGATTCTGGCCGTCGCGCTGATCCTGCGCCTCGTCCATTGGTGGGCGGTGCGCGACGAGCCGTTCTTTGCCCAGCTCGCGATGGACAGCCAGGAGTACGACCGGTGGGCGCAGGAGATCGCGGCCGGCGACTGGCTCGGGACGCGGGTGTTCTTCCAGGCGCCGCTGTATCCGTATCTCCTCGGCACGGTCTATGCCCTCGCCGCGCGCAGCCTGGACGCCATCTATCTGCTGCAGGTCGCCGTCGCCCTCGCCGGGATCGTGGCGCTCCATCGGGCGGCCCGGGAGATGGCGGACGAGCGCGTCGCCCGGGTGACGGCTGGGCTCGCGGCGGTGTTCGGTCCCTTCCTCTTCTATGACGTCCAGCTCCTCAAGGAGTCGCTCGCCGTCTCCACCACCTGCTTCCTGCTGTGGGCTCTGGTGGCGGCGCGCGGGGGAGGGCGGGCCGGCCTCTGGCTCGGTGCGGGGGTCGTCCTCGGGGTGCTGGCCCTGCTGCGGGAGAACGCGCTGCTCCTGGTCCCGTTCCTCCTTCCCCTCGCCTGGAGCCGGAGCGGACGGACGCCCGGTTTCCTCCGCCACGGGGGTGCCTTGGTGGCCGGCCTGGCGCTCGCTCTGGCGCCGGTCGCGGTGCGCAACGGGGTGGTCGGAGGCGCCTTCCTGCCCACCACATCCCAGGGCGGGGTCAATTTCTGGATCGGCAACAACCCGGAGGCAGACGGGACCTACCGGCCGATCGTCCCGGGCAAACAGATCCCGGCTCTGGAGCGGCAGGAGCCGGTGCGGGTCGCCGAGCAGGAGCTCGGCCGCCGGCTGACCCCGGCGGATGTCTCGGCCCACTGGCTGGGCAAGGCGCTGCGATGGGCGGGTGCCCACCCCGGCGCCTTCGTGCGCTTGCAGCTGCGCAAGCTGGGGATGTTCTGGGGGTGGTACGAGTGGCCGGACGCGGTGGACTACTATTGGGTGCGGGGCCTCTCGCCGGTCTATCGCCTGCCGCTGGTCGAATTCGGCACCGTCTCCCTGCTCGCCCTGGCGGGCCTCTGGCAGGTCCGCCGGCGGGCCGGGCCGTTCGCACCGGCGCTCCTCTTCGCCCTCGGGTGGATGCTTTCGACGGTCGTCTTCTTCCTCTTCTCCCGCTACCGGCTGCCGGTGGTGCCGGCTCTGCTGCCCCTGGCCGCGGTGCCCCTGGTGCAGCTCGGCGAGGTCTGGCGCGCGCGGCGGCGCGGCTGGCAAATGGCGGCGACGCTGGCGGTGCTGGCGTTTCTCCTCCCTCATCTCGCCGGCTTTCAGGCGCGGATGGATCTCGTGCACTACAACCTGGGCCGGCTGGCCGAAGAGCGCGGGGACCCGGCGGCGGCGCACGAGCACTACAAGGCGGCCTTCATCCTCGATCCGCACAACTTCCTGGCCTGCATGAACCTGGGGAACCTGGCGGCACGCCGGGGCGACTGGCCGACGGCCCTGCGCTTCTTCCAGCGCGCCGCGGCGCTGGAACCACGCTCCGACGACGTGGCGAGCAACCTCGGCGGCGTCTGGCTGGCGGTGGGGGATACGGCCCAGGCGGAGGCGTCGCTCGACCGGGCGCTCGGGCTCAACCCGCAGAATCTCTCGGCCCTCCACAACAAAGCGCTCCTTTGCGCCCGCCGTGGCGACCTGGCCGGCGCGCGGGAGCTCAATCGCCGGCTGCTGGAGATCGATCCGCAGAATCCGGCGGCGCTGCGCCTGCGCGACCGGCTCTGATCAACGTCCGGCGCCCGGTCGAGGCTGACGGCAGGCGGCCAGCACCTGGCGCCCGCGCAAGGCGCGCCGCGCTCGAACGAGCGGGGGGTTTTCCTGACGGAGCCTTGCCGGCGGCCCGATCCCCGGCTAGACTCGCTGGACGGTTCGGACGACCCGAGTGTATGCAGACACCGTCATCGCCCAGAGCGAAGCCCGCCCGGGGGGCCTTGCGTCTGATGGCTTTTGCCGCCCGCCGCTCCGTAACGGCCGGAACCGTCGGGAGAATCCCGGATCTTTTTGCGGCGGATGCTTGCCGGGAACCGCCGCCGCCGCTACACTGAATGGATTGTTCGGAGGATCAAAGCAATGCAGACATCGTCTTCGCGCCAAGCGGAGCCTGTCCTGAAGGCCGGGCTTCTGAGTGCTTTCGCCCTGTGGGTGGTCTTTGCCGCCTCCCTCCTCGGCGCCCCCGGGGCGCCGGAGCAGGAGGTCGCCACCGCCCCCTGGGCGCTTCTGGAGGCGGTGACCACCGTCTCGCTGGATACCACGACGCTCTCCGGCCTCGGCTTGCAGGTGAGCGGGCATGAAGGGAGTGTGCGCGGACATGCCCTGCACCCCCTGTCGGTGGTGCCGGCCGGGACCCCTTCGTTCGCCGCGATGGGGCAGATCGACTTGCGCGCCGCCGTCGGCGCCGACGGATTTCATGGTTTCGAAGGGGGAGCCCTGCGGCACCGCGGCGGCTTCCTCCTGCGCGGCCCTGCGGGCACGTTCGACCTGTCGACCCTGGAGCTGCGGGTCGGCGCCAAGGCGACGGTGCTGGAGCTGGTCGACGCCACCGGCGAAGCGGTGCTCACCACGGAGTATGCCCAGTGGGAGCTCGACAAGGCCACCGGCGCACTGCGCTACCTGAATGCGGACCTGCGGCCCACCCTGGCGCTCGCGCGCAAGCTCGGCGACGAGCGCTACACCACCGTGACGGTCGGCATCCTCGACCTCGACGCGACCCTGCAGATCGGCGACATCCCCCCGGGACCGGCGATCGTCGGCGAGACGCCGCCCCCCTGCGGCGACTGGTCGGGCAACGTGGACGTCGGCCTGGTCAACATGTCGAGCTTCGCCCAGGCCGGCGTCGCGACGGTCAACGGCCGGTCGGTGGTGGTCGTCCTGCCCTCGGCGGAGCTGGAGAACGTGGGCACGGCGAACGTGCCGTGGTACTCCAAGTTCACCAACCTCGGCAACCCTCCCTGGAACGACCAGCACCCGTTCCTGGTCTGGCAGATGGCGCGCGTCAGCGGCGGCGTCTTCGAGCCGCTCGGCCGCAGCGACCTGAAACACGCCTTCCTGACCATCAACAGCGGCTGCGCCCCCGGCGCCTGCACGGACTCGCACGTCCTCGGCATCAGCTGCGCCGATGTCTATGGCACCGGCACCAACAACAGCGTCGGGTCGCTCGCGCCGCGGTCGGAGGTCACCGCCTCGACCGGCATCTGGTCCCACTGCGGCGGAATCCCCAGCCACTTCGATACGAACGGTGACTGCGTGCAGGACTTCTCCGGGTCCGGTGAGAACGCCTTCACCCATGGCCTGAAGGCCGCCGAGGCCGATCTCCAGGTGGCGGGTGCCACCTACTACGTCGAGGCGTTCTACATCGTCCGCAACGACATCAACATCTTCAACAGCATGGGCCACCGGCAGGTCGCGCCGGCCAAGCCGGCCGCCACCTGGACGTTCCCCACGGCCGGCGCCTATACCCAGGGACCCGCGATCAACTCCTGGGTCAACCCGACGACGCCGGGAGCGGGCGCCGACAACCGGACGCTCGACACCGGCGAAGGCCGGGTGCAGCTCGCGGTCAAGGTCACCACGCTCGCCGGGAGCCCCACGCGGCACCGGTACGCCTACGCCTTGCAGAACCACGACTTCGACCGCCGGATCAAGAGCTTCCGGGTGCCGTTCAACACCGCCATCGGGGTCGTCGAGAACATCGCGTTCGCGGACGGTGACGGCTTCGCCGCCAACGACTGGGTCGGGGTCCCCGATGCGACCGGGATCACCTGGACGGCGCCGGCCGCGGCGACGCCGCCGGCCGAGCTTGATTACGCATCGGTCATCTCGTTCCGCTTCGACAGCGACCAGACCTCGGCGGCGGCGTTGGCGAGCCTCGGGGTCTTCGAGGCCGGCGCGCCGACGCAGCTCAACCTGCAGACCCTGGCGCCTGCCACAGGAGCGGTCACTCCGGGCGACTACCACACCGTCACTCCCTGCCGCCTGCTCGACACCCGCACCGTGGGCGACGGTGCCACGCCGATCACCTCCGGGACGGTGCGCGAGCTCAACGTGCTCGGCGTCACCGCGTGCGGCATTCCGGCCGAGGCCACCGCGGTGGCGATCAACGTGACCGCCATCAACCCCGGTGACTCGGGCTATCTGGTGGTCTACTCCTCGACCGACCCGCCGACCGCCAGCACGCTCACCTTCGGGGCCGGCGCCGTGCGCACCAACAACGCCATCTCCAAGCTCACCGTGGACGGCAAGCTGAAGATCCGGCCTGTCCTCACCACCGGTGGCTCGGTGCACGTCGCCATCGACGTGGCCGGCTACTTCGCCCCCGGCACTCCGTAGCGCCCTGGCCGGAACCCGGGCCGCTGTGTCCACGTCACAGCGGCCCGCGCCCGCCTGCCCGGGTGGTGCGGCCCCTGGCTGTCCTGCCTAGGATGGAGAAGGTCCGATCGAAGGAGGGCCTTCTCATGTCCAAACGGATTGACGATCTCGCCGCCGACTTCCTCGCCCAGGACTGCCTTGCCGTCGCCGGTGTCTCGCACACCCCTGAAAGCCCTGCGAATCTGATCTACCGCACCCTGCGCAAGCGGGGCGTGGCGGTCTTCGCGATCAACCCGCGGCTCGCTGCGTTCGACGGCGAGCCTTGCTACCCCGATCTCGCCGCGCTGCCCCAGCGGCCGGACGGCCTGATCATCGTGACGCCCGCCGCCGCCGCCGAAGGTCTCGTCCGCCAGTGCATTGAGGCCGAGGTGCCGCGGGTCTGGATGCATTGCGCCCTCGGCACCCGGCCCCGTTTCCTGAAGAAGCTCGCCGCCGCGGCCGGCAGCGTCTCGCCGGAAGCCGTCCGCCTCTGCCACGAGAACGGCATTGAGGTGATCCCGGGGAGCTGTCCCATGCAGTTCCTGGGCGAGGATTTCCCGCACACCTGCATCCGCGGCGTCCTGCGTGCCACCGGAGCGCTCCAGCTCCCGGCGTGAGGGGACCGGCCCGGAAATCCGCTACGGCTGGTGAATCCCCGAGAGCTCCCGCCCTGCCCTGGGAGTCCCCGCCTCGCGCTCTCTGGGAGAGCTGGAGTCTCTCCGGAATTCAAGCGAACGGGCCACCAAGCCCGCCCGCGTCGGTTGGGAGGTGCGCGGTTGCAGAGGCGATTGCGCCTATCAGCCGCTCACACAGGGCGACGAGCAGGGGCAGCTCCACATGGACCGGCATCGGTGCGCGAAGCGGAGGCCGGTCGCGGGAGCCTCCATACTCTCTCTCGATTCTGTCAAGCTGGTCCCCTTCGATCGCGCTCGAGAGGATCACCCAGGGCCTGGCGCAGGACGTGCGCGGTGCCAGGTCAGGCAGCCGGGGTCCGCTCGACGTCATATGCTCTGCGGTATGACCCCCTCTCCCGACACCACCTACCGCGAACGCACCGCCACCTTCTCCGCAGAGGAGGCACGCCTGGGGCGGATCTCGCTGCGCTACTCCGTGGTGCGGGGCATCCTCTTCACCGGCCTCGCTCTGTCTCTGCTGGCCATCCTCCTGCAGGCGGCGGAGGCCGGGGCCGGTCTGTGGCTCCTCGCCGGAGGCTGGCTGCTGGTGTTTCTCCTCATCCTGCCGTGGCACGACCGGGTCATCCGCCGGCAGAGACGGGCGGCCGCGTTGCGCAGCTTGAACGAGGAGGGACTGCGGCGCATGGCCCGCTCCTGGGAGGACCTGCCGGACCTCGCGGCGCCGCCGGAGAAGGCGGGCGATCACCGGGCGCGCGATCTCGACCTGTTCGGCCGCGCCTCCCTCCTCCAGCTCCTGGGCACCGCCTGGACCCCGGCGGGCCGCAGCCGGCTCGCCGGCTGGCTGCTGCGACCGGCCCCTCCGGCCGAGATCACCCTGCGGCAGGAGGCGGTGCGCGAGCTGGCGGCGGAGATCGACCTGCGGCAGCAGATCGAGGTCCGTACCCGCCCGCTCGCGACGGCCGCCGATCTCGGCCCGTTCCTGCGCTGGGCCGAGGACGAGCCCCGGCTGCTCGGCCGGCGCGGGTGGGTCTGGCTCACCCGCCTGGCGCCGCCGGTCACGGTGGGCCTCCTGCTCGCCCCCCTGTTCACGCCGTTCCCCCTCTTTCCCGGCCTGCTGGCGATCACCTTCAACTTCCTGCTGACCCACCGCCACGGGGAACGGCTGGAGGCGACGTTCCACCAGATCGAAGCGCGCGACCGGGAGTTCCGCGCCTATGCCGAGGCGATCGAGGTGGCAGGTGCCGGGCGCTTCAGGGCAGCGGCGCTCCGGAACATCGGCGCCGCGCTGACCTGCGCCGGTCGCCCCGCCCATGCCTGGATGGACCGCCTCGATACCCTCATCGGGCTCGCGGACGCGCGGCGCAATGCGATCCTGCGCCTTCCCCTCTCGCTTCTCCTTCTCTGGGACTTCCAGGCCCTCCTCTGGCTGGAGAGCTGGCAGAGAGCGGTGGGCCGGCAGGCGCGCGGCTGGATCGAGGCCCTGGGCGAGCTCGAAGCGCTCTCGGCCCTCGCCGGCCTCCACCACGACAACCCGGAGTGGGCGTTCCCCACCGTCTCCCCGGACGAGGACCGGCTCGCCGCAACAGCCCTCGGGCATCCCTTGATTCCGGCCGGCCGGCGGGTGGGCAACGACGTCGAGCTGGGACCGCGCGGCAGCTTCCTGCTCGTCACCGGCTCCAACATGTCCGGCAAGAGCACCCTGCTGCGCGCCGTCGGCCTGAATGCGGTGCTCGCCCAGGCCGGCGGGCCGGTGGCGGCGGCGGCGCTGCGCATGCCGCCGGTCGAGCTGGCCACCAGCATCCTCGTCGAGGACTCCCTGGCCGGCGGCGTCTCGTTCTTCATGGCCGAGCTGCTGCGCATCCGCGGCGTGGTCGAGGCGGCGGATCGCTGCCGGGCCGAGGGGCGCACCCTCCTCTACCTGCTCGACGAGATCCTGCGCGGCACCAACAGCACCGAGCGGCAGGTCGCCGTGCGTCGGGTGCTCACCCACCTGCTGCGCGGTGGCGCCCTGGGCGCCGTCTCGTCGCACGACCTGCAGCTCGCCGAGATCCCGGAGCTCGCCGCGGCCTGCCGGCCGGTGCACTTCCGCGAGAGCCTCCACCCGGGCGCCGAGACGTCGATGACCTTCGACTACAAGATGCGTCCGGGCATCGCGACGACCACCAACGCCCTCGCGCTCATGGAGCTGGTGGGGCTGCCGCGGGAGGCGTGAGAGCGCCTACTCGACGCCGATCCGATTCACCTTGAAGTTCTTGAAGTGCGGATCGGTGGTCAGCACGGCCAGCCCTCGCCGATGGGCGACGGTCGCGATGACCGCGTCGGTCACCGGAACCGTGATTCCGCGCCGCCGGAGAGCTTGGAGATCCTCGCCGGCGCATTGCCAGTCCTCCCGCACGGTCTCGATGAATGGCAAACTGGAGAACAAGGTCGACAAATGCTGCCGCTCCTTGTCGGTCTTGATGCCCTGAAGGAGCTCCGTCAGCACAACTCCGGTCACCACGGCCTCGTCTTTCCTTACAAGCTCGGCGACAAGCTGGCTGACTTCATCACTGCCATAGCGGAAAAACTGTATCCAGGCAGACGTGTCGATGAGGACCCTGGCCATCGTTCAGACTTCTGTGAGCTCGCTCTCACGAAGCTGGCGCCAGTTGTCCTCGATCTCGAGGCGGCCCTGGAGCGCCAGAAGCTCCTCCTTACGGCGCAGTCGGATGAACTCCTTGAGCGCGTCCCGTACGGCCTGCGTCTTCGTCGTCGCATGGGTGAGCCGCATGAGGTCAGTAAACAGGCCATCTTCGATGTGAATCGTGGTTCGCATATAGAAAGCCGCCCTTCGTCTGCTCGTGGACAGCATACCACCTCCCTCGTACTCCGCGGCGGAGGACTACCGGCTGACGTCGATGAGCCCGGCGACGGCGTCCGCCATCGCGCGCGCCGCGCAGGCGTGACCGGCGGCGGTGGGGTGGAAGCCGTCGAAGCCCAGCGGCTCCGCGGTGGCCGCCTTGCAGGCGCGATAGGGGTCCAGGAGATCCAGATGGTGGAAGCCGTGGCGGCGGGACAGCTCCGCGACGCCCGCGTGCTCCTTCTGGAACGGATAGCGGGAAAAGAAGCGGGCGAAGCGGGGGAACACGGCGACCAGGACCGGCACCTGCGCCTGCTGTGAAACGGCCGCCAGCTCGGCGAACGACGGCTCCACCGTGTCGCCGGAGAGCAGCTCGCGGTACTGCGCGAGCTCGGCGTCGATCTGCCGGCGCGGGGGGAAGGCGCGGTAGCGCAGGAAACGCCAGAGCGCGCTGCGCACCAGGAGCGGCGCCGCGCGCGCCGGGTCGACGGTCGTCCCCTGCCGGCGCTGTTCGAGCAGCGTCTCCAGGATGGCGCCGTCCACCCGCTCGCGATCGTTCAGCACGTACGCCAGGAGCACCAGGTCCGGCTGGAAGCGCAGGCCCCGCTCCTTCAGGGTCTCCACCTCCTGGAGCGTGTTGTAGCCGGAGACCGAGAGGTTGATCACCTCGGCGGGGAGGCCGCGCTCGCGCAGCAGCCGTTCGAGGAGCGCCGGAAACGTGTCCTCGGTGCGCTCGACGAGCAGACCGGCGCCGACGCTGTCGCCGAGCACCACGATGCGGAAGGTCCCCGGCGGCTTCGCCTCGGCGTGGTCGCGGTCGCGGTAGCCCAGGCGGTTGCTCGCCCCCTGGTAGTCGTAGAAGGAGAGATCCGCCCCCTGATACCGAAGGTCCGGCACCGGCTCATAGCCGATGCGCGGGTTGGCGGAGAGCTGGAAGCGCCCCCGGCGCACCGCGCCCACCTCGGGAGCCGCCCCGAGCAGGCGCACCATCGCCTCGGCGGCGGCGAGCGCCAGAAGCAGGGACAACGCGCTGAGCGAGAGCTTGCGGAGCATGGGGGAAGAGAGGAGGGGCGCCGCCGCGGTGGACGGCGCCCGGTTGGTGCCTCGGGAATCAGTGCTTCTTCGCGTGAGCCGGCGCTTCGACCGGGATGCGCATCCCGTAGAACGAGCGCCAGACGAAGAACGCCGAGACCACGAAGAACACGACCGCCAGACCGACCCGGAGGGCCGGATCCATCTCGATCGCCAGCTCGACGGCGAGCAGGCCGAAGAGGGTGGTGAACTTGATGATCGGGTTCATCGCCACCGAGGACGTGTCCTTGAACGGATCGCCCACCGTGTCGCCGACCACCGTGGCGGCGTGCAGGTCGCTCCCCTTCTCCTTCAGGTCGACCTCGACGATCTTCTTGGCGTTGTCCCAGGCGCCGCCGGCATTGGCCATGAAGATCGCCTGGTAGAGGCCGAAGATGGCGATGGA
Organism: Holophagales bacterium UBA5704; assembly: GCA_002420005.1. Classification (GTDB taxonomy): domain Bacteria; phylum Acidobacteriota; class Thermoanaerobaculia; order Multivoradales; family UBA5704; genus UBA5704. The sequence continues at coordinate 5,626 of DIHE01000068.1, read as the reverse complement.
GATCAGGTAGCCGATGAAGAAGTACGGCTCCAGACAGGCGAAGGAGAGCGTCGCGAAGAACACCACCAGGAAGATGTTGAACATCCCCTTCTGGGCGTAGGTGGTGCAGATCTCCACCACCTTCTTCGAGTCGGCGATCGAGGCCTTCTCGGCTCCGGCGTCGAGCCGGATGTTCTTCTTGATGAACTCGACCGCGCGGTAGGCGCCGGTGGACACCGCCTGGATGGAGGCGCCGGTGAACCAGTAGATGATCGCGCCGCCGGTCACCAGGCCGAGCAGGAACGGCGGATGGAGCACCGACAGGTTGGTGATCAGCTCCGGCTGCAGACCCTTGGTGAGCAGCACGATGATCGAGAAGATGAGGGTCGTGGCGCCCACCACCGCGGTGCCGATGAGCACCGGCTTGGCCGTCGCCTTGAAGGTGTTGCCGGCGCCGTCGTTGGCTTCCAGGTGGTGCTTGGCGCGCTCGAAGTCCGGCTCGAAGCCGAAGTCCTTCTTGAGCTCGGCCTTGATGTTCGGCAGCGTCTCGATGGTCGACAGCTCATAGACCGACTGCGCGTTGTCGGTCACCGGGCCGTAGGAGTCGACGGCGATGGTCACCGGTCCCATGCCGAGGAAGCCGAACGCCACCAGGCCGAAGGCGAAGATGGCCGGAGCCAGCATCAGGTTGCCGAGGCCCATGGTGCTCACCCCGTAGGCCACGCCCATCAGGGCCACGATGGTCAGACCCATCCAGTAGGCGCTGAAGTTGCCTGCGACGAGGCCGGCGAGGATGTTGAGCGAGGCGCCGCCCTCGCGGGAGGCGGTCACGACCTCCTTCACGTGGGCCGACTCGACCGAGGTGAAGACCTTGACGAACTCGGGGATGAGGGCGCCGGCGAGGGTGCCGCACGAGATGATCGTGGACAGCTTCCACCACAGCGTCGGGTCGCCGCCGAGATTCGGGATCAGCAGGTAGGAGGCGGCGTAGGTGACGATGACCGAGAGGATCGAGGTGAGCCAGACCAGGACGGTCAGCGGCGCCTCGAAGTTCATGGTGTCGGCGTTGCCGTACTTGGCCTTGGCGAGAGCCTCGTTGATGCCGTAGGCGACGCCGCTGGTGACGATCATCATGACGCGCATGACGAAGATCCAGACCAGGAGCTGCACCTGGATCGCCGCGAAGTCGGCACCCGCGACCGCCTGGTTGACCGCCAGGAGGATGAAGGTGATGAGCGCGACGCCGGTGACGCCGTAGGTCTCGAAGCCGTCCGCCGTCGGGCCGACCGAGTCGCCCGCGTTGTCGCCGGTGCAGTCGGCGATCACGCCGGGGTTGCGGACGTCGTCTTCCTTGATGTTGAAGACGATCTTCATCAGGTCGGAGCCGATGTCGGCGATCTTGGTGAAGATGCCGCCCGCGATGCGCAGCGCCGCGGCGCCGAGCGACTCACCGATCGCGAAGCCGATGAAGCAGGGACCGGCGTAGTCCGGCGGGATGAACAGCAGGATGGCGAGCATGATGACCAGCTCGACGCTGATCAGCAGCATACCGATGCTGATGCCGGACTTGAGCGGGATCGCATAGGTCGGGAACGGCTTGCCCTGCAGGCTGGCGAACGCGGCGCGCGAGTTGGCGAATGTGTTCACCCGGATGCCGAACCACGCCACCCCGTAGCTGCCGGCGATGCCGATCAGGCTGAACAGCAGGATCACCGCCACCTTGATGACGGGGAAGTGGAGCAGGCCCCAGAAGTAGAAGACCATCACGATGCCGATGAACAGCTCCAGCAGCAGGATGAACTTGCCCTGGGTGATCAGGTAGGTCTTGCAGGTCTCGAAGATCAGCTCGGAGATCTCCCGCATCGAGCGATGGACGGGAAGGTTCTTGAGCTGGTTGTACATGAGCAACCCGAAGGCCATCCCGCCGATGCAGACGACGAGACCGGCGAGGAGCAGGTTGTGCCCGTTGATCCCCAGGAAGGTCTGGCTCCCGAGATCGGGGAGGACCAGATCCGCCTCGCTGGCGGACGCCGGAGCGGCGCCGAGGAGGGAGAGCAGCCCCACGCAAAGGAGGAGCAGCAGGCTCTTGCGGGCGCGGCTCGCCCGGTCGAGCTGACGGTGATTCGACATAATGTGCCTCCGCATCATCCGAAAACGGACATTCGCAGCGCGGCCCGGGGCTCGCGGTCTCGTGAGGTCGGGACCGGAGCCTGGTGGCGCTGCTGGGTAGGAACCGCGCGCGAAGAGGGGCGGTGCCCCCGGCCGGCTCATTCAGATCCGGTGGAGGTTAGCACAGATGCGGGTTTTCGCCTACGGCACGAAGGCGTTGGTGTCCCCGCGGCCGCACAGGTTGCCGAAGGGATTGGTGTAGCGCTTGCGCGCGCCGGTGACCAGGTCGGTCACCGTGATCGTGTACTGCACGTCGGAAAGCGCGCCGTAGAAGAACCAGTAACGGTTGTTGAACGCGCGGCCATCCAGCGCCTTGACCACCAGCTCGACGTTCGCACCGTCGAAGAACCAGAACGTGCCGCTGTCTCCGCCCGGCATGGGGACGGCCATGCCGTCGCCGGAGGCTCCGGCCCGCGTCCGCCAGGTCACCGACGCCCGGAACCGGCCGCCGAGGAGGCAGAGGGTGCGCGCGTCGGGAACGCAGACCGCGGCGGCCGCCGCAGGGTCGGCCGGCGGCGCGAAAGAGAACGCCGCAGGCGCCGGAAGGTCGAACGCCGCGGAAGCCGCCGGGAAGGCGGAGGTGTCGCCCCGGCCGCAGAGGCTGCCCGGCTCGTTGTGGTACCGCTTGGTGCGGCCGGTCGCCGGCTCGGTGACGTCGAGCTGATACTCGACGTCGGACAGGGCGCCGTAGAACAGCCAGTAGTGGCCGTTGAGCGGACGGCCGTCGAGCGCCTTGACGACCAGCTCCAGGTTCGCGGCGTTGAAGAACCAGAAGAAGCCGGTGGGATCGGGGCCGGGCACGGCGCGGCCGAAGCCGGCGCGGCGGCTGCCCGGATCGCGCCAGCTCACCACGGCGCGGAACCGGCCGTTCATCAGGGAAAGGGTGCGCTGGGCCACCGAGGGACCGGCCACCACCCGGACGTCCTTCTCGAAGGCGGTGCCGAAACGGTCGGTCCCCTCGCGCAGCATCTGCCAGCGCACGCGGTAGGTCCCGGGCACCTGCGGCGTGGCGAGCGGGAGGACGAACGTCTTCTCCTGGTTCGGTGCGATCCGCTCGCCGGGGGCGAGGAACTGCCGCGGCTCGGTGAACGGGTCGTGGTCCTCCCCGGCGCCGAGCCGGATCTGGTCTTCCTCGGTCCACGTCGTTGTGCCGGTGTTGCGGAAGGTGAGGCGCACCTCCAGCGGCAGGCCGGCCTCGATGGTGTCCGGGAAGGTGGAGGCGACCGGTGCCGCGCCGTCGACCTGCTCGGTGTGGCCGGCGATGAACAGGCGGTAGGCCTCGAACGACGGCCGGGTGCTGTGGTCCTGGCGCAGGATCCCCCAGCTCGGCACCGGCGGCGGGCTGTCGATCAGCTCGTAGAAGAAGATCTTCTCGATCCAGCTCCGGTTCGGCGCGCCGGTCAGCCAGTCGTTCAGCAGGCCGCTGTAGAACGACGCCTGGCGCGACTCGCCGGCCGCCGCATCCCAGCCGGTCTCGGTGAGCCAGACCGGCTTGCCCCACCAGCCCGCGTTCTTGAGCACCTCCTTGACCGACGGGTTGACCACGTCCCACAGCGACGGCTGGTCGCCGAACACCGTCGAGCCGTCCAGGCGGTCGCCCACGTCGCGATGGCCGTCTCCGTCGTAGACGTGGTGGCTGACGAAGTCGAGGCGGTCGCCGCCGCTGCGCAGGATGTCGCGCAGCCAGGCATACCAGTCGGCGTCGCCGGAGGTGACGTGCGCCAGCTCCGGACCTCCGACTCGGGCCGCCGGATCGGCGGCATGGATGGCGTCGGCGCACGGTTTCAGGAGGACGTCGACGTACTGCTGGCGGCTGCCGGCCCAGAACTTGTCCAGGTTCGGCTCGTTCCAGATCCCCCAATGGCGGATGGCGCCACGGTAGCGGGTGGCCGCGGCCCCGCAGAGCTCGGCCCATTGGCCCGCGTCCGGCACACCGGTGAGCTCGGCCCCCGCGGTCGCCCAGGCCGGCGTATAGGCCAGGGTGGCATAGATCTCGATCCCGCGGGCCTGGGCCGCCGCGGTGATCGCGTCGTAGACCCCCCAGTCGTGCTCGTCGCGGCTCGGCTCCACCCAGGCCCACACGAAGTCGATGCGCACCCAGCCGATCCCCGCCTCGCGCACCCGGTCGAGGAGGAGCGACAGCTCTTCTCCTTGCGGGGCATGGATGTTGATACCGTAGGGCGAGGTTTCGACCGCAGCCAGAGGCGGCGGCGCCGACAGGACCCCGAGAAGGAGAAGCAGGGAGAGCCGAAGCTTCGACACGTCCAGGATTATGGCACCGGTTGGGCGCACCATAGCCCCTCGGCTATACTGGATCTCCCTGAAAGGTTGTGAGGAGCCGTTCCGGTCCCCAAGGAGGGAGGACCGCCATGACCCAATTTCGAGAGCTGACCGACCGCTACACACTGGAAAAGATCCTGCGCTCGACCCGCGGCGGCTCCGTGCTGCGCGCCATCGACCATCGCACGGGTCTGGCGGTGGCGATCAAGCAGATCAACGTGACCGAGCCCGCCCTGCTGGCGCAGAAGGCGCCGGAGCTGGAGAAGCTGGGGGCCGTGCTGGAGAGCCTGCGCGAGGCGAGCCTGCCGGCGGTCACCGACTCCGGCTTCACCACCGAAGGCAGCGCGTTCCTGGTCATGGAGCTCTTGGACGGCAAGACCCTCGACGCCCTGGCGGGTCCGCCGCAGCGCCTCCTCAACCTTCTTCTCCAGGCGCTCGACGGGCTGGAGATCCTGGCGCGCCGCGGGCTGGCGCACCGCAACCTGTCGCCGGACAACCTCTTCGTGGTCGGTACGGCGCCGGCCGAGCAGGTCAAGATCCTCGGTCTCGGGGGCGCGCTGTTTCGCGCGCCCGGCTCCGCGCCGGCCGAGACGGCCCGTTTCCGCGCCCCCGAGGAGAGCCAGCCCGGTCTCCGCGACTGGCGCACCGACATGGCCTCGTTCGCCTTGACCACCTGCCACGTGCTGGGGATCACCGTGGCGCCCGGCGAGCCGGCGGCGGTGCAGATGCCCTTCGCGCTCAGCCTGGACCTGGACGACGGAGAGGCCCTGCGGCTGATCCTGGAGCGCTGCCTGCGGCGCAACCCGGCCGAGCGGCCGTCACCGCCCGAGGTGCGCGACGCACTGCGCCGCGCCCTGGGAACCCAGCAGGCACCACCACCGGCGCCCGCCCCGAAACCGGAGGTCCCGAAGCTGATCGTGCCGCCTCTGGCCTTCCCCGCAGCCCCGGCCCCCCCCGTGGCCGCGGCGGCCCCGCCCGCCGCACCGCCGGCACCGGCACGCCCGCTGTCCGGCGCCGCCCTGCTCTCCAACCTGGCCGCCGCGGCCAATGCCATGCATCCCCTTCCGGGCGCCCCGCCGGCACCGGCACCTCCACCGGCACCGGCTGCACCCCCCGCTGCCCCCCCCCTGGCACCCCCTCTCCTCCCCGCGGCCCCACCACCGCCCGCGCCGGCTCCCCCGCCCCCGCCCGCGCCCGC
>DIHE01000166.1 GCA_002420005.1 Holophagales bacterium UBA5704 | reverse complement strand
GGAAGAGAAGGACGCCGACGGCGATTCCTGGGCGATACGTCGCCATCGCTTTACTTCAACGTGCCGCGCGGCTTCGACGCGATCCTCCCGTATCTGGAGCAGAGGACGAGGCGCTCGCCGCAGGGTTCTTCCGCGAGCTCAGTGGCTGACGAGAAGGCGGAAGGCCTCGGTCCTTCTCCCATCCTTGAATTCGACGCTGTAGAAAATGTCGGACCACCCAGCCGGAACTTCGATATTCACCAACCTTGAACGAGCGCGAGCTTTCATTGTCGGAACTTCGGCAGGAATCAGCGTCAGTTCGAGAGAGTGGTCCAGCGGGCTCGCTTCACGTCCATAGTGGAGTGCGCGAACGTCGATCCACGACAGTACCTTGTCGCTCTCGGCGCCACACCACCACCGCGGTGTCCCGTCCTGATGTATCCCCTCTGGTTGGCAGTCAAGCCGTGGCGGAGGCGCCTGATTAGCCGCAGCCCTAACAATAGCCGCGATGTCGAATTGATAGCGAAACGGGCCGAAACGTTTCCCGGAGAGTGCTTCGAATCCGAAGGCGACTTCCTCGCCCACAGGCCATGGCATGGTAAAGGTTGTTTCGCCTGTCGATTCCGAAGCCAGGACCAAGCCGTGACCGTCGTGGTCGTAAAGCAGGTCTCGGTCTATCCGCGGTGCAAGGGAATCGTGGCAGCCGCCGGCACCCAGGTAGATCTCAAGTATGTTGAGCCGCAAACGGGCAGCCGCATAAGGGGCCCCGCTCTGATCGGCCGCCGGCAGCAGTTCTGTCCATATCCCCAATTGGCTGCTGAATTCTAGTCGTTCGACTTCTACCGTGCCCTCCAAACGATGGCCATTGCTGTACTCGATACCAACGAAAATTGTCTCTCCGGGCCGGAGTTGGAAGAGGGGCTCAAGTGTCCCCATGCACGCCTGCCTGAGCCTCTCCGGGCCTTCGCACTCCGTGAGGTCGTAGGCGGCGTCCGTGCGGCCGGGTTCCCGGCCGAGCGTGAGTCTTGTCGCTCTCCAGCCGCATGCAAGGAAGCGATTTATCATGCATCGACTGGGGTCACACTGGACGAGGGTCCTCCTCGAGAGAGCTTCAAGGAAGACCTTCTGCTCTGCGGCTGCAAGGACTCCACGAACCTCGAAGGGGCCGAATTCCTGATCTACCTCGTCGGATGCAAATTTCACCCAGAGGACATCTTGTTGGCTGGGGGAAACCTCTAACTCAATCTGGCGGGCGAAAGGGAGGTAGTTCGCACCGTCCAAAGAGACGAGGACTCTAGTTCTGGTGAGATCAAGCCAGAGGTCACCTGCTGGGGTCTTCGGGACTACTTTGGACACATTGAAGCGACGCTTCACCTCGAGCCACGGGACTTCCGCTGTGACCTCAACTCTCTGAATGGCAGAGAGTTGCTTGTGCAGCGAGGCAGCTCTCCCGGCTGTGAGTGCCTGCAAGTAACTCTCCTCTGACGGGCTCGAAGGCCTATTGGGCAGGGGAGGAAAGGCCACAGGGTAGCCGTGGCGGCGAAGGAAGCCCAGAACACTGTTGATCAACACAGCCTTGACATTTACCCCTTGACCACCGAGCACCAAGCCCACGAGACGCCAATCAGCGTCGAACAGACCGCCCCCTGACTGCCCTTTGTCTACGAGAGGTGACTCGAACTCAACGTGATTTCCCGATCGGCCGGCTACTTGATCGGGAGCGACGTTCACCCACCACCGAGACCCTTTCGACTGCCCGATGCTAAAGACATATGCTCCACGCTCAAGGGCCTCCGGATCTCCAAGCTGGTCGAACGGGAAACCGTCAACGACTATTGCATGGCGGGTGACATCCCGGACCAGAAGTACTGCAAGGTCGAGATCTCTGTCTTGGTCCGGCAGCACTTCCGCCATAAGTCTCTCTCCGGGCAGAGTCTTGAGTTCGATTTGCAGATCTGTTGCCGCCTCTCCCTTCTCTCGCACGACGTGGTCCGCCGTAACAAGATACAGCCGACCCTCAGAGAGGCCGACCACCACGGCCGCCCCCACGGTTGGATGGCCCGCAAGCTGGCCCCTAACCATGGCGACGAGCTTCTTGGCTTCAGCCTCGCCCGGTCGGTCAGTGGCATGTGCCGCGGCTGCAGCAACTACAAGGGCAACGCCGGCGCCGATGAGGGGCATGTGCCGAAGGAGAGTCCTCATTCTCGTTCTCCGCTCCAGGTGAAGTCACTCGATTGGGTAGAGGGAAAGCTAGGGAAAGCTAGGGAAAGCTAGGGAAAGCATGCAGTGAATTCATAGTCATCAAACCAGACGGAGGCCGGAACTTGAGTTCCGGCGGCGACGATGAAACCAGCTCCTAATCCTACGTCGGGGATAAGGCTTGAGTCATAGGCTGCCCTCCCAAGCTCAGCATCATTGACAGAAGCGATCAGGATTCCCTCTTTGGCTTCGATAGTCAGGTGGGTTTTCTTCTCCTGCGTGTGGTGGTAGGTGCCAGCCCAGAGAATCACGGGATCGTGGCCGTCGCGGTAATGTTTGACAGAGACGCGATTCCCTTGCTCAAGCTCGATGGAATACATCTCACCCCTCTCTTCGCTCATGTCAAGAATATAGAGCCCCCAGGAGGCCGCCTTGCCGTTATCCCAGACGTTTGCTGAGACACGAGCCGCCGAACTCTTGACTCGGCAATCCAGGCAGCGCTTTTGCCAAGCTCCTGGCCATGCGAGGGTCATGTTAAACGCCAACCGGTCATACCCGTAGTGTCCACCGCCTCCATCGTCGAAGAGGCGCGGCGGGAAAGCATCAAAGCTTTCTCGCTTTGTGGGGCAATTGAGCTGCGTATTCTGCCTGGGTGGCGCTGCCATGAGCTCGACAGGGTAACTGTTCCGGAGAAGGAAGGAAATCACTTCTTCGATCAGGAGAGCTTTGATTCCCGATCGCTCTTCTCCTAACACCAGAGCGACCAATAGCCAGTTCGCGTCAAAGAGTCCGCCTCCCGACTGACCAGGACGCAGAAGCGGGGATTGAAAGTAGACGTAGGTGCCTGAACGGTCGGCCACCACGTCGGCATCCACGTTGGTCCACCAGGGGGCCGCTCCGGCTTGGCCAATGCTGAAGACTCCGGCTCCTCGGTTGAGGCTTCCCGAATTTCCAAGCCGGTCGAACGGGAATGCTTGAACCGGTACGCCTCGTTGGTTCACTTCGCGGACGATGAGAACGGCCAAGTCTAGCTCACGGTCGTGGTGAGGCAGAACTTCCGCTGTCAGGCGCTCTCCTGGTAAGGTTCTTAGCTCAACCTTCAAATCTGTCGCAATTTCGCCTTCTCGGCGGACAATGTGGTTTGCCGTGACCAGGTAGAGCCTATCGTTGGCGGCTCCGATAACCACGGCAGCCCCTATCGTCGGGGCTCCTGCGAGCGTGCCTCGGACCATAGCGACGAGCTTCTTGGCGTCGGCTTCTCCTGGTCGGTCAGCAGCATGTGCCGTTGCTGTCGCCAGCGCGAGAGCAAGGAAGGCAGCGCTTCGGTGGAGGAGACTCAGATTTCGATACCAAGCCATGTCAGAACTCCGTAGGCAAGGCCGACCAAGTAGAAGGCGGCACCCCAGAAGAGCCAGGCACCACCATCCTGCGCACGGAGCCACTGCCCATGGGTTGGCATCAGGCTCCGGCGCCTTTCCCGGAAACCGGTCTCCATACCGCAAACTCTCCCTTCAAAGTCGAGCAGCCACTCGCCTTCCTTCAGACGAAGAGCCTGAATAACTCCTTCAGAGCGTTGAAAGGTCAAGGGCTCGCCGAGCCGGAGCCTTCGCTCTGACGAGTTGATCTCCTCGAGAATCAGGTTGCCACCGAGGATTGTTGACTCCGCCGTTGCCCGGGCGCCAAGTCCGTTTCCTTCCTCATGGACCCGATAAAGGGCGAGGTTGCGAACTGGCAGATGAGATGCCAATTCGAGTGTCTCGTCTAGGCGCAGCGTGAGGTCGACCATTGTCTCTGTGGCACTGTCCGTTTCCAGGAGGATCACTTGGGGGTATGAGAATACTACTTCCTTGGAGCGGTCCAGCCGCATGGGGCCGGCTACGGCTAGGCGCAAACTTGCAGCAGGACCTTTGAAGGCGATCCGAAAGCGGCTTGGCCGCGTAGAGATGTTGGAGACTGTTACTCGGGCACCGGCACCTGGTGTCAGTCCTCCGAGGCTGAGGCGGCCACCCTCACGAACCTCGATGGCCAGTGCCGAGGGTCGGTGGCCTAGGGAAGGGGGAGAAGGCGCCGGATACTGGGTGCCAGCGGGCATTTCGATATGGGAGAGCCCTGAGACCGATATCTCCGAGACACTCACTTCTCGGTCGAGAAGCGAACGCTCTCCGACCAGCTCAAAGCCTGTTTCGGAGAGCCGCATCTCTGCCAGGACCGTGGTGTAAGCCTTCCTACCGAAGAGCAGCCAACTTGTGCATGCAGCGGTCACGATAAGAACTGCGGAGAGGAGGAGGCGCCTCCGCTTCAGATTGGGCTCTCGGCGGGCCAAGAGGCCAGCCAGCTTTTCTAGGCTCTCCAAACGCTCGACTTGATGCGGCGGGATACGCCCGCGCCTGCTGCGAGCTTCGACTCCAAGTTGCACCGCCTGGGCCTCAATCAGGCCACGGAGGTCTTTTAACAAGCTGTTCTTAGAGCGGCTCATCGAACTTTCAAAGGGACCGGCAATCAGTCGCTGTAGAACCATGCAACTAGGCCGCTGGGATCGACTTCGCCCTCTGCCCTTACCCCAACCTCAACCTTATAGAGACCTGACTTGGTAGGTCGATCCAGGGAGACCTCGAAACCGTGTTCACCAACAACTGGTGACTGTGGCATTCCGTTGAGCAAGATGACGCCGGGCGATCCGTCCGGTTGGACGCTGGAGACACTCACGTAGACGTTTTGCGGTTCGACCTCTGACTGTAGAATCAGTCTATAGGTCCTACCGCGGGGAGCGGGTCGGTCAAGGCCAAGCCGCAAAGGCAGCAATACATCGCGGACTGTGTTGCCGACCGGCAGCCGGGTGTGGGCAAGGACACCTATTTCGGCATGCCTGAGCCCAAGGCCCGCCAGAACGTCGAGTGGCCAGTGGAACGCCCGTTCTGCTGGCGGGGGTGAGGCATCCATTCTGTAGTAGACGCGAGGTGCAAGGGCTACTGCTTCGAGTGCGATGGGGGAGTTGGCTGGCAGTGGCCACTCCACCTGGAGAGATCGTCGGCCGTCGAGCGGGTAATCGGCGAAGCTTTCGGTGAAGCCGGTGAGCCGTATAGGTGCTGGCCCCGAGAACGGCTCAAAGCCGTACCGGCCTTCGCAGCGGCTGCCCCGGAGTCGGTAGCCCAGAAGGTCCTCGGTGTCATCCAGTTGGCGAACGCCAGGAGCGCAAGCAGCGGGCGGGCTGGCCAGAGTCCTTCCCGGTGCAGCCAGTGAGGCACAGGCCAGCAGCATAATGAGGAGGCGATGGTGGCTTGTCACTGGCAAGAAAGCATACAGGATCGGTTGCGCGAGAATCCAGTGGCCCGGATCTCCAGTCAAGCAGTGCCGAGAATGCCTCTTCGGGCAGGTCGATCTTCAGCGAAACCATGAGACCTCCCTGGCCGCGGTGGGCACTGGCCAGCTTTGTGACGAGCCGGTGGGCGTCCTGACGACGGAGGGCGCCCGATGGGCGGGTCGAGGTGGTGTGCCGGTCAAGGAATGATCACTTCCGGCTCCGCCGCCCCGAACAAGGCTTCCACCAGCCCGGCCCGCCGGGCGAGGACGGCGCGCTGGTTGACGTAGCCCTTGTCGGTGATCTCGCCCGCGTCGATCGAGGGGGGCTCGACGAGCAGGAGCGCCGCGGCCACCGAGCGGCTGCTCGCCGCTCCGCAGGCTTCGTTGTGGGCGGCGAGAAGCCGGGCGATCCGGGTGCGCAGGCGCTCGTCGCGCAGCAGCTCGCTGCGCGGCAGGTCTGCCGCTGCGCCGATCTCGCGCGCGCAGGCGGCGGCATCGGGGAAGAGAAGGACGCCGACGGCGTCGCGGTCGTGGCCGGCGATCACCGCGTCCTGCACCAGGGGTGCAAGCGCCGCGATGAGCTGGAGCCGGAGGGCTCCGACGTGGACCCAGGTGCCGGTGGTGAGCTTGAAGTCTTCGCTGATCCGGCCGTCGAAGACGAGGCCGCGGTTCGGATCGTCCGGATCGGCGAAGCGCACCGCGTCGCCCGGGGAGTAGAACCCCTCCTCGTCCAGCCCGGCGCCAGGAGGTCCGCTGTCGCGGAAATAGCCGGGCGTCACCTGCGGTCCCTTCACCCGGGCTTCGAGCTTCCAGCCGTTGGGCACGAGCTTCAGCTCCGTCCCGGGCGCCGGCACGCCGATGTTGCCCGGCTCGTCGAGGGAGAAATGGACCTGTGTGGCGAGCGGCGACGTCTCGGTCGAGCCCCAGGCGGAGACGAACGGCACAGCCTCGCCGCGCACCCGCCGGCCGAGGTCGATCAGCCGGTCCCAGGTCGGGCGCGGCAGGGCGGCGGCGGCATAGAAGATGAGGTCGAGCTCGCGGAAGAACCCCGCGGCGAGCGCCTCGTCCTGCTCCAGATAAGGCAGGATCGCGTCGAAGCCGCGTGGCACGTTGAAGTAGAGCGTCGGCGACACCCGGCGCAGCGTGGCCACCGACTCCTCGATGCGCCCCGGCAGCGGCTTGCCGTGGTCGACCCACAGGGTGCCGCCGTGCCAGAGGACGAGATGGAAGTTGTGGTTGCCGCCGAAGGTATGGCTCCAGGGGAGCCAGTCCACCACCACCGGCGGGCGCTCGCGCAGGAACGGCCACCCCTGGGCCAGCGCCTGCTGGTTGGCGCAGAGCATCCGGTGGGTGTTCAAAACCCCTTTCGGTGCGCCCGTGGAGCCGGAGGTGAACAGGATCTTCACCAGGCTGTCCGGCCCGATCTGCCGGAAGGCCTCCTCGACCCGTGCCGTGTCCTCGGGCTCCGCCGCCAGCTCCGCCAGCCGGCTGCCGGCGCAGGGGAGCGCCTCCGGCAGGCCCTCGCTCACCACGAGGCGGACGGCCTCCTGAAGAGGAAGCACGGCGAGAGCCGCCGCGAAGGCCTCCCCGTCGTCGGCATAGATCCAGCCCGGCCGGACCAGCCCATGGAGGGTGCGCAGCTTGACGTGATCGCGCGACAGGAGCGAATAGGCGGGAGACAGGGGAGCGAACGGCACGCCGGCCACCAGGGCGCCGAGGGCGACGAGCGCATGGTCCACCGAGTTGTCGGACAACACCAGCACCGGCCGGTCGGGGCCGAGCCCGTCGGCGAGCATCCGCGCGGCGAGAGCCCGGGCGATGCGCCACGCCTCGCCATAGGTCACCGTGCGTTCCGCCGCGCCGCGCCGTTCGGCCAGAAACACCTGCTCCGGCACGCGCTCCGCCTGGGCGCGCAGCACCAGGCCGAGATGGTCAGGAAACGGTTCGAGCGCGTGGCGGGAGCGCAGCCGGATCGTGCCATCCGGCCGGCGCTCCATCTCGACGGACGGGGTCGCGAAGGAGAGGGGGCGGGTCATGGGAGGAGATCCTACCCCCTTCCGTCTCGATCTCTTCTTCCATCTCGCGGAGCAACTTCTGCTCTTGGGCAGCCCTGGCGCCGTTCCAGAGCTCCAGGAGAACCTGATCGCAGAGCACCGCCTGATTGTCGGCCGTGGCAGCTCCGACCCGCGCCCGGACGGTTGGACCGCCGCTCGTTCGGAGCGTCTCGATCCAAGCCGATGTGTCGACGAGAAACCGCCGGCTTGCGCTCAGGGGTCCTCCCGCATACGTCGCAGATCAAGTTGCGTCATGAAGTCGTCGAGTGTCCCGAACTTCTCCGCCAACTTCTGCAGCCGCCGTCTCCGGTTGAACTCCGACAGCGCGATGACCACCGCTTCGCGTGTGGTCTTGGCGCCTGTGTGCCGGATCACCTCCTGCAACTCGGCCTCCGGAAGATTCAACCTCGTCCTCATGCCCTCCAGTCTAGCCAGCTCGGGATTTCGCATCAAGGGCGCGCCCCCCGCGCTTGACAGCCCCCGCCACGCCTGCTGTAATGCGCCGCGAACGGGACCTGACGATGCGCTCCACGACTACTCCCTCCGCTGCTGTGCCGACCCTCCGGGGCCGGGTGTCGGTCGTCGTGCATCATCATCCCGTGATCTAAGCCGGGCGTCGTCCCGGCAAGCCGACCCGGGACGAGACAGCCAGCGGCACCCAGCGCCTCCCTCCGGGTTCGGAAGGAGGCTTTTGTTTTGGACGCAACTCTTGTCGCGACCCTGACCACGCCGCCCGGCGAAGGCTTCGAGGCCGAGCTGGCCGACGTCGCCTGGCTGGAGGTTCGAGCCGATCTCGTCGGTGATCTCGCGCCGGAGCCGCTGCGCGCGCGCTTCCCCGGCCAGCTCCTCTATACGCTGCGCAGCCGCGCCGAAGGGGGCGCCTGGGAAGGCTCGGTGGAGCGCCGCAAGCGCCGGCTCATCGAGGCGGCGGAGCGTTTCGACCTGGTCGACCTCGAAGCCGCGCGCGATCTGGCGCCCGAGGTGCTCCAGGCGATTCCGGCGGAGAAGCGGATCCTCTCCTGGCATGGTCCCGCTCCGGATCTCTCCGGCCTCAAGGCGGTATTCGAGAAGATGGCGGCGACCCAGGCTCGGCTTTACAAGCTGGTTCCCACCGCGTCGCAGCCGGGGGAGGAGATCCCTCCTCTCTTGCTGCTGGACGCTCTGAAGAGGCGCGATGTCGCCGCCTTCGCCGCCGGTCCCGGCGGAGCCTGGACGCGCCTGGTGGCTCCCCGGCTCGGGGCGCCGGTGGTCTATGGAGCCCTCGGGGACGTGCCCGGTGCGCCGGGCCAGCTCTCGCTCGCCCGCCTGCGCGAGGACTACGGCCTTCCGGCCCTGCCGCCGGTCGAGCGCCTGTTCGGCGTCGTGGGCCACCCGGTGCTGCATTCGCTGTCGCCCCGCCTGCACAACTCGGCGTATCGCGAGCTGGGGCTTCCTTACCTCTATCTGCCGTTCCACGTCGAGTCGTTCGGCGATTTCTGGCTGGAGGTGGTGGAGGGCGGTGCGCTGGAGCAGATCGGGATGCCGCTCGGCGGGCTTTCGGTCACCACGCCGCACAAGGAGGCGGCCCTGGCGGTCGCCGCGGCACCGAGCCCGCGGGCCGAGCTGATCGCTGCCGCCAATACGCTGATCAACCAGCGGGAGACCTGGGAGGCGGAGTCGACCGATCCGGAGGGGGTCGTGTTGCCGCTCCAGGCGCGCGGCATCGATCCGGCCACCCGGCGGGCCGCGGTGCTCGGGGCCGGCGGCGCCGGACGGTCGGCCGCCGAGGGTCTGGCGGTGGCCGGGGCCTGGGTGACGCTGGTCAACCGCTCGCACGCCAAGGGCCGCGAGGCCGCCGAACGCCTGAAGCTGGCGTTCGCGCCGTTCGAATCGTTCCATCCATCCGCGTTCGACCTGATCGTCCACGCCACCCCGCTCGGCCGTGCCGCGGCCGATCCGCTGCCGTTCGACGTCGCCGCCTGCCGTCCGGACTGCGTGATCGTCGATCTGGTCTACAAGGACGAGCCCACGGCTCTCGTGCGCGCCGCCGCGGAACGGGGTCTGACGGTGATCGACGGCCGCGAGGTGCTGGTCTACCAGGCGCTCGGGCAGTTCCGGGCGATGACCGGCCGCGAGATGCCGCTCGCCACGGCGCTGCGCATCGTGGGCTTGGCGGAGGCGGGGGCATGAAGATCTCCGCCGCGCTGCCCATCGGGGTCGCTGCGCTGCTGTTCGAGAGCGCGCGCCGCCGCCGGGAGGTCGAAGGTCGGCTCGTCAGCCTGTTTGAGGCGGCCGGGTATGCCGAGGTGATCTTGCCGATTCTCGATTACCTGGAGCCCTATGAGGCGTTGTTGACCTCGGTGAGCCGCAGCGAGCTGTACCGGTTCATCGACCGCGACGGCGAGCAGCTCGCCCTGCGCGCGGATTTCACCCCCATGCTCGCGCGGCTGCTCGCGCCGCGCCTCGGGGCTCTCTCCCTGCCGCTGCGCGCTTTCTACCGCGGCGACGTCATCCGCTACGAGGAGGAGAGGGCCGGACGGCAACGCGAGCTGTTCCAGATCGGCGCCGAGCTGCTCGGGGTGGCCGATGACAGCGCGGAGCGCGAGATCCTGCGCCTGTTTCTGGAGGCGTTGAACGGGGAAGACGGCGGTGTGTTGCAGGTCGTGCTCGGCTTCGCCGGGGCGCTCGATCACCTGCTTCTGGAGGCTCCGACGGACGATCCGCTCGCCCTGGCCGCCGCGGTGGCCCGGCGGGAGCGCGGGCCGGTGCGCCGCGTTTGTCCGCGCCTGCTGGCGGTGGTCGAGTCCGGGCTTCCGGAGCAGCCGGAGGATCTCGGCCCCGTGGCGGCGGCGGCGTTGCGGCGGCTGCTCGCGCTCTGCGACGAGATGGCCGCGGCGTTTCCGCACGTGCGCCTCGCCATCGATCTGGCGGAGTTCGCGCGCCACGGTCTCGATCCCCGGCTGACCCCCGCGGTGGGCGATCGCTCCTACTACGACGGCGTGGTGTTCCGGGCCTTCGCCGGCTCGGCGGCCTTGCCGGTCGGCGGCGGAGGCCGGTATGACACGCTGTTCCGCCGCCTCGGCGCCGAGGTGCCGGCGGTCGGCTTCTCGCTCAGCGTGGAGCGCCTGATGGACGCCGCCGCGCGCGAGGTGGCGGCATGATCCGCCTGGCCCTGCCCAAAGGGCGCAATCTGGACGTGGCGCTCGCCGCCTTCCGCGCCGCCGGTCTGCTCACCGGGCTCGACCTGGGGAGCCGCAGTCTGCGCATGCAGCTTCCCGGCGAGGGGATCGAGGTCCTCTCGCTCAAGGATTGGGACCTCCCTCTCTATGTAGAGCACGGGGTGGCCGACTTCGGGATCGTGGGGAGCGACGTGCTCGCCGAGGTGGATGGGGACCTGCTGGTCCCGGTGCGCCTGCGCGAAGGGCGCTCGCGGATGTCGCTGATCGGCCGCGGTGCGCTCCCGGCGGCGGGGAGCCAGGTGCGGCTGGCGACGAAGTATCCGAACACCGCCCGCCAGGTGCTCGCCGGCCGCTCATGGGGCGCCGAGATCGTCGAGCTGTCCGGTTCGATCGAGCTGGCGCCGCTGCTCAATCTGGCCGAGCTGGCGCTCGACATCGTGCAAACCGGCCGCACGCTCCAGGAGAACCATCTGGTGGAGATCGAGACGGTGGCCGAGGTGGCGGCCTGCCTGGTGATCAACCGCGCCTCGTTCCAGCGCCACCGGGCGCTGCTCAACGATTGGATCGGCCGCCTCGAAGCGGCGGAGGTGGTGGTATGAGCGCACGGGGCGACCTCTTCGTCCACGCGCGCACCCCGGAGGGCCGGCAGGCGGTCGAGAGGCTGCTCGGCCGCGGTGCGCAGATCCTCGATCCGCAGACCCTCGGCCGGGCCGGGGAGATCCTCGACGGCGTCCGCCGCGAGGGCGACGCGGCGCTGGTGCGCTACGCCCGCGAGCTGGATGGCGCGGTGGCCGCCACCGCGGCGGAGCTGGCCCTCGCTCCCGGCGGCGGGAGGGACGAGGTGCCGCCGGCCTTCGTCGCCGCAATGGAGGAGGCGATCCGGGCGGTCGAGCGGTTCCATGCGCCGCAGGTGCGCAGCGGCTACGTGCTGGAGAAGGACGGGGTCTGGCTGGAGGAGCGGATCGAGCCGCTCCGCCGGGTCGGGGTCTACGTGCCCGGGGGCCGGGCGGCCTATCCCTCGACGGTGGTGATGACCGTGGTCCCCGCCCGGGTGGCCGGGGTGGCCGAGATCGCCGTGGCGACGCCGCCCGGCTCGTACCGCGCCAATGCCGCCCTGCGCTGGACGCTCGAACGGCTCGGGGTGCGCGAGATCTGGGGGATGGGCGGAGCGCACGCGGTGGCGGCGTTCGCCTATGGCACCGGGACGATCCGCCGGGTCGACAAGATCGTCGGCCCGGGGAACGCCTGGGTCACCGCCGCCAAGAAGCTGGTGGTCGGAGACGTGGCGATCGACGGCATCGCCGGCCCGAGCGAGGTGGTGATCCTGGCGGATGGCTCGGCCTTGCCGATCGCCGACCGCCTCGCCGCCGATCTGCTCGCCCAGGCGGAGCACGATCCACAGGCCGCGGCGGTGCTGATCACGCCGGACCCGAGGCTCGCCTATCTGGTCGGCGCGCAGGTGGAGCTGCAGCTCACGGATCTGGCGACGGCCGAGACCGCCCGCGCCTCCTGGGAGCGCTTCGGGGCGATCCTCGTGGTCGAGTCGCTCGACGAGGCGGTGGAGCTGGTCAACCGGATCGCCCCGGAGCATCTGCAGCTCGTCGGCCCGTCGGTCGAACGGCTCGCCGACCGGATCCACGCGGCGGGTGCGGTCTTTCTCGGTCCGGATACGCCGGAGGTCTTCGGCGACTACATCGCCGGCCCGAGCCACGTGCTGCCGACCTGTGGCAGCGCCCGTTTCACCTCGGCCCTGGGGGTCGAGGACTTCCTGCGCCGCAGCCATCGCATCCGCTTCACACCGGCCGCCGCCGCCCGCCGGGCGGAAGCGGCGGCGGTGCTGGCCGATGCGGAAGGGCTGCCGGCGCATGCCGCCTCGGCGCGGCGGAGGTTGCGATGACCCTCACCCGCGAGATCGATCCCGTCGCGTTCGTCCGGCCGGAGCTGCGCCGGCTGGCCCCCTATCACCTGGACCTGCGGCCGGCGCGCCACAAGCTGGACCAGAACGAGGTGCCGTGGGATCTGCCGCTGCGTCTCAAGAGAAAGGCCGCCGATCTCCTCCTGGAGACCGACTGGGCGCGTTACCCGGACTTTCACGCCGACGCCCTGCGCCAGGAGCTGGGCCGTCTCCACGGTCACCCCTGGGAGGGCGTGCTGGTGGGCAACGGCTCGAACGAGCTGCTCTCGGTGACCCTTACCGCTCTCGTCCCTCCCGGCGGCGAGGTGATCGGCGTCGAGCCGAGCTTCGGGCTCTATCGCTCGTTCGTCTTGAAGGCCGCCGGGGTGCCCCGCTTCTTGCCGCCGCGCGAGGACCTGCGCGTGCCGGCGGACGAGATCGAGGCCGAGATCGAGCGCAATCCGCGCCGGCCGCTGCTGCTGTGCACGCCGAACAATCCCACCGGTGACGCGCTGCCGCCGGATCGCGTCGCGTATTTTCTTGAGCGTCTCCAGGCGCCGCTGCTGCTCGACAACGCCTATGGCGAGTTCTGCCGCTGGGACTACCGGCCGCTTCTCGCGCGCTTTCCCCACCTGCTGCTCTTCCGCACGTTCTCCAAGGCCTGGTCGCTCGCCGGACTGCGCCTCGGCTATCTGCTCGCCGATCCGCGCCTGGTGGCGGAGCTGATCAAGGTCAAGCTGCCGTACAACCTCGGCCATGCCGGCGCGGTCACCGGCCGCGTGGTGCTGGAGGCGCGCGAGGAGGCGGAGCGGCGGGTGCGGGTGATCGTGGCCCGCCGCGCGCAATGGGCGCGCATGCTGGCCGAGGAGGGGCTGGAGACGTTCCCCTCCGAGGCCAACTTCCTGCTGGTGCGCTGCCCCACGCTCGAACAGACGGCCACGATCCGCGACGGGCTCGCGGCACGCGGCATCCTGGTGCGCGACGTGAGCGGCTATCCAGGGCTCGCCCGCTGCCTGCGGATCTCGGTGGGGAGCGGCGCGGCGCTGCGCGACTTCCACCTCGCGCTGGAGGAGATCCGTGAGGGGGTGGAGGGGGAGGATTCGCGGTTTCACGAGATGCCGGAAGTGCGGCGCCGGGTGGTCGCTCCGCCCTCCCGGCCTCACCCCCCGACCCCCTCTCCCATCGCCCCCCCTTCCTCCGGGAGAGGGGGCGCCCCCTCCCAGGAAAGTCCTCGGGAGGGAACTGTCGAGCGGTCTACGGGGGAGACTCGGATTCGGCTGCGCCTTTCGCTGGATGGGGGGGCGCGGAGCATCGACGTTCCCAATGGGTTCTTTGGGCACATGCTGACGGCTCTGACCACGCATGGTGGGTTCGGGATCGACGTGGAGGCGGTGGGGGACATTGAGGTGGATCTCCATCACACGGTGGAGGACGTGGGGATCGCGTTCGGCGAGGCTCTCGCCGCGGCGCTCGGGGAGCGGCGGGGGATCGTCCGCTTCGGCGGCGCCTATGCTCCTCTGGACGAAGCCCTGGCGCGGGCGGTGGTCGATCTTTCCGGCCGCGGCATCTTCGCCTGGAGCGCTCCTCCCGACGTCGCGGCCGGCTGGGTGACCGCGGACTTTCCGCTCACCCTGGTCGCCGACTTCTTCCAGGCGGTGGCGGATCGCGGCCGGCTGACCCTTCATCTCGATGTGCTCTCTGCTCGCAACGGCCACCACGCCGCCGAGGCCGCGTTCAAAGCCGCGGCGCTGGCGCTGCGCCAGGCGGTGGCCCGGCGCGCCGGGACCGGCGAGGTTCCGAGCACGAAAGGGACGCTCTCCTCATGAGCCGCGCGCTGATCGTCGACCTCGGCGTCGGCAACCTCGGCAATCTGGTGCGCGCTCTGGAGCGGGTGGGCCCGGCAACCGGATCTACCGCGGAGATCACCACCGATCCGGCCCGGGTGGCGGCGGCGACGTGCCTCCTGCTGCCCGGCGTCGGCGCCTTCGCGCCCCCGCGCGAGGCGTTGCGTGGCCCGCTGGAAGTGGCGCTGCGCACGGCGCTCGACCGCGGAGCGTTCCTCCTCGGCATCTGCGTCGGTTTCCAGCTCCTGTTCGAGGCGGGCGAGGAATTCGAGACGATCGACGGCCTCGGCCTGCTGCCCGGCCGGGTGACCCGCCTCCCGGGCTCCGTGCCGGTGCCGCACATCGGCTGGAACCGCCTGCACGGCCTCGCCGACCACCCTCTCGTCTCCGGCCTCGACGCCGGTCCAGGTTGGGGGGAGGCCGTCTACTTCGTGCACAGCTTCGCTCCCGAGGGCGTGCCGGTGGAGCACCGGCTTGCGCTCTGCACCCATGGCCGCACCTTCCCCGCCGTCGCCGGCCGCGGGCGGGTGATGGGCACCCAGTTTCACCCCGAGCGCAGCGGCGAGGCCGGTCTGCGGCTCCTGTCCAACTACCTGGAGATGGCGCATGGAACTGCTGCCGGCCATTGACCTGCGCCACGGCAAGGCGGTGCGCCTGGAGCAGGGGGACGCCCGCCGGGCGACCGTCTACGCCGACGATCCGGTGGCCTTGCTCGACCGTTTCGCCGCCGCGGGGGTCGCCCGGGCGCACGTGGTCGACCTGGACGCCGCCTTCGGCGAGCCGCCGCAGCGCGAGCTGATCGCCCGCATGGCGGCGCGGCTGCCGATCCAGCTCGGCGGCGGCCTGCGCGACCGCGCGGCGATCGAGTGGGCGCTCGCCGCCGGCTGCGACCGCGCCGTCGTCGGCTCGCTGGTGGCGCGCGATCCCGAACGCTTCGCCGCGCTCGCCGCCGAGTTCCCGGGCCGCCTCGTCCCGGCGCTCGACATCGAGAACGGGGAGGTGCGGATCGCCGGCTGGACGGAGAGAGCGCGCCGCTCCCTCGCCGACCTCTGCGGCCTCCTGCGCGGGCTCCCGTGCCCGGCGGTATTGGTGACCGACGTGGCGCGCGACGGCATGATGACCGGCCCGAACCTCGACCTGACCGTCGAGGTGGCGCGTGCCACCGGCCTGCCGGGGCTCGTCTCCGGCGGCATCCACCGCCTGGAGGACCTGGAGGCGGCGCGCCTGCTGCCCGGGATCGGCGGCGCCATCGTCGGGCGGGCGCTCTACGCGGGAGCGTTCACCGTCGAGGACGCGGTGGCGGCCGTGCGCGGCGGGCGGACCCACCTCACCCGCCGCATCATCCCCTGCCTGGACGTCCGGAACGGCCGGGTGGTCAAAGGCGTGCGCTTCCAGAACCTGACCGACCAGGGCGATCCGGCCGAGTGCGCGCTGCGCTACGCCGAGCAGGGCGCGGACGAGATCGTCTTCCTGGACATCGGCGCCGCACCTGAGGCGCGCGACACCGACCTGGACTGGGTGCGCCGCACCGCCGAGCAGGTCTTCATCCCCCTGTCGGTCGGCGGGGGCGTGCGCTCCGAGGAGGACGCCCGCCGTCTCCTCCTGGCGGGAGCCGACAAGGTCGGCATCAACACCGCCGCGGTGGTCGATCCCTCCCTCCTCGGACGCCTCGCCCGGCGTTTCGGCAGCCAGTGCGTGGTCCTGTCGGTCGATGCGCGGCGGCGGGACGGCGGCTGGGAGGTGGTCACCCAGGGCGGGCGCCACGCCACCGGCCTGGACGCCCTGGCCTGGATCCGCGAAGGCGTCGAGCGCGGGGCCGGCGAGATCCTTCTCACCAGCATCGACCGCGACGGCACGCAGGGAGGTTACGACCTGCCGCTGCTCACCGCCGCCGTCCAGGCCGTCGAGGTCCCCGTCATCGCCTCGGGGGGAGCCGGCACCCCGCAGCACCTCGCCGACGCGCTCGCCACCGGAGCCGCCGCCGTCCTCGCGGCGTCCATCTTCCACCAGGGCACCTATACGGTCGGGCAGGTGAAAGACGCGCTCGCCGCAGCCGGGTTCCCCATGCGGCCTGTCAGGAGGACGGTATGACAAATTCAGGAGAGGGAGGGGGCGCCCTCTCCCG
>DIHE01000042.1 GCA_002420005.1 Holophagales bacterium UBA5704 | reverse complement strand
GACATGCACCATCATAGAGAAATCTTGCCTACCGCGCAACTGCGACCTCTACGAGGACGGCGACGATCAGGGAATACAAGCTGCTCCCGCAGGAGAGCGAGATCGCGGCTCGCCGGCCCCCCTCACCGCACCGAAACCTCCTCCCCCAGAAGGACCTGCGCCCCCTGCTCCACCGCCGCTCCGGCATCGGGGTCGAGCCCGCGGCCGGGAGGGGACGGCGGCTGGTCGCCCAGGAGGAGCAGGGCCTGGTAGGTGCCGACGGAGGGTAAGACCAGCGAGGCCGTGAGCGCGCCGTCCTCGCGACTGCAGGTCTCCGCTCCGGGACAGCGCAGCATCAGCTCGTCCCGGTTGCGGTAGACGCGCAGCTCGGCATAAGGGGCGGCGGCGGTTTCGGCGCGGAGGCTCAGGCGGTCCCCGGGGCGGGCTCCGGCGGCGCGGGCGGTGGTGGCTCCGGAGGTGACCTCCTGGGTCAAGGAGGCGGCGGTGGGGGTGCGCGGGGGGACCAAGAACAACATGGCGGCGAGGGCTGCGGCTCCCACCGGGGCGAGGAACCAGATCCAGCGCGGCTGCCGCTTCTTCCTGGCGATCCGTGCCCAGACGCGGGCCTCCCAATCGCCGGGGGGCTCTTCCTCCGCGGCGGCGGCGGCGAGGTCCTGGCGCAAACGGGTGTAGACCTCGCGCGCGGCCAGGCAGTCGGGACAGGTGGCGAAGTGCTCGCCGAGAGGCTCTCCCCGCTCCAGCCGGAGCAGACCCTCGGTCTCGAACCGGTCGCACGCAGGATGCGAGGACTGCGGGCTCATGGCGTGGCCCCCTTGCGCTCCAGGCAGCGCCGCAGGACGGGCAGGGCGCGGACGACGCGCGCCTGGAGCGTCGCCGGCCGCTCGCCTTCGAGAACGGACATCTCTTCATAGGTCGCACCCTGCTGGAAGCGGAGCAGGACCGCGGCGCGGATGTGGGGCGCCAGCTCGCGCAGGCAGGCGCCGAGGGCTTGGACCCGCGACCGCCCGGTGAGGTCCTCCTCGGCGGTCAAGGCCGGGCTCGGGCGCTCCGGTGGCTCGGCGGTGAGCGGGAAGCGCTTCTCCCGGCGCCGGCTCATCTTCAACACGTCGAGGCAACGGTGGTGCGCGATGCCGAGCAGCCAGGTGCGCAGGGTCGACCGGCGGGCGAAGCGGGCCAGCCCTTCGTAGGCCTTCACGAAGGTCATCTGGTGCGCCTCGTCCGCCAGGTCTCCCGCGCCCACCATCTGGCGGCAATAGCGATAGACCGCCGGACCATAGGCGCGCATGAGCAGCCGCAGAGCCGCGTCGCGGTCTCCCAGCGCCAGCGCGTCGAGCATGGCGGTCTCGGTTCCGTCGGCGTCCATCGGGCGCCTCAGCCTCCGGGGCGGCACCCAGGGGGCCGCGAGCAGGGGGGACAGGTAGATCTCTCGGGTGTCGGACATGGGGCTCTCCACCTGTGAGGCGACACCGGTCCCCGGTTCACAACAGAGCGCGACGATCTCACGGATGCGGCGCGATGACCGAGCGCACCGTGTCACCGATCGGCGGCCAGGCCGGGACCGGGCAATGGATCAGCCCGCCGCACGGCCGGCAATTGGTCCCCGCGCAGGTGATCACCGGCTCGAGACGGAAGACGGTCAGCTCGTCGAGATGGGCGGCGGCCACCTCCAGCAGGCCGTCGGTCTGGGCCGGCGCCACGGGCGCGATCCAGCCCGGCGTATAGGTGCCGAGCGCGAGGTGTCCCTGGTCGACGGTCTCATTGGTGAACACCAGGGTGTCGCCGTCGGTCTTCCAGGTGACACTGTCGGAGGCCGCCGCCGCGGTGCGGGGAATCTGCCCCCCGAGGGCGAGACCGAGGGTGAAAGCCACAACCAGCATCAACGCGGTGATCGAAAAGGAACGCATGCGAGGGTCTCCTTCAAGGAAGTGGGGCGCCCATCACCACGAAGGGCGCCCAGGTGGAAGGCGGCCGGCCCGCCGCGAGGAGCGCCCGCTGCGCACGGGCCAGCCCTCCGGACGGATCGGCGGCACCGCCCTCCCGGTAAAAAAAGTGCACGAGATCACGGGCCTCCCGGTCTCCGACGGAGCCGAGGGTCGCGAGAACGGAGCCGCTGCCCGCGGCAAGAAAGGCGGCTCCCGGGGACCCCCAGAGACCGCGCCCCGCGGGGTAGGCCGAGGCGCAGCTCGCGAGGACAACCAGGCGCGGATGCACCCGTGCCGCGAGCAGGGCCGCCGGGGTCACCGGGCCGTCCGCCAGCTCCAGCCACGAGCCCTCCGGTCCCCAGCCCGCATGACCGGCGACGTGCAGGACCTCGGCCTCGGCGGCCGCCACCAGCGCGGCCCGGGTGGCGGCAGAGCCGAGACGGGGGGCGGTGGCGAGCGCGCGGGCCACCGCCCGGCCCTCGGCAGCGGCCTCCGGCAGGTTGCCCAGCGGATCGGCGAGCACAACGGCGCCGCCGCCCGCTCCTCGGCGCGGGCGGGCGGCGGCCAGGAAGCTCACCCCCGGCACGTAGGCGATCGCATGGTCCTCCACCAGCCGGCGGCCGTTCCGTTGCAGGGCCGCAAAGGAGAGGCGGGCCAGCGCACCGTCGGGAACCACGTGGAGGAGCTCGCCGGGCGTGAGGTCCGCCGGCAGCAGCAGCGCGCCGAGGGCCGCGGCGACACCGGGCTCGGGGTCCGTGCGGAAACGGTCCACCAGGACGCGGAGGCGTTCGGCCGGGGTGTCCAGGCGCCGCGGGCGGGCCTTACCCCGGACGACGTCGATCCGCCAGACCTCGCCCTGGGCCTCGAAATAGACCAGGACGCGCCGGCCGCGGCTCGCGGCCAGCGCCTGCTCCACCGGCATCAGAGCTGCGGCCGGGGACTCGCTCATCGCCGGCAGCAGCTCCTGCAGCGCATCGACGCGATCGGCCGCCGCCGTCCAGAGGGCTCCACCGGCGGCCGGCGTCGCGGCGGCCTCGACGAAGGCGTCCTGGAAGGTCCGCACGGTGGCCCGCTCCACCGTACCCAGGGCCTCGGAGGCCCGGCCGGCCCGCACCAGGAGCAAGAAGAGCGATTCGAAGGGGTCGCGCTTGCGGTCGAGAAGCCAGGCCTTGAGATCGTCGAAGCCGACGGCGCCGCGCAGCTGCTCGACGGCGGCGATGGACCGGCGCCAGGCGGCCTCGGCGGCGGCGAGGTCCCCGCGTGCCTGCGCCACCCTCCCCCGCTCGTCCTCCAGCTCCCAAACCCAGTCCAGGACCGGATCCCCGGCCAAGGCCTCGCTCAAGGCGCGATCCGCCGCCGCCAGATCGCCGCGGGCGCGGGACACCCGGGCGCGGTAAAACAGAAGAGCGGTCTCCGGAGGACTCCCCGGCTCGGCATGCCGCCAGGCCTCGTCCAGGTGGCGGGCGGCGCCGTCCAGATCTTCCAGGGCGAGGCTGGCCTGGACGAGATTGAGCTGGTGCGAGCGGAAGAAGCGGTCGTCGCCCGAGCCGCGCGCCAGGTCGACGGCCTGCTGGATGTCGTGGCGCGCGAGGGCCGGGCGCCCTTCGTCGAGGGCGAGCCCGCCCCGGTTGCCCAGCAGGCGGACCTGGTCGGCTGCATTGTCGGGAGGAAACAGCCGGGCCGCCAGATCGAGTGCCCGGTGCGCGCCGTCGAGATCCCCGAGAGCGTAGAGGACGGTGTAGAGGGCCTCGGCGGCGAGGCCCTGCCCGCGGCGATCCGCGGCCTTCCCCGCCGCGGCGAAGGAGAGCCGGGCCGCCTCCAGGGCCTCGCGATAGCGGGAATCCTCCCAGGCGAGGAAATACAGACCGTAGTGCGCCCGGGCCAGCCCGGCCGGGTCGCCGGTCTTTGCGAGCAAGGCCAGGTCGCGCTTGTAGGCCTCGGCCGCCTGCTCTCTCTCACCGCGGCGCAGATGGACGAGCGCCGCGACGGACCACAGACCGGGCTCGGCCGCGGTGCCCCGCAGACGCTCCACCCAGGCGAGCGCCCGGTCCCAGGCGCCGAGCTGGGCCAGGGCGCGCGCCGCGGTCGCTCCCGCCCGCGGCTCCCCCGAGGCGGCATGCGCCGCTTCGCAGAGCTGCACCGCCTCGGCGTAGGCACCGTTCGCATAGGCGTTCAGGCAAGGCTGCAGCGCATCCCGGCACGCCGCCAGCCCACCGGCGAGCACCCCGACCAAAGGCAGGGCGAGCCACAGCCCGCCCGGCACCCGAACCCACTTTGGAGCCTTCATCGGGTGCATCCTATCGCCGACCCGCCCGCCTCCCCCGCCGTTACGCTCTGTCACCACCTGAAACCCTCCGGTCCCGCCACCGGCGGCGAGACCCTCTGTGGCTCAGGCGACGCCCGGGAACGTTTCGCAACAAACTTCGTGCGGCCTTTCCCGGGCGGCGATCCACTCGCCGCTCAGAAGGAATTCAGCCAGCGCTGATTCGGCCCGCCGTGGCAGGGGTAGATCTGCAGAGAGGCGTGGTTCGCGCTGGTGCCGCCGGCGATGTCGAGGCACATGTCGGCGAACATGCGGACCTGCCCCGCCGGGGTGACCGTCCACTTCTGGAAGGTCGAGCCGTTGCAGGCCGCCATCCGGACGGTGGCGCGGCGCACCTGGCCCGCGGAGAGGTTCGGCCAGGTGTTGATCTCGGAGCCGTTGGCCTCCAGGCAGAGATTGTTCCAGCCGCGGATCTCGCCATCCACCTCGTAGGTGAAGCTCTGGTTGGGGTCCCCATGGCAGGTGTAGATCTGCACCGCGTTGTTGTTCATGTTGACGTCGACGCAGTTGCCGGCGTAGTCGATGAGGGCGGAACGGACCTCGGCACGGGACACGTCGTCGTTCAGGCTGGTGACCGGGTGGAACTGGACTTTCAGAAAGGAGTTGTCGATGTTGCTCTCGAACGAGCTGAGACATGTGCTGAGGGGGCTCTTCACCAGGATCTGCGTCCAGCCATCTCCCAGCGAGCCTCCCGCGTCGTCGTAAACGCGCACGATGGTGCCGGCGCGGACGTTGCCCAGGCGAAGGGATTCGGAATCGTTGTTGTCGAAACCGTCCCGGGTGCTGAAGTCAACTGTGTTGTCGGTGCGGTTGGTCATCCAGCCGTCGCTGTCCGAGGCGCAGCCCTGGTCTTGGAAAAAGGTGAGATGTCCCTGCTGCCGGCACACACCCGTGCCCGAGGCAAGGCAGCTTTCGCCGCAGGCCGCGCTCTGAAACTCGCACACCTCGCCGGCATTGACGCAGTGCGCATTCTCGGTGCAGAACGGCTGCCTGGCGCACAAGAACGTGTTGGTGTCGAAATTGGCCCCGACCAGCAGCGTGCCCCGCGGGCAGGCGTGCATGTTGCTGCGCACCGTGAGCGTGCTGCCACCGTCCACCACCAGATGGCCGAGCCGCCGCGTCTGATTGCGCATTTCCAAGGGAAACTGCGCGCAGCTGAGCTGCCGGTTGAGGACATGGACACCGGTCACGTAACGGTCGGGGCCACACCAGGGAATCGCCGTCCCGGTATAGGCATAGGCGGCACGGGTCACCGCGTCGGGCGGCCAGGTCTGCCCGCTCACCACCGTCTCGGCGGTCGTCAGGAGCCCTCCCGGGCTGGTGAACAGGCCCAGGCAGAGGAGCTGATTGTTGCCGACGTGGACACCGGTCGTGATGTAGCCGGCCGGGCAGACGTGCATGTTGTTGCGCACCGTCGCCGGACTGCCGTCGACGATCTCGGCGGCCCGGACGGCCGTCGCGCCACCGAAAAAGGAGAGAGAGGCCAGCAGGAGGAAAGACAGGATCACGCGATGACGAGCTTGCATGGGAAGGTCTCCTTGCGTCCGGCCGGGCGGGCTCGGGGATCGAGCCGTGCCTCCGGACCCTTTTCCCATGAGGCGACGGACTTGCGACCGGGACAACAGGCGCCGTTGCCGGTCAGGATCAGCGGGCCGTCGAACGTCACGCCGGGCGCGTAGACGTCGGTGGCCATGGTGATCGGGCCGCCGCGCAGTGGCGGGCGGACGGGAGAGCCCAGGAACGACCGGGCCTCCTCATGGACGCGGACGGAAGAGCCAGGCGCGGGCGGTCTGGAGGCCCGCCAGACGGAGCCGGGCTTCCCGGACCCGGGGATCGGCCGGCCGGAAAGTGGCCGCCAGGGTCGCATGGCTGTCCGCGAGCAGAGGTCCGGCCTCGGCGAGGCGCCCTTGGCGGAGCAGGCATTCCCCGAGGCGCCCGGCGGCCACGGCGGTCTCCCAGTGGCCGGACGGGAGCGCCCGGCGACGGATGGCGAGAGCCTTCCGGAAACCCGTCTCGGCCGCCATCAGATCGCCCTTCTCCATCTCCAGCCCGGCCAGCTCCAAGAGAGGATGGGACACGAAAGGGTGCTCCTGGCTCAGCAGCTTCTGCAGCATCTCCAGAGTACGGCGGAAGAGCGCCTCCGCCTCATCGCGGTCGCCGGAGGCCAGATACATCCGTGCCATCTGGTGAAGGCTCTGGGCCACGTAGACGTGCTCCTCTCCATAGCTTCGGCGGCGGATCTCCAGAGCCTTCCGAAGGAGCGCTTCCGCCTCGTCGTTGCGGCCCAGGTCCAGCAGCAACCGGCCCAGATTGTGAAACGCCAGGGCATTGGAGGGATGGTCTTCTCCCTGGCGCTCCTTGCGGATCGCCAGGACCTCGCGGTAGAGCGGCTCGGCGGCCGCCAGGTCGCCCTGGGTCTGGAGGGTGGTGGCCAGGTTGTGAAGGCTCGATGCCACCTCCGGATGCGCCCGGTCGAGGGTGTGGCGGCGGATGTCCAGGGCTTCTCGCAGCAGTGGCTCCGCCTCGCCGAAACGGCCTTGTGCATTCAGCACCGCCCCCAGGTTGGACAACGCCTGGGCGGTCCTCGGATGCCGGTCTCCCAAGGCCCGGCGCCGCAAGGTGAGTGCCTCGCGAAGGAACCGGCCGGCCTCCTCCAGGTCGCCCTGCGCCCGGCGGAGGATGCCGAGGTTGCTCAAGGTGACCGCCAACTCCGGATCCTCCGGCGGGAGGAGCCTCCGCTGGATCTCCAGCGCCTCGAGGTGCAGCGGCTCGGCGGCCGCCAGAGCTCCCCGCTCGCGCAACAGACTTCCCAGACAATTGAGGGTGCACACCAGCCTTTTCTCGCCGTCGCCGGAGCGCTCCTCCCGCCGCAGCATCAGAGCCTCCCGATAGAACGCCTCGGCCTCCTTCTGCCCGCCCCGGAAATGGTGCAACGCCCCCAGGTCGTGCAGGCTCTCTGCAACCTCCGGATGGTGCTCTCCATGCTGCCGGCGGCGCACCTCGAGGGCTCGCATCAGCAACGGCTCCGCCTCGGCATACAGGCCGAGCCGGGAGTGCACCCTCCCGAGGACGGCCAGCAGGGTCCCCTGGACATCCGGCTCTTCGTCCAGGTCCTTCAGGACCTGCTCCGCACCCCGGCGCAGGATCTCCCGGGTCGAGGGAGGCTCGGCAGCCTCCGGCGCGTCGGGATCGGCGGCCGAGAAGACGCCTTCCAGAACCGCCAGCGCCTTTTGCACCCGGTCGCGCTCGTGCCGGAGCTGCCTGGCCTGGAGCGCCCCGAACGCAGCGAATCCGGCGGTCAGAACGAACACCAGAGCCGCCAGACCGGCGGCGAGCCGGTTGCGGCGCACGAGCTTGGCGGTACGGCCGCTCCAGGTGCCCCGGCAGACGGTGACCGGCCGGTCCTCCAGATGCCGCTCCAGGTCCTCCGCCAGCTGCCCGACCGACCGGTAGCGCCGGTCGGGATCTTCCTCCAAAGCCTTCAGAAGGATGGCGTCGAGATCCCCGGTGAGCTGCCGGCGCAGCCGGCGCGGTGTCTCGCGGCGCAAGCGGCCGGCCTCTTCGAGGGGCAGGGCGTCCCCGCCGAGGGCCGGCTCCAGCCGCCAGCGCTCGCTCGGCCGTACCGGTGCCGAGGACGTCCGCAGCCCCGGAAAGCAGCCGGTCAACAGCCGGTAGAGCAACACACCGAGCGCGTAGATATCGGTCGCCACGGTGATCGGTCCGCCGCACAGTTGCTCCGGGCTGGCATAGCGGGGTGTGAACGGTTGCTGCCCGAGCTGGGTCGTTGCCGCGTGGGGAACCCGCTCCGGCGCAAGGAGCTTGGCGATGCCGAAGTCGAGCAGCTTGGGGGTGCCATCCGCGGTGACCAGAAGATTCGCCGGCTTGAGATCGCGGTGCACGATCAGGTGGCGGTGGGCATACTCGACCGCCGCGCAGACGTCCAGCATCAGCCGCAGACGCTGTCGCACCGAGAGACGGTGCCGGTCGCAATACTCGTCGATCGGGAGGCCTTCCACGTGCTCCAACACCAGATAAGGAAGCCCCTCGTCCGTCGTGCCTCCGTCGTAGAGCCGGGCGATGTTCGGGTGCTCCAGACGGGCGAGAACCTGGCGCTCCACCAGAAAGCGGCTCAACAGGTGGCCGGCGTCGAATCCGGCGCGGACGATCTTCACCGCGACGCGCCGTTCAAACGCCTCGTCGCTGCGCTCGGCGAGCAGCACGGTGCTCATGCCGCCCCGGCCGATCACGTGCAGCAGGCGGTACGGACCAAGCCGGCGCCCGGCCCAGGCCTCGCCGGGGTCCGCTTCCGGAAGATGGGCCGTAGAGCCGAGAAACGAGCGGGCCTCCTCATGGGCCCGGAGCAGGGAGGCGACCTCGCTTCGCAGCTCCGCGTCACCGGCACAGGCGGCGTCCACCCAGGCCTCTCGGAAGGCCGCCTCCTGCTGGAGGGCGCCGGCAAACACCTCATCGATCCGCTGCCAGACGTCCAGCTGCACTTCAATGGCTCCGGGGGCTCAGCTCACGGAAAAGCCACGCGCGGGCGAGCTGCCAGTGGCGGGTGACGGTCGCCGTGGAACACTCCAGAGCCACCGCGGTCTCGGCCACCGACAGGCCGGCGAAGAAGTGCAGCTGCACCACCTCGGCCTTCACCGGATCGATCTCCGCCAGGCGGTCGAGGGCCTCGTCCAGCGCGAGGACATCCAGCCCGGGACCGCCGGCCACCAGCATCGCTTCGTCGAGAGAGACCACGACCTCTCCGCCGCCCCGCTTGTCCCGCAGCCGGCGCCGGGCATGGTCCACCAGGATGCGGCGCATCAGATGCGCGGCCACGGCGAAAAAGTGGCGCCGGTTCTTCCAGTGCACCCGCTTCTGGTCGATCAGCCGGACGAACGCCTCATGCAGCAAGGCGGTCGGCTGCAGCGTGTGGTTGCACCGCTCACCGCGCAGCTGGCGCGCCGCGATCCGGCGCAGGTCCTGGTACAGGAGAGGAACGAGAGAGGCCGCCGCCTGATCGCTGCCCGACTCCCAGGCGCGAAGCAGGACGGTGATGTCCTCGGGAAGGGACGTTTGCATGGCAGCTCCTCCGCGTTGATGAAGCCCGGCGGCCCTCAGAGACGGGACTTGCAAGGGTCGCGCCCACCCGGCGTATACGCAGAGACGGGGCGCCGGGTTGCCAAGTCACACCGAGCCCGCCTCCTACCCCAGCTCCCGCAGCTCCCGGCTCTGGGGGTACTGCGCCCGCGCGTGCCGTAAGAGCCCCGCCGCCGCGTTGCGGTCCCCCACGGCGCGGAGCGTCTTCACCGCTTCGACGTAGGCGGCCGGGCCGGGGTTGGCTTCGACGAGGCGCCGCAAGGTCGGCCCCACCTCCGCCGCGCGGCCGGAGAGGGCGTAGAGGAGGGCCAGGCTGGAGTAGGCGCGCAGGCTGTCCGGGAAGAGACCGATCTCCCCGCGGAAGGCGGTTTCGGCTCCCTTGGCGTCTCCGGTGTCGGCGAGGATCTGGCCGCGGATCAGTCCGAGGCCGCGGATGAGCTCCGGGTCCTTGGTCTCGCGCTTCGCATAGGCCTCGGCGGCCTGGCGGGTCAGGTCGAGGGCTGCGGTGTAGTCCTTGCGGGCATGCAGCACCTCCGCCAGGGTGACCAGCGGCCCGATGCGCGCGCTCTCGTCCTTCATCGCCTCGCGCGCCTCCCGCTCGGCGGCGGCGTAGTCCTTGCGGGCCAGCGCGATACGTGCGAGCAGTCCATGGGCGAAGGAGGGGTGTGCCGCCTCGGCGAGCTTGGCGTGGGTCGCCGCTTCGTCCAGGTCTCCCTGCTCGAACCACAGCGAGGCGGCCGACATGGCGATGTGCGGCGAGCCGCCGGAGATGCGCAGCGCCTCGCGGTACGCATCGAGCGCCTCGTCCGGCCGGCCCATCTTCTGGAGCGAACGGGCGAGGAACTCCCACGCGTCGACCATCTGCGGATTGGCCGCCAGGACCCGGCGGAAGGCCGCCGCGGCCTCCTCGTTCTCGCCCCGCGAGGAATGGCGGAAGCCGACCTTCAGGTCCGCCAGCGAGCCGAGGCGGCTTTTCGGGTCGGGCAGTGGGCCGTCGGATTCTCCACCGGAGGCCCCGACGTAGCCGAGAGCGATCATCGCCTGCCGGGTCTCCTCGTCGACTGCCTGCGGCGGACGCAGCGTGCGGTCGTACCCGGCCAGCTCGCGCTTCCGTTCGGCCAGGACGCGGCGCTCCTGGACCTCCCCGCGGAGCAGGTTGCGCCGCTCCCCCGGGTCCGCCACGAGATCGTACAGCTCGGGGTCCGGCCCTTCGATGTAGTGCCAGCGGCGGTCGATCAAGGAGGACAGCTCGCTCCACCCGAAATGGAGCCGGGGGTAGAAGGTCTCGGAGTAGGCCCGCCGCTCCGGCGCGCCGGCAGGCGGCGCGGCCAGCAGAGAGCGGCCGGAGAGGCTCTTCGGCAGCGGCAGGTCCAGCAGAGAGAGGATCGTCGGCGCGACGTCGATCAGGCCCACCGGGGCCTCGGCCGTCTCCCCTGCGCGGTGGCCGTCCGGCAGCTTGAGGAACAGCGGGACGTGGATCGCCTCCCGGTAGAGGAGGACGCCGTGCTCTTCCTCGCCGTGCTCACCGAGGCCTTCGCCATGGTCGGAGAGGAGGACGATGATCGCCTTCTCATAGACGCCGAGCCGCTTCAGCTCGGCGAGCAGGTCGCCGACGATGGCATCGGCGGCGGCGATCTCGCCGTCATAGGGCGAGGCCGGCCAGCGGCTCTTGAACGGCTCCGGCGGCGCATAGGGGGTGTGCGGCTCGTAGAGATGGAAGAAGAAAAAGAACGGCTTTTCCGCCGCGCCGCGCAGCCAGTCCCCGGCCAGCCGCAAGGTCTCCCCGCCCGGCCGCTGCAGACCGCCGAGGCCCCGGTTGGTCTGCAGCTCGATCGAGTCCTCGTAGAGGTCGAACCCGGTCTCCAGTCCGCTCTTTCCCAGCAGCACATAGGCGGAGACGGCCCCGCCGGTGGCATAGCCCTTTTTCTGGAGGATCGCCGGCAGGAACGGCAGCTCGCCGCTTCGGATCTTCGCCGCATCGAGCGCATAGCCCACGTTGTCGCGCACGCCGTGCTCCCCGGGCAACAGGCCGGTCAGGAGCGAAGAGTGAGCCGGCAGGGTGAGCGGCGTCGGCGTGTAGGCATGGGTGAACAGGATGGAATCCCGCCGCAGCTCGTCGAGGTGGGGCGTCTCGACGCCCTTGTAGCCGAACGCCGGCAGGTGATCGGCCCGCAGGGTGTCGATCGAGATGAGAACGACCGGCGTGCCTGCGGGAACCGACGGGGTCGAAGACGGCGACGAGCAGGCGGCGAGAAAGAGCACCACCAGACAGGCGCCCCACCGGGGCGCAGGCACGAAGCCCCGGGGTTCAACCCGGGGGCTCATGGCATCCTCCGCAATATCTCGCGCGCCTTCGCCGCATCGTCTGCATAACGCCGAGGGGCAGCGGCGGCGAAGCGTTCGAGGGCACGGCGGGCCTGGGTGGTCCGGCCGAGCTCGGCGGCCTTGAGGCCGAGGTTCCAGAGGGCGTCCCAGAGACGGGGATCGTAGTCCACCGCCTGCTGCCAGGCGTCCACCGCCTTCGCCTTGTCGCCGAGCTGCCAGAGGGCCACGCCGAGATTGTTCCAGGCGCGCGGAAGCTGGCGCTGCCGCTCGACCGCGCGGCGCGACCAGTCGCGGGCCTGGGCAAAGTGCCCCAGGCGCAGCTCGACGAGCCCGAGCAGCTCCGCGGCACGGGCATGGTCCGCATCGATCTTCAGGATGCGCTGGAGCAGCTCCCAGGCCTCACGCTGGCGGCCGGCTTCCGAATACGCCAGGGCCAGCGCACTCATCGCATCGGTGTCACCGGTCTCGGCGAGCGGCTGGAGGACCGCCACCGCCTCGGTGGTCTGGCCGCCCTCGGCGAGGGTCAGCCCGAGCTGGCGCAGCAGGGCGTCGGAGGCCGCCCCCAGGGCGCGCGCCTGGCGCATCACCGACACCGCGTCCGCCGTCTGACCGGCGTCGAGCAGCGCCTGGGCGAGCAGGGACTGGCCCACCGCCATGGAGGGGCGCTCGCGCACCGTTTCACGAGCCAGGGCGATCGCCTCCACCGTCTTGCCCCGCGAGGACAGATCGATGATCTGGTGGATCTTCTTATCGAGGGCGACGAGCTGTTTGGGATCGTCCGCCGGGCCATAGCTGGCGCGCGCCGGGGCGCTGCTCGCGAGGTACCCGAGGCTGCGCAGGCGCGCCTCTTCCTCCGCGCTGCTCACTCCGGCGGTGCGCGGCGGCGGCCAGGCCGACTCCTTCGGCAGGTCCGCAAAGGCGGCGCGGGCGAGCGGACGGAAGGCGTCGAACCGGTTCTTGAGCTCCCCCGGATCGGTCGCCAGCTCGTAGGTCTCCGGCAAGGGCAGGGCGATGAACTTCCGTCCGTCGCGCAGCAGGCCGCGCAGCGGTGCCCAGCCACGGTTGAGCGTGGTGGAGAGGGCTTCGAAATAGCTGTCCTCCCCCACCGGAGCCGGAGCGAGGAGCGACCGGCCGGGACGCACCGGCAAGGCGGCGCCCGAGGTGGCCCGCGCCGCCACCCCGGCGGCGGCGAGAACGGTCGGAAAGACGTCCACGTGCCGCGCGGAGCGGCCGTCGCGTCCCGGTGTCACACCGGGTCCCCAGACCACCAGCGGCACCTTGAGAGTCGCCTCGTAGGCGAAGAGGCCATGCGTCAGCTCGCCGTGCTCGCCGAGCGACTCGCCATGATCGGCGGTGACCACCACCAGGCACGGCGGCTCCTTCCCCTCGCGGAGCGGATTGAGCAGCGGCGCCAGGAAGGCATCGGTGGCTGCGACCTCGCCGAGGTAGGGATTGTCGCGGAAGCGAGAGGCGAAGGGCTCCGGCGGCATGTACGGTTGATGCGGGTCGTAGACGTGCACCCAAAGAAAGCGCGGCGCACCGCGGCGGCTCTGCCACCAGGCGAGGGCGGCCGCCACCACCTCGTCACCCCGCCGCTCGGCGAGCGAGAACGTCTCCAGCTGATCGCCGCGGGTGGTGCGGTCGTCATAGACGTCGAAGCCCCGGTCCAGGCCGAACCGCGAGTCGAGAGGAAAGGAGCCGACGAAGGCGCCGGTGGCATAGCCCGCGGCCTTCAGCTCGGTGGCCAGCGTCGGGAAGCGGTCGGCCAGCCGGAAGCCGGTGTTGTCGCGCACGCCGTGCTGGTAGGGATAGAGCCCGGTCAGCAGGTTGGCGTGCGAAGGGAGGGTCACCACGTTGTGGGCATGCGCGTTGGTGAACACCCGCCCGGACGCGGCGAGGCGGTCGAGCACCGGCGTCGAGGCCTTCGCGTTGCCGGAAAAGCCGGTCGCATCGGCGCGCAGTGTGTCGATGGTGATCAGCAGGACGTCCGGCCGGCGGGTCTTCGCGGCCGGCGGCGCTGCGGCGAGCAGGCCTCCTGCCGCGAGCACGGCCACGGCCGTCAAGGCGAGCTTCTTCATCGGGAGGGGATTGTAACGCGGAGGAGGCCCCTCTCCCGCAGGCGGGAGAGGGGCAAAAGGGTGAGGGGTTCTACCGGAACCGCAGCGTCGCGCCGAGGCGGAAGACCCGCGGGCTGAGCGTCTCGTTGACGAAACCGGCGCGTCCGACGCGGGCATTGCGCTCTCTCTGGAGAACGGTGTCCTCGTTGGTCAGGTTGAAACCGTCGAGCGCCAGGGTCAGCGTGAAGTCGGAGAAGGTGAAGTCCTTGTCCGCATGGCCGTTGAGCACCATCACGTCGGAGTGGCGGAAGTCCTCGATGTTGCGGCTGAGCTGGACGTTGCGGCGGCCGACGGCGCTGCCCACCCGGGCGACCGGCGGCGAGATGTACCCTTCGTGGCCGTCCAGGCTGGCGCCCACGTTGAAGCCCCAGGGCCGGTCGGGAGCGACCTGGTAGAGGCCGTCGAGATGGAAGGACCAGCTGGCGCCGACGAAGACGTCGGCCTTGTTGCCGCCCGATTGATCCGAGAAGATCTCGTTGCCATCCGCAAAGCCGAGGTCATCGGAGATCTCGTCGGTCGGATCGTCGTGCTCCTTGAACTCCGGCCCGATGTCCCATTGCCAGTCGTTCCAGGTGAAGCTGCCGCGCGCCGCCCAGCGGTCGGACAGGCGTTTGGTGAGGCTGAACGTGGCTCCCAGGTAGTCGACCTCCCGGTCGCCGTTCGTATAGAAGTCGCCCCCCGTGTATTCGATCCCGTCGCGCAAGTCGTAGATCGGGATCGGGTCCGAGAGCTGGCCGTTGGGGAGCTTCTCCCGGATCGTGCTGATCTGCTCCCAGTCGGAACGCCGGACCTCCCGGACCCGGCCGGTCGCGTCGGTCACGAGGTTGCGGGTCTCAGGAATGTCGCTGACGTTGCGGTAGACCAGGTTGAGGCCGGCGGCCAGGTTCGCGTTGATCTGATGGTCGACGCCGAAGGTGAGCTCGCTGGTGAGAGCCGGCTTCAGATTCGGATCGTTGACGCTGGGCGTGCTCAGCGAGGCCGGGTTGTCCGGATCGAAGTTGTAGGGGTAGGCGAACTGGAGCGAGCCCCGCTCGCTCGGATCGAGCACGAGGTTGCCGTTGGTGTCCTCGAAGTAGAAGTAGGCGTACACGTAGCCGATCGGATTGACGCGGGTGAGCAGCGGGCTCTGGCCGAGCTGCTCGGCGTACTGCGAGAAGCTGCCACGCAACAGGGTGTTGCGCTCTTCGCCCAGCGCATAGGTGACGCCGACGCGGGGAACCACGGACTCCCAGTCGAAGCCGCCGTCATTTCCCTTGAAGGAGAGCGGCGGCAGCAGGCCGTTCGCCTGCGGATTGCCCGGGTCGTCGGTCGGCAGGTTCTCTCCCGACTGCTTGTCGTAGCGCAGGCCTGCGTTGAGGGTCAGGCGATCCACGCTCAGGGTGTCCTGCACCCAGGCCGTGTCATAGCTGGACTTGAGACCGACCGTCTTGTTGCGCGGGAAGACCACCATCGCCAGGGGAGAGGGGAGATCGTTCAGCGCTCCTGCGTTGACGAACCGGCCGCGCGGCCAGAGGCTTTGCGAGAAGTTCTCCTGCTCGCGGAAGCCGCCGCCGAACTTCAGCTCGTGACTGACCGAGCCGGTGTTGAAGAAGTAGTTCATGTCGAGGCGGCCCTGGTCGATGACCGCCTCCTGCTTGAAGTCGGAGTTGGAGCCGCGCAGCACGCCGTCCGCATCGCGGTACATGTCGGCGTCGAGCCCGCCCTGAGGAGCCAGGGTGAAGATGCCGTCGTCACGCGACCAGAGGGCATTGGCGATGAAGCTCGAGGTGGGGGTCCAGGTATGCTCGAACTTGTAGATGTCCTGGGGCGTGGTCTGGTCGAGCGTGGTCTCGGGAGCCCGCGTCGGGCCGGCACCACGGCCGAACTTCAGCTTGTCGTTGGTCCAGAAGTGGAGGACGCCCGAATGCCGCTGGCCGAGCTGGTAGTTGAGCTTGGAGTTGAAGTCCTCCAGCTCGGTGGCATCGAGCTGGCCGCCGCGGGCGATGTTCTTGATGTCAC
Organism: Holophagales bacterium UBA5704; assembly: GCA_002420005.1. Taxonomy (GTDB): domain Bacteria; phylum Acidobacteriota; class Thermoanaerobaculia; order Multivoradales; family UBA5704; genus UBA5704. The sequence goes on along the minus strand of DIHE01000042.1, from coordinate 6,510 downwards.
TCTTGCCGTAGGCCGCCCAGAGCCACAGGTGGTCCTTCACAAGCCGGCCGCCGATGTCGGCGCCGTATTCCTCCACGGTATCGATCTGGTTGCCCACCACGCCGGGCTCGAGCTCGACGGCCGAGGACTGCCATTCCCCGTCGGTGCGCAGGTAGCGCGCCTGGCCCCGCCATTCATTGGTGCCCCGCTTGGTCACCTGGTTGATCGTGACCCCCGCGGTGGCCACCATGACGTCCGAGCTGGAGGTGGTGAACTGCACCTCCTCGAAGGCACCGAAGTCGAAGTAGGTGGCCGAAGCGCCCACCGCGTTCATGTCGGTCAGCACGACGCCGTCGATGGCGAACACGTTGTCGCGTGAAGTGGAGCCGGAACCGAGGAAGCTCGACTGCTGGCCGCTCTCGTTGCCGCCCAGGTTGAACCGGTCGACCAGGACGCCGGGCGCCTGGCTGAGCAGAGACCAGGGATCGCGGGCGGTCGGCACCTTGTCCAGCGCATCCGCCGCGAGGTTGGCGCCGGTGTTCACCTTGCGCTCGTCGAGGAGAGGCGTCTCGCCGGTGACGGTGATCACGTCGGACACCGCCGCCGTCAGGGTGACCTCGAGGGTCACCTTGGCGCCGACACGGACGGCGATGTCCGGGTACTCGAGCGTCGAGAAGCCGTCCATCTCACCGGTGAGCTTGTACAAGCCGGGATAGAGGCCGAGGAAGCGGAAGTCGCCGTGCTCGTCCGTCACCTGCACCTGGGAAACGGTGTCGCCCTGAAGGCTGACCGTGGCGCCCGGCAAAGGGGCTCCGGCCTGATCCACCACCGTTCCATAGAGGTCGCCGGTCTGCAACTGGGCGGCGGCCGGCCCGGCCGCCCCCAGCAGGACCGCGACGCATGCCGCCAACCACCAGTACCTGTCGAATCTGCGCATGCTGTTTCGCCCCTTGCGAGCCTGCTCGCTCGCTGCAATGAATTTGCCGCCGATCATAGCAGAGTGCTACCCTGGCGCCACCACCGTGCGCGACAGCAAGATCATCGTCCTCCTTCTGGCCATCCTGACCTTCCTGGCGGTGGGATTCGTTCTCCACCTCCTCCAGTCGATCCTCATCCCGCTGGTCGTGGCCCTCTTCCTGTTCCAGATCTTCTCTCCCCTCATGGCGGCCCTGCGCGCGCGCCGAGTGCCGGCCTCGCTCGCCATCCTCCTGGTGCTCATCACCGTCTCGGCCGTCCTCTTCCTCTCGTCGTGGATCCTCTATTCCAGCCTGTCCTCGTTCGCCGAAGCGCTGCCCCGCTACCAGCAGCGGCTCACCGGCTTCCTCGACCAGGCTTCGCGCGGCGTGATCGAGGCCCTGCCCCGCCTGCGCGAGCCGATCGAGCGGTTCCGCTGGGAGGAGTCCCTGGAGCTTTCCGCCGTCACCCCGATGGTGGCCGCCGGGCTCGGCTCGTTCCTCGTCTTCTTCAGCGATCTGGTGCTGATCCTCCTCATCCTCGTCTTCTTCCTCCTCGGCAGCGAGAGCTTCCCGGTCAAGCTGGGGCGCGCGCTCGACCCGCGCCACGCCGAAAGGATCGAGAACGTGATGCGCAACATCGAGGAGCAGGTGCGGCGGTACCTGATGACCAAGACGCTCATCAACCTCGGCAACGGCGTCCTGGTGACGATCCTCTTCGCCGCCTTCGGCGTGGACTTCCCCATCCTCTGGGGCTTCGTGACCTTCCTCGCCCACTACATCCCGCAGATCGGCGGCGTTCTGTCGGTCGGGCTGCCGGCGGTCTTCCTGCTCCTCCAGTTCGATGCGGTCGGCTGGGCCCTGTTCATCGCCGGGCTCAACCTGGCCGTGCAATTCGTCGTCGGCAACGTCGTCGAACCGGAGGTGATGGGCGAGCGGCTCGACCTGAGCCCGATGCTCGTGCTCCTCTCGCTCCTCTTCTGGGGCTGGCTCTGGGGTGCCTGGGGCATGGTTCTCGCCGTGCCGATCGCCTCGACGATCCGCATCATCTGCGAAAACGTCCGCCCCCTGCGGCCCTTCGCCGTGCTGATGAGCGATTCGGCCGAGCCGCCGGCACCGGTTGACCCGCCGTCCGTTTCCTCCTAGAGTCTCGCCCAGACCAGTTCGGAAACTCCCGGCCGGCCGGGAAGGAGGACAGCATGACGGCATCTCTGTTGTCGTTGCTCGCGTTCCAGAACAACTACGGCGCCGAAACTGCAGGAGCCGAAGGGCCAGGCGCCATGTTCTGGATCATCTACCTGGCGTTCATCGGTCTCGTCATTGTCAGCTTGTGGAAGGTTTTCGAAAAGGCGGGTCAGCCCGGGTGGGCGTCGATCGTGCCGATCTACAACGTGATCGTGCTCCTGAAGATCGCCGGCCGGCCGATCTGGTGGATCATCATCTTTCCCATCGCCGGTCTCATCGTCCCGTTCGACATCGCGAGGAAATTCGGCAAGGGTGGCGGCTTCGGATTGGGCCTGCTGCTCCTGGGGTTCATCTTCTATCCGCTCCTCGCCTTCGGCGACGCGACCTACAACCCGAACGCCTGAGTCTTCTCCTCAAGCCGTAATTCCTGGCCCCCGCCGGCGTTTCTCTCGGCGGGGGGCTTTTCCCCCGCCCGTCGCGGAGGCTCTGGAGATGAGCGCTCATTCCCGTTCTCTGGTGCTCGGCGTCGCGCTGAGCCTGTTCTCTTTTGTTCCGCGCGCCGGCGCGGAAGATCCACAGACCGTCCTCGCCCGCGCCAAAGCCGCCTCCGGCGGTGCCGCCTGGGACGGCGTCCGCACCCTGCACTCGAAGGTCCGCCTCGAGACCGGCGGCCTCTCCGGCACCGCCGAGTCGTTCGAGGACGTGCGGGCGGGGTATTTCACCGACGCCTTCCAGCTCGGCCCGTACACCGGCGCCGAAGGGTTCGATGCCACCGGAAGCTGGTCGCAGGACGGCACCGGCGACGTCACCCGCTCCGACAGCGGCGACGACCGGGAAGGCTCGATCAACGAGGCCTATCGCCGCTCCTATTCCTACTGGTATCCGGATCGCCGGCCCGCCGCCCTGACCGATGCCGGGACCCGGCAGGAAGGGGACCGGACCTTCCACATCGTGCGCGTGGTCCCCGCCGGGGGCCGGCCCTTCGAGATGTGGTTCGACGCCGCCACCGGGTTGCACGACCGCACCGTCGAGCAAACGGCCAAGGAGACGCGAACCACCTCCTTCTCCGACCACCGCGAGGTCGCCGGCCTGCGGCTGCCCTTTCGCCTGCGGGTGACCAATGGCGACCCGCAGTTCGACCAGCTCGTGACCTACGAGCTCTATGAGGTCAACCCGGAGATCGACGCCGCGCGGCTCACCGCCCCCAAGCCCCGGCTCGACGACGTCTCCCTCGCCGACGGAGCCCTCTCGACCACCCTGCCGTTCGAGCTGATCAACAATCACATCTACGTCGACGTGCAGGTGAACGGCCGGCCGTTGCGCGTGATGCTCGACACCGGCGGCGTCAACGTGCTGACGCCGGCCAGCGCAGAGGCCTTGGGGTTGCAGGGGGAAGGGAGCTTTCAGGCCCGGGGCACCGGCGAGAAGACCGAGAGCTTCGGCCTCACCCGGGTGAACGAGGTGCGGATCGGCGCCGCGACGGTACGCGACCAGGTGTTCTACGTCATGCCGTTCCGGGATCTCGACAAGGTCGAGGGGGTGCCGCTGTCCGGCCTGGTCGGTTTCGAGGTGTTCAAGCGCTTCGTGGTACGGATCGATTACGCGGCCCGCCGCCTGACCCTCACCCGGCCGGATGCCTTCCAGGAACCCCCGGGTGCCGTCGCCGTCCCCTTCACGTTTGACGAGATGACGCCGCAGATCGAGGGGAAGCTCGACGGCATCGCCGGCAAGTTCACGATCGACACCGGCAGTCGCTCCTCCCTCGACGTCACCCGCCCCTTCGCCGAGACCCACCGCCTGGCCGACAAGCCCGGCAAGAAGATCGAAGCCCTGGCCGGCTGGGGCCTAGGGGGCGGAGTCCGCGGCCTGGTGACCCGTTCCGGCCTGCTGGAGCTCGGCCCGGTTCAGGTGCCGGCCCCGGTGACCACGCTCGCCCTGCAGAAGCGCGGCTCGCTGACCGATCCCTACGTCGCCGGCAACGTCGGCGGCGGCATCCTGCGGCGCTTCACCGTGACCTTCGACTATCAGAGGCAGCAGATCTGGTTCGAGCCCAACGCCGCCCACGGCGAAGAAGACGTCTGGGACCGCTCGGGGCTCTGGCTGAACCGCGGTGACGACGGCTACCGGGTGGAAGACGTCGTGCACGGCAGCCCCGCCGCCGCCGCCGGTCTCCAGGTGGGCGACACCGTTCTCACCGTGGAGGGGAAGCAGGCCAAAGACCTGCCGCTGGCGGAAGCCCGGGACCTTCTCAAGGGTGCCCCGGGAACGCGGGTGCACTTGCAGGTGAAGACCGGAGACGGCGCGCCGCGGGAGGTGGCGGTGGTGCTGGTGGAGATGGTGTAACCGGGAGGAGGATAGAATCGACGGATGCCGTCCTCCTCCACCTGCCGCAACTGCGGCGAGGCGCTGCGGCGCCCCTGGGTTCCGGACCTGTTGAGCGCCGCTGGAGGGTCGCTCGTCGCTCTCTGGCTCTTTCTTTACCTGCCCATCGCCCTGCGCAGGGTCTACGGCGGCAGCCGCTGGGAGACCCTGCTCAAGCTCACCGGCCTGCTGACGACCTACGTCATCGCCTTTCTGGCCACGATCCTCCTGCTGGTCCTGGTCAGTCTCTGGGAGTTCTGAGATGCCCTACGAGCACCACCGCGACACCTTCACCGTCAGCGACGACCCCGCCCGCCTCGACGTCGAGGCCATCCACGACTTCCTGGCCCACCATTCCTACTGGGCGGAAGGAATCCCCCGCGAGGTGGTCGCCCGCGGGCTCGAGCACTCCCTGTGCTTCGGGCTCTACGACGCCACCCGCCAGATCGGCTTGGCGCGAATGATCACCGACCGCGCCACGTTCGCCTATCTTTGCGACGTCTACGTCCTGGAGGAGTACCGGGGCCGGGGTCTCGGCAAGTGGCTGATGGACTGTGTCATGGCGCACCCCGATCTCCACGGGCTACGGCGCCTGCACCTCGTGACGTGGGACGCACACGAGCTGTATCGCCCGCTGGGCTTCACCGAGCCCACCCAGCCCGGCCGGCACATGGAGATCGTGCGGCCTGAGATCTACAAAAACCGCTCGTAGATGTCCACCGGATGCTGTGTACACCCGAGGCCGGCCAAGCGCTATTGTGTGTCTATGGTGTGCCGGGGCATCCAAGGACCGGAGGAGTCGGCACAAGTCGTTGATTTCAATTGGTATCCCCAGCGGGGGCGAGTTCGAACCACACCCCCGCCACCTTCACGGACCTGGAGAAATTTCTCCGGCGGATCGACACCTTCCGGCGAGCAGAGATCACGGCCTGAGAGAAAGCTCCCGGTTCGGTCGGGCCGGGAGCGCCGTGCAAATCATGCGCAATATTCGATGTGCGATGAACCCCGGTTCCGTTCCATTCTCCAATTTTCATCATCCGCGAGAGAGTTGATCCGAAGGGATCGGAAGGGGGTGGGGGCCGCAGAATCGGCCGCGCAAGCCCCGCACGCGGCCCTGCGGAGCCACACGTAGGCCTGCGTGCAAGTCCCGACGCACCTCCGCGGAACTCGGGAAGAGCTGCACCCGCGACGGCCCTTTTCCCCGGAATCCGGGTCGAGTATCCTGAGCGTGGGGGGCAACGCCAATGGGCATGCTGGATACCATGAGAGCACCCGCCAGGAGAGTCCTCGCGAAGGCGCTCGAGCTTGACGAGCACGACCGTGCCGATGTCGCGGAAGCACTCCTCGAAAGCCTCGCGATCGAGGACCCCGAGGAAGAGGCTGCCTTTGTCGCAGAACTGGAGCGCCGCGCGGCGGATCTGGAATCCGGCGCCGTGAAAGGCATCCCTTGGGAGGAGCTCCGGGCAGAGCTTCAGCGTGAGCGCGGTGGCGCGTAGTCAAGTCGAGTTCCATCCGGCCACCCGCCGGGAAATCAAAGTAGCTTGCGCCTGGTACCGAGAACGCAGTCTTTCTGCGGAAGACGGCTTTCTTGCCGAGCTGCAGCATGCCGTCGAGCAAGTAGCTCTTGCACCCCTTCGATGGCCCCTCTACAAGACCGAGATTCGCCGCTACGTCTTCAACCGATATCCCTTTAGCTTGTTCTACCGTGCGAGTGACGACAAGGTGAGGGTTCTGGCGGTCGCCCACGACAAGAAGCGAGCAGGCTACTGGATCGGCCGCCGATGAGGCCAAGGGGCTGAGTTTCAACGGCCCAGGGCGTCCGCCCACTCTTCGGCCGCCCCGCCTGCTTGGATCACCCCAATGGCGCGGCCTCGACAACTCGCAACACAATCGATATATCGCATCTTCTTGCTCATCGAGTTCCACCCCGGCTCTGGCCCCATCGTCGCACGCAGCAGCTCCTCCGTAGGGACGACTCCCCAACCACCCACCCGCTCAAGATCGACCGCCAGCGGTGACGGCCACCTCCCCC
>DIHE01000064.1 GCA_002420005.1 Holophagales bacterium UBA5704 | reverse complement strand
AGAGCTTCGGAGCGGAACACCCTAAAGTCGCCATACGCCTCAGCAACCTGGCCTCGTTGCTCCGGGCCACGAACCGCCTCGCCGAGGCGGAGCCGTTGATGCGCCGGGCGCTGGCGATCGACGAAAAGAGCTTCGGAGCGGAACACCCTGAAGTCGCCACTGACCTCAACAACCTGGCCCAGTTGCTCCAGGACACGAACCGCCTCGCCGAGGCGGAGCCGTTGATGCGCCGGGTGCTGGCGGTTCTCCTGAAGTTCAAGCGCCACAGCGGGCACGAGCATCCACATCTGCAAACTGCGATCGGCAACTACGCCAACGTGCTCCAAGCGATGGGCAAGACCAACGCCGAAATCTACGCGGCGTTCGAATCGCTGTTCCTATCCGAATGACCAGGCCCTCTGAGAAGAGGCTCCCTTCCAAGAAGGCCGGGCCTTCGGTCCGTTCACTTGAATGCCGGCGAGACGCCAGCGCTCCCAGGGGGCGCAAGCCGGAGCTTGTGGGGTGAGACGCCACCTCTTGGCGCTCGATTCAAGAGGGCCAAGAGATCGGCGGCCATCAGCGAAGGGGCTCCCCTTTCGTCGGCGCAAAGGGGTTCTCGACCCTGACTCCGCCGTAGTCGCGTCCCGAGGTCAGATCCTCCGAAAGGACCAGCGAGCAACCGGCTTCTCTGGCGGCTTCCAGGATGGCCGCGTCCCAGGTCGAGATCTGCATGTGCCTGGCCAGACCGAGCGCCGCGAAGACCAAAGGCTGGCTCATTTCCACGACCTGCCATTCGGAGAAGGCTCTCACGTACTCGAACGCCTCCTGAGCCGGGAGCCGGATCTTGGCTTTCTGGGTGATGTTGACGTAGACCTCGAGCAGAACCTGCGTGCTGATCGCAAAACACCCTTCCGCGAAACCTCGCTCGACGAGGGCTCGCGCCGTCCTTTGCTTTTCCGGCTCATCGCGGCTGACCGCATAGACGAGCACGTTGCTGTCCAGGAAGGCGAGGAGGTCACCTCGCATGGAGCTCGTCCCGGCTCGGCCGCGGATCGTCGAGAACGACCGACGGCGCCTCGACGAGGCTTCTGATCCGCTCCCAGGCGGCTTGCCGGCGACGCCCCTCTCCAACCACCTGCTGCAGGTATTGCCGCACCATCTCGTTGACCGATGTCTGACGCGCGGCCGCCACCGCGCGGGCCGCCTGCAAAAGCTCTTCTTCAATGGCTAGGGTCATGTTCAATCGGGCCATGGTACCAGAGTAGCACGGATCCCGTGCAGGCACAGCCCTCCTAGAAGGCCGGCGAGACGCCAGCGGTCCCAGGAGACGCACGGCAGAGCTGTTGGGGCGAGCCTCAGCCGTGGCTGCGCAGCGAGCGGGCCAGAAGCCCGAGACCGCCGAACAGCAGGACGAGCATGACGATCAGCTCGAACAGGCTGGTGTGCTGGAAGTAAATCTGGAGGTTCAGAAGGATGCCGGCGAGGATCAGCACCACGCCCACGAAGAGGAGGAGCCGGCCAACGAGGGAACGGCCATTGTAGAAGAGGAGCAGGATGCCGGCGATCAGCGGCACCAGCGTGAGGCCGAAGGCGTTCATCCCCCAGACGTTCCAGAAACCGGTGGTCACGCCGACCCGGCTGGTCAGCATGTAGCCGCCGGCCACCGCCATCGCCAAGCCGCCGAGAAACTCCCAGAGACCCCCCGGAGTACCTCCGGGATTGCGCAGATCCGCCATCAGACGCCCTCCTTCCAGCTCGCCGGAGGCCATCATATGCCAGGTGCAGCCCCCCTCAAGGCACCAGCAGAACCTTGCCGATGCTCTGCCGGCTCTCCAGAAAGGCGTGTGCCCCGGCGCCTTCTGCGAGCGGGTACCGGCGGGCGATGCGGACGCGGAGCGAGCCGTCGCGCACCCAGCCGAAGAGCTCTTCCGCGCGGCGGATGCGTTCGGCCTGATCGGTGAGCACGTTCCACAGGTCGCCGCCGGTCAGGGTTTTCGACTCGTCCATGAGGCGCCTGGGATCGACCGGCCGGGGGTCGCCTCCCGCCATGCCGTAGAACACCACCTGCCCGCCGATACGCGCCGCCTGGAGGCTCAGGTCCAGCGTCGATCCGACGGAGTCGTACACCACATCCACGCCGGTCCCGCTCCGTGACCAGGCCTTGGCGGCGGCGACCCAGTCTCCGGAGCTCTCGCAGGTGGTCGTGGCCCCGGCCTCGGCCGCGGCAGCTCTCTTCTCTTCCGACGAAGCGAGCGCGAAGACGCGCGCGCCCAGGCGCCGCGCGATCTGCACGAGGAGCAGACCCACGCCACCGGCCGCCGCATGGACGAGCACGTCCTCCCCCGCCGCCACCGCGTGGCTGTCGCGCACGAGGTATTGCGCGGTGAGCCCTTGCAGCAGCAGAGCCGCCGCCGTTTCGAACGGCACGTCGTCCGGCAGGGGGATGAGCTTGTCGAACGGGACCGCCACCAGCTCCGCGTTCGCAAACGGACTGTCGGCAAAGCCGACCCGGCCGCCGAGCGCGATCGGTGCAGAGGGGACACCGGCCCCCAGCCCCACGACGACCCCCGCGCCTTCATACCCGGCGATCCAGGGCGGGCTCCCGGCGAGATGGTAGGCCCCGCGCCGCCGGTAGACGTCTGCGAAGTTGAGCCCGATGGCGTACAGGCGGACCAGGGCGTGCCCCGCGGGCAGCTCTGGATCGGGGACCTCGCGGTAGTCCAGGACCTCGGGTCCGCCGAAGGTGCTGAAGGTGAGTGCGCGCATGACAACCTCCGGCGAGCCGGCCTGGCCTCAGCGCACGGGAATCAAGACCTCATTGCGCCGCAGGAACCAGGGGGTGAAAGGGGCATTGTAGCGTGCCCAGATCGCCTCGCCCGCAGGAACGAGACCTTGCCGGCGCATCCAGGCCTCGAGCTCCGATTTGTGCTGGAGGTAGCCCTTCTCACTCCAGAAACCGGAGTAGCGTACCGCGGCCATGCGGCGGGCCGGAACCTGGCGCAGGGTGATGGCGGGGTCCTCGGGCTGCGGGAGGGTCTCCAACGTGGACGCAGCCGGCATCATGAAGCTGACCGCCCACCTGTCCTCGACGCGCTGCTGTGCGACGGGAGCCGTCATCTCGATCTTCTGCCGCCGGGGCTCCTGCGCGACCGGAGCCGTCATCGCCACCTTGCCGCGCGACCGGTTGGCGCCCGAAATATAGCGAAAGAGCCGATTGAAGGCCTCGTTGCCCGCCCCTTCGAGGTCTCCCTCGGTCACGGTTTCCGCGAGGACGTGCGGTGCATAGTCGCGGATCTCAAACGATTCGTCTTTCTTCACGACGGTGTACTTTGCTTCTTCGGTCGCCATGGCTTCGATGGCTCCAAGGATGATCCAGGCAGTGGCCAACGAGATGCGGAGGGAGCGTTTCATGATTTTTCTCTTCGCCGGTTTTCCGACTCTCCGCCGACACTGTAGCACGCAGCCGGAATGATCTCGCGCGCCGCCTCGATCTCCTGTTCCTCCTGCCCCTCGACCCTGCCGAGGCCACCGCCTGGGGAGACCTCATGGCCCTCCGCTCGCTGCCGATCCTCGACGCCTTCCTCGCCTCCACCGCGCGAACGCATCGCCTGACGCTCGTCACGCGCAACGAGGCGGATTTCGCCGGCCTGCCGGCGGCCTGAACGCCCCATGCCCTGGCTCAGAAGGCATTCGTGTCCGCCACGCTGGCGAAATGGCCGGACGGGTTCCGGTAGGTACGCACGGTGCCGGTCTGGGTGTCGGTCACGGTCAGGGTGTACTCCACGTTCGACAGGGCGCCATAGAAAAGCCAGAACTTGTCGTTCACGGGCCGGCCGTCGAGGGCCTTCACGACCAGCTCGACGTTGGCGGCGTCAAAGAACCAGAACGTGCCGGTGTCGCCGGTAAGCGGGACGGCGGTGCCAACCCCTGTATGGCCTTGGAAGTCCTGCCAGGCGACCTCGACGGCGAAGCGGTTGCCGTTCAGGCACAGCCGGCGGGGGCTCGGCTCGCAAGGAGCGGCGGCGGCGCGGCCGGCTCTCTCGGTGATCCGAGGCTGGGGCGAGGGCGGAGTCTCGATCACCGGGGGCGCGGCGCCGAAGGCCCCCAACGGCCCGAACGCCCGGGTGTCGCCGACGCTGGCGAGCCGGCCCTGCGGATTGTGGTAGCGGCGGGTGACGCCGGTCTGGGTGTCGGTCACGGTGAGGGTGTAGTCGACGTCGGACAGAGCTCCGTAGAAGACCCAGACATGGCCGTTGAGCCCCTGGCCGTCCAGCACCTTCACCACGGCCTCCACGTTGGCCGGGTCGAAGAACCAGAAGGTGCCGGTGTCTCCGGAAAGAGGGACCGCCGTGCCGTGGCCGCTGAGGTTGCCGGTGTGCCAGGAGGCCTCCACCTGGTAGCGGCCGCCGCTCAGGCAAAGGCGGGAGGGCGACGGCTGGCATCCGGTGAGGCCGGAGAGCGGCAGCGACCAGAGCTCGCGGCCGGAAACCCCATCGTCGGCGGAGAAATACAGGCGGCCACCGGCCACTGCCAGACGGCTCGGCTCGGAGGATGCACCGAAGGGATTGATGTCCTGGACGAGACGGGTGCCCACCTCCGTTCCGTCGCTCACCCACAGCTCGCGGCCGTAGGTCTCCTCGGCGGCCGAGAAGAAAAGGCGGTCTCCGGCGGCGGTGAGATGGTCCGGCTGCGAGGCCACGCTCCCCGGGCTGATGTCGCGCACCCTGCGGGTGCCGGCCGGGGTGCCGTCGGTCACCCAGAGCTCCCGGCCGTGCTCGCCATCCTGCGCGACGAAAAAGAGCTTCCCGCCGGCGGCGATGGGATGGTGCTCGGCCGGGTAGGCCCCATTGCCGGGCTCCAGGAATTCGGCGAGGAGCACGGTGCCGGCGGCCGTGCCATCCGAGCGCCAGAGGCCGCGGATCTCGTCCGCCACCCAAGCGAGAAAGTAGAGGCTTCCCTGGAATGCGATGAGCTCGTGGGGGTAGGCGTAGCGGTCCAACATCCCCGCAACGGTGCCCAACGCCCCCGTGCCGGCCGTGGTGCCGTCGGTGCGCCAGACGGCTTCGTCGGAGCCCGTTCCGCGCGAGACGAAGTAGACGGCCGCTCCCAGGCGCGTGAAGCTCGCCGGACGGTTGCTGACACCGCCACTGTCGAACACCTTCTTCGTACCTTGGAGCGTGCCGTCGCTCTTCCAGAGCTGCGCGTCGAAAGTACCGACGAGGTTGAGGTAGAAGTAGAGCTCGTTGCCGAGAGCCGCGAGCGAGCTGGGCTGTGCCCCGCCGGCCCCGGTCGGCCAGGAGGCGAGCCGGACGGTGCCGGCCGGTGTGCCGTCGCTGGTCCACACGGAGACGGTCGGGCCGTCCGTGGCTTTGAAATAGATGCGCCCGGTCCCCCCGGCGAGCAGCCCGCTGACCTCGGTGCCTTCGGGAGTGAGTTGCTGCGTACCTCCCGGCGTGCCGTCGCTGCGCCAGAGCGCGTCGCCCCAGGACACGTAGAAGAGGACGGAACCGGCGACCACCATCCTGCCCGGGCTCACCGAAACCTGACAGGTGGAGACGTCCGGCCGCGGTGGGTAGATCTCGACGGCGGGGACCGTGCTCTGCTCGCTCCCTTCGCTCCGCCAGAGGGAGTACGTCGTGCCCTCGCAAGCGGTGAACGCCAGGCGGTTCTGGAAAGCGATGAGATTGTCGATCGGGGTGCCTGCACCGGGCATCCCCGGAGTCGCGATCAAGCGGGGCTCACCTTGACCGGAACGCAGTGCCCACAGGGCCGGATCGTTACGGTAATCCGCAAAGAAGAGGGAGAACGTGCCCGCCGAGATCTCGGTGTAGTCAGAATCGACGGTCCCGTTGGGCAGGGTCGCCCGCTTGCGGGTGCCGGTGGGCGTGCCGTCGGTGATCCAGAGGGCGTCCTCGGGGAAGCCGGTCGCGAAGGGAATGGCGGCGGCTTCCGCCGGGAGGTTCAAGGGGAGGAACATCTCGCAGGCATCGGAACAGAAGGTCGGCAGGAGCCGGGTGCCGGCCGGCGTGCCGTCGGTGCTCAGGACCTGGAACCCGGAACCGGACGAGCCGAAGAGCACCGCCCGCCGCCCGACCTTGACGATCGCGCGGATACCGCTCCTGCAGCCCGAGCCACAAGGGAGCGGCAGGAAACGGGTGCCGGCGGGATCGCCGGTGGTGCTCCAGAGGCCGGAGTGGCTCAGACCGTCGTCGGCGGTGAAGACGGTCGCACCGCCGAGATCCGTGACCGAGCCGAAGAAGGGCTCGGCGGTCCCGAAGTCGGTGATCCGGCGCGTACCGGCCACCGAACCGTCGCTCTTGTAGAGCTCCTCGCCGTGAACCACGTCGTTCGCCACGAAGAAAAGATGTCCGCCGGAGATCCAGGAGCGCAACCTTTGGCTCGAAAAGTCGCTGAAGGGGTTGGCTGGCACGAAATCGGTGACCGCGCGGGTTCCTCCCTCAGTGCCGTCGCTCGCCCAAAGCTCATACCCTGAGGTCTGGTCCCGGGAGACGAAGAAGAGATGGCCACCGGCCCAGCGCGAGCTCCCCTGCTCCACCGAGCCGAGAGCCTTGAGGGAACGGGTGCCTTGCGCCGTGCCGTCGCTCGTCCAGACGGACCAGGCCGGGAACCCGGAATTCGATCTGACGAGGAGGAGGACCTTTCCGGCGCCGGCCAGCAGCGTGTCGACGAACTGCCCGGCGTCGAACGAGTGCAGCCGCACGGTACCGGCCCGCGTGCCGTCCGTCTTCCAGAGGGTGGAGGCGGTGCCGGCATCGGAGATGAAATAGAAATGCCCTCCCTCCACCGAGGAGATCGGCACTTCATCGAAAGAGGAGGGGTCGTCGCCGTTGAAACGGACGGGCTCGTCCACGACGCGGAAGGTCCCGGCGCGCGTGCCGTCCGACCGCCAGAGATAGTACCGGCGGTCGCCCGACAGGCCGGCCCAGAAAAGAACCCCCTTCAGGCTACCGAGAACCCGCGTTTCCGAGCCGCACGGGCCGGGACAGACGTCCTTGAGCTGAAAGGTGCCCTCGGCGGTGCCGTCGCTCGTCCACATCTCGTAGTCATCGCCCCTGGTGGTCGTCGCCGGGAAGAAGACGTGCCCCGGCACGGAGGCCAGGCCATAGGAGTCGGCGAAGAAACCGCCGGAGGTCGAGCCCTCCTGGTTGATATCGCGGACCAGCGTGGCGGTCTGCGCGGCGGCGAAGGGCGGGAGCAGGGAGACGAGGGTGCACAGGAACAAAGAGCGGAGACGATCCGTCATGGGAAATCCTCACTTCCAAAAACCGGTCAGAAGGCTCCGGTATCGGCGGCACCGGCGAAGCGGCCCGCGGGATTCTTGTAGGTGCGTACGGTTCCGGTCTCCGTGTCGGTGACGGTGAGCGTGTATTCGACGTTGGACAGCGCTCCGTAGAAGACCCAGAACTTGCCATTCAACGGCCGGCCGTCGAGCACCTTCACCACCAGCTCGACGTTGGCGGCGGCGAAGAACCAGAACGTTCCGGTGTCCTCGGTCAAGGGGACGGCCGTGCCCGTTCCCGTGTGATTCTGGAAATCTTTCCAGGCGACCTCGACGGCGAAACGGCCGTCGTTCAAGCAGAGCCGCCCCACGGTGGCCTGGCACGGCGTGGCCGCCACCTTCCCTGGGTGCTCGGAGACGAGCGGAAGAGGCGATGCGGCGGCTCGCGCGACGGGCGGCACGGGGTTGGCGGAGCTGGCCCCCAGCGGTCCGAAGCCGTGGGTGTCGCCTACGCTGGCGAGCGTCCCGAGCGGATTGAAATAGCGCCGGGCGAGCCCCGTGCGTGTATCGGTGACGGTGATCATGTACTCGACGTTGGACAGGGCGCCGTAGAAGACCCAGACGTGCCCGTTCACCGCCTGCCCGTCGAGGATCTTCACGACCAGCTCGACGTTCGCCGCATCGAAAAACCAGAAATAGCCGGTGTCGGAGGAGAGCGGCACGCCGTTGCCGGCACCGGTCTGTCCTTGGCCGGTGAGCCACGCGACCTCGACCTGGTACCGCCCGCCGTTCAGGCAGAGCCGGGTGGCGGCGGGCCGGCAGTCGGCGGGGCCGGAGAGCGGCAGAGCCCACGGCTCGCGGCCACTGATCAGATCGTCCGCCACGAAGAAGAGATGGTCCCCCGCCGGAACCAGGGGGCCCGGCAGCGAGGAGGCGGCCTCCGGCGCGAGGTCCTGGACCAGGCGGGTGCCTGCGGCCGTGCCGTCGCTCTCCCACAGCTCGGTGCCGTGGCTGCCGTCGTTCCCGGAGAAGTAGAGCTTGCCGCCCGCGGCGGTCAACGGGGAGCCCGCCGTGGGGCCGCCCGGCACGCCGGAGGCGGCTCCGGGGTAGAGGTCGAGAACCATCCGGGTGCCTTCCGCCGTGCCGTCGCTGGTCCAGAGCTCGCGGCCATGGACACCGTCGTCGGCGATGAAGAACAGTCTCTCGGCGGAAACCGTGAGCCCGAAGCGTGTCGATTGGATCGGATTCTCCTGATCGGCAAACTGCCGCACAAGGACGGTGCCCGCCGCGGAGCCGTCGGTGCGCCAGAGGCCCCAGGAACCGTTCGGCGAGAAGAAATAGAGCCGGTCTTGCAAGACGGTCAGCTCCTGCGGCCCGTCGTCGAGCCCTCCCAGCGGCACGCGGATCGGCACGGTTCCCGCGGGCGTCCCATCCGTCTTCCAGAGCCCCGGCTCGAAGAATCCGAACTCGTCGCGAGAAGAGGCCGCAAACAGCACGGAGGCCCCAAGGCGCACGAAAGCGGACTCGGGAGACACTTCGGTCGCGAGGTGCCGCGTGCCTCCGGAGGTGCCGTCGGTCCGCCAAAGCTCCCAGTCCTGCCCATAGATGCTATGCAGGGCGGAC
>DIHE01000060.1 GCA_002420005.1 Holophagales bacterium UBA5704 | reverse complement strand
ACGTCCGACTGCCACGACCCGCACGCCTCCCCGAGCTGCTCCTGGCTCCATCCGGACCAGGCCCGCAGCCAGATCACCAGAAACCGCAACACCTTTGGATCGCCTTTCGCCGCCATGCGAAACTCCTCCCGGGCTATGCCCTATGCCCCAATGGTCCCGATGTTTGAAGAGCCGCCCCCGGGATCATGGAGATGCCGGCGGAGCGCTCTTCCTGGAGCCCACCATGCGCAGAACGTCGTTTCGTCCCCGCCTCGCCGCCCTTCTCCTCGCCCTCCTCGTCGCCGTCCCCTGGAGCGCCGCCGCCGCGCCGGCTCCCGAGCCCCCGGATCTTCTGGGCCGGCTGTGGCTGCTCGTCACGAGCCTCCTGGGGGACACCGGGTGCTACATCGATCCATACGGGGGTTGCGACGGGGCGGAGGTGGCGGAGCCTCCGGTGAGCCCCAGCAGGGACACCGGGTGCTATATCGATCCGGACGGGGGGTGCGGCAGCTGAGCTGCGGAGCGGGAGAGGGGGAACGCCAGGCCTCGTCATTCCGGCAGCTCCGGGGTGGCGGGGCCGGGTGGCCCCGTCCTGCGGGCCTTCTCGATGTCCGCGATCACCTGGCGGGTCAGCTCCACCGTCGCTTCTTCTCGCTGCGCCGCGTCACAGAAGAGCTTGAGCGCGGCCAGGGCCTGCTTCTGGATGCCCTTGGCCCTGAAGATCCACGCCATGCCCAGCGCCAGCGTTCGGACCTCGGCGTTGCGGCCTTGCTCCAGCCAGAGGATCGCGAGATCCAGGGAGGCCAGGGCCGCATCGTAGGGGAGCCCTCGCACGGTGAAATCTCGTTGGACCTGCTCGAGCGCCAGAATCGCCCTCTCCTTCCGGCCTTCGCCGGCATCGATCTTGGAGGAAAGCCACAAGACGCGGAGCAGATGGAGGTCGTGCCCCTGCGCAAGCGCAAGCTCTCGCACCTTTGGCAGCAACCTCGCCGCCGCCGTGTAGCGCTCCAGGCGGCACAGGTTGACGGCCATATTGAAGCGCAGGGCAAAAAGAAGCTCCGGGTCCCCGCTGCCCTCGATCAGCGGCGCCGCTTCCTTTAAAGCTGCCAATTCACCCTCAAAGTCCTCCTGGAGAGTCAGGACGTGCGCCTTCTCCAGCAGCAGCCGGCCGGCCTCACCCCCATCACCGCAGGCATCTCTGGCCTGATCGAGAAGCGCAAGGGCTTCGGGAAATCGGTGTTGCTCGCGGCGGAGGGAGGCCTCCATGCCGAGGAGCCGGGAACCATCAATCAGATCCGGATCGGCGCCTCTTGCGACGGCTCGCAGCTTCCGCGAGCGGGCGAAATCCGCGTCGGCGGCGTCAAAGTCGTTCGAGACCCGCCGGGCGTTGCCGACAGCGCCCCACGCCTCCGCCTGGATGCGCGCCTTCCAGCACTCCTCGCCAGGGCAGCGCTCGGCGATGTACAGAGCAAACTTCGCCAGCTCCAGAGCTACGGCCGCGTCGTGGGCCGCCAGACGCACGCTCTCTTTGCAGACCTTGACCACCAGGGCCCAACTCCGGAAGTGGGGGAAGACGGTGACCAGGTCGCGGCGGTCGGTGGGGGTGAGGGGCTTCAGGGTCTTCCAGAGCTCCTCGGCCTCGACGTGGGCGGCGGCGGCCTTCAGGGCTTTCTTCCAGTGGGCCAGCTCGATGCGGGTGTACTCCGCCGTGGCCACCGCCGCCGCGGAGGCCGCGCGGTCGATGCGCCGCAGCTCCTCGTCGTTCAACGCCACCGGGGACGCCGGCTGCACGAGCGGCTCGGGGTCGACGAGCTCGTCGCCGAGAAGAAAGGCGTCCACGTCCTCCTCGAAGAACCCCAGGACGCCGATCTTGAGACCCAGGTTCTCCCGCGAGAGCTTGATGTCCCCCTGCTCCATCTTGCGCAGTGTCGACGGGTCGGAAAGCCCCAGACGCACCGCGGCTTGCTTGAGGGTCAACCCCACCTTCCGATAGAAGTACCCCAGCGCCAGGCCAAGCCGCGGTGGTTTGTCGTCATCCATCTCATCGCCTCCTTGAGTACGCTCCCAACTAACCAAGGTGCGCGCCAACCGCCAAACGGGACACTCGGACCAGATACACGAGAACACGAAAGATATCGCAAGCCGCAAGACAGGAGGAAGGCGGCAAGTGGGCATGGCGGACCCGGAGAGCCGCGAAGCGTCGGGGCATCCCTCATAGAGCATGCGCGTTGTCTTCTGGTCCACAACCCTGCAAGGCCTCATTCTCTCCACCGATTCAGTGACCGAGAGGAGGACTCATCATGCCCAACGACGAAGAGACCGCCGTGCGCGCCGAGATCGCCCGGGCGGCGGCGGAGCAGGACGCGCTGAGATGCCGACTGGAGGAACTGCTGGCACGGGTTCCGCCCTCACCGCGCGAAGAGGTGATCTACGAGCAGGGGGAGCCCTATGACTTCCCCACCGAGGTCCGCTCGTGTCTCGAATGCATCCTGGAAGACTGGATGAAGCCCGCCGTCCAGAGCCTTGGAGAGCTCTCGGTCTTCCAGCCGAGCCAACGGCTGGCGCGGTGAGAGGGGAGGCGCCGCCGCCGGCCTGGACGATCGAGGCCGAGATCCTGGATCCGGGGGTCCTGCCGTTCTCCGGGGAGCTGTGCGAAGCCCTTGCGGTGAAAGCCGGGGACCGCGTCGCGCTGGTCCCCTTCCCCTTGTCCTGGCGCCTCTTGCGGCTGGCCGAGGTCGAGCTGTACGAGGCGGACGCCGCGTGGTTCTTCGTTGCAGCGCTCGGCGGGACCGGCCTTCCCTTGCCTTCGGCGTGGTGCACCTTTGCGCCCGGCCGGCGGGTGCTGTTGCAGGTGCTGCAGCGGGGAGAAGGGCTCGTCGAGGTCCATCTCGTCGACCTGGCCGCCGGGAGTGCGCAGTGACGCGCCTCCCGGGGGTCTGGACGACGCCGCCGCCCGCCGTCGGGTGGATGGCGCGCTCGGTCCACCATCTGGTGCAGAGCCGTTTCGGCCATCCGGAGGGGCTCGCGCATCCCGCGGTGCGTCTCCTCGATCCGGCGGCCGGTCCTCTCAACTTCGTTCTCGCCGCCTGGAGGGAGGCGATCCGGCACCGGGCCGACAAGGCGGCTCTTCTGCGCGACCACCTCCTGCCGGATTCGCAGGGGTGGGAGATCCTGGAGGACTCTTGTGCCCGGGGCCACAGGGCTTTGCGGCGTTTTCTCCGCGGTTTCGGGGCGCTGCCGGCTCCCGGGGGAGAGAGGGTCCTGCGGCAGCGCGATTCCCTGGCCGGCCCTCCGGAGCCGGCGGCGATCGCCGGAGCCCTGCCGGTGCTGCTGGGAAACCCGCCCTGGATCGGCCAGCCGCCGCCGGCAAGCCCGTGGCTGGCGCGCCTTCTCGGCACCTGGAGAGTCGGCGAAGGGCGGCCGCTCACCGGGCGCAATGGCAAATGCCTGCAAGACACCTGGGCTCGCTTCCTGCGCCTCGCGCAATGGATGGTCGAGCAGCAAGGTGAAGGGATCGTGGCCTTCGCCCTCAACCACAACGGGCTCGATGCACCCACGCTGCGCGGCATGCGCTCCTCGCTCCTCGCAACGTTCGAGGAGATCTACCTCCTGGACCTCCACGGCAACCAACGCAAGCGCGAGCGCGCGCCGGACGGCAGCCGGGACGAGAACCTCTTTCCCGGTCTCGCCCAGGGAGCCGCCCTCATGGTCCTGGTGAAGAAGCCCGGGCTGGCGCGCCGGGTGGCCCATGCCGACCTGCAGGGAACCAGATTGCACAAGCTCGCCGTGCTGCGTTCGGGGAGCCTGGCCACCACGGCGTGGAGCGAGATCCGGCCCCGCTCCCCGCAGCTTGTCTTCCGACCCGCCGCGGACCTCGCCACGGAACAGGCCTTTCGGCGGGGGACGCCGCTGGACGAGATCTTTCCCGTGCATACGACCGGCCTGATCACCGGCCAGGATGCCGTGGTGACGGCAACCGACCGCCGCCTTCTCGAAGAGCGCCTGCGCCGCATCGGCCGTCGCGAATGGCTGCCACACCTGACCGCCTGGCTGCCGCGCCCGTTCGACCTGCGCTATCTGGTCTTCACTCCGGAGGCGGTCACCCGGCCGCGGCCGGAGCTGGCACGCCATCTCCGCCAGCCGGGAAATGTGGCGCTTCTCGTGCCCCGCCAACACAAAGGAGAGCTCGGCGCCTTCGTCACCGCCGCGCTCCCGGGCCACAAAGCCGTCAGCGCCTACGACATCACCTCGGCGTTTCCGTTGTACCTCGATACGGCCGGAGAACGGCTCGCCAATCTGAGCCCGGCGTTTCGCGACCGCCTGGCCGGGCTGTACGGCGAATCCCCGGAACCCGGAGCGATTCTGGCTTACAGCTACGGAGTCCTTCACGCGCCCGGCTACCGGAACCGCTTTCGCCAGCTCCTTTCCCGCGAGCTGGCACGAATTCCATTTCCCCTGCAGGTGCAGCCGTTCAACGACCTGGCCGGCTGCGGGTCAGCACTCCTCGCCGCCCACCTGCGGCTACCGGCGGCCCGGGCGACCGGCGGATGCCGGCTGAGCGGCGACCTCGGGCTGCCGGTGACCCAGATCACCTACGACCCCGGCGAGCACGGCATCCGACTTCACCCCGAAGGCCTCCGGCTGGACGGGGTGTCGCCGGACCTGTGGAGCTATCGAATCGGCGACTATGCCGTGCTGACCTCATGGCTCATCGCCCGCTCCGGCCGCCCCCTGCGGGCCGAGGAGCGGCGCGAGCTGAGCGACCTGACAACAGCCGTGCAGCGGTCGCTCGACCTCCTGCCCGCCTTGGAAAGGGCCTATCGGAACGCAGCGGCCTGACCAGTGACCGGCAGCGACGCCAACGCCACCGCCTCCGCCACCCGGATGCCGTCCACCGCCGCCGAAAGGATGCCGCCGGCATAGCCGGCCCCTTCACCGGCCGGATAGAGGCCTGCGGTGTGCAGGCTCTGGAGATCGTCTCCGCGCCGGATGCGCACCGGGGATGAGGTCCGCGTCTCCACTCCGGTGAGCACGGCGTCTTTCATCGCGAAACCCCGCATCTGCTCGTCGAAGATGGGGAGCGCTTCGCGGATCGCCGCGATCGCGTAGTCCGGCAGGCAGGTGGACAGGTCTCCCCAGCGCACGCCGGGCCGGTACGAGGGGATCACCGAGCCGCAGGCGGTGGAAGGCCGACCGGCCAGAAAGTCGCCGACGAGCTGGGCCGGAGCTTCGTAGGTGCCGCCGCCCAGCTCGAACGCGCGCTCTTCCCAGCGGCGTTGAAAATCGATGCCGGCCAGCGGGCCTCCCGGATAGTCCTCCGGGGTGATGCCGACGACGATCCCGCTGTTGGCGTTGCGCTCGTCGCGAGAATATTGGCTCATTCCGTTCGTCACCACCCGGCCGCGCTCCGACGCCGCCGCCACCACCGTGCCCCCCGGGCACATGCAGAAGCTGTAGACCGACCGGCCGTTGCGGCAGTGATGCACCAGCTTGTAGTCGGCGGCGCCCAGCTTGGGATGGCCCGCCTGTTTGCCATAACGGCACCGGTCGATGAACGATTGCGGATGCTCGATGCGGAAGCCGATCGAAAACGGCTTCGGCTCGACGTACACGCCGCGGTGCACGAGCATCTCGAACGTGTCCCGGGCGCTGTGGCCGACCGCCAGGACGACGCGCTCCGTCGCCAGGTGCGAGCCGTCGGCCAGGACCACGCCGTGCACTCTGCCCTCTTCGATCACCAGGTCCTCGACCCGGCTCTGGAAGAGGATCTCTCCGCCCAGGGCCTGGATCTTCTCGCGCAGCCCCTCGACCACCTTGACCAGGCGGAAGGTGCCGATGTGCGGCTTGTTGACGACCAGAATCTCGGGAGGCGCACCGGCCGCGACCAGCTCGGTGAGCACCTTGCGCCCGCGGTGGCCGGGGTCCTTGATCTGGCTGTAGAGCTTGCCGTCGGAGAACGTGCCGGCGCCGCCCTCGCCGAACTGCACGTTGGACTCCGGATCGAGCGCCCCCTTGCGCCACAGCTTGAAGGTGTCCACCGTGCGCTCGCGCACCTCCTTGCCGCGCTCCAGGAGGATCGGCCGGAAGCCCATTTCGGCGAGCAGCAACCCGGCGAAGAGGCCGCAGGGACCGGTGCCGATCACCACCGGCCGCGTCTCCGGCGGCCCAGGCGTCTCCGGTGCCCGGGCGACGAAGCGGTAGGAGGTGTCCGGAGCCGGCCCGAGATCCGGGCCGGACGGACGCTTGCGGAAGCGCCGCAGGACCTCGTCCTCGCGCTCCACGGTGACGTCGAGGTGGTAGATGAGCGCGATCGCACCCCGCCGCCGGGCGTCGAAGCTCCGCTTGGCGATGGCCACGCCGAGCAGCTCCGGCGGCTCGACGCCGAGAGCGCCGAGGACGGCGGCCCGCAAGTCGCCGTCCGAATGATCCAGGGGAAGCCGCAGCTCGCTCAGGCGCAACATGGCGGAAGGATAGCAGCGGCGCAGCCGATCCGCCGCCACGGTCGCCACCCGACCGGCGCGGTTCAGCGCGCCTTCGGCACCAACGTCGCCTCGATCCCCTTGCCCACCTCGGTGCGGAACCGGCGCACCCAGGGCTCGTGGCCCGACAGGATCAGCTTGATCTCGTGCAGATCGAGAGCGAGCTGGAGCGTGATCGGTGTCTTTCCCATGTAGATCCCGTTCAAGATCACTTCCGCCCCGGCGGGCGACGAGCTGACGGGCACGGCGATGAACTGGTTCGCCGTGCCGAGACCTGCGATCACCTGCGAGAGCGCGCTCCGGATGTCGGGCTCCGCCTGGGCGAGCAGGGCGCCGAGGAGCTCGCTGGTCAGGTCGATCGGCTCTCCCGGTGCCGAAGCGGCCTTCGGATACTGTTTCGTCCTCTCCACCTCGAAGTTCTTGGAGAATTGCACCCGCCCGGTCTTGACGTCGAGGATTTGCAGCGTCAGAGCCATGCGGAACACGTCCTGGAGAGCGCTCGTCCCATACCCTTCGAAGGTGCGGCGCTCTACGTCATAGCGCACGATGGAGCCGGTCACCAGGGCGTCCGCCTCCAGCTGGCGGCCCACGCGGGTGACCCCTTGGCCCGGTTTCAGCGTGTCCGGCAGGGCAAGCTCCTTGCGCACCGCATTGAGCCGGTCGCGGGTCACCAGGACCACTCCGGGCAGGGTGTGCAGGTAGGACGTGGTGATGTCCTGGGCGACGAAACCCAGGTGCGGAAGGTTCTTGGTGCTCCGGTTGTCGAATCCCATCACCGCGACGTTGACCGTCCGGGGGGCCGCCTGGTCGCGCTTGCGCGGCGGTGGGGGGCTCAAGCTGACGCCCACCTTCCAGCCCTGGACGATCTGCAGAACCGGATCGATCCGCAAGGCGCGGCAGAAAGGCCGCGCCTCTTCGATCATCATGCCGACGAGACGCCATTCGCCATCGAACACGGCCCCTCCGGAGTGCCCCTGCGGACAGTCGGATTCAAACAAGAAGGCCATGCGCTGGTCGTTTCGGCTGAAGCGCAGCGCCGCCTTGGGAGAGATCCAGGTGGCGGCGGCCGAGTGGCCCAGGCTGTACACGGCGGCGCCGGGGTCCAGGTCGTCGGAGGCACCGAGCTGGTCCATGGGAATGGCCTGCACGATCTCGGCCCGCGAAAGCCCCAGAGGGGCGATCTCGGCCCGGAAAAGAGCAAGGTCCTCCTGGAAATGGAGCTTCAGGTCCTCGACCGGAATCCGCCGCCCCGGCCAGGGGCGCAGGGCCACTTGCAGGCCCGCGATCGCCTTGCCCCGGGAGAAGACGACGTGTTTCGCGGTGATGCCATACAGGTACTTGTCGTCGACGTGCACCAGGATGCCGGCCCCCTCGGTGTTCGGCGCCGTGATATGAACGACCAGCCGCTCGGCACGCTCCGCAGCTTCATAGATACCGGCTTTCTCGGCTGCGCGGGCCGCGACCGCCGCGGCGCACAGCACGCCGATCCATCCCACGCACAAAGTCTTGCGAATGCTCACGTTCATCTCCTTTTTTCGCCTGGATGATAGAGGTCGATGGTCCGTGCGATGGACGCACCGTCTTCGAGCCGGGCGGTGATCTCGGCGCGATAGAAACCTTCCGGTCCGAGCCGGCCGGTCGAGATCTCGATCGGCTCCTCCTTGGGATAGATGCCCCATCCGAGCTCTTGCGACGGGCGCAGCGTGGCGAGCGTCTTCCCCTGGTCGTCGATCCGATGGATCGCAATGTAGACCTTGGCGAGCTTCTTGGAGGGGACCAGCAGAATCCTGGCGCCGCCGTCGTCCTTCGCAGCTCGGCCGGCTTGCAGGGGGAGGTAGACCTGACGGGTCGAGCCTCCGGGGCCGGGCCGATCGAGCCAGGCGAGGAGGCCGAGATCGGCGCCGCCGAGCTTTTGCGTGGCCAACAGGTCGGACGGCCAGCGATAGGAGCCGCGGACGGCCGGCACCGCCGTGTCCATCCGGTAGTAGACCCGGTACTTGAGACTGAAGGCACGCAGGCGGGCGTCCTCGATGCTGCCGGAAGGCACCCGCCAGGTCAGGGCCAGCTCGGCGTCCTTCTCCGGATCGAAAGGCCCGAAGGCGGCGACGACCGAACGGACCTCCACGGACACCGAGCTCACCTGCTGGTTGTAATAGCCTTCGCACCGATCGTCGCGCATGCGATAGGTCACGGGGCTCGCCGGGTCGCGCGGAAGACCCGGATCACAATGGTTCTTCTCGCCCACCGCCGCCGCCGGAAGAAGAAGGGCCGTCAGACAGAAAATCCAGCGCTGCAGGCTCATTGTTGGACCTTCCGGAGAATCACTCCTGCGGCGGCCCCTTTGACGAGGCCCCACGGGATTTTCGCCGCCCAATCGAGAAGCAGGGTACGGCTCCCTTGCAGCCGGACCAGACTGGCGAGAGCAACCTCTTCACCCGGCGCCTTGCAGATGGAGACCTGAGGAGAGACGGACACCACTTTGATCTTGCCGACGACCTTCATGGGAGACGACAGGAGCTTCCCGGTCACCGGGTGGATGATCTGTTCTCCTTCCTGGACGATCTCGAGCGTATCTCCTTTCTTGACGCCTGAATCGCTTCCAAGGTCGACCACGACCTCCTTGCCATTCACGCTGACGACGTACCCCAGCGGCGGAAACGCATCACGAATGGATTCGTAGAGAAGCTGTCCGGCCGCCCGGGCGGTGGAAGGCACGCTCATGCTTGGCCTGTCGCTGCTGAGGGTCGCCAGGATCGACGCTGATTTGACATCGATCAGGCGGACGTCGATGATGCACTTGAGCTCTCTCTGCCCGTCTGCGGATTCGGTGGATTCGACCGTATAGTCGACGACTCCCACGAGGTCGAGGCCGAGGACGTCGGTCAGCTTGTTGTTGACCTGGCCGCCGATGAATTCCTGCAGGTTCTTCTCGGTGAAGACGGCGTCGAGCTGGGCGCGCTCCACCATGGTGAACCGGCGCGAGGCGACGAAGGCATCGGTGGCGGCGTTGAGAACGGCCGCTCGAAAGCGCCTCTGACTCTCGTTCTCATTGCGCGAGCCTTGATCCCCGGAGACCAGACCGAGCTTGTAAAGGCTTTTTTCAACCTGCGCCGCCCCCGGAAGCGCTCCGAGGAAAAGAAGGAGGATACCGAGCCACGGAGGGAGCTTCTTCATTGCAAAGTCCTTTCCCTGAAGAAGGAAATGTCCAGCGCCGCGAGCAGCAGCACGGCCACCGCCAGCAGCCCACACGCCCCCAGCACCGGCAGACGGGCCGGCCGGGGAATCCATAGATCGAGAACGGCGGGCATCAAGGCTTCCGGAGCCATCCCCGGAGACAGGCGTTCGAGCCTGCGCACCCGCCCTTGAAAGCCGAAACGGAGCCCTTCCGGGCCGAGGTGGAGACCGGTGAGCGCACCGGAGAGCCCGGTGAACCGCAGGCCTTCGCCCTTCTCCAGCCGCGTGGTCTGCCCCGTCGCCGGCACCTCCACGTCTCCGGTGAGCACGGTGGACTCCTTGCGCACCATCGACACCTCCGCCGTCTGCTGATCGATCACCCGGAACAGGTCGAGGGCGTCGATCGCGACGTCCGCCGCGAAGCTGTCGGCGGCGAACCGGGCGAAGGTGACGTCGAGCTTCAGGGCGCCGTCGCGCGGCAGCAGGTCGAGAGCGGACGGGCGATCGAGACGGAGGTGGGCGGCCGTGCCGGGCAGCGGCTTGACCATCACGTCTCCCTGGAAGACCGGGCTGAGGGGCTGCTCCGAATCGGTCACCGTGACGAGGTAGGAGCTCTCACCTTGGTGCTCGAGACCGAATCCGGTTCCGGGCGGCAGGGGCGGTGTCTGGAGCGCCAGGCGCGCCTCGGCGCCCCGCACGGTGACGAGGACGCCCTGGGGCTCGCCGCGCCCGGGCTCCACGGGGACCACGTCCGGCAGACGCACGGCGGCGAGCCGGGTGGCGGCCAGCTCCGCGAGGTCGAGGCGCTCGATGACCGTGGCGCTCTCGGCCAAGCGGAAGAAGAGCTGCGAGACCTGGAGGTCGAAGCGCACCTCGGCCTCCGGCGCCGGCCAGAAGCCGAGGCCTCCGAGGGCGAGCGCCAGGAACGCCGGCACCCAGGGGAGAGGCCGGCGCAGGCGGTGCCAGGCCTGGCGGACACGCCGCGGATTCTCCTCCGGCTCCTCCGCGACACCCTGCGGCAGCCAGAGCCGGCCGTCGCTCAGGCGTGAATAGAGCACCGGGCTGCTCCAGTCGATCTCGGACGGCGCAGCCAGATAGAGTTGTTGCCGCGCTTCGTTGACCGCCGCGTCGGCCCGGCCGGTCTGGGCGATCTGCTGGTACAGGTGGCGGGTGAACAGGTGAGCGCTCTCGACCCGCACCGCCCGGCGCATGGCGATGACCGACGGCACGCCGCGGTGGACGAGCCGGCCGGCCAGACCGCTGAACGGATCGCCGGAGGACGGCGCGCCGCCATGGCAGGCCACCAGGGTGACCAGGCGCAGCTCGCGGACCCCCAGGAAGACCTCGGCGAGCAACTTCTCCTCGACCCGGTGGATGCGCCCCTGGGCGTCTTCGAGAACCAGGGCGGAAACCCCGCCGAAGCTCAGGCCGTGACCGAAGAAATGGAGGAGCTGGAAGCCGCCCTTCTCCATCAGACGCTCGCGGAGGCGTTCGAGAGTGGCCGGCGGCTCGAGAAACGCCAGCTCGATGGCACCGGCCAGCGGCTCCAAGGCGGTTTCGAGGCTCCGGCGGACTTCGTCGCGGCGAATCTCCGCCATGCCATGACGGGCGATGTCGGACGGCGCGGAGATCACGCAGAGCACCCGGGGCCGACCCGGGGCCGGCGCTCCCTGCGATCGCCGCGCGTCCAGATAGCGGGAGAAGGCGGTGTCCGGTGAGCGGGAGAGCGCGAGATGGCGATCGGGATCCGCGAGCAGCTCCCAATAGAGGCCGTGCACCCAGTCGGGCAGATCGAGCGAAAGATGCAGGCGGAAGCGCAGCCGGCTCTTCTCCCGTTCCGCCGCCAGGATGGCCTCGCGCAGCCCCTCGCGCAGCTCGCTCGCGCGGGGAAACACCGCGTCGTAGAGCGCCAGGCCGTAGTCTTCGGGCAGGGTCTCCAGCTCCAGCAAACGCTCCGCGAGGTCCGGGCTGAGCGCCGGAGCCCCCCGGTAGTCTCCACCGGACCAGGTGAAGCGGGCCGAGGCGAGGCTCGCCAGCTCCAGCTCGGTGTCGAGCCAGGTCCCCCGCGGGTCGGTCATCGCGCCTCCTCCTCCCCGGCCGCGAGGCGCACCGCCGGATCGCCGAGCACGGCATACGAGCGGGCGTCGTTCGCGGCGGTCCAGAGCTGCGCCACGTTGAGAAAGTCCGGCTGCCCACCCCAGCGCATCTCCTCCCGCTCCTCGGCCAGATCGGTGAAGAGCTCGGCGTACCGTTGATTGAAATACTCCATGGCGGCTCCCACCGGGTAGCCGTCGAGCAAGCGGCCCAGAGCGCTCTGGAAGACCTGGAGCTGATCCCCCGAATCCGGCCAGTCATAGGAGTAGGTCCAGGCGCGATCGACGTGGCCGATGACCGCGAGGGCTCCTCCTCGCGGATGGCCCAGCAGCCGCTGCGGCAGGCGGGCCACGAAGCTCTCGGCGGCGATCTCGCGCGGTTTCCCTTTGTCCTTGAAGCTGTCGAACCGTGGCGTGCCGGCGCTGTAACAGGCGAAGTGGAAGGCGATCAGGCCCGCCGGGGGAGCGGAGTCGGGAATGTCGCAGGCCGCCAGATAGTGCTCGGGTGGGATCGGCCAGACGTCGGCGCCGGGCCAGTCTTGACAGAGCAGCGCACCTTGGTTCAGGGCGTGCCGCGGATCGTCCACCGGGAAGCCCAGGCCGTGGCCGGCGGTGAACAGCAGCGCGGGAGGCCGCGCACCGCCCAGCCGCTCGGCGAGCGCCGCCTTGGTGGCCTGCGCATCCAGGAGCTTCTCGACGGGCCAGCCGGGATGGTCGCGCAGGAGACCGTCGGCCAGCGGCTCCACCAGGAGGTGCCGGCTCGACTCCGTGGCCGCATCTCCGGGATGGCACATCCCGAAGAAGGAGACCCGGCGGGCGGTGCGCAGAGCGCCCTGCTCCGCCGCGACCACGGTCTCGGCGTAGCTTGCATACTCCTCCAGCGTGGCGAAGCTCAACCGCCCCACGGCGTACTGCACGTCGAGCTGATACTGGAAACGGAACGAGATCTCCGACGGATCGCCGACGATCAACAGGTAATAGGGAAGACGATCGGGATCGGCCGGTCCCGGCCCGACACCGTGGCGGGCGAGGAAACGGGCTTTCGATTCACCACGGACGCTCACCAGCTCCCGATAGCGATGCTCGTGCACGGCGCCGGCCTGCGCCTGCCGGAGGGCGAGGAGAGGCGCCAGCGCCGCGCGCAGGCCGGCCTCCCGGCCCTCGGGGAACACCACGCCCCAGCCGGCTTCTGCAAGGTTCTTGGAATCGATCTGGAATCGTGTGTCCAGATGCTCCTCGCGCACCGCGGAGGCCCACCTTCGCAGCTCCTCGCTCTCTCCGGCGGAGAGATCTTCACCACGGGCGGCGTCTACGATCTCTCCCAGCGTGGTGCGAAACAGCGGCCCGCCGGTCGTGGCGTCGATCCCATTCAACACCAGGGTGCGGCTCTCGATGGATGACATGGCAATCCTTTCTATTCAACCGTCGGTGAAAGGCGATCGGTAGGTGATGCCGAAGGCGTCATCGACCTGCCATTCGGAGTAAGGGCGCCGGTGCGCGCCGAGGCGCACAGGGTTTTTGATCACGATCTCGAGATGGACCACGCGGCCCCGCAGCTCGGGCGGACAATCCCGGCCGTCGAGAAACGTGTAGTTCCACCAGACCCACCGTTCGTCGGCATCGAAGATCACCTGCCGGCTGTCGGGCTCGCCGAGGAGTGTCAGGAGCTGCTCCGCCGTCTTGCCGCGCACCAGCTCCTGGATCTCGTCGAACGAGCGTTCCGAACGGGCCCGCGGCCCGCGGCAACCGGCACCGAACAGCAGTGCCAGCGCCGCTCCCAGGGCGAGGGTCTTCGCGATCTGCGGGACCACAGCCATCGTCCGAACCGCCGCTCAGCGGGCTCCCTTGCCTCGGCCTCTGCCCTTCCGGCCTTTGGGATCAAACGACGGCGGATCGTCCTCGGGCTTCGGCGTCTTGGTGGTATCCGGCGGCTCGAAGTCGCCGGGCTTCCGGTGCCGGGTGCCTTTGCTCTGGATGGGCGTCGTGCGGACTTCCTGAAGTTCCATCTCATCCTCCTCCGAGCGGCTCCGGCCGCCCGGGCGTCCGGACGGTGGAGCGGTTGGGTTGGTTCGGAGGAGGGAGAACCCGCGGGGGGCGGTTTGGTTAGTCGTGATCAGCGGATCGCCAGTCTCCTTGGAGAACGAAACCGGCCCAGTGATAGGGCGCGTGCCAACGTTGCGAGCGGAGAAGGGAGATCTGGGCCTGCCGCAAGGCCTGTGCGGGAGAGAGCTTCTCGCGCAGGAGGGCGGTGTAAAACCGTTGCATCAGCTCGGCGGTGGCGCGGTCGTCCACCTCCCACAGGGAGACGACGAGGCGCGGCGCTCCGGCGAGAAGAAAGCCCTGGGTCAGGCCCACCAGACCCTCCTCGCCGGGAGCGGTGCGGCAGGCGGAGAGCACGACGAGGTCGGCCTGCAGGTCGAGCGCGGCGATCTCGTAGGCGCGCAGATGGCCGTCGACCGGACGGCCGGAGGCGTCGAAGGCGGCGAGGGCGAGGGACGACAGCTCGGGATGGACGTCGTCATACAGGCCATGGGTGGCGAAGTGCAGGATGCGGTAGTCGCGCAGCCTTCCACTCACGACCAGCGACCGGCTCGCCGCAGGCCCCGAGGCGGAAAGGACGGGCGCGCCGGCGGCGAGCGCGAGAATCGCACCCGCCTCCGCGCGGGCGAACGGCAGTCCGGCCTCGCGCACCGGATCGGCGAGGACCGCCAGCAGGCCACGGGGCGGCGTGCGGCCGGCGAGGCGCGCGCGCAAGGCGCCGAGGACCGAGGCCGAGGGGAGGGTGACGATCTCGTGGTCCTCCATCAACAGGCGTGCCACCGCCACCTCTCCAGGGTGCGGCAAGGCGGCGAAGGGGACGACCTGGAGGGCGCCGGGGGCGACCAGGACGAGGCGGCGGCGGCCGAGCAGGTCCGCCACCGGCCCGAGGAGCATCCGGCTCAGCTGCTCGGCCGCCTGCCGGGCCGCCAGCTCGCCGGTCTGCCAGCGGCTCTCTTTCATTCGTTGATGCGTCCGGCGCGCCGCCTCCTCGATCTGGCGGCGTCCAGGGAGCCTGGAGACGAACCGCACCGTCCCGGAAGTCACCGCCCACAGATGGCTCCGCTCCTCGCCCAGAAAGAATTCGAGCAGCAGTGTGTCGTCGTCGAGCAGCTCCTCCTGCACCCGGCGGAGCGAGAGCGTGGGAGGCCCTCCTTGGAGGGCGCGCAGCGGCCCGGCCACCGCCGCCTCGGCCTGGCGGAAATCTTCGAGCAGGCTCGACAGATCCCCTTCCAGATCCTCCGAAGGTCCGGCCGGTGCCGCCACCAGGGCGCGATGGCGCTCGTTGAGCCGCCGGCTCAGGCCGTCCAGGCGGCGCAGCTCCTCGGGGCGGGGGTGGTGGCGGGCCGCGGCGAGCAGATCGAGCAGGCTCCGCGCCTGGGCGCGCTCGGCGGCGGCGAAGGCACGGGCCTCGTGACCCCCGCGAGGATCGCGGCGGTGGCGCTCGGCCAGGAGATCGAGCAGAAAGGCGGTCTGCTCCCGGCGTGCCGCGTCATAGGACGACCGCAGGTCCGGCCGCCACAACCGGCTGCGGCTCTCTTCCGCCACCTGCTGAGTCCGCTCCCACCAGCGTTCCGCCTCGTCGAGCCGGCCCGCACGGCGCGCGGTGCGGGCGAGCCCGAACAAGGAGGTCTCCTCCGCCGCCGGATGGCGGGTCTCACCGGCTGCCACGAGCGCCTGCCGGTAATGTTCCTCAGCCCGGCCGGGACGATCGAGGCGTTCATAGGCGAGACCCAGGCTGTTGAGCACCGAGGCGAGGGCGCGCGGCTCTCCCAGGCGCCGGAAGATCTCTGCCGAGGCCTCCAAGGCGCGCAGGGCCTGGAGCGGCCGGTTCGCCGCCAGCTGGGCCCGGCCGACGTTGTTCAGGGTCACCGCCTGCCCGCGGACATCGCGCCGGCGCCGGCGCAGATCCAGGGCTTCCCGCAGCGGTTCGAGGGCGGCCCGGGGACCCTCGAGGCGCAGCAGGACGTCCCCCAGCTTGGTGAGAGCGACCGCCCGCAGCCCGGGCTCCGGCTGCTCCTGCAGGAGAGCCAGGGCCCGGCGGAGCTGGTCCAACGCCCGGCGATCCTCGCCGAGGGAAGCATAGAGGCCGGCGAGGTTGACCCGGGTCGTGGCGAGAGAGATCCAGGCGCCCTCCTGCTGCCAGACCGCAAGAGCACGGACGGAGAGGTCGATCGCGTCGTGGGGCCGCCCCTGGCGCATCCGGACCCGGGCCAGGTCGGTCCAGCGCGCCGCCTGCTCCTCCCGTTCCCCCAGCCTCTCCCAAAGGAGGGAGGCCTGCGCGAAATGCTCCTCCGCCCGGCCGGTCTCTCCCTGCTGCAGCCACGCCTCCCCGGCCTCATAGAGAATGAGCGCCTGCTGCCGCGGGTCCCCGGCCCGCCCGAAGAGGCCGGCCGCCTGCGAGAGGCTCTCCGCTCCTGCCCGCAGCACGGCCGGATCGCCGACCTGGAGCCGCCCCAAGCGGACGAGCGCCCAGGCCGCCCGCGCCCCCTCGGAGAGTTCCATCCAGAGCCGCATCGACTCCCGGAAGCCCTCCATCGCCGCGGCCGGATCGTCCCGCTCCCGGAGGCGCGCCCGGGAAAAAGCACCGACCGCGGCGGCCCGAATCCGATCCTCCCCGGTCGCCGGACGCAAGGCCGCGAGACGCAGGACGGAACGATCCGCAGCCCCCACGGCGGCCGGCGTTCCCCAGGCCGTCAAGGTCAGGGAATGAAGGCCGCTGCTCCCGGCCACCAGAAACACCTCTTCCGGACCCGACGTGCCGTTCGGGCTGTCGACCTCCAGGAGCAGCCGGCCCGCGGGGTCCCGCACGGTGGCCACCACGTCGGTTCCGGTCTGCCCGACGATCAGATGGAGATACTGCCCCGAGCGCAGCGGAAGCGGGTGGCTCTCCGGAGCGGCCGGTTCCTCTCCGCAGCCGAGACCTCCCATCGCCACCAGCGCCAAGGCCGCGAGCGGCCGGTGACCGGTCACGGCACCGGCGGAGGAGAGAGGTGCACGCGGACCTTGAACTCCGTCACCTCCGCGCGGCCGTCTCCCCGTCTCGTGCGGAGCAGAATCCGGTGCTCTCCCTCCCGCAGGAGCGAGACCGGGAGGTCGAGACGGAAGTTCCCCTTTTCGCTGCCCCGCAGATCCTCCAGGAGGAGAAGACGGCCGCCTCCCGGAGCGACCAGCTCGGCGTCATAGGCCGCGTCGTTCGGCTCCGCCACCGGATCGAGGATCACCCAGACCCGCCGCGCCGCAGGCGGAACCTCCAGAACCGAAACGTCCTCGGTTCCCCGGCGCAGGGAGCCCACGGGCGCGAGATTGACCAGAGGCGGGTTCGCCCGCGGCTCGCGCAATCGGGAGATCATCTGCCACTGGACCAGCGAGAGGGCGGCGAAGAGGGAGGCGGCGAGGCCCAGGAACACGGTCAGCCCCCGCGAACCGCGGGTGGACCGCCGGGGGGGCGGCGCGGCCGGGGCCGGCCTCACCGGGAGAGCCGGAGCCGGCCGCTCCCTTTGCCGCCGCCAGGCGGCGTCCATCTCCGCGGCGGAGAGACCGGAGGCGGAGTCCTCCGGCTCGTCGAAGCACTCGGCGAAAGCCAGGAGCTCGGCCGTGCACCCGGGGCAGGCGGCGAGATGCGCCCGCATCTCCTCCGCCTCCCCGGGAGCGAGCCGGCGCTCGTGGTAGGCGGCGATCCGCTCCGCGGAGGGATGGGGGCCGGCCGGATCAGAGCTGGAGGGCATGCTGCATTCTCCCGGGCCGGCACCTGCCGGCCCTTCGGTTGATAGAACCCGCGTCCGCAGAATTGTTGAGCCCCGGCCGGGCCGGCCGCCTCATTCCACCCACTCCCCGAAGGCCTCGCCCAACTCGGAGCGCAGGCGTTGCCGGGCCTGAAAAAGATGCGCCTTGACCGTCTCGATCGAGATCTGGAGAACCACCGCGATCTCGCGGTACTTGAGATCCTGCCCGATGCGCAAGGAGAGCACCTGCCCCATCTGCGGCGGCAACACCTGCACCGCACGGGCCAGCGCCTCGCGGCGCTCCTTCTCATAAGCCTCCCGGGCGGGCGACGCCTCCGGCGCCACCGGCTCGTGCAGAGGAGTGCCGTCCTCGGCCGTCGCGTCGAGAGAAACCTCGGGCGCATCCCGCTTCTCGCGGTGGCGCCAACGCCCTTGATTGCGGTGGAGGTTGGCCGCCACGGCGAAGACCCAGGACTTGAAGGAGTCGCCGCTTTGCAAGGTTCCGATCTGGGAGAACACCCGGCTGAGGGTCTCCTGGGCGAGGTCCTCGCTGTCCTCCACACCATAGCCGAGCCGCTCGAAAAACCGGCGCACCCGGGGAAAGAACCGCTCGAACACACGCCGGCTGTGGACCTCGGAGCGGGCTCCGGCCTGGAGCGCTGCGACGGCTTCACGAAGCTCGGGATCGTCTTCGTTCCCGGTGATCATGACTCTTCGCGGCGCATCTTAGCGCAAAAGCAAGCCGCCGCCATGAACCGGGAAGTTTTTTAGAGAATCAGCTCCCGGGCCTCCACCCGCCAGTCCCCGCCTCCGGGTGGGGCACCTTCGATGGCGAGGGCGCCGATGTACTGCTCCCCGGGAACGAAGTGCCGGAAGAACCAGCGGGCGGCGCGCCCGGCGTCCCCTTCCAGGGTGAGCATGCGCGGCGCCTCGCCGGGGGCGAGCGTGACGTCGAAGGAGTCGAGCGGTACGGCGAGGCCGGTGCCGACCGCCTTCAGGTAGGCCTCCTTGCGCGTCCAGCAATTGAAGAAGGCTTCCTCTTTGCGCTCCGCCGGCAGGGCGCGCAGCACCTCCCGCTCGCTGGCGGAGAAGAACCGCTCGGAGATCTGCTCGCAGTCGGGCATCGGCTTGCGGAACTCGATGTCGACCCCGATCTCCACGCCGCGTACGAAACCGACCAGGGCCATCTCGTCGGAGTTCGAGAGGTTCAGCTCCAGATCTCCGGCGGGATCGGCGAGGTACGGCTTCCCCCGCTCCCCGTAGCGGAAGCGGACGGCCTCCGGACGGACGCCTGTGTAGGCCGCCACCAGACCCCGCAAGGCACCGCGGCCGACCACGTACTGGCGGCGGTGCTTGTCGAAGCGGAAGCGGTTCGCCCGCTCCCATTCATCCGGGGAGAGCGACCGGCCCAGCCGCTCGACCGCCGGCTGGGGCGGATCGAGACGGAGGGACCAGATGTGGATCTCTCCGGGGAGGAGATCCAGGGGCGGGACGGCGGAGCGCGGCGGAAAACCGGTCACAGAGCCCTGATCTCGGCCAGATCGCGGGCGACCGATTCGAGGATGAGGTCCTTCTGCGGGTGCAGGAAGAAATGGTCGCCGGGCATCATGCGCATCCGGAAACGGCCCCGGGTCTGCACGCTCCAGGCCTCCACGTCCTCGCGACCGACGTCCACGTCGGCCAGCCCGCCGAAGGCGGAGATCCCGACGTCGAGCTGCGGCTCCTCGACATACTCGTAGGTCTCATTGACCGCGAAGTCGGCGCGCAGCAAGGGAATCAGGAGCTTCATCAGCTCGGCGTGCTGGAGGACCTCCTCCGGCGTGCCGTTGAGCTCCCGGAGACGGACGATGAACTCCGGCTCCGGCAGGTCGTGGATCGGCTCGTCGCGGGCGGGAAGTTGCGGCGCCCGGCGGCCGGACACGAAGAGATGCAGGGGTAGAGGACGCCCGCGCCGGCGCAGCTCGCGCGCGAGCTCGTAGCCGATCGCCGCCCCCATGCTGTGCCCGAAGAAGACGAAGGGCAGGTCGAACCATGGGGAGAGCGCATCGGCCACCGCCGTGATCATCTCCCCGGAGCGCGTGAAAGGGGCCTCGCGGAGCCTTCCTTCGCGCCCGGGAAGCTGGACCGGGCAGACCTCGATTTCGGGCGGCAGCGAGGCACCCCAACCTCGATAGGCCGAGGCGCCACCACCGGCGTATGGAAAACAGAACATCCGCAAGCGGGCGCGCGGACTGGCCTCGCGGTAGGCGAGCCACCGCTCGGCAGGAACAGTGCTGCTGGGTTTCACGTTCTGGCTGGGCTCCGCAGTGCGCGAGGGCGCCTCAGTTGGCTTCCTGGCTCGCCTGACGCTCCCGCTCCATCTCTTCCATCTTCTTGCGCAGGGACAGAGGCCGCATATCGGTCCAGACTTCCTTGATGTAGTCCAGGCACTCCTGCTTCTGGCCGCTCTTGCCCACGTCGTTCCAGCCCAGGGGGTTTTCACGGTGTGCAGGCCAGATCGAGTACTGTTCCTCGTGGTTGATCACCACTTTGTAGACCGTAGTATCTTCGCGATCTTCCCAACTCATGGCATTCTCCTTCGAAGGTCTCGAGTCGTGGCGGGCACGGTGAGGTCCGCGCCGACAGGTTTCACATCTTAAGTGCCGCGAGTGCCGAAATCGTGACAAACCCCGCAGCCGACGGCCGCGCGTAGCTTACCAGAGGTCGGTCCTCTTTGACCTCCCGGCACCGCAGGAAACGCCGCGGCGCTGTGCGTCACCTCACGCG
Source organism: Holophagales bacterium UBA5704 (assembly GCA_002420005.1). Lineage (GTDB taxonomy): Bacteria > Acidobacteriota > Thermoanaerobaculia > Multivoradales > UBA5704 > UBA5704. Next base: position 14,409 of record DIHE01000060.1, on the reverse strand, counting down.
AAGTCGGCTCACCGGCCACGCCAGATCCTCCAGCGATCCACCACGTTGTCTCCCCGCACGACGACGTACTCGTCAAAGCAGGCCACGGTGAGGCAGGAGTGGTTCGGAAGGATGCGGACACGGGTCCCCACCGGCCGCCGCTTGCTCAGGATGCCATGCTCCTGGGAAAGCCCGACCAGCCGCGCGATCGGGCTGAGCAGGGCGGCCTCGTAGTCCGCAAAGACCTCGCCCCAGGTCTCGGGCTCCGTGCCGGCGAGACCCCGGTCCTTGGAGAGCGCCAGGGCCCCGGCGTCGATGACGCACCGGGCGTCTCCCGGGCGGGCGGACACGACACCGGCGAGAACCGTCACCGCACAGTCGGCGACGCTGCACGAGCCGAGCCCCACCTGCATGAAGTCGTAGAACGCATAGTTGCCCGGCCGGGCCTCGGTGACACCGTCCAGCCGCTCGACCACGGAGAAGGCCGGCGTCGAGCCCACGCTCACCGCGGGCACGGCGATCCCGGCGGCGCGGAGCCGCTCCGCGAAGTCCACCATCACCCGGCGCTCCTCCTCTGCGATGCCGGCGATCTCCTGCCGCGTCCGGCCGTGATAGGCGTGACCCGAGTGGGTGAGGATTCCGTCGAACCGCAGCGAATACGAACCGGCGAGGCGGCGGGCCAGCTCCAGAGAAGCCGGCGCCTGCGGGTCGACTCCCGCCCGGTGATAGCCACAATCCACCTTGAGCCAGACGTGCAGAGGCACCCCCAGATCCTCCAGCGCCCGCGCCGCCTCCTCCGAGTCGACCACCAGACGCAGGGTGACCCGCCCGGCGAGCTCGCGGACCTCGGCCAGCCGCGAGAGGATCACCGGGAAGGCCCAGGTCATGTCGGTGAATCCGTGATCGGCGAAGACCCTCGCCTCGGCGAGCGTCGACACGGTGATCCCGGCGGCGCCCAGCTCCAGCTGCCGCCGCGCGACCTCGACGCACTTGTGGGTCTTGATGTGGGGGCGCAGAGTCACCCCCAACGCGGCGGCACGCCCTGCCATGTACGACAGGTTGCGCTCCAGGATGTCGAGGTCGAGGAGCAACGACGGGGTGGGGATCTCCGAGATCTTCATCGCATTCCTGTACAGGGTCGTTCGGCCGATCATCATAAGGTACGATCAGGTCGGAATGAGAGACCTTCCTCCTTGTCCGGCGACACCGAACTGCGTCTCGACCCAGGCGGTGCGATCGCGCCAGCGGATGGACCCGATCCCGTACGCGGGTCCACTGCGCGCAGCCCGGGCGCGGATGCTCGCCGTCCTCCAGGCGCTGCCACGGACGCGGATCGTCGAGGAGGGGGCGGATGTGTTGCGCGCCGAGTGCCACTCCCTGGTCTTCCGCTTCGTGGACGACGTCGAGATCCGCTTCGACGACACCGCGAAGCTCATCCACTTCCGCTCGGCGTCGCGCCTGGGGCGCAGCGATTTCGGAGTCAACCGCGAACGGATGGACCACCTGCGGAAGGCCTTCCTGGGCGGCTCATGAGAACCTGGGAGCTTCGGGCACGCCTCCTCCTGCCGCGGCCCCGCCCGGAGGTCTTCGCGTTCTTCGCCGACGCCCGGAATCTCGAAGCGCTCACCCCGGCCTTCCTGCGCTTCCGCATCGTCACCCCGCAGCCGATCGAGATGAAGCCGGGGGCACGGATCGACTACCGCCTGCGCGTCCACGGCTTCCCTCTGCGCTGGACGACCGAGATCACCGCCTGGGAGCCGCCCCACCGCTTCGTCGACGACCAGCTTCGCGGCCCCTACCGCCTCTGGGTCCACGAACACACCTTTGAAGAAGCGGCCGGCGGCGGCACCTTCGTCAACGACCGGGTGCGCTACCGCCCCCCTTTCGGACGCTTTGCCAACTGGCTGGTCGTCGAGCGCGACGTGCGGAGCATCTTCGGCTACCGCACCCGGGCGCTCCTGGAGCGGTTCGGCGGACGGGAGGAGGACGTGGAGCCGGTGCGGATCGGGGTGGTGGCGGATTGACCGCGCCCACCGGCGACCCCGCCTCCCTCTTCGCCCCGCATGGCCGGCCCGGCGCCTTCTTCTGCCCCTGGCAACCCTTCTCCACCACGCCGCTCGACGTGTTGCGGTGGAAGCTCCGCGGGCGGGGACCGTACGACCGCAAGACGCCGCCGCGGATCCCGGTGATGGCGAATGACGGCGCCTACCTGAAGGACAGGGATCAGCCCGCGTCCATCACCTGGGTCGGCCACTGCACCTTCGCCGTTCAGGACGGCGGGGACGTGTTCCTCACCGACCCCCACTGGGGACCCCGGGCGCTCGTCCCGCCCCGCCTGTCCCCGCCGGGGATTCCGCTGGCGGCGGTTCCCAGGGAGGCGTTCGTGGTGCTCTCCCACAACCACTACGATCACCTGGACACCTGGACGATCCGGCGGCTGCCCGACCTCCCCTGGTTCGTCCCGCTCGGCCTGGGGAGCTGGTTGCGGCGCCGCGGCCTGCGGCGGGTGACGGAGCTCGACTGGTGGCAGAGCGCGCGGCTGGGGCGGTGGACGGTCACCTGCCTCCCCGCCCAGCACTGGTCCAACCGGTTGGGCACCGGGCGCAACGCCTCGCTCTGGGCGTCCTGGCTGCTCGATTCGGGGTCGCGGCGCTGGTATTTCGGCGGCGACTCCGGCTTCTTTCAGGGCTTCGCCGAGATCGGCCGGCGCTTCGCTCCCGAGGTCGCCCTTCTCCCGATCGGCGCCTATGAGCCCCGCTGGTTCATGCGCACCATGCACATGGATCCGCGGGAGGCGCTCCAGGCGTTCCGCGATCTCGGCGCCCGGTGGATGGCCGGCATGCATTGGGGCACCTTCGACCTCACCGACGAGCCGGCCGACCTGCCGCCGCGGGTGCTCGCCCGGGTCGTCCAGGAGGAGGGGGCCGATCCCGAGCGGGTCCGCAGCCTGGCGGTCGGCGAGCGCTGGATTCTCCCGTAACCGCGGCGGGCGGCGGCTGGCCGCGACCGGGGCGAGCCGTGCTAGAGTTTCCGCTCCTGGCAGGGAGCTGGCGGATGAAACCTTCCACCCAAGCGCTGCGCCGTCCTTCGGGGCCACCTGAAGCCGCCAACCGGCGGAGCCAGGGGCGGAAGCCGACGCCCGCATCCCACCACCATCCCCTCCAGCTCGAGCTGTTCGGCCAGACCCACCCCGGCCTTCCCAGAGGGAGGCAGGACACACAGCCGGTCCCCCGCCCTTCGGTGGTGCCGCACCCGGATGCGCCGCGCCTGGAGCTGCAGCGGGCGCTCAACCGCCTGACCGGCGGCCGCCTGGCGAGCCTCGTCCTGACCGACAACCGGCGCACCATCTTGACCGTCAAGGCCGGGCGTCCCGGCGATCGGTCCCAGCTCTGCCTGCGCATCCACCGCTCCTTCGTCGGCGCTCCGCCGGAGGCTCTGGAGGCCGTGGCCGCCTTCCTGGAAAGCCGGAAAGGGAGCGACCGGTCGCGCGCCGCGCTCGCGGTGATCCGCCAGCACTTCCATCAGCACCACCCCGAGCGCCGGACCCGGCAGACCACGTTGCGCCCCGAGGGGACGATGTATGACCTCCGCGAGATCGTCGCCGACCTCAACCGGCGGTATTTCGGCGACCGGCTGGCGGTCGGCGTCACCTGGGGCCGCTCCTCCGGAGGCGCGGCCCATCATTGCCGGCGCCGGCGGACGTCCAGCCTCCAGCTCGGCAGCTATTCCTATGAAGAGCGGCTGATCCGACTCCATGGAGTCCTCGATCAGCCGACGATTCCGCGTTTCGTCATCGAAGCCATCATTTTTCACGAGCTCCTGCACGCCGACATGCCGCCGGTGGTCCGCCATGGACGGCGTTACGTCCACACCCCGGAATTTCGCCGCCGCGAGCGGGAGTATCGCCATCTCGACAAGGCCAACCGATGGATCCAGGAGCATCTTCCCGAGCTGCTCCGCGCCCGCGCCAAGGCGAGCCCCCGGCGGCGGCGCGCCTGACGGGATCCGCAACCCGGAGCCGTTCTTTGCCGTACGGAGGTCCGATGCACGGACCCCGGTTGGAGGATATCGCTTGAACACATCTGTTTCCCGCCCGGTCTCGCGCCACCGCGCCGCTCTCGCGCTCACCCTGGCCCTCGCCGCCTGCGCCCTGCCCGCGCTCCTCCAGGCCCAGGAGCCCACGGCGGCACCCGTAGCCCCCCCCGAGAAGCCGCACTACCGCATCCCGAAGATCTCGGCTCCGATCAAGGTGGACGGCGTGCTCGACGACGCGGCCTGGAACGAGGCGCTGCGAATCGACGTCAACAACGAGTTCGACCCCGGACGCAATGTCCCGGCGCCGGTGACCACCATCGCCTACCTCGCCTACGACGAGGACAATCTCTATGCCGGCTTCCGCGCCAACGCGCCGGACCCGGAAGAGATCCGCGCCCACCTGACCGACCGGGATGCCGCGTTCAAGGACGACTTCGTCGGCCTGATCATCGACACCTTCAACGACGAGCGCCGCGGCTATGAGCTGTTCGTCAATCCGCTCGGCGTCCAGATGGACCTCTCGCTCAATGAGCTGACCCAGCCGGAGGAGGACACCGCCTGGGATGCCATCTGGGACGCCGCCGGACGCATTGATGCAGAGGGCTATGTCGTCGAGATGGCCGTCCCCTTCAGCTCCCTGCGCTTCCAGCGCACGGACGGCGAGCAGACCTGGGGCATCGGCCCGTTCCGCTCGCATAAACGGAGCCTGCGCAGCCAGATCGCCTCCACCTTCATGGCGCCGGACAACGACTGCTTCGTCTGCCAGGCGCCGAAGGTGACCGGGTTCGAAGGGGTGAAGCCGGGGCGCAACCTGGAGATCGACCCCACCGCCACCGGCCAGCGCACCGACCGCCGGATCCCCTTCCCCGAAGGGGACTTCCAGAACGGCGACGAGAAAGGAGAGCTGGGGCTCACCGCCCGCTGGGGGATCACCCCCAACCTGACCCTCTCCGGCGCCATCAACCCGGATTTCTCCCAGATCGAAGCCGACGCCGTCGAGCTCGACGTCAACACGCAGTTCGCCCTGTTCTTCCCCGAGAAACGGCCGTTCTTCCTGGAAGGGTCCGACTTCTTCCAGACTCCGTTCAGCGCCGTCTACACCCGCACCGTGGCCGAGCCGACCTGGGGAGCCAAGCTGAGCGGCAAGGAGGGCAAGAACGCCGTCGGCTTCTTCGTCGCGCAAGACGACCGGACGAACCTCCTCCTGCCGGGCGACCAGTTCTCCCGCACGGCCTCCCTGCCGCACCTGCGGACCACGGACGCGGCGGCCCGCTACCGGCGCGACCTGGGAGCGTCCTCGACCATCGGCCTGATCACCACCCATCGGGAAGGCGGGGACTATTTCAATACCGTGGCCGGCGTGGACGGGCGGTGGCAACCGAAGCCGAGCGAGATCTTCAATCTCCAGGCCCTCGGCTCCCGCACCGAATACCCGGACGGCCTCGCCGCCACCTACAACCTCCCCCTGGGACGCCTGGAAGGCTCCGCCCTGCTGGCCAACTATGCGCACAACTCCCGGAACTGGAGCTGGAACGCCGGCTGGGAGAAGGTCGACGACGCCTTCCGCGCCGATCTGGGCTTCGTCCCCAAAGTGGGCTACGAGCTCACCAATGCGGGGATCGAGCGCACCTGGTGGGCGGATCGCAAAACCTGGTACACCTCCGTGAGCTTCGGTGGCGCAAGGTCGCAGACCGACGCGGAGAGCGGCACCGTCCTGGAGCGCACGACCGAAGCCTACGTGCGCCTGCGCGGCCCCTGGCAATCCACCTACCTGATCGACCAGGGATGGCGACACCGCTTCTGGAACGGCGTGACGTTCAGGGAACGCTTCACCTATGTCTCCGCCGATCTGCGACCGTCCGGCAGCCTGGGCCTCTCGGTGTCCGCAACCGTCGGCGACACCATCGATTTCGACCACACCCGTCCGGGCGATCTGCTGCGCCTGCGCCCGGCCGTCAGCTACAACTTCGGGCGCCACCTGCAAGCGTCTCTCGACCACGACCTGCAACGGGTGAAGGTCGACGGCGGCGAGCTGCTGGAGCTCAACGTCACCCAGCTCAAGACGGTCTACCAGTTCAACATCCGGACCTTCCTGCGGGCGATCGTCCAATACACCGACCTCACCTTCGACCCCGTCCTCTTTACCGCCGCCCCGGTGCCGGCCGAGGACCGCCACCTGTTCTCCCAGCTTCTCTTCTCCTACAAGATCAACCCCACCACCGTTCTCTTCCTGGGCTATTCGGACAACCAGTACGGAGGCGAGGACGCCGATGGGCGCATCCTCGACCTCACACGCACCGACCGCACCCTCTTCTTCAAGATCGGCTACGCGCTCGTGCTGTAGATGATTGAGCCGTCACCACTCAGATCAGCGGGAATATGAGTCCACCGGACTCGGTTTTGCGGGGTATACGGACCCACAGAGTCCGGTGCGACAGGAGACCGACATGTCTGAGAGATTTACGCTGCCCGTGCTCCCCTTGCGAGACTTCGTGCTGTTCCCGGGCGTGACGGCGCCGATCAACGCCGGCCGGCCGGCGACGTTGCGCGCCATTGAGGCGGCCCTGGCCACCTCCGAACGGTTGGTGTTCGCGGTCTCGCAGCGCGACGACTCCAATCCGCAGAATCCGCCGCCGGAATCGCTCCATACGATCGGGACCGTGGCGCGCATCGGGCAGGTCCAGCGCGGGCTCGCCGGAGTGCAGCTCTTGCTGCAGGGCGAGTACCGCGGCATCGCCATGCGCATCACGGAGAAGGACGGCTATCTCGAAGCGGTCGGCCGCGCGGCCGAGGAACTGGCGCCACTGAACCCCGCAGATCCGGCCTTCGCGGGCCTGCTGCGCGAGGCGCGGGCGCGGGCCGCGGAGCTCGGCAAGAAGTCGGGCCTGCCGGAAGAGGTGGTCCACGGCGTGCTCGAAGGAGTGACCGAGCCGGGCCGCCTGGCCGACCTGGTCGCAGCCTACACCGATCTGCCCTCGCCGCAGCGCCAGGCGCTGCTCGAAACCCTGTCGGTCGAGGAGCGCCTGCGCCGGGTCCTCGTGCACGTGCAGCGGCAGCTCAAGGTGCTGGAGGCGCAGGAAGACATCAAGAGCCGGGTCCAGGAGGAGCTCGGCGACCGCCAGCGGGAGATGTTCCTGCGCGAGCAGCTCAAGGCGATCCAGAAGGAGCTCGGCGAGGGCGAATCCGGCAACGAGGTCGAGGAGCTGCGCGAGCGGCTCGCCAAGCTCGACCTGCCGCCGGAGGTCCGCAAGGAGGTGGACCGCGAGCTGGGCCGCCTCGGCCGTATGGGCCGCGAGGCGATGGAGTCGCAGGTCATTCGCACCTTCCTGGAGCACGTCGCGGAGCTTCCCTGGAACACGCGGAGCGAAGAGCGGATCGACATCCCGAACGCCGCCGCCATCCTCGAAGAGGATCACTACGGTCTCGGCGACGTGAAGGACCGCATCCTCGAATTCCTCGCCGTGCGCCAGCTCCGCCAGGCCGAGCTGGAGCGGGAGCGCGCCCAGGAGGCTGCGGCAGCCGAGAACGGCGACGGCGAGCTGGAGGCTGCCGAGGAGAAGGCCGAGGCACCGCAGACCAAGGAAGAGAAGCGGGCGAACAAAGGGCCGATCCTCCTCTTCGTCGGCCCTCCGGGCGTCGGCAAGACCTCGGTGGCGAAGTCGATCGCCCGCGCCATGGGACGCGAGTACGTCCGCATCTCCCTGGGCGGCGTGCGCGACGAGGCCGACATCCGCGGGCACCGCCGCACCTATGTGGGCGCCATGCCCGGCCGGATTCTCAAGGGGATGAAGCAGGCCGGCACGAAAAACCCGGTCTTCCTGCTCGACGAGGTCGACAAGCTGGGCATGTCCTACCAGGGCGATCCGGCGAGCGCTCTCCTCGAGGTGCTCGATCCGGCGCAGAACGACACCTTCGTGGACCACTACCTCGGCGTGCCCTTCGACCTGTCCGAGGTGCTGTTCATCGCCACCGCGAACTTCATCCAGAACATCCCCGGGCCGCTCATCGACCGGATGGAGGTGGTGGAGTTCTCCGGCTACACGGAAGAGGACAAGCTGCACATCGCCCAGCGCTATCTGGTGCCCCGCCAGCTCAAGGAGAACGGTCTCACCGGCGACCGTCTCACCCTGAGCGACGCGGCGATCCAGAGGGTGATCCAGGGATACACCCGGGAATCCGGCGTGCGGCAGCTCGAACGTTCTCTCGGCAAGCTCGCCCGCAAGGTGGCCCGCCGTATCGCGGCCGGCGAGATCGAACGCGCCGAGATCGCGGCGGAGGGCGTCGCCGAGATCCTCAAGCGTCCCCGCATCCACCCGGAACGCGCGGCGCGCCAGGACCAGGTCGGGGTCGCGACCGGCATGTACTACACGCCGACCGGCGGCGACATCATGTTCGTCGAGGCCTCGACGATGAAAGGCAAGGGCGAGCTGGTGCTCACCGGACAGCTCGGCGACGTGATGAAGGAGTCGGCGCGCGCCGCCTGGACGTATGCCCGGGCGCATGCGGACCTTCTGGGCATTCCGCCCGAGTGCTTCGAGCGCGACATGCACGTCCACGTGCCGGCGGGTGCGATTCCCAAGGACGGCCCCTCGGCCGGCGTGACCATGGCCACCGCCCTGGTTTCAGCACTCTCCGGCCGCCCCGCGCGGCACGACGTGGCGATGACCGGCGAGATCACCCTGTCCGGCCGTGTTCTGCCGATCGGAGGCGTCAAGGAGAAGGTCCTGGGCGCCGTGCGCGCCGGGATCACCGAGGTCCTCCTGCCGCGGGACAACGAGCCCGACCTGGAAGACCTGCCGGAGAACGTCGTGGACAAGGTCCACTTCCACTTCGCCGGAGAGCTAGGCGACGTCCTCGCCCTCGCTCTGCGCGGCGCCACCTTCCGCGAAGGGCGCCTCCTCTTCGGAGAGGTTCCCGGCGACTCCCGCGGAGACGTACCGCTGATGCATTGATGAGCCGAAGCCCCCCTCCCATCCGGCGGGAGGGAGGGGGCGGGGGGCTCAGAGATTCCAGGTCAGGCCGACCAGGAAGCTGCGCCCGGACAGATCGATCTTGCCGAAGTCCTCGAAGTCGTCCGACAGCTCGTCCTCGGCCTGCGTCCACCGCCCCTCGCCGAAGATCGACACCCGCCGGGTGATCGGAGCCTCCACACCGAGCAGGTAGTACACCCCGAAGGCCACGCCCTCGTCCTGCAGGTTGGCGGAGAAGACCTCGTTACGGCGACCGAAATCGATGAAGTCGCCATCTTCCTCCAGGCCCCAGAAGTAGCTGCCGCCACCGGCCCCGACGTAGGGGCTGACCGGTGCATTCGAGCCGAAGGGATGGAGAACCACGCCGACCGTGGCCGAGGCGACGGCGAGCGTCGTGTCGTGACTGATCCGGTCCCCGCGATTGTCAACGAAGCGGCGGTAGGACTGTGTGGTGTCTCCCGCGTAGGCGGTGCCCGAGAACATCAGGCTGAAGCGGCTGTTGAAGGGGAGCAGGTAGTCCATCCCGAAGGTGGCGTTCTCCAGATCGTCGAGGCCACCGGTGAAATCCCTCTCCTTGTCGTTCCAGTACTCCGAGTCTCCGTCGGGGCGGAAATCACCGACGTGGATGCGGAAGGCACCGTCCCTCTCGTGGAATCCACGGCGCTGCTGGGACCAGGCGGGGGTGACGGCAAGCAGAAGGCCGGCGAGGGCCAGGGTCGTGCGCAAAGCTCTTGAAGTCATCTTGATCTCCTCTGACATCTGCCGGGAGAACTGAGCAACCGCGATGCCAGCATGGCAGACGGTCGCGGCGGCAACCGCCAAATGCCTCTCCGCCAATAGCTTATCAGGAAGCCGGCGGCCGTGGGGAGGGCTGGTTCTCCGTCCCCTCCAGGGGACACCGGTGCCCTGCCTTCCGCACCTGGTAAACTGTAGGGACCATGCTGCACCACCGCTTCATCCGCCCCCTCGCCCTGACCCTCGCCACCCTGCTTCTCGCCTCCTGTTTCTCCACCCAGGCGGTGGGCCACCGTCCCTCGGCCGGTCGCGGTGGCGGTGTCTCGGTGCAGGTCTTCGCGGACGACGACAGCCGCGAGGCGGGCCAGATCATCGAGGGTGGGGTCGTCGGCGAGCTGGAGCGTTGGGACGAGGGGACCTGGGTCCCCGTGTTCCATTCCCTCGACTCCCGGTGGACCGTGCTCGGCTTGAAGCCCGGCAAATACCGTGTGCGCTTTCCCTCCCGGCTCGACGAGGAAGGCAGGGAGGTCCGGCTGGAGGGAAAGCCCAAAGTCGTCCGCGTGCGCGCCGACCAGGTCACCGAAGTGGAGACGGTGCTCGAACACGTGCCGCCGGCTCTGGTGGCCGCCGGCGTGGTGACCGCCGTCGTCGCTGCCGTCCTGCTCTGGGACTGGCTCGATGACCACAATCTGCCGAAGCCGCCGCTCCCCCATCCCCCGCCGGCCCTCGTCGATGCAGTCTTCCACGTGGCGGTCGAGGCGGCGATCGCCTCGGACGACCGCGCGCTCCCTCCCGGAGTGACGCCGCCCTTCGTCACTTCTCACTTCCCCGAAGACGGCGATCTGGTCGCCGCCCGCCGTGTGCGGGTGACCTTTACGCTTTCCGAGCCGATCGATACGAAAGAGATCGATCCCGACGCGGTGCGCGTCGAAGGGGAACGGAGCGGCCTGATCCCCGGGCGGGTCACCTACGACCCGGCCCACTGGTGGCTCGCCTGGGAGCCGCTGGACGACCTGCCGCGCGACGATTCCTTCACCGCGACGGTCGTCTCCGGTGCCGTGGAAGATCTCCTCGGTGCCGCCCTGGAAGAAGACGCGAGCTTCGAGTTTCGGACGACCCGGTAGGCACCTTACTGCGTCAGAACCCGGAGCGCCGCCGCAACCCGCCGCCGGTGCGCCGGGCCGTCGCCAGCGAACGCGAGGCCGGTGGACCGGCCGCGTTTCCAGCGCACGATGCCGCGAACCCGCAGCAGATCGGGAGCCTCCTCGATCCCCAAGGCGAGCCCCAGAGGCTGGCGCACCCGCCAACCGGCCGAGACCTCGACGAGGCAGGCGCCGCCGGCCGACAGATTCTCCAGCCGGGCCGGTACCCTCTCCCCGTGCTCCAGGGTGAGCAGCACCTCGCGATCCACCCAGATGCGCGGCTCCTTGCGGCTCCAGGCCGCTGCAAAGGAATGCATCCGCGCGGCGCGCCGGCGGGGCAGCAGGCGCGGGAGGAACGCGGTGAATGCGGGGTCCTCCAGCAGCTCCCCGAGCAGCCATTGCGGGATCTTCCAGAGGACCGTCTCCCCCACGGAGCGCGCCGCGAAGAGGCGCGGCGTGCCCAGGAGGGCCGCCGCCTCGCCGAAGACATCCCCGCGACGCAGGTCGCGGATCCTCTCGAGTGGCCGGCCCGGTGTCTCAGAGCGCATGATGACACTGCCTTCGGCGACGACGTACAGCCCGTCGCAGGCGTCTCCCTGTCGGAAGACGATTTCGTTGGATCCGAAGGACTTCGTTTCGAGATGGCGTTCCAGCAGAGCGAGGCATTCCGGCCCCAGGCCCCGGAACGAGGGTACCCCGGCAAGACGGGACTCCAGCATGTTGTCTCCCCTCGACGACCGAACCGCAAGACAGACTTCAAGAAAAGGGAGGCGAAAACCTCACCGTGTCCAAGAGAATAGCACTTCTCGGCCACTCGGTGAGGCAAATCGCAACAGCGGTGAACGAAAAGCCGGTCTGGATCAGGGGTGAGAGCCGCGCGAGCCTCCGAGACTCCCCGGCAAGAGGCTCCCCGGCACGTGAAACACACTGCGGCTGCTCCAGGTGTCCCGCGGCTCCGGGCGCGTCACCGGTGGATCGGGTTCCCGGCCGCAGCCGTCGCAAGGAGGAGAGGGCGACGGCCCGTACCAGGTCGAGGGGAAGAAATACACAGGGGGAGACACCACGACCACCGATGGCTCGGTGCGCTCGAGGCGCTGCCGCAGCTCGAGGTGAGCCAGGGCGAGCTCGGCCTCGCGCACGGCCTGCGTCGCCTGCGCCGCCTGGACGGCGGCCCGCTCGACCCGCCGCCGTTCCATCTCCTCCTCGCGGGCGCGCTGGCGCGCCTCGGCCTCCTCGCGCGACAGCCATTGCCCGTCGGCGAGCTCGAAGCCCCGGCGCCGCATCGAATCAGCGTAGGGGATCCAGCGGTCGAGCTGCTCGTCGAGGACGTACCCGTGCTCGCGCAGCAGCGGAGCGAGCCCTTCCAGCCGCGGATCGAGCTGGGCGGCGGCGAGCGCCGCCTCGCGCGCCCCCTGCGCCTGGCCGTGCAGCCGGGCCCACTGGGCGAGCGCCAGCCAGTCCGCCGCCGTGCCGGTGCCCAGGATCTCCGCCTTGCGGCGCACATACCCAGCAAACGCGGAGTCCGACGCCTCCACCCGAAGCACATGGCTGCGCGGCAGGCTGAGCGAGCCGCCCGGCATGCGGATCTTCACCTCGGTAGCCGTGGTTTCGGCGATGACGTTCTCGAAGGTGCGGCCATTGGTGAGATGGACCGTATCGGCCCAGGCGGGAGCCAGGGAGGCGAGGCCGGAGATCAGGGCGGCAAGGCAACGGGTCCGCATCGAAGCTCCTTCTCGGTCCCGGGCGGTAGGACCGGCCCCTCTATGGTACACCGTTCGCGCCGCCGCCCGGGGTTTCAGGAGTCATGCACTCAGAACTGCGACCAGAGGAACTGGTTCGTGACCTCGTGGTGGTACTGCACTTCGGAGGCCTTGATGAGGGTGCCGAGGGCCTTGGGGCAGCGCTCGGCCTGGGCGAGCTTCAGCTCAGCGAACTTGGCGTGCACCTCCTCTCCCATCACCTCCTGCATGAACCGGCTCCCTTTGAACAGCCGGATCGCGTCGTAGATGTTGTCCGGAAGGAAGCGGGTGCGCGGCCTCTTGTCCCCGTCTTCCTCGCTCGGAGGACCTTCGAGCCCGGTCTTGAGCAGGGCGTAGATCGCCAGGTACGGGTTGGCGTCGGGAGCGATGGAACGCACCTCGACCCGCGCCGAGCGCTCGTTGCCGAGGGGGATGCGCACCATCGAACCACGGTCGATGGCCGAGGCCTTGATCTGGTTGGGCGCCTCGAAATGGGGGTCAAGGCGGCGGTACGAGTTGACGCTCGAGTTGAGCACCAGGCAGAGATCCGTGGCGCTTGCCAGGATGCGGCCGATGAAGTCCCAGCCGGCAGCCGAAAGACCGTCCTTGCCGTCCTTCTCGTAGAAGAGGTTGGTCGACTGGCGGGTCACCGAGAGGTTCGTGTGCATGCCCGATCCGTTGATGCCGGTCACCGGCTTGGGCAGGAATGACGCCGTCATCCCCAGGCGCGCAGCGACTTGCCGGGAGAGCAGCTTATAGAGCTGCACCTGGTCGGCGGCCACCGAAGCCTCGGTGTAGCTGTAGTTCATCTCGAACTGCGACGGTGCCACCTCCGGGTGATCCTTCTCGTTGGCGAAGCCCATGGCCCGCTGCACCTCGGCGGCGGTGTCGATGAACTGCCGCAGAGCGTCCCCGGGCAGCGAGTGGTAATAGCCCCCCGTGGAGATGAACTCGAAGTGCCCGGCCTGGTGGTAGCCGCGCTCCGCGTCGCGCCCACGGAAGAGAAAGCCCTCGATCTCGTTGGCGGCGTGGGCGACCATGCCGCTCTGGGTGTACAGCTTGTCGGCATACCCCTTGAGCAGGGCCCGCATGTCGGCGCCGTACGGGCTGCCGTCGCGCTCGCGGACCTCGCCGAAAGCCAGCACCTTGCCGGGGCCGAAGATGTCCGACGGCAACCAGTAGAAGGCCGGCCAGTCGACCGCCAGCCGCAAATCCGACTCCTGCTGCCGCGAGAAGCCGCGGATCGACGAGCCGTCGAAGGTCAGGTTGTCCGCCGCCTTGAGCAGAAATTTCTTGTCATAGTCCAGCATGTGCAAGCGGCCCTCGAGGTCGGTGAAACACACGGTGACCGCCTTGATGCGCTTCTCATCGTTGAGATAGCGTATTCTCTGCTCGCGGACCACGTCGGCGGGCCGCCGGGCCAGCCGCTCCTCCTTGGCCTCCAGGTTCATCTCTTCCAGCTGGTCGTACGGAATCTCCAGAAAGTCGCGCAGCCCCGGATGCGAGGCACGGGGCGCCGCCTCCGCCATCTCCTTCAGCTTCTCGGGGGTCATCGCGGCGAGCACCTCGGCTCGGCTCGGCTCTGTTGGATTCATAATCGTCCTCCTTGGGCAGGAACTCGCCCCTTAGACCTATAATCCACCACCGCTAGAATAGTTGTCAAGGTATTTAGGCTAATCCCGTCATCTTTTAGCCCGCGGATGAACAAATGACCCCGACTGTACGGACGTACGGACGGTGGACTGTGGACTGAAGGCCAGGGGACGAGGGGACTGTGCTGAGGGCAAAAAACGAACGGCCCGCGGGTAT
>DIHE01000033.1:41697-57061 GCA_002420005.1 Holophagales bacterium UBA5704 | reverse complement strand
ATGCCCGGCGGGAGATCCGCGTCCGCGACCTCCGCGCCCTCCTCCCCGCACCCCCGCCCACCCCCGAGCCCCCGCTCCGGGTGACCACGCTCGCCTTCCCCACCTGCAACCGGCCGGCGATCCTGGAGCGCGGCCTGGCGAGCCATGCCGAGGCGGCGCGCGAGCACGGACGGACGCTCCGCTTCGCCGTGCTCGACGATTCGCCCGATCCGGCGGTCGGCGCGGACTACCGGCAGCGGCTCTCGGCCCTGCGGCGGCGCCTGGGGATCGAGATCGTCTATGCGGGGCCGGCGGAGAAGCGCCGCTTCGCCGACCTTCTCGTCGCCGAGGGCCTGCCGCCGGAGGCGGTCGCCGCGGCGCTGCTCGATCCGGAGGGGATCGGGCTGCCGATCGGCGCCAACCGCAATGCGGTGCTGTTGCAGACCGTGGGCGAAGGCGTGGTGAGCGTCGACGACGACACCCTGGCCCGCGGCGGGCCGCCGCCGGAAGCGGAGCCGGGGATCGAGCTGCTCACCGGCTCGGTGCCGGACTGGGCGTTCCTCTCGGCGCGCGAGCCGGGGCTCATCCGCGGCTTCACCTGCCGCGCGGACGCGATGGCCGCGGTCGATCTGCGCAGCGTGGACTTGGCGACCCTCCACGAGGAGCTGCTCGGGCGCGACGTCCCCGGCTGGGTGGGCGGGCTCGATCCGGATGCTCCGGTCGCCACCGGCCGGGCGGATGCGGCGTTCCTCGAAAGCCTCGCCGCCGGCGGGCGCGTGCGGGTCACCACCAACGGCTGGGTGGGCGACTGCGGCTGGCGCTCGCCGATCTTCTACATGCTGCAGACCGGCGCCTCCTGGCGGCACCTGGTGCGCTCGGCGGAGGGCTACCGCGCCGTCACCGCGAGCAAGGAGGTGGTGCGCTTCCTGCCGCGGCCGGCGGTGGGCAACGCCGAGTCCTTCATGGCCACCATGTTCTGCGGCTTCGACCACCGCACCCTCCTGCCGCCGTTCCCGCCGGTCCTGTGGGGCGAGGACCGGCTCTACGGCCTCACCTTGCAGCTCGCGTTCCCCACCGCCCGCGCCGGCCACCTGCCGTGGGTGGCGCTGCACGATCCCCTGGAGCAACGCAGCTTCTGGCCCGGCGAGATGGTGCGCAGCGCCTCCGGCATCGACCACTCCCGGCTCCTCGCCTCGCTCCTCGCCGACTTCGTGCCGGACCCCCGGCAAGAGCCGGCCGACGGCCTGCGCCGCCTCGGCGCCTTCCTCCAGGACCTCGGCCACCTGGAGCCGGGAGCCTTCGACGAGCTGGCGCGCCGCAAGGTGCGCGACCGCGCCGAAGCCTTCGCCGCCGGTCTGGAGGCGCGCCTCGCGGACTGGCGGGAGCAGGAGGCCGCGGGCGACCGCCTCGAAGGCGGCGCGCTGTGGGCCGACGACGTCCGGCGGTATCTCGACCTGCTGCGCCGGCATCTGGCGGATCCGAATTTCGTGCTGCCGCTGGACCTCCTCTACCACCGCGAGCCGGCGGAGGCGCGCAGCCTCGCCCAACGCCTGTTCGTCCACCATGGGCGCACCCTGGCGGTGTGGCCGGACCTGTTCGACGTCGTCCGCGGCTTGAAAGAGCGCGGGCGGACCCTTGCGGAGGTGGTGCCATGAGCGGCTCTTTCGACCTGTCGGCGCGCCTCGCCGGCCTCTCCCCGGAGCGGCGGGCGCTCTTCGAGCTGCTGGTCCTGGACGAGGTCCGCGAGCCGCGGGAGCAGCCGGAGGCTCCGGCCCCGTCCGTCGCCGCGGCAGCCCCCCTCTCCTTCGGCCAGGAGCGGCTCTGGCTGCTCGACCGGCTGGACCCTGGGAATCCCGTCTACCACATGGCCGCGGCGCTCACCCTCACCGGCCCTCTCGACCGGGCCGTGCTCGCCCGGAGCTTCGCCGAGATCGTGCGCCGCCACGCCGTGCTCCGCACCACCTTCCACGAGGAGGACGGCCGGCCCGTCCAGGTGGCGGGGCCGCCGCACCCGGAAGACCTGCCCCTGGTGGATCTCTCGGGCCTCCCTCACCCCCTCCAGGACGCCGCCCTGCGGGTCGCCCTCGAGGCCGAGCTGGCCGTGCCGTTCGACCTCACCCGCGGGCCGCTCCACCGCCTGCGGCTGTTCCGGCTCGGCGCGGCGGAGCACGTGCTCGTCGCCACCCTGCACCACATCGTCTCCGACGCCTGGTCGATGGCGGTGCTCGGCCGCGAGCTGACCGCGATCCATGCCGCCTTCGCCGCCGGCCTGCCCTCGCCCCTGCCGGAGCTGCCGCTCCAGTACGCCGACTACGCCCGCGAGCAGCGCGCCCGGCTCCAGGGCGCCGGCCTGGAGGAGCAGGTGGAGTGGTGGCGCCGGCGTCTGGCCGGAGCCCCCGAGGTGGTGGAGATCCCCCCCGACCGGCCGCGGCCGGCGGCGCGCCGCTTCCGCGGCGGCCTCTGCCGGCGGCTGCTCCCCCTGGAGCTGTCCGAGCGGGTCGGGCGTTTCTGCCGCGACCGGTCGGTCACGCCGTTCATGGCCCTCCTCGCCGCCTTCGAGGTTTTGCTCCAGATCCGCACCGGGCAGACCGACCTCATCGTGGGAGTGGACATCGCGAACCGCAACCCGCCGGAGACCGAGGCCCTCCTCGGCTTCTTCATCAACCAGCTCGTCTTCCGCGTCGACGCCTCCGGCGATCCGGCCTGGAGCGACCTCCTGGAGCGCGTGCGCGAGACCGCGGCGGGAGCCTTCGCGCACCAGGACGTCCCCTTCGAACGGCTGGTCGAAGAGCTGCGCCCGCAGAGATCCCTGGCGCGCAACCCGCTGTTCCAGGTCATGTTCGGTCTCTACAACGTCCCCGAAGCCCAGGCCGAGCTGGGAGGCCTGGAGATCCGTCCCTTCGAGATCGAGGAAAGGGCCGCCGTCTTCGATCTCAGCCTGTACCTTGCCGAGACCGCGCAGGGCCTCTCGGCGATGCTGCGCTACGACACCGACCTCTACGAGCCGGCGACCGCCGACCGCCTGCTCGACGACTTCGAGACCGTCCTGCGCCGCGTGCTGGACGCCCCGGACGAGCGGCTTTCGGCCCTCGCCGATCACCTCGCCACCGAGCGGCGGCGGCGCCTGGAAGCGAGCCGCGAGGACCTCCAGAAGGCGCGACAGCGCACCCTCGGGGCGGTGCGGCGGCGGACGGTGGACTGACGCGGTCGGCCGCGTTCTGCGCGGCATCCACGCCCCCAGCTCAGTAGGGCCTGTGGGCGAGCCGGCCCCGGAGTCGGCGCCCCGGGAGGGGGCCGACTCCCCGGTTGTCTTGCTGCTTCTACTTCTTGATCGCCTCGGCCACTCCTTCGACGAGCTCTCCGACTTTGCGTCTTGCCTTGCCCAGGTTTTCCTGAGCCGCGCCCGTGACTCGCTGCTGGGCGCCTTCGCGTTCGAGAGTGCTATTGGCAGTGAGGATGCCGGCGGCTTCCTTCACCCGTCCTTTCATCTTGTCGATCTTGCCCTGCGTTTCCTGGGTGCTCATGGTTTCTCCTTTGCGGCTCCTGCGGGACTCCGCGTTTTGGGTGTGCCATTCGGCCACGCCCAATTCACAATCTAGTCCCCGGCCGCACCGCCGGGAAGCGCAGTTTCTACCGGGACAGACACCCGATCCGGGTAGAAACTACAGCGGCGCTGCAGGGCAGCGATCCTGCTGACCCAAGACCTGGACTTCTCCGCTCTTCTGGCGCTGAGCGGTATGGATCGACCGCCAAGGCAACGGGGTTGTCAAGGACCGACCGGTCCTCTTTCTCAGGCGCATACCCCCCTTCGACGACCTTCTCGTCTGCGGGATCAGCTCCCAGTTGCAGCAAGCCTTTTCGGAGCTGGACGAGACCATCGCGCCGCCGGACTCTGACTTCCGAACCCCATCCCTCGCCGTGCGCGAAAGCGAGCAGGTGGAGTGGAAGGCGAACGTCGCGGATGTCGACGATGTCGTGGAGACGCTCTCCGCCTTCGCCAACGATCTCGCCAATGTTGGCCGGGAGCCTGATCGAGCAGGCCAACCGCTTGGTCAGCCTGCTCGACCAACAGGCGGTCACCGCTTTCGACAAAACAGACCCGGAGAGCCCGAACGCGCTGAAGTATCCGGCGCGCGCGTTGCGCGAGGTGATGGTCAATGCGCTGGCCCACCGGGACTACTCCTTGGTCGATCCCACGCGCTTCACGGCGTTCGCCAACCGGATCGAGATGATCTCGCCTGGGTCTTTGCCCACCGGGGTCGATCCGGCCGACTTTCGCGCCGGCCGCGTGGCGCCCCGGTGGCGCAACCAGGCTCTCGCGTGGTTCCTCAACCGGCTTCAATTCGCCCAGGCGGAAGGCCAGGGAATCCCGACCGTGTTGCGCAGCATGCGAGAGGAAGGGTGCCCGCCGCCGATCTTCGAAACCAGTGAGGCCCGTGTCTCCTGCGTTCTTCCCGCCCATCCGCGGCATGCAGCGGTTCTCGCCTCCCTCGAACGCGGCCGATGGAGGGGCCGTCTGTTCGAGATCGTACGGCACGGCGGTCCCGAAGGCACTCCCTTCGAGACGTTGGCCCGGGCGGTCCCCTCCGCGAGCCGCGACGAAATCCGTGTCCTGCTTCGGGAGCTTCGCAAGGCCGGTCGCATCCACGTCCGCGGTACCACCAAGGCCGCCCGCTGGTTTCCAGGCAGCGAGCCTTCCTGATGGTCGCTCTCGTCCAGGTCTTCCCAAATCGAGTCCCAATCCGTGCTGCCTGTGTGCCTGTCTTCCTTCTGCAATCCGCTGATTTCATGCACTTTACGCTCGCGCTTGCCGCCGGGTGGGGAGCTGGACCTGCTTCCCGTTCCAGTCCCAATCCAGTCCCAATCCGCGGCGGCGGTACGAGCCGGATGGCCCTCACGCGGTTCCGTGGCTTGCCTCCGGCATCCCGATCTTGCGCAGCAACGACATCATCGGGCACGCATTCGTGAAGGCGGACTGGAAGAGGTTCGCGCCGACGAAGGCGGTGAAGAGGAAGAAGCCGGGGTGGACCCAGTAGCCGAGGGCGACGGAGAGGAGGACGAAGAATCCGGCGATTCCGCGGAGGCTGCGTTCGATGGTCATGGCGGCGGTTCCTTTCTCAAATCAAACGGCAAGGTTCGAGGCGGCGAGGGCTTCCTGCCCTTCGTGGTGCAGGAGCGCCGCACGGCTGCGGCGGGCGATCAGGTAGTACACGACGGGGACGGCCATCCGGGAGAGGAAGGTGGCCGCGATCTCGCCCATCATCAGGCTGATGGCGAGACCCTGGAAGATCGGGTCGAAGAGGATGACGAGCGAGCCCACCACCACCGCGGCGGCGGTCAGGAGCATCGGACGGAACCGCACCGCTCCCGCTTCCACCACGGCTTCTTCGAGCGGCATCCCCTGGCGGACCTTGAGCTCGATGAAGTCGACCAGGATGATCGAGTTGCGCACGATGATGCCCGCTCCCGCGATGAAGCCGATCATCGAGGTGGCGGTGAAGAAGGCGCCGAACATCCAGTGCCCGGGGAGGATGCCGATCAGCGACAAGGGAATCGGCAGGAGGATCGCGAACGGCACGCTGAACGACTGGAACCAGCCGATCACCAGGATGGCGATGAGGATCAGCACCACCGCGAAGGCGACGCCCAGGTCGCGGAAGACCTCGTAGGTGATCTGCCACTCGCCATCCCATTTGAGCGCCTGCCGGTCGGAGGTCTCCGGCGCCTCCACGGCATAGCGGGCGACGCGGGCGCCGTCCGGAAGCTCGATCGCATCGATCTTCTGGTTGAGCGCGGCGAGGGCGTAGACCGGGCTTTCCCGTTCCCCCGCCAGGTCGGCGAACACGTAGACCACGGGCTTCAGGTCTTTGTGGATGATCGGTTGCGGCTCGGGCTGCTTCTCGGCGCGCACCAGCTCGCCCAGGGACACGGCGCCGCCGGGGGCGTCGACGCGCAAGGAGAGGCGGCGGTCGAGGCTCGCGCGGTCGGCGGCGGAGAGGCGCAGGCGCACCGGCACCGGCTCGCGCGAGGTGGGCGCGTCGAGGCTGGCCACGTCGCGCCCGGCGCCGGAGCCGGCCAGCGTTTCGATCACCGCGGCGGTGGGGATGCCCGCGAGACCCGCTTTTTCCCGATCGGCGGTGAGCACGACGCGGTCCTGCTGTGCGATCAAGGAGGTGTCCACGTCCACCACGCCGTCGGTCTCCAGGAAAAGCTTTTCCACGGTGCGCGCCAGCTCCTCGCGGGAGGCCTGGGTGGGACCGTAGATCTCGGCGACCAGGGTGTCGAGCACGGGCGGGCCGGGCGGAATCTCGACGACTTTCACCCGCGCTCCGCGGCGCGCGGCGATCTCGGCGAGCACCGGGCGGATCTGTTTGGCGAGGTCGTGCGACTGGATGTCCCGCTCCTCCTTGCCCACGAAGTTGACCTGCAGGTCGGCACCGGTGGGGGAGCGGCGCAGGAACGAATGGCGTACCAGGCCGTTGAAGTTGAACGGCGCCGCGGTGCCGGCGTAGATCTGGACGTCGGACACCTCGGGCACTGCGGCGAGCGCACGGCTCATCTGCCGCGCCGTCTCCAGGGTCACTTCGAGGGGCGTTCCCTCGTCCTGATTGATCATCACCTGGAGCTCGCTCTTGTTGTCGAACGGCAGCATCTTCACCTTGACCAGTCCGCCGTACACCATCCCCATCGAGCCGAGGAGAACGGCGATGATGCCGACGAAGAACGCCCAGCGCACCGCGGGCCGCCGGATCAGCGCGGTCATCGACGTCCGGTAGGCGCGGGTTGAAAACCCTTCTTTCTCCACTTTTTCAGGCTTGTCCTCGCCGCCGTGCCGGCCGCCCTTGAAGATGCGATAGGCCGCCCAGGGGGAGACGATGAACGCGACGGCGAGCGAGAACAGCATGGCCGCCGACGCTCCGGTGGGGATGGGGCGCATGTAGGGACCCATCAGACCGCGGACGAACGCCATCGGCAGGATCGCGGCGATCACCGTGAACGTCGCGAGGATGGTGGGATTCCCCACCTCATCCACCGCTTCGATGGCGACCCGCCAGAGGGGGACGCCGGGTCGTTCGCGATGATGCCGCTCGATGTTCTCCACCACCACGATGGCATCGTCGACCAGGATGCCGATCGAAAAGATGAGCGCGAACAAGGTGACCCGGTTGAGCGTGTAGCCGGCGAGGAAATAGATGAACAAGGTGAGCGCGAGGGTCACCGGGACGGCGATCGCGACGATGACGCCGCTCCGCCAGCCCATGGTGAGGGTGATGAGCAGGACGACCGACAAGGTGGCGAGGAGCAGGTGCTCGACCAGCTCGTTCGATTTGGCGTCGGCGGTCTTGCCGTAGTCGCGGGTGACCTCCACGTGCACGTCGGCGGGGAGGAGGCGCGGGCGCAGATCTTCGACCTTCTTCCGCACGGCGAGTGCCAGGTCGGTGGCATTGGCGCCGGGCCGCTTGGCGATGGCGATGGTGACCGCCGGAAATTCCGTGCCCGCGGCATGCTCTGCGTCAGCCTTCGCCGGGCCGACGGCGTAGAACACGGCATCGGTGGTCTCGGCCGGGCCGTCGAGGACCTTCGCCACGTCGCGGACGTAGATCGGCCGGCCGCCCTTCACGCCGACCACGGTGCGTTCGACGTCCGCGGCGGCGGTGAACAAAGGGCCGGCTTCCAGCCGGGTCTCCCGGTTGGTCCGCACGGTGGTCCCGGCGTCCTGGCGGGCGGCGCTGGCGCGCAGGACGTTCGCCAGGGCGTTGAAGGTGATGCCGGAGGCGGCCAGCCGGTCGAGATCGGGCTCCACGCGCACGGCGCGCGCCTGGCCGCCGATCAGGTAGGCCTTGCTGGTCAGCGGGATCTCCGAAAGCTCCTGCGCCAGCTCGGCGGCAAGCGGGCGCAGGCCGTCGCTCGTATTCTTCTCGCTCCACAGGGTGAGGGTGACGAACGGCACGTCGTCGATCGTGCGCAGCTCGATGGTGGGGGCGAGAGAGTCCGGCGGCAGCTGGGCGCCCAGGGTGGAGAGGCGCTCGTAGACCTTCACCAGGCTCGGCTCATACGGCTCGCCCACGGCGAAGCGGACGGTGATCAGCGCGAGGCCCGGCTGGGCCGTGGTGTAGAGGTGCTCGACGCGGGAGAGGCTCCAGAGCGCGCGCTCGATCGGCTCCACCACGCGGGAGGAGACCTCGGCCGGCGTGGCACCCGGCCAGGCCACCACCACGTCGACCATCGGGACGCGGATCTGCGGCTCCTCTTCGCGCGGCGTGCCGAAGAGCGCCAGGGCGCCGAGGGCGAGCGAGGCGAGGATGAGCAGCGGTGTGAGCTTGCTCTGGAGAAAGGCCTGGGCGATCCGCCCGGCGAGTCCGACACGCCCGATCTCCATCACCGCACCCCCTCTCCGTCGTTCAAGTCGGCGGGGGAGAGCACGACCTGCTCGCCCGCGGTGAGCCCGGCGCGCACCTCGATCCGGTCCCCGAGAGGGGCGCCGGGAGCGATCCAGCGCAGACGGGCCACCTTGCCACCGCCCTCCGGGACCACGACGAACACGCCGGTCAGACCGCCACGCCGGAAGACCGCGGCGGCGGGAACCGCCAGGGTCTCCTCCGCGCGGGTCGGCGTCGCGAGCTCCAGCCGGGCGAACAGGCCGGAGCGGAGCCCCTCGGCACGGGGGAGGTCGGCGCGCAGCTCAAAGCGATGGGTGGCGGGATCGCCGGCCGGCGAGAGGGCGCTCACCCGCGCGGTGAGAGGAGCGGCGAGGCCGTCCACCCGCACCGGGATCGTGGCGCCGGGCTTGAGGCCTCCCGATTCCTCGGCGGAGAGGGTGGCGCGCAGCTCCAGGCCGCCGGCCCCTTCGATCTCCACCAGCGGCTGGCCGGGAGAGACGACGTCGCCCACCTGGACGTGGCGGGCCGCGATGACGCCGGGGAACGGGCTGCGCAGCACGGAATAGGTCAGGTTTTCGCGCACCGCGGAGAGCCCGGCCTGGGCCGCCGCGGCGCGGGCCGACGCCTCTTCCAGCTCGCGCGGCGTGGCGGCGCCGCTCTTCGCCAGGCTCTGCATGCGGGCGAGATCGGCCTCCGCGGCCTGGACGTTCGCCTCCGCCGCGGCGAGGCCGGCGCGCAGGGCGGAGTCGTCGAGGCGGACCACGACGGCACCGGCCGCCACCGCCTCGCCTTCGCGCCGCGGAAGCTCGCGGATCGCCGCCGGAATGCGGGCCGCGAGCGTCGCGCTCTGCCGGGCGGCCACCGTGGCGGGCACGGAGACCGTGCCACCACCCACTTTCTCGACCGCCGCCGTCTGCACCGCGCGCGGTGCGCGGGCCGCGGCCTGGGGCGCCGGGGTCTTTTCTTCTTCGTGACGGCAAGCCGGCACCACCAGCCCCAGAACGAGGACGGGAGCCAGGCGAAGGAAAGCTTTCTTGAAACGGATCATGGCGTCTCTCCAGAGCTGTTGGAAGCCTGCATGAGGGCGGGCGGTTCCCCCTCTCCCGGTCGGGGGGAGAGCGGTGGGAGAGGGGGCCAGGGGGTGAGGTCCCCGGCGGCGCGGGCGAGCGCGGCATCGGCGAGGGCGGCTTCGGTGGCGGCGCGCAGCTCTTGCAGCTCGGCGGCGAGGCTGGCGGCTTCGGTTTCGAGCTCGTCGGTCAAGGTGGCCATGCCGGCCTGGCGGCGCTCGCGCACGACGCGCAGCGCCTCGCGTCCTTCGTCGGCCCCGCCGGCCGCGGCGGCGAACCGCTCGCGGGCCGCGCGGGCGCGGTGCCAGGCGGTTTCGACCTCCAGGCGCACCTGGCCGGCCGCCGCCTGGGCCTGCGCGGTGGTGGCGCGCAAGGTGGCCTCGGCCGCGGCCTGCTTGCGCTCCCGCGTGGGATCGAAGGCGCGCCAGCGCAGGGTGATGCCGACGCCGCCGGTGATCTTGCCGAGGTTCAGGTCGGCGACGTTGTCCTGGATCTGCCCCCACAGGGCGAGATCGGGGAGTCTGGCCTTCGCCTCACCGGCCGAGGCCTGCCGTGCGGCCTCCGTTTCCGCCGCGGCCACCGCGAGAGCGGGCCGGGCGGCGAGGGCGCGCGCCGTCCAGGCGGCGAGATCACCCTCAAGGGGCTCGGGAATCGGCGCATCCTCGGTCGCGGCATAGACGGTCCCGGCGGGAGCACCGAGCGCCCGCGCCAGCGCGGCGGCGGCGGCCTGGGCCTCACCCCGCCGCTCCGCCAGATCGGCCTCCCGTTCCCGGCGGCGGGCCCGGGCGCGCAGGAGGTCCGACGGCAACGCGGCACCGCCGTTCACCCGCGCTTCGACGTCCGCCTCCCGCGCGCGGGCTCCTTCGAGCGCGCTCTCGGTGACCCCGACGGCCCGCCGGGCGAGAGCGGCCCGCCGGTAGGCGAGGGCCACCTGCAACTGCAGATCGAGCCGTCCTTCCTCGACCTGGGCCGTCGCCGAGCGGGCGCGTGCCGCCGCGGACTGCGCCGCGGTGCGGATCTTGCCGAAGGCGTCGATGGGCGCCTCCACAGCGACCGCGGAGCCGAGATGGCCGAGCCCGGAAGGATCGTTGAGCCGCGAGATCGCGAAGTCACCGGCGGTGAACTCCCCCGCATCGAGCTTGTGAGCGAACACCGCAGACGGGATGTTCGAGTACGACCAGCCGGTCGAGAGGTCGACGCGCGGCAGAGAGCCCAGGCGTGCCGCCTCGGCGCCCTCGCCGGCCGCCTCCGCCTGCGCCCGGGCCGCGGCGAGGTCGGGATTCTGCGTCGTGGCCAGGGCCAGGGCCTCGGCCAGAGAAATCGAAACGGCGGCCGGCTCCTCGCCGAAGACGGGAGGCGCCGCAAGCAGCGCGACCAGGGCGAGAAGGGGCCGCAGAGATAGGGTCGGTCGTTGGCGTCGTGGGTCCAAGGTGCTCCTCCTGCCTGGTGAGAGCCAATCCGCGGAAAAAGGATTCAGGGTGGGGGTGCGGGCGGATGCGTCTCCTCCGAGATTGACCACGCCTCCCCGGGGAGCGGCGCCATGCGCCGGGGTGGTGGCCGGGCGCGCGGCCGGGTGGGGGATCTCGGGCTCTCAGACGGTATCGCGCGGAGTCCTCACCCCCTAACCCCCTCTCCCATCTTCCACCCGCCCCCCGCCGGGAGAGGGGGAACCGGACAGCCCCCGCCCTCGCATGCACGGTCTTCCTGCCTTGGGTGGTGGCGCCCCTCTCCCGGGGTTGGGGGATGGGAGATGGGAGAGGGGTCGGGGGTGAGGACTCCGCGCGATGCAGGTCGGCTATGAGACAATGCTGGCAACTCAGGCACACCCATGGCGCGGATCTTCATCAGCCATCCGAGCGTGGACAATGCGGCGGCGCTGGCCTTGCGGGATTGGCTCGTCGCCCGCGGCTGGGACGATCTCTTCCTTGATATCGACCCGGATCGCGGCCTGGTCTCGGGCCAGCGCTGGCTCGACCGGCTCCAGGAGAGCTCGCAGCGCTGCAAAGCGGTCCTCTTCGTGCTCTCCCGCGCCTGGCTCGCCTCGCGCTATTGCACCGCCGAATTCTGGGAGGCGCGCAAGCAGGACCGCCCGCTCTTCGCGGTGATCATCGACGACACCGCGGTGGAGGCGGTGCCTGCGGAGATGCGCGGCGTCTGGCAGCTCGCCTTCCTCACCCGTGGCTCGCGCTTCGAGACCTTCTCGGTGCTCCCGCCGCCCGGCTATGCCCCCACCGATGTGCGCTTCTCGCACGAGGGGCTCGAAAGCCTGCGGCTCGGGCTCGCCGCGGCCGGGCTGACCAGCTTCGACACCGCGAGCTTTCCCTGGCCGTCCCCGGGCTTCGAGCACGAGGCGGACGGCACGACGCCGCGCCGGCCGTACCGCGGGCTGAAGCCGGTCGACGTCCCCGATGCCGGCGTCTTCTTCGGCCGCGACGCCGACCTGGTGCGGGCGCGCGACCATCTCGCCGACCTGCGCGACCGCGGCGGCCGCTGTCTCGTCGCCATCCTCGGCGCCTCCGGGTCCGGCAAGTCCTCCTTTCTCCGCGCCGGCCTGCTACCGCGGCTCGCCCGCGACGACCGCCAGTTCCTGGCGTTGCCGATCCTCCGGCCGCGCGAAGCCGCCCTGTGGGGCGACGACGGGCTGCTCGCCGTGCTGGAGAAAGCGCACCGGGATGCGGGATTGCCGGTCACCCGCGCCGAGCTGCGCCAGTACCTGGAGGAGGGGGGCGCCGCGTTCCTCCGCCGGCTCGCCGACCTGCGCACCGCCGCTACCCGGGATCTGCCGGAGGGCGCCAAACCGCCCACCCTCGTCCTGCCGATCGACCAGGCGGAGGAGCTGTTCACCACCGTCCGCGGCGTCGACCCCGGCGAAGCCGGCCTCTTCCTCACCCGTCTCGCGGAGATCCTGCGTCACGGCCCCGAAGCGCTCGCCCTGGTGACCATCCGCTCGGATGCCTACGAGCCTTTGCAGTCCGCCGAAGCGCTGGCCGGACTGCCCCAGGAGCCGTTCAACCTGCCGCCCCTCGCCGCCGCCGACTACCGCAGCGTGATCGACGGCCCGGCCGATCGCGTAACCGCCGCGGGCCGGCCGCTGACCCTCGAGCCCGGTCTGGCCCCCGCCCTGCTCGCCGACGCCCAGGGCGCCGACGCGCTGCCGCTCCTCGGCTTCACCCTGGAAAGGCTCTACGTCGAGCACGGCGGCGATGGGAAGCTGACCGAAGCCGACTACCAAGCCCTCGGCGGCGTGCAGGGCTCGATCGAGGCCGCGGTGGGCGATGCTTTCGCCAGGCCGGACGCGGAGCCGCGCATCTCGGTCGCCGCCGCCGAGCGCGAGGCGCTCCTGAAACGCGCCTTCGTGCCGCACCTGATGGGCGTCAACGAAGCCAATGGCGAGCCGGTGCGCCGCACCGCGTGCCGGGCGGACCTTCCGGACGCAGCGCGCGGCCTGATCGACCGGCTGATCGATCGCCGCCTGCTCCTGGTCGACCGGCGGGTCCTGGAAGGCGGCACCGAGGAGACCGTGATCGAGGTGGCCCACGAAGCCCTGCTGCGCCGCTGGCCGACCCTGCAGCGGTGGCACGATCAGGAGCGCGGGGCTCTTGCGACGCAGCAGGAGGTCGGGCGGGCGGCCGCGGCCTGGAGTAAGAACGCGAGTGCGGCCGACTGGCTCGCCCACCGTGGCGCACGGCTCGCCGAGGCCGAGGCGGTAGCGCGCCGGGAAGACTTTGAAAAGGCCTTCAAAGGCGTGCCGCGCGACTATCTGGATGCCTGCCGGCAGGCCGAAGACTCCGCGCGCGCCGCCGAGGTCCGGCGCCTGGCCCGCCAGCGCGCCATGCCGCGGCGGGTCGGTGTTTTGCTGTTGGCTGTGGCGATCGTCACGCTCGTGGGTGGTTGGTTGGTGGTGGCCGGTCGGCGGGATCTGGAGCGGCAAAGAGTGGAGTTGATCGCCGCCACCGCCCAGAAGGCGTTCGAGGCCGGCCACGCCGTCGCCTCTGCGTCGTTCTCCCCGGACGGGGCGCGGATCGTCACCGCGTCGTATGACAACACCGCCCGGTTGTGGAGCCGCGGCGAGGATGGCGCCTGGACCAGCGTTGCCTTGGAAGGCCATCAATCCAGGGTCAACTCGGCATCCTTCTCCCCGGACGGCACCCGCATCGTTACCGGGTCGGATGACCACACCGCCCGCGTGTGGGACGTCGGCTGGCTGATGGGACCCGGCGACTGGGCGAAGAACGAGCCGCTCTCACTGCCCGAGACGGTGTGCCGGGAAAAGCTCCACGGTTTGTGGGTCACGGTCAAGGACCCGAAGACGGGCCGCAATGTCGAGCGCATCGCCGAGCGCCTGCTCACCGCGGGGGACATCCAGGCGGCCCCCATTCTCGGCCCCGACCGTGAGGGTGAGGACGTGTGCGAGCCTTTCCTCAATCCGCAGCCTTGGTGGTCGCGGCTGGCTTTCTGGCGGTGAGGCTTCCTGCGGTAAGCTTGGACCCGGAGGCTCTCCATGACGTGGACTGACATCCGCCGGCATTACCCTCACCAGTGGCTCCTGATCGAGGCGCTGCTGGCGCATTCGAGATCGGGGAAGCGGCAACTGGAGGAGATGGCCGTGGTCGATGCATTCACAGATGGTGAAACCGCTCTCCGGTCGTACTTGAGGCTCCACCGCGACGCCCCGTTGCGGGAGCTCTATGTGGTCCACAGCGACCGCGAAGAGCTGGAAATCACCGAACGCTTCCTGCCGGGTCTCCGCGCCGCGGGATGAAGATTCGGCTGGCGCATGGACTGGCCTACGTGGAGGTGGTCTTGACCTTCCGTGGGCGAAGCCTCTGTCTTGGCGATACCGTCCTCGACACGGGCTCGTCAAGCACGATCTTCTCCGCCGATCGGCTGCTCGAGGTGGGTGTGGTGCCGGAGCCTTCCGACGCAATCGTGGTGGGCGGCCACTGAAGACGACTCCGGTCGCCTCTCTCGCGGCCCTTCAGGCCGCGGTGAGGGACCGGCTCATTCCCCAGGGAATCGGCCTTCGGCCTCATCCCTGGGCTAGATTCTCCCGGCCCGTTGGGCCGGCGCCCGCGGCGCGGTACGATCCGGGAATGAACTTTGCCGGCGTCCTGCAAGCCGTGACCGACTTCCTGGAGGGCCAGGGTGCCCGCCATGCGGTGATCGGAGGAGTGGCGCTTGCCATGTATGGGCTTCCCCGGACCACGGTGGATCTGGATCTGGTCGTCGACTTTGCCGTCCAGGACGCTCTCATCCGGTGGCTGGAAGCCCGTGGGTACAGGACTCTCCACCGGTCGGGTGGCTATTCGAATCACTCCCACTCCGACCCGGCCCAGGGGGATCTGGATTTCGTCTACGTCCGGGGCGAGACGGCCGAGAAGTTGTTCGGCGCCTGCCGCCGGGTTCCGGGACCCGGCGGGCGGGAGGCTCCCGTCCCCAGTCCCGAGCACCTCGCCGCCCTGAAGGTGGCGGCGCTCAAGAACGATCCGGAACGGGTCTTCCGGGATCAAGAGGACCTCCGTTTCCTCGTCCGCCTCCCCGGCGTTGACCGAGGGGCCGTCCGGAGGTACTTTGAAGATCATGGCCTCGGTGACCGCTTCGACGAGATCCTCTGAGCCGCTCGACCTGCGGGAGCTCGAGCGCGACATCCCCACGACGCCGGAGGATGTCCTGGCGTTGCGCCGCGACCGGCCCCGGATGCCGGCCAACTGGTGGGACGTCCTGACCGAGGCCTCCAATCAGCTTCCGGGTCTCCAGGAAGCGCGGCTGCGCCGCAAGACCTTCGAGGGTTGCCCACCTTTCGAGCTGTGACCGCCTTCTCTGCTCGATCACGAAATAGCTGCGGCGGCGCGGTCCTCTTCGCCCGGCGATGAATCGCCGGGCTATCAACGGCGCCCCGTGAACGGGGCTTGAAGCCGTCTTCAGACGGCGCTGCTG
>DIHE01000033.1:0-41477 GCA_002420005.1 Holophagales bacterium UBA5704 | reverse complement strand
AGCCCGGGCATTCATGCCCGGCGCAGGGTGCGGCTCGCCACGCAGTTGCCGTACTGATTCCGCGGCAGGCCCTTTGCGATCCGTGCGGCCCGGTCCCTACCGGCGGCCGGCCCCGCCGAGCAGCCGCTCGATCGCCGCGCATGCCGTGGCGAGCCCCGTCTCGCCGCGCACGTGCTCCCCGGCCTCCGTGGCGCGTTCGGCATAGCTAGGATCGTCGAGGAGCTGGCGCAGCTCGGCGGCGACGGGGGCGGCGCGGTAGCGGTGGCGGCCGAGGGTGCGGGCGACGCCGAGGCGGACGAGGCGGGCGGCGTTGTCCGGCTGGTCGTGGCTGAACGGCACCACGAGCATCGGCCGGCCCGCGGCCAGGGCCTGCCCTACGGTGCCGATGCCCCCCTGGTGCACGATCGCGGCGGCGCGCGGGAAGAGCTGCGAATAGGCGACGTAGGGGACGGCCAGGATGGACGACGGCAGGCCTTCCTGGGTTTCAGCCCCCACCAGGATCGCCCGCCGGCCGAGGCTCTTAGCCGCCGCGGCGCTCTCCGCGAAGAAGGTTCCCGGGTTCAGGACCGCGGCGGAGCCCAGGGTGAAGACCAGCGGCGCCTCTCCTGCGGCGAGGAAGGCCTCGACCTCGGCCGACAGCGCGGCCGGTGCGCCGTGGCGGTCGTAGAAGAGGTGGCCGGCGGCGACCGTCTGCGGCGGCCAGTCCGGTTGCCGGGCGCCGAGGAGGGAGGAGAACAGGGCCAGCACGAGCGACGGCGAATGCTGGCCTTCGAAGATCGGGTTCTCGCCCGGCGGGAGGCCCAGCTCCTGCCGCAGGCGGCGCACCGGCTCCGTCCAGGGCAGGACGGTGCGGCGGCCGAAATTCATCACTTGGCGGTTCACCCAGGGTCCGAGGGCGCGCAGGTGCGCGAGCCAGGGGAAGGGCGCCAGCACCGGTGGATCGAAGGCGGAAAAGAAGCTGAGCGGCGCGAGGGCCGCCGAGGCCCAGGGGATGCCGAGCACGCCGGAGAC
This sequence comes from Holophagales bacterium UBA5704, assembly GCA_002420005.1. Taxonomy (GTDB): domain Bacteria; phylum Acidobacteriota; class Thermoanaerobaculia; order Multivoradales; family UBA5704; genus UBA5704. Next base: position 40,466 of record DIHE01000033.1, on the reverse strand, counting down.
CAGCGGCACCGCGAAGGTCAGCGGATGCCCCACCAGGAGGTCGGCGCCCTCCGCGGCGGCGCGCAGGTCCTCGTAGGTCTCGCGGAGCGCCGGCAACACGATGCCGCGCAGCACGCGCTCCGGCCCTTTCTTGATGTCCATGAGCAGGGCGGCCAGCTCGCGGTCGTTCGGATCTCCCTCCGGCCGGAGGGGAAAGAAGTCGATCCCTTCGGCTTCGACTTTGTCGCGATAGAACCCATGGGTGGCGAGGGCGACGCGATGCCCGCGGTCGCGCAGGCCGAGGCCGAGCGCGAGGTAAGGGTGGATGTCCCCGAGGGAGCCGAAGGAGGTCAGGACGATGCGGGCCATGAGCACAGGATGGTAGCGCGATCTGCTACTGTGCCGCGCATGAGCGAGACGCATCTTGGTCCGGCCGCGCTCGTCGAGCCCATCCGGGCGGCAGCCGAGCGGCTCCGTCCGCTGGTCAGGGAGACGCCGGTCGAGCGCAGCGAGGTCCTCGCGGCCGAGGCCGGGGGGCGTGAGACGGCGGTGTGGCTCAAGTGCGAGAACCTGCAGCACACCGGCTCGTTCAAGCTGCGCGGCGCCTGCAACAAGGTCCTCACCCTGCCGCTGGGGGAGCTGGTGCGCGGGGTGGTCACCGCCTCGACGGGCAATCATGGTCGCGGGGTGGCGCACGCGCTGGACCTGGTGGGCGGGCGCGGCACGATCTATCTCCCCACCACGGTGTCTCCCGGCAAGCTCGCGGCGCTCGGCCGGTATGCCTCCGTCACCCTCGAGCTCTTCCACACCGACAGCGACCAGACGGAGCTGCACGCCCGCCGGGTGGCGGAAGAAGGCGGGCGGGTCTACATCTCTCCGTACAACGATCTCGACGTGATCGCAGGCCAGGGGACCGTCGGCGTCGAGCTGGCGCGCCAATGCCCGCGGCTCGATGCCGTGTTCATCGCGGTCGGCGGCGGCGGTCTCGTCTCCGGCATCGCGAGCTATCTCAAGGCGGTGCGACCGGGCATCCGGATCGTCGGCTGCTGGCCGGAGCATGCGCCTTCGCTCTACGTCGCCCTCCAGGCCGGCGGGATCGTGCCGGTCGCGGAAAAACCGACACTTTCAGACGGCACAGCGGGCGGAGCCGAGCCCGGCGCGGTGACGTTCGATCTCGCGCGCGAGCTGATCGACGAATGTGTTCTGGTGAGCGAAGCGGAGATTGCGGACGCGATCCGCCTGGTCCTGGTCGAGCATCATCTGGTGATCGAAGGCGCCGCCGGGGTCGCGGTGGCGGCCTGGCGCAAGACCGCCGCGCGCTGGGCCGGCAAATCCATCGCCATCGTGCTGTGCGGCGGCAACATCGCTCCGGCCAAGCTCCGGGAGGTGCTCGATGAGTGAGCCGGTGATCCTCACGCTCGATCAGATCAAGCAGCGGATCGATGAAACGACGCTGCTCACTGATATTGAACGCGGGTTTGCATGGTATTCGGAAGGCCGGACGGTGGTGCCGCCGGTCGGTTATCTGGCGTTCGATCCGCCGGCGGCGGGGGACGTTCATATCAAATATGGCTACGTGCAGGGCGACGAATATTTCGTGGTCAAGATCGCCTCCGGATTCGCCGGCAATCTCGCGCGCGGTCTACCGGTCACGAATGGCCTCATGCTCCTCTTTCGGCAGGACATCGGCGAGCCGGCGGCGATTCTGTTGGACGAAGGTTATCTGACCGAGGTGCGCACCGCGGTGGCCGGAGCGATCGCCGCCCGCCACCTGGCGCGCCATCCCGTTGCCCGCATCGGGATCGTCGGCACCGGCGGCCAGGCACGGTTTCAGTTGCGGATGTTGCCGCAAGTCACCGCCTGCCGCGAGGTGACCGTGTGGGGTCGCAGCGACGAGCGGCTGGCCGCGTTCGAGCAGGAGATGGCGCAGGAGGGATTCCACGTCGAGACGACGCGGGACGTGCGGCACCTCGCGGCGACGTGCGACCTGATCGTCACCACGACCAGCGCCCGCGAGCCGCTGCTCAGGCTGGAGGACGTCCGCCCGGGCACCCACATCACGGCGATGGGTGCCGATGCTCCGGGCAAGCAGGAGCTCGATCCGCACCTGGTCGCCCGCGCCGACCTGGTGGTGGCGGACAGCGTCTCGCAATGCGTGGACCACGGCGAGCTGGCCGGCGCCGTCCAGGCCGGGCTGCTCGATCCGGCCCGCATCGTCGAGCTCGGGAAGCTCCTCGCCACCCCGGATCGGCCACCCCGCGGCGCCGACGACATCACGATCGCGGACCTGACCGGCGTCGCCGTGCAGGACCTCCAGATCGCGACGCACGTCCTGCGCGGGCCGATCAGCCGGTCCCCAGGCGGGGGCGGATGAGGTCGCAGAGGGTCTCGGGGGTGAAACGGGTCCCGGTCAGGCCGATGGTGAAGTTGGGCTCCCTTTCGCCGGTCTGGGTGAGCGCCCGCTGGAGCGGCGTGAGGCGGGCGAGGTAGCGCTGCGGGTCGCGTACGCGGAGCCGGACGGCTTCGAGGGGGTTGAGCGGGCTCGGTGCGGCGCTCTCGATCTCGGACCACGGGATGAGCGACCGGAAGGCCGCCAGCTCGATGCCTTCGTCGCGGAGGATCGCGTGCGGTTTGCCGAAGAGGGCGCGCCAGGTCAGAAACAGGGCTCCGGCGCCGAAGACGAGGATGCCTTCCCAGACCCGCGGGGGGGTGTCCTCGAAGCGCAGCGCCCAGAGGCCGGCTCCGGTCATCCCGACGCAGAGGAGGATCGCGAACCAGAGGAACCCGGAGCGCTGCCGGATTTCGATCGGCCAGGAGAGGGGCTCTTCGGCGAGCTTCCGGCTCTGGCGGCGCGCCATCCAGCCGGCTGCCCAGGCGCCCGCCACGGCGGCCGGCACGAGAGCGAGCAGGGAGACCGGCAACGCGGCGGCGTACGGCAGCCCTTGCCAGGTGAGATGCGAGGCCCCGGTGCTGATCGCCAGAAAGGCGCCCAGCGCGGCGCTCAACCAGAGCTGCCAGATCCCGGCGATGCGGGCCGTCGCGTAGCCGGTCAATAGAGCGGTGACGATCAGGCTGAGAAGGGCGGCGCCGACCTTCTCCATCCCCTCGCGGGGTGACACCTCGAGACCGGCCAGCCGGCCGAGGGCCGCCGAGAGAAGAGTGAACAGGAGAAGCCCTACGAGGAGCGCGTAGGCGGCGCGGAGGATCTGGCTGAGCCGGATCTGCACCGGTTTCTGCGGCGTCTGGCTATCGGTGGTCATCGGATCTCCCGGGCACAGGGGCGAGCAGTCGGCGGATTCCGGCGCGCACCGCCTGTTGCACCTCAAGCGGGACGGTGGGCTCGGGGAGCGCGCGGCAGACGCCGAGCGCCTCGCGCAGGGTATCGCAGGCGTGGCGGCAGCGGGCGCAGGTGGCGACGTGGGATTCGAGATCGGCGCAGGAGGCGCGGCTGATCTCGCCTTCCAGATACTGGGACAGGCGCACGGAGATGTCCGGACAGTCGGCGGAGGCGGGAGGCGCCGTCCCGGCGAGCAGCGGCTGGAGATGCTCGCGCACGGCGGCGCGTGCCCGGTGGAGGCGGCTCTTGACCGCCTCGACACGGAGACCCAGCACCGCGGCGACCTCGGGAGCGGTGAGCCCCTCGACATCGCGCAGCAGGAGGACCTCGCGAAACGCCGGCTTGAGGGAGCGGATCGCCGCTTCCACCGCCGCCTCGACCTCGCGGCTCACCAGCGCCTCGTGCTGGGACGGCCCGGGGTCGGCCACCTCGAAGGCCGGCGATTCGGGGTCGAGCGGCATCTCCTCGCGCGGGGCGAACTTGCTGCGCCGCCTCTTCTTGATGCAGAAGCCGCGGGCGATCGAGTAGAGCCAGCTCGACAAGGACGACGCGCCGCGAAAACCCTGGAGCGAGCGCGCTGCGGCGAGCAGAGTCTCCTGCAAGACGTCCTTGGCGTCCTCCGCGTCGCGGCACATGTGCAGGCCGAAGCGATAGACGCGCGGCTGGTACTGCCGCAGCAGCGCATCGAGCGCCTCGGCGTCGCCGGCCCGCGCTGCGGCGAGGATAGGGTCGTCGGTGGCGGCCGTCACGGGGGGAGATGCTATCAGGCCGCCTCTGCAAAGACACCAAGGCTCCGACGCGCGCCCCCTGGGACCGCTGGCGTCTCGCCGGCTTTCAAATGGATGGGCCGAAGGCCCGGCCATTTTTGGGAGGGTCGCGGGAATGCGCCTCACGGAGAGACACGCGGGGAGGATGCCGGACATATACTCGGGTCGATGACAGCACCTCTGGTTGGAGAAGCTGATGGGCCGGCGCGAGACGATGCCTTGAAGGCGCTCTGGAGGGCTCAGGAGCGGGCCACGGCTGAAGCGTATGCGCTCCAGCCCGACAGTCCCGATGTCACCTTCGACCTTGCCGTCTGGGAGGGTGACGATCCCGCCGCGCCGCAGGCCAAAGCCGTGCCGTAGAGGGGGTTGGCTTCTTTTCCATCTCTACCTACCTCTATGCACCCGGCGTAGTGACCGAGGCCGGCCGTCCCCTCGCCCCGCAGGTTGCATCCATACAAGACGGTGGCCGGCCGACCGCTCTAGAGTGCCGCCATGCAACCAACCGCTCTCTACTCCCCCGAGCCTGCGAAAGGCTGGCTTCCCTGGGGCGCTCTGGCCCCGTTTCTCTGCATCTTGATCGTCGCGCTGCCCATGATCGTCTTGTCGAGCGTGGAGCAGCATTTCCAATTGGTGGATGCGATGGGCAAGCCCCTGAATTTCGCGGGGTTGTGCTCCCTGCTGTTCGTCGAGTTCGGCGCAACCTTGTTGCTCCTGCTGGCCTGGGTGCGGCTCGTCGAGCGGCGCTCCCTGGCCACCCTCGGCCTGACCGGGGGCCGACGGGTGCGGACGTTCCTGAGGGGCCTGGCGATCGGGCTCGCGACCTCGTCGGCGGTGGTGGCGGCGATCTGGGCCGCGGGGGGATACCGCGCGGAGGAGATCGCGAAGGCCTTTTTCGCGCCGGTCGACCTGCTGAAGATCGGGATTCTTCTGGCCGGCTTTGCGGTGCAGTCGAGCGTCGAGGAGATCCTCTTTCGCGGCTGGCTCCTCTCGGCCGTCGCCCGCAAATTCAACGTCGTCGTGGGCGTCGTGTTGACCTCGCTGGTGTTCGTGTTTCTGCACTACGGCCCCGGAACGCCCTGGAGCTCCATGCTGCTGACCTTTCTCTTCTCCCTGTTCGCCTGCGCGTGGGCGCTCAAGACCGGCGAGATCTGGGGCGTCATGGGCTGGCATGCGGGGTGGAACTGGCTCCTGGGCGTGGGCTTTGAAATTCCGATCACCGGTCTCGACCTGCAGGTGCCCGCACTGCTCGTCCAGATGGTTCCGATCGGGCCGGACGCCTTGACCGGTGGCGCAGAGGGTCCGGAGGGGAGCTTCCTCTGTACGCTTTTCTTCGCCGGGGCGAGCGCCTGGCTCCTGTGGAGGACCCGCAGGAGCCGCGTGGCGGTGGCCGAGCCGGCGTAACATCGGAGAGGGGTGCCTCGTACTGTCGGCATGGCAGGCACGATCGACAACGACGAGGCGATGGTCAGGATGGGGTTCGGACGCTTCTTCGGATGGGCGGTGGAGACGCGGGAGGTCGGGGGCTTTGCGCTGGGGCGTTTCACTCCGATGATGGCGAAGCGCGAGGTCCGGCTCCATCGGCATGAAGAAGCGCACTTCGTGTTCGCGCTGCGCGGGGCTTACGTGACCGCCGCTGCGCCGCCGCCGGACGCTTCCTCGCCGCGCATCATCTACAGCCCCCCGGGGACCGTCCATCGCGACGGCTTTGCCGGCGACGATCCCTCGCGGTGCGTCTTCGCTGCGCTGTCCGTCCCCGCGGAAACCCTCGCGGAGGTTGCCGCGGAGACACAGCTCCCGGATCGGGAGGTTTGCCTGCCGGCGTCGGCGATCGGTCTGGTGCACCAACTGCTCACCGAGGCGCAGGGCCACGATGACCTGGCGGGTGCCATCGCCGAGGCGCATGGCTTCGAGCTGCTCCGGCGCACCGGCAAGGAGCGCGAGGCGGAGGCGGGCGGGGCACCGGGCTGGCTCCGCCGGGCGCGCGAGCTGCTGCGCGATACGGCGTGCGGGGTGGGGCCGACGTCGATCGCCGAGGTGGCCAGGGAGCTGGGTGTTCATCCGGTGCATCTCGCGCGGCGCTTCCGGCGGAGCTTCGGGATGGCGCCGGGCGAGTACGTGCGGCGCTGCCGGCTCGAACGGGCGCGCCGGCTGATGCGGCGCAGCACGGCGCCGCTGGCGGAGATCGCGGTGGCGGCCGGGTTCACCGACCAGAGCCATTTCAACAACGTGTTCCGGAAGAGCTTCGGCGTCAGCCCGGGCGTCTTCCGCCGTTCCTGAGACTATTCTCCTTCGAGCTGCTCCAGCAGGGCGTCGAGCTCGTCCGGTGGCAGCTCGCTCAGCTCATCCGCGAGTTGGTCCATGCTCTGCGGGACGGCGGCGGCGAGCTCGGCGATGGTCTGCCGTTCGAACATCTGATAGGGATCGAGAGGCAATCCGACCTCCCGCGCGCGGGTGATCGCCCGCACGCTCAGGATCGAATCGCCACCGAGCCGGAAGAAGTTGTCGTGCACGCCGACCCGGGGCAGGCCGAGCAGCTCCGCCCAGATCTCCGCGAGCTGCGTTTCGACGGCATTGCGCGGTGCCACGAAGGCGTCGTCCGCGGCGGCGCCGGGGAGCGGCAGCGCGCGGTGGTCCACCTTGCCGTTCGGCGTCTGGGGGAGGGCGGGCAGCCAGGCCCACAGAGCCGGGATCATGTGGCGGGGCAGGCGGTCGGGCAGGACGGCGCGGGCGGTTTCGAGGAGCGCCGGGCCATCGGTTCCCGTGGCGGGCACGAGCCAGGCGGCGAGCCGGCCGTCGCGCAGGGCCACGGCGACCGCGGCGACTCCGGGGAGCGCGGCGAGCGCCGCTTCGATCTCGGCGGGCTCGACGCGGAAGCCGCGCACTTTCACCTGGCGGTCGGCGCGGCCGAGAAATTCGAGGGTGCCGGCGGCGCGCCAGCGGGCGAGGTCACCGGTCGCATACATCCGCTCGCCCGGGGCTTCCGCCAGAGGATCGGGGACGAAGCGCTCGGCGGTCAGGTCCGGCCGGCCGAGATAGCCCCGCGCCAGACCGTCTCCGGCCAGGTACAGCAGACCGCGCGCCCCGAGGGGAACGGGACGCAGGCCGCGGTCGAGCACCCAGGCCCGCGAGCCAGTGATCGACCGCCCGATGGCCGGCTCCAGCGCCTCGCGACGCGGCACCTCGGTCCAGGTGGAGTAGACCGTGTCCTCCGTCGGGCCGTAGAGGTTGACCGCCCGCGGGATGCCCCGCGCCTCGATCGCCTCCGCGAGGCGGCGGGAGAACGGCTCGCCGCACAGCGAGACGGTGCGCACCGACGCGGGGAGCGGACCCAGCCGTAGAAGCTCGGCCAGCGCCGAGGGGACGGTGTTGACCAGCTCCACCTCGCCTGCGGCGGGCAGGTCGGGGAGGGCCAGCGCGTGCTCCGCCACGATCAAAGTGCCGCCCGTGGTGAGCGTGCCGAAGATCTCGAACACCGAGAGGTCGAAGCAGACCGAGGTGGAGAACAGCACGCCGCCGCGGAGCTCCGGAAAAACCGCCACCGCCCAGGTGAGGAACGCGGCGAGGTTGCCGTGGGTGATCCCCACGGCCTTGGGCCGGCCGGTGGAGCCGGAGGTGTAGATGAGGTAGGCGAGCTGGTGGGGGGAGGCCAAGGACGGCAGGGACACCAAGGACTCCAAGGACCTTTGTTCATCGTCCTTGTTGTCCTTGCCGTCCTTTCCCTCTTCCTCCTCCACCACCCACGCTGCTCCGCAATCCTCCAGGATCAGCGCCATTCTCTCCGCCGGCCAGGCCGGATCGAGCGGCACATAGGCAGCCCCCACTTCCAGGACGGCGAGGAGGGTGGCGACCAGCTCGGCCGAGCGGGGGAGGCGGACGGCGACGCGGTCTTCGGGACCGAGACCGCGGGCGCGCAGATGGGCGGCGCGCCGGGCGACCTGGGCGGCCAGCTCGCGGTAGGTCCAGCGCCGGGTGCCGTCGAGGATCGCGGGAGCGTCCGGCGTGCGTTCGGCCTGGGCGGCGAAGCGTTCGTGGACCGGCCGTGGATCGGCCGGGGCGGCGGTGTCGTTCCACTCGTGGCGGACCTGGTGCGCCGCGGCCTCGCTCTCCAGGGGGAGGGCGCTCAAGGGAGCGGCCGTGCCGGTGAGGACGGCGTCGGTCAGGGCGAGCAGGCCTTCCGCCCAGCGGGCTGCGGTGCTGGTGTCGAACAGGTCGGCGTTGTGCTCCAGGTGGCCGGCGAATCCGTCCGGGCTGTCCCAGAGAGCCAGCGTCAGCTCGGAGGCCGCCGCGCCGATGTCGAGCTCGATCGGGTCCATCCACAAGGCTCCCACCTGACCGGTGCGTCCGGGAGCGGCGCCGGCTCCTTCTTCCTGGTAGAGCAAGGTCACCTGGGCCACCGGCGGCCGGCTCGTGTCGCGCTCCGGCTGCAACGCCTCGACCAGCCGGGCGAACGGCAGGTCCTGGTGCTTGAAGGCGTCCAGGGTCACCCGGCGCACCCGCTCCAGCAGCTCCGGGAAGGAGGGATCGCCGCCGAGATCGGTGCAGAACACCGATTGCGAGAGGAAGAATCCGATGACCGCATAGAGCTCCGGGTGGTTGCGGTTGAGATTCGGCGAGCCGACGATCACCCGCTCCTGGCCGGCCTGGCGGGCGAGGAACGTCTGGAAGAGCGCCAGGAAGGTCATGAACGAGGTGACCCGGTGCCCGCGGGCGAACGCCTTGAGCGCCGCCGTGCGCGCAGGGCCGAACGCGAGGGGGATGCGGCGGCCCCGGGTGGTGGCATGGCTGGGGCGCGGCCGGTCGGTGGGCAGGTCGAGGACCAGGGGCGCTCCGGCGAGATGGCCGGTCCAGTAGTCGAGGTGCTCCGCGAGCGCCTCGCCGGAGAGCAGGGCGCGCTGCCAGACCGCGAAGTCCGCGAACTGCACCGGGAGCGCGGGAAGCGGGCTCGGCCGGCGGTCGGCGAAGGCGGGGTAGAGGAGCGCGAGCTCGTTCATGAAGATCTGCGACGAATAGCCGTCGAACACGATGTGGTGGGCCGCCAGGCCGCACTCGTGGAGCCGGGGCGTGCGGCGGATCAGCCAGAAGCGGACGAGAGGGCCGCGCGCGAGATCGAAGGGAAGGCGCAGCGCCGCGAGCGTCACCCGCAGCGCTTCCGCCGCGCGGAGCGCCTCCGGCAATCCTTCCAGGTCGATCGTGGGGAGCGGCACCGGGGCCGGCGGTGCGACGACCTGGACGGGCAGGCCGTCGCGGGTGGGGAAGGTGGTGCGCCAGGCCTCGTGGCGGCGGACCTCCTCGAACAGGCAGGCGGTGAGCGCCGGGACGTCGAGCGGCCCTGTGAAGCGCATGACCAGGTCGATGTTGTAGGAGACGTCCGCCGGATCGAGCTGGTGGAGAAACCACAGACGCTCCTGGTCGAAGGCGAGCGGCCAGGCGTCGCCCGGGGGCCGCGGTTCGAGGGGAGGCGGTGCCGGGCGCGCGGGTTTCTCCGTCTTGCGACGCAGACGCTCGAACAGCTCGCGCTGGGCCGGGCTCAGGTTGGAGAGACGGTCGTTGAGGCTCATGGGGTGTCCTCGTCGTGCGGCAGCTCGGCGAGCAGCTCGTCCAGTTGATCGGCGGAGAAGCCGTCGAGCTCGGCCATCAGCTGCTCCAGGTCGTCGGGGTCGTCGACCTCCGGGCGGAGATCCCGGATCTCCGCGGCGAGCGCGGCGAGGTCCGCGGCCTCGAAGATCGCCGGCAAGGTGATCTCGACCGCGAAATGATCGCGCACGCGCACCATGAGCTGGGTGGCGAGCAGAGAGTGGCCGCCCAGGTCGAAGAAGTTGTCGCCGCGGCCGACGCGGTCGGCGCGCAGCAGCTCGCGCCAGAGGTCCGCCAGCTTCTCCTCCACCGCGCCGGCCGGCGGCTCGAACGGCCGGCCGGCGGCGGCCGGCGCCCGGGCCGCCAGAGCTTGCCGGTCGATCTTGCCGCTCAGGGTCCTGGGCAGGGCATCGAGGACGGCGATCTCGGAGGGCACCATGGGCTCCGGCAGACGGGTGAGGAGCCACGGCCGCAGGAGCGCCCGGTCCACGGTGCCTTCGATCCAGGCGGTGAGGTGGGGCTCCGGGCCGTCGCCCGGCACCACGGCGGCGTCCCGGATGCCCGGGTGCCGGCGCAGCACGGCCTCGATTTCCCCCGGCTCGATGCGGAAGCCGCGGATCTTCACCTGCCGGTCGGCGCGGCCGAGCAGCTCCAGCCGGCCGTCGCGGCGGAAGCGTCCGAGGTCCCCTGTGGCGTACAGCCGGCCGGAGGCTCCCGAGAACGGATCGGGGCCGAACACCGCCGCGGTCAGCTCCGGGCGCCCGAGATACCCGCGCGCCAGGCTCACGCCGCCGACGTGGACCTGCCCCACCGCGCCCTGCGGCACCGGCCGGCCCTCCGGATCGAGCAGATGGACGGTGATGTTGGCGAGCGGCCGGCCGACGTGGGGAGAGCCGGGCTCGACGCGCGCGGCGGTGGTGTCCACCGTGCACTCCGTCGGGCCGTACACGTTCCAGAACGCCGTCCGCCCCTCCGCGGCCAGGGCCTCCCACAGCGCCGCGTCGAGCGCCTCGCCGCCGACCAGCACGCGGCCGGGTGCCCGGTGCGCCGGTGCCTCGGCGCGCAGCAGCCGGAGCTGCGAGGGGGTGACGTCGAGGGCGTCCACGGTGTGGGCCTCCAGGTAGAGGGGGAGGCGCGCAGGATCGAGCCGCACGTCCTCGGGCAGCAGGTCCAGGCAGTGGCCGGCGGCGATCTGTACGAGCTGTTTGATCGCGCCGTCGAACGCCATCGAGGCATTGAGCGCCACGCGCAGCCCCGGCGGCGCGCCGGCGTAGACCGACCGCTGCAAGGCCAGCACCAGGTTGGCCGCCGAGCGGTGGCGGATCAGCGTCCCCTTAGGCGTGCCGGTCGAGCCGGAGGTGAAGATGATGTAGGCGAGATCGTCCGGCGAGCCGGCGGCCCGGAGCGGGCTTCCCGGCGTGCCGGTGGGGCCTTGCCGCGCCAGCCAGGCCCGGTCGACGATCACCGGCGCGCCGCAGCTCGCGATCTGCGCGGCGAGCCGCTCGGCGGGGGCCTTGGGATCGAGCGGGACGAAGGCGCCGCCCGCGGCGAGCACCGCGAAGGCGGCGACCGGCAGGTCGAGGCTGCGCTCCAGGAGAAGCACGACGGGGACGTCCGGCCCCACGCCCTCCGTGCGCAGGCGCTCCGCCAGGCGCTCCACCCGCTCTTCCATTGCGTGGAAGGTGAGGACCTCGCCGCGGAAGCGCACGGCGGGAGCCTGCGGTGTGCGGGCGGCCTGCGCCGCGAACAGCCGGTCGAGCCGCTCCTCGGGGAAGGGCGGCGCGGCGGTGTCGTTCCACTCCACCAGCAGCTGATGGCGCTCGGCCGGAGAGAGCAGCTCGAAACGGTCGAGCGGCTGGTCCGGCGCGGCGGTGAAGGCCTCCAGGAGGCGTTCCAGCCAGGTCAGGAGGCGGTGTCCGGTCACCGGCTCGAGATGCCGGTCCTGGGTGAGCCGCAGGCGCAGGCGGCGGTCGGGGACGACCGCGAGGGACAAGGGGTAGTGCGTGCTCTCCAGAGCTTTCACGGCGGAGAGCGTCAGGGCCCGGGAGCCTTCGGCGAGCGCGGCGTCCAGGGGGTAGTTCTCGAACACCAGGAGGCTCGCGAACAGCGGCTCGCGCCCGCCGGCGCCGCTCCAGCGTTGCACCTCGGCGAGCGGCGTCTGCTCATGCTGGCGCGCCTCGATCTGCGCGCTTTGCAGCGCCTGGAGCCAGGCGGTGAGCGGCCGCGTGGGCGCGGCGTCGAGGCGCACCGGCAGGGTGTTGATGAACAGGCCGAGCGCCGTGTCGAACCCCGGCAGCTCCGGGGGCCGGCCGGCGGCCACCGCGCCGAACAGCACCTCGCGCCGGCCGCTCCAGCGCGCCAGCAGGAGCCCCCAGGCGCCCTGGAGCAAGGTGTTGAGCGTGAGGCCGCTCTGCCGCGCCAGGGCGTCGAGGGCGGCGGTGGAGGCCGCGGGCAGGGCGGCCTCGTGGCGGGTGAGCTCCTCGGCCCGCGTGGGGGGCGGAGCCGCCGTGTCCCAGGGGAGCGGCGTCGCGCCCGTCACCCCGGCGAGAGCGGAGCGCCAATAGCGCTCGTCGGCCGCGCGGTCGCGCCGCGCCAGCCAGGCGACGAAGTCGCGGTAGGGCAGGCGGGGCGGGGGCAAGGAATCGGACGGATCGGTCGGATCTGTCCGATGCTTTGTTCTCTCCGCTTCGTAGAGCGCGAAGACCTCGGCGAACAGCGGCGGCAGGCTCCAGCCGTCGAGCAGCAGGTGGTGGAAGCTCCAGACGAAGCGGTGCTCGCGCTCCCCGGTGCGCAGCAGGGCGGCGCGCAGCAGGGGGGCGCGGCGCAGGTCGAACGGCTGTCGGCGATCCGCCGCGGCGAAGGCGGCCAGGCGGGCGTCCGGGTCGGGGTCGGCGCGCCAATCCTGTTCGACCCAGGGGATCTGGACGCCTTGACGCACCACCTGGAGCGGCTCGTCGAGCCCTTCCCAGGCGAAGGCGGTGCGCAGGATGGTGTGGCGGTCCACCAGCCGTTGCCAGGCGCGCCGGAAGGCGGCGGCGTCGAGGTCGCCGGTGAGCGTGCAGGTCATCTGCTCGAAATAGATCTCGGTGGCCGGCGCATAGAGCCCGTGGAAGAGCAGGCCGGCCTGCATCGGCGAGAGCGCATAGAGGTCCTCGATCGCCGGATCGCCGGCGGTGAGCCGGTCGAGCGCCTGCTGGCCGATCCGTGCCAGCGGAAAGTCGGAGGGCGTCCAGCCACCCGCCCCCGGGGTGGTGCAATGGTCGATCAGCTCGTCGAGCGCGGCGAGGAACCGGGCGGCGAGTGCCTCGATGGTGGCGCGCGCATGGACCGTGCGCCCATGGCTCCAGTGCGCCTGCAGCCGTCCGTCGACCACGCCGGCGTTGATCTCGATGCGGTGCCGGCGGCGCATGCGGGGGCTGCGCGGCGTGCCGGAGGACTCGGCGGCGGGGGCGAAGCGGCTGCCCTCGGGCAGCACGAGATCGAGCTGCCCGAGGTAGTTGAACACCACCTCCGGCTCCCGCCGCGCGGCGAGCCGCTCCTGGATCGCGGGATCGCCGAGCCGGCGCAGCAGGCCGTAGCCCAGACCGCGCCGGGGGATCGCCCGCAGCGCCTCCTTCACCCGGCGGATCGCCGCGCCGGGATCGTCCGCGCCGGCCAGGTCGAGGGCGACCGGGGTGAGCGTCGTGAACCAGCCCACGGTGCGCGACAGGTCGACCCCCGGGAACAGCTCTTCGCGGCCGTGCCCTTCGAGGTGGAGCACGAGGCGCGGCGAGCCGGTCCAGGGGGCGAAGGCGTGCACCACCGCGGCGAGCAGAAGGTCGTCCGGCCGCGTGCGATACGCGGCGGACGCCTCGCGCAGCAGCGCGCGCGTGCTCTCCGGGGAAAGGGCCACCGACACCGCGCCGGCCGTGGCCTCGGTGTCCTCCGCAGCCCCGGCGGGAGCGAGATCCACCGGCAGCGGCTCGGGCTCCGGCTGGCCCAACCAGAAGTCCGCCTCGGCGGCGGTCTCCTCCGAGAGCGCGTGCGCGGCGAGGCGCTCGGCCCAGCGGCGCCACGAGGTGGTCTTCGGTGGCACATCCGGAAACGTCTCCAGGTCCTCCAGCAGGATGCGCCACGACACGCCGTCCACCACCAGGTGATGGAGGACCAGGAGAAGGCGGCCGGCGCGCCCGGCGCCGAGATCGAAACGGGCGGCGCGCAGCAGAGGACCGGTGGTGAGGTCGAGGCTCGTCTGCACCTGCTCCGCCGCAGCTTCGAGGGCGGGGCGGTGGAGCGTCCCGGGCAGACCCGAGAGGCAGATGTGGGTGACGAGGTCCCGCAGGGCCCCTCTGCGCAGGACCCGGTGGTGCTCCTGAAGCCCCGCCACCGCGCGGCGCAGCCACCCGTCGTCGAGCGCGCCGCGGATTTCCAGCAGCACCGCCTGGTTGAAGTGGTGCGGATCGACCGGCTCGCCGGCGAAGAACCAGTGCTGGATCGGGGTGAGCGGAGCCTCTCCCGGAGCCGGCTCGTCGTCCTCCTCGGCGGGCGGGGCGTCCTCCACGGTCACCGCAGCGGCGAGATCGGCCACGGTCTGGCGCTCGAACAGCAGGCGGGGCGTGAGGAGGAGCCCGGCCTGGCGCGCCTTGGCCACCACGCGGATGCTGAGAATCGAATCGCCGCCCAGGCGGAAGAAGTTGTCGTGCACGCCCACCCGCGGCAGCCCCAGGACCTCGGCCCACACGGCGGCGAGCCGTTCCTCGACGGCGTTGCGCGGCGCGCCGTCGCCGGCCGTGGGGGCGTCCGGGCTGGGCAGGGCGCGGTGGTCCACCTTGCCGTTGGCGGTGAGCGGCAGGGCGGCGAGCGTGCTCCACAGGGTGGGCACCATGTGCCGCGGCAGCCGCTCCAGCAGGTAGGCGCGCAGGTCCGGCGCAGCCCCTTCGCGCGGCACGATCCAGGCGGCGAGGCGGCCGTCGCGCACCGCCACCGCCGCGTCGCGGACCTCCGGGTGGCCCGCCAGCAGCGCCTCGATCTCCCCCGGCTCGACGCGGAAGCCGCGCACCTTCACCTGGCGGTCGGCGCGCCCCAGGTACGCGAGCTCCCCGTGCGCCCGCCAGCGCGCGAGATCACCTGTCCGGTAGATCCGCTCCCCGGGCTGCTCCGCGAACGGATCGGGAAGGAAGCGCTCGGCGGTCAGCTCCGGCCGGCTGAGATAGCCGCGGGCGAGACCGTCGCCGGCCAGGCAGAGCTCGCCGCGCCCGCCCAGCGGCACCGGACGCAGCGCGCGGTCGAGCAGATGCACCCGCGTCCCCGCCACCGGCCGGCCGATCGCCGGCTCCAAGGCATCGGAAGGAACCGCCGCCCAGGTCGAGTAGGTGGTGTCTTCCGAGGGTCCATAGAGGTTGAGCAGCCGCACGCCGGGATGGCGTCGCAGCAGCTCCTCGGCCAAGCGGCGCGGCAGCGCTTCCCCCGCCAGGTTCACCGTGCGCACCGACACCGGCAGCCCACCCAGGCGCAGCAGCTCGGCGAGGGCCGAAGGCACCGTGTTGAGGAGCCCGACCTCCCCGGCCGCCGGCAGCTCGGGAAGCGCCAGGGCGTTCTCCGCCAGGATCACCGTGCCCCCGGCCGAGAGCGTGCCGAAGATCTCGAAGATCGACAGGTCGAAACAGATCGACGTCGCGGCGAGGACTCCGCGCAGCTCCGCGGCCGAGAACGCCTGCCCCGCCCACGCCACCAGCCGCACCGCGGCGGCGTGCCCGATGGCCACGCCCTTGGGCCGGCCCGTGGAGCCCGAGGTGTAGATGAGGTAGGCGAGGCCCTCCTCCCCGACCCTCCCCCGCAACGCGGGAGAGGGCGCCCCCTCCCACCCGGAGTCAGCCAGGACGAGGGCCGCCCGCGCATCCTCCACCATGAACGCGATCCGCTCCTCCGGATACGCGGGATCGAGCGGCAGGTAGGCGCCGCCGGCTTTCAGGACGCCGAGGAGCGCGACGATCAGCTCGGCGGTGCGCGGCAGGCGGACGCCCACCACGGTCTCGGGGCCGACGCCCATCCCGCGCAGCCGCTCCGCCAGCTCGGCCGCGCGCTCGTGCAGCTCGCGGTAGGTGAGGCGCCGCTCGCCGTCGATCAACGCCAGGGCGTGCGGTGTCCGCTCCACCTGCCGGTCGAACCCCGCGTGGAGCGTGGGCCAGAGGAGATCGACCGCGCCGCGGTCGTTCAGCTCGATGAGCAGTTGGTGACGCTCCGCCGCACCGAGCAGCGGCAGGGCGGAGACCGGCGTCTCCGGCTGCGCCACCGCTCCCGCGACCAGATGGCCCAGGTGCTCCAGCCAGCGCGCCGCGGTGGGTGCGTCGAACCGGGCCGTGGCATAGACCAGATCGAGCGCGAGCCCATCGTCCAGCTCGCCGGCTGCGAGCGTCAGATCGAACGGCGCGGCGCGCGGCGGCAGCGCGACCGACTCCAGCTCGAACCCGGCGAGCGGCAACCGGCCCCCGTCCTTGCCGAGAACCAGCCGCACCAGCCCCTCGGGTCCCTGATGCAGCACGAACAGCGTACGGAACAGCTCGCCCCCCGGCCGCAGCCGCTCCACCAGGAGGGCGAGAGGAAAATGCTGATGCTCCAGGGCCTCGGCCACCGTCTGCCGCGTGCGGTCGAGCAGCTCGCGAAAGGGGGGATCGCCGGCGACATCCGCCCGCAGGACAAGCGGGTTGGTGAAATAGCCGAACGTCCGGCCGAACCCCTTCGGCCGGCCCGACGCCGGGGAGCCCACGGCGCAATCCTCCTGGCCGGTCAGGCGGTGCAGCAGGGCGTGGAAGGCTGCGAGGAGCGCCACGTAGACCGTGGCGCGCCGCGAGCGGGCGAGCGCCTTGAGCGGCGCGAGCGTCGCCGGATCGATCCTCCCGGTGGCGAGGCCGGCCCTCTCCGGCGCCGCCTCGGGGTGATCCGGCCGCAGCCGATCCGCCGGCAGATCCAGCTCCGGCAACCCGGCGAGCCGGTCGCGCCACCAGCTCCACAGCCGCTCCCCCTCCGCTCCGGCGAGCAGCTCGGACTGCCAGGCGATGAAATCGGCGTAGTCCTTCCCCTCCCGCTCTCCGGCGGCCGGAAACAGCCCGATCGAGCCGAAGTCCGCCACGATGTGGTGCATGGCGACCACCAACAGCCGCTCCCCCTCGCGCCGGAGGAGGACCACCCGGAACACCGGCCCGCGCTCCAGGTCGAACGGGCGCCAGGCGGCGTCCTCGATCGCCGCGCGAACCTCGCGCTCCGTCCAGCCACGCGCATCGATCTCCGCGAACGCCACCTCCACGCTCGCGTGCACCCGCTGAACCGGCTCCTCCCCCTCGCGGTGGAAGGTGGCGCGCAGCACCGCGTGGCGGTCGACCATGCCCTGGAAAAAGGCGCGGATCTCCGCGGCCGGCCGTGCGCCGAGCACCCGTGCGGCGGTGGCGAGGTTGTAGGCCGCGCTCTCCGGCCGCAGGCGATGCAGGAACCAGAGACCGCGCTGGGCGCGGGAGAGCGGCGACGTGCTCACGGCCGGCTCACGGACAGACGGCGAGAGCCTGGGTGTCGTTGACCCCGACGGCGGTCGTGCCGAGCGGATTGTGGTACGTCGCGGTCGCTCCGGTGAGCGTGTCGGTCACCGTCAAGGTGTACTCGACGTTGGTGATCCCGGCGAGAAACACCCAGTACCGCTGATTGAGCGCGCAGCCGTCGAGCACCTTGACCAGGATCTCCCAGTTGCTCGGATCGAAGAACCAGAAGATGCCCGAGCCTTCCGCCGAGCAGGAGGAGACCGTGCCCTGCCCCGTCCGCGCCGAGAAGTCGCGCCAGGTGACCTCGACGCGGAAACGGCCGTCGCGCAGGCACAGGACGTTCGGCCCCGGTTCGCACGCCGCAGAGGCGCCCGGGTAGCTCTTGCCGACCAGGAACTGGAACCCCCGGGTGGTGGTGGAGGTGTACATCTCCTGGTGCAACGCCCCCTCGCGGATCTCGTCCTCCCAGGGCACCCCGAGCCGCTCCCACTGCTGCTTCAAGGCCGCGTACGAGCCCTGGAAATAGTTCGGGTCCTCGGTTCCGTAGTACATCCGGATCGGCGCCTTGTAGAGCGGATCGGCGACCGAGGTCACCTCGTAATACCGCGAGCCCATGGTGAACACGGCGCTGTAGCGCTGGCGCGTCTGGTAGGCGATCAGATAGGCGTAGGCCGCGCCCGCCGAGTGGCCGGAGACCGAGATCCGCCGCTCGTCCACCTGGATTGCCGCGCGCGTCATTCGCAGGCTCTCGCTGACCGACAGCTCGTCCAAGGGATCGCCCCAGCCCAGCCCGTTGTTCGACTTCGGCATCACCAGCACGCACCCGGCCGTCCGCGCCGGGCCGAGGATGAAGTTGAAGTAGTTCTCCGGCTTGCCACCCGAGCCATGGAAGAACACCACCACCGGCAGCGGCCGGTCCTTCGGCAGGTCCGGCGGCACATAGCGCCAGAAGTACGTTCCGGTCGCCGGGATGTTGAAACCCTCCAGGCCCGGCGTGTCCGGGACGTCCTGGGCGCAGAGTGCCGGCGCGGCGAGGGCGAGAAGCAGGACGATCCAGAGCCTTCGGTGCATCGCGCCATTCTACCAGGGCCGCCGTCGGCCGGCCTCTTTGATAGGGTAAGGCACCGGGAGGGACCCCCACCGTGACCCGTGAGCAGCTCCTCGACCGCTACACCGCCACCCGCCAGCTCAGCCTCGACCTCTGCCGGCCTTTGCGGCCCGAGGACTTCCGCATCCAGTCCATGCCGGACGTCAGCCCGCCCTGGTGGAACCTCGGCCACACCACCTGGTTTTTCGCCAAGAACGTCCTCGAGCCCTGGGGTCTCTATCGCGCCGAGGACGCCCGGCTCGAATACGTCCTCAACTCCTACTACGAGACCCTGGGACCGCGCATCCGCCGCGACCACCGCGGCCTGGTCACCCGGCCGACCACCGAGGAGATCTTCTGCTTCCGCGAGTCGGTCGACGCCCGCATGGCGGAGCTTCTCCGCACCGCGCCCGAGGAGGACCTGGAGCGGCTCGGTTTTCTGATCGTCACCGGCATCCAGCACGAGCAGCAGCACCAGGAGCTGCTGGTCACCGAGGTCAAGCACATCCTCGGCAGCAACGTCCCCGGCCTGCGCGAGCCCTACCGCGCCGACGCCGCTCCCCCGCCGCACGAGGCCGCCCCGCCGCTCACCTGGGTCCCCTTCGCGGGAGGTCTCTACGATTTCGGCAACGTCGAAGGCGGTTGGTGCTGGGACAACGAGATGCCCGTCCACAAGGCCTGGCTGGAGGACTTCGCGCTCGCGAGTCGGCTGGTGACCAACCGCGAGTATCTTGCCTTCATGGCCGCCGGCGGTTACCGCAATCCCCTCCTCTGGCTCTCCAACGGCTGGGCCAAGGTGCGCGACGAAGGGTGGACCGCGCCGCTGTATTGGGAGAAGACCGGGGAGGGAGACGACACCTGGAGCCACTGGACGCTCGCCGGAGACCGGCCGGTCGATCCGGACGAGCCGGTCGGCCACGTGAGCTTCTACGAAGCCGACGCCTACGCCCGCTGGCAAGGCGTCCGCCTCCCCACCGAGCGCGAATGGGAGCACGCCGCGCGCCTCTCCGGCTTCCCGGGAGAGGGGGCCAACTTCCTGGATTCCGGAGCCCTCCATCCCCGCCCCGCGAGCCCGCACGCCGGCCTGCAGCAGATGGGCGGCGATCTCTGGGAGTGGACCACGAGCCACTACGAGCCCTACCCGGGCTACCGGCCGTTCGAGGGTCCGCTGATGGAATACAACGGCAAATTCATGGACAACGTCCGCATCCTCCGCGGCGGCTCCGCCGCCACCCCGGCGAACCACATCCGCCCCGGCTACCGCAACTTCTGGGCGGCGGACACACGGTTCCAGCTCACCGGCATCCGGCTGGCGCGGTAGGGGGTGACCGGACCCGCCATCACCCGTTGAACCGGTTCATTGCCGGCTCGACGCCTTCGGCCGCCCAGACTTCGCAGGCGTCGGCGGCGCGCCGGATCATGGCGTCCACGGTCTCCAGCTCCTCGGGGGCGAACGGGGCAAGGACGAAATCGGGAAGCCCCTCCCCCGCCGGAGTGCCGGTCTCGGGGGCGATGCCTAGGCGCAGGCGGGGGATCTGGTCGGTGCGCAGGTTTTCCAGGATGGATTCGAGACCGCGGTGGCCGGCCGGGCTGCCCGACCGGCGCACGCGCAACCGGCCGAGCGGCAGGTTGATCTCGTCATAGACCACCAGCATCTGCTCCGGATCGAGCTCGTGCCGCTCGACGAGGCACCGGGCGGCGTAGCCGCTGCGGTTCATGTAGGTCTGCGGACGAACCAGCCAGGGCCGACCGTCCGTGCCCCCTCCGACCAGGGCGTGGCACTCCGGGTGATCGGCGGAGATCCCCCAGCGGCGGGCGAGCTCCTCGACCACCCGGAAACCCACGTTGTGGCGGGTGTCGCGGTACTCCGGGCCGGGATTGCCCAGGCCCAGGATGAGGCGATCCGGTCTCAGGCCTCACCCTTTCCGCGCTTGACGACCTCGGGCTCGGCCTGATCGGCCGCCGCCTTGTCCTCGGAGCGCACATGGCCGAGCGTCACCACCACCTTGTCGGGATCGTCGTGCAGCGTGACCCCGTTCGGCAGCTTCACGTCGCGCGCCTCGATGTGCTGGCCGACGTGGAGGCTGGTGACGTCCACTTCGAGATGAGCCGGGATGTCGGCCGGCAGGCAGTCGATGGTCAGCTCGCGGGTGATGAACTCGAGGAGGCCTCCCTCGGTCTTGACGCCCACCGCGACGCCCACCAGCTCGACGGGAACGGTGATGCGCAGCTTCTGGGTCATCTCGATGCGCTGGAAGTCGAGATGGATCACCATCCGGCTCACCGGGTCTTTCTGCAAGTCGCGCAGAATGGCATGGCGCTCCTGGCCGCTGCCGGCGAGCTTGAGCAGGAAGACCGGGTTCTCGCTGCCCGCCTTGCGCATCAGCTCGACGAACGTCTTGCGGTTGAGCTCGATCGGCACCGAGTCCTTCCCGCCGCCGTAGACCACGCCCGGAATGTTGCCGTTGCGGCGGGACTCGCGGCTGCCACCCTTCCCCGTCCTCTCCCGCTTCTGGACCTCGATCGTCATTTCGCTCATGATTCGGTTGTCCTCACTTCTTGATCTCTGTTCGGTTCTATACGAACAAGGAGCTTACAGAGCTGTTCTCGTGAATGCGGCGGATGGCGTCTCCGAGCAGGGATGCGACCGAGAGCGGACGCAGCTTCTGCGAGCGGGAGAGCTTCGCCTCCAGGGGCGTCGTGTTGGTGATGAGCACGGCCTCGAGCGGCGACTCGTCGATCCGCTGCAGAGCCGGGCCGGAAAGGATGCCGTGGACTCCGGCCGCGAGCACCCGGCGGGCCCCCTTGGCGAGGAGAGCCTCCACGGTCTTGGTCAGTGTGCCGGCCGTATCGATGATGTCGTCCACGATGAGGGCGTTCAACCCGTCCACGTCGCCGATGACGTGCATCACCTCGGCGGTGTTCGGCGCGGTGCGCCGCTTGTCGACGATGGCGAGCCCCACCCCCATCCGCTTGGCGATGGCACGGGCGCGCTCGACGCCGCCGGCATCCGGAGAGACGATGACCATGTCGGGGAGGTTCAGGTCGCGGATCGCCTCCAGGAGGACCGGGGCGGCGAACAGATGGTCGACCGGCACGTCGAAGAAGCCCTGGATCTGGTCGGCATGGAGGTCCAGGGTGAGGACGCGGTCGGCCCCCGCCTTGGAGACCAGGTCGGCGACCAGCTTCGCGGTGATCGGCACGCGCGGCCGGTCCTTCTTGTCCTGCCGGCCATAGCCGTAGTACGGGATGACCGCGGTGACCCGCGAGGCCGAGGAGCGCTTGAACGTGTCCAGCATGATCAGCAGCTCCATCAGGTTCTCGTTGACCGGATCGCAGGTCGGCTGGACCACGAAGACGTCCGAGCCACGGACGTTCTCGTCGACCTGACAGAAGATCTCGCCGTCTGAAAAGTTGTAGGCGGTCACCTTGCCGGCGACCAGGTTGAGGGATTCACAGATCTCCTGCACCAGGGCCGGATGCGCGCGTCCTCCGAAGATCTTCAATTCGCCGGGCATATCCCCTCGTTTGTGCTCAGGAAGGAGAGACCCTGCCGTGCCGACAGAGCCCTCATCGAACCGGGCAGGTCCTCTCGTGCTCACGCTTGGTTGGGGCGGGAGGATTCGAACCTCCGGGTGCCAGATCCAAAGTCTGGTGCCTTACCGCTTGGCGACGCCCCAGTCTCGGGTGCTCCTTGTACCACATCGAGCGCGGCTCCCGCTTCCGGGGGCCGCGCTCAGGTGACCGTCCAAAAAGAATCGCGGAGGTGAAAATCTTCCACCTCCTCCAGCGTCCGCTCCGGCGGCGCCGGCCGCTCTACAGCCCCGGACGGCGAGGTCCGCGGCTCTCCACTTCCGGCGAGAGAGGCCACCATCGGCATCCTCTCTCCCCGCTCCCCCAACACGCGCTCATATTCTCCAAGAACCTGATCCTCGATCATCCGCCGCGTCTCATTGTTGAGCGGGTGGGCGATGTCCTTGAACTCGCCGCTCTTCTTCTTCCGGCTGGGCATGCTGATGAACAACCCGTCCCGGCCCTGGATGATCTTGATGTCGTTGACCATGAAGCAATGATCAAAGACGATCGACACGAACGCTTTGAGCTTCTCCTCCTGAATCGGAAAAACCTTGACCTCGGTGATCTCCATGGTGCGCCCCTCTCCGTCGCTCGCGGCGGGCCAAGGACGGGCGGCCAACAGGATGCGCTTGCTTCCCGAAGAACCGCTCCAAGTCCGCGCGAGCTATTAGGGGCATTATATACCCGGTGTCACTCCCTGGAACGCCGGGCTCACACCAGAGCCCGTAATGCTAGAGGCCGCGCCCTTCTCTGTCAATCCCGGCGGCCTGCTCAACTCGAACGGCCGGAAGGACTTCCGCCAGGAGAGGGAACGCCGGAGGCCGGGGTGGGGAGGGCCGGGCTGCGGCACGGGCCCAGGCGATAGGCCGCCGGGCGCTCCAGGCGGACGGGCTCGCCGTCCAGCGGTTCGAGGAGCACCTCGCGCCAGCGCACCTGGACGTCGCGCTCGCGGTCGGAGAGGATGACCCAGTCGTCGTTGTGTCCCCACCAGATCGACGGCGCGCCCCCCTCGGCGAGGGACCAGCTTTGCACGGCTCCGCCGGCTGCGAGCACGGCGGTCCACACCCGGCCGGCTTCGTCATGAAAGCTCAGCTGATCCCCGCGCACCACCGGCTCCTCCGCGGGAGATGCAGGAACGCGCCCGAGAAGCAGCGAGGGGAGCGAGAGAAGGGGGAACGGCCCGAGGGCGACGCCGGACAGGTCGAAGCTCCCGGAGAACACGCAGGCGGTGCGGTCGCGGTGATTGAGAAAGAGCCCCTCCTCGCGGGCAACGTCGAGGCTCCACAGAGACCGGCCGACCGGGTCGACGGCTTGGAGCTGGTAGCGCTCGGCCGCGGTGAGCCGCAGGGTCAGCTTGAACGAGCCCTCGCCTTCCGGCCCGTTGTAATGGGCACGGTAGAGCCGCTGGGTGTGGAACGCCGCCGCGGGAATCTCCCACGGCTCCGCTCCGTGCCCGGGCAGCGGCTGTGGCGCGGGGTTCCCGGCACATCCCGCCAGCCAGAGCGCGGCGGCGAGAAGGGTGCAGCGGTCAACCCCGCTTTTTCGGGCTCCGGTCGAGATCGGAAAGCTTGCGGCGCACCTTCTCCGCGTTGTCCGCCCCCAGCTCGAGCGCGCGTCGATAGGCGTCGCGCGCCCGGTCGTTCTGCCCCAGCGCCACATAGACATCCCCCAGGTGCTCGTAGAGCGTCGCGTCCGTCGGCTCGAGGCGGGCGGCGCGCTCGAGGTAGCCACGGGCCTGTTCATGCCGGCCGAGCCGATGGTAGGTCCATCCCAGCGAATCCACATAGGAACCGTTCTCCGGGTCGAGCGCCACGGCACGGCGCACGAGCCGCAGCGCCTCCTCCAGATTCTCACCCGCCTCGGCATAGGTGTAGCCGAGGTAATTCAGGGCGGCCTGGAAGTCCGGCTGAAGCTCCAGGGTCCGGCGCAGCGCCGCGACCGCCTTCTCCCGCCGGCCGGAGCGTTCGGCCGCGGCGCCCAGCAGGAACCAGGCCACCGCCGTCTCCGGGTGGTCGGCGACCACCTTCTCGAGCACCGGGATCGAGTCCTCATAGCGCTCCAGGCGCTGCCAGACCTGCGCGGCGGCGATCGCCGCCCTGGTTTCGCCGCGGGTGGCGAGGGCGGCGAGCGCGGTGCGCGCTTCGCTCTCTCGCCCGGAACGATAAAGCACCTCGGCCCGCCGCCCCTCGGCCTCGGGAGACGCGCCGCCCGCCGGCAAGACCGCGAGGGCCTCGTCATAGCGTTTCGCCTGGAGCAGCGCATCGGTGCGCAGCAGCAAAGCCTGCTGCCGGGCCGCTGCATCCGGTGAATCCAGCAGCGGTGCCACCGTCGCCTCCACCCCGGCGACGTCCCCGGCGGTGAGCTGCACCTGGGCGAGATCGAGCAGCACCTCGCGTTCCTGGGCGGCTCTCCCCTGGCGGCCCAGGTCGGCCGCCAGCCGGCGCAGGACCTCCACCCCCTCGTCGCGCCTGCCGTCGCGCACCAGCAACCGTGCCACGGTGGCGGCGAGCGGTGCATTGGCCGGCTGCGCTGCGTGGAGGCCTTGCAGCAGCCCGAGGGCTTCGCCGCTGTGCCCTTCGGCCGCCAGGACCAGCCCCTTGACCAGCTGCATCGACGGCATCTCGGGGTCTGCAGAACCGGCGGCCTGGGTCAGCAGGTCGTCCACGGTGGTGCGGGCGCCTTCGAGATCTCCCGCCGCATAGAGCTCCCAGGCGAGCTTGCGGCGCAGCCGCGGATCGTCCACCACCTCGGCCGGAGCGGCC
This sequence comes from Holophagales bacterium UBA5704, assembly GCA_002420005.1. GTDB lineage: Bacteria > Acidobacteriota > Thermoanaerobaculia > Multivoradales > UBA5704 > UBA5704. The sequence goes on along the minus strand of DIHE01000033.1, from coordinate 15,876 downwards.
CGCAGGGTGGCGAGGGCGGCCTCGTGATCCCCCCGCTGCGCCTGCAGGTCCGCCAGGGTCAGGCGCGATTCCAGCGACGCCGGATCGAAACCCAGGATCTCGCCCAGGGTGTCCTCGGCCTCGCGTCCGCGCTCGGAGCGCAACAAGGCCTCGATGAGCAAGGCATAGGCCACCCGCTGCTGCGGGACCCGCGAGATGAGGTCGCGCAGCACCTGGACCGCCTGCGCCGGCTGTCTGTGCTCGAGGTAGAGCTGGCCGAGGGAAAGCGACGCCGGTACGTCGGACGGCGCGGCGCGGCGCACCGCCTCCAGGGCGGTGATCGCGGTCGCCTGGGCGGTGGGATCGACCAGGGAGAGATCGAGATAGATCGAGCCCGCGGCACGCAGGACATCGAGATTCTCGGGCGCCAGGCGCCGCGCCTCCTCGATCTTGGCGGCGGCACGGCGCAGATAGTCCTGGCGGGTGGCGGGGACACGGGAGATCTCTCCGGCGCGGGCGAGAAGCTGCGCATGCTCCACCCGAATGTAGAAAGCGGCCGGCGCCAACCCCTCCGCCTCCTCGAAGGCTTCCAGCGCTTCCGGGACGGAGCCTTCGACCGCCAGCAGCTTCGCGGTGCTGAACTGGTACAGTGCTTCGGACGGCGATGCGGCACCGGGCTGGACCGGCGCAGCGGGCGCCTCGGTGGCCCGCACGGCGGGCGGCGGACAGGCCAGAAAGACGGAGACGAGGGAGAGACCGGAGATAAACCCCTTCACACCCAGCAGGATAGCAGCGGCGCCTGCCGCTTTACAAGGCCGCCGGCCCGCCTCTATAATCGCGAGCATGCGGGTAAGTGGCGCAGAAAGAAGAAGTTAGAACAGCCAAATGGGAAAGCTCGGACAGCTCCTGGTGTCGCGCGGTTGGATTACGGTCCAACAGCTCACCCGCGCTCTGCAGAACCAGAGCGTCGTGGGCGGCCGCCTGGGCACCTGCCTGATCGAGATCGACGCGCTCCCCGAGGACACGCTGCTCAAGGGACTCTCCGAGCAGATGGGCGTACCGGCGGCCGGCATCGACGATCTGCGGCGCATCACGGCCGACGTGCTCGCCCTGTTGCCGGACAAGATCGCGCGGCGCTGCCGCGCCATCCCCTTCCGCCTCGAAGGGAGCCGGCTGGATCTGGCGGTGATGGATCCGCGCAATCTCGCCTGCCAGGACGAGATCGCCTTCGCCACCGGCAAGCGGGTGAAGATCCACGTGGCCCACGAGCTGCGCATCCTGGAGGCGCTGGAGCGCTACTACCGCGAGGAGAGCCCGTCGCGTTTCAGCCTGCTGGTCGAGCGGCTGAACCGGGCGCGCTTCTTCTGGGAGCGCAAGGCCGAGACCACGGAGAGCGCAACCACCCTGGCGGCGCCGCTCCAGGAGCTGGCCGGCCGCGTCCGGACACCGCCCCGGGACCTGTTCGCCAGCCGCGAGGTGAAGATCCAGCTGCCGCCTCCGCTGCCGGAGCCGCCGCCCGTCCGGCCGGCTCCGGAGGCCCGGGCCCCCGTGGCTCCGGCTCCCGTCATCGCCGCCCCCTCACCGGCCCGGGTGGCACCCGTGGCCCCGGTGGCCCCCAAGGCGTCTCCCGCCCCCCCCAAGGCGGCGGCTCCCGTGGTCGAGGGCCCGGTGGTGCGCACCCCGCCGGTGACCCGTCCGCTCACCGTCCCGCTCACTGACGAGGAGAAAGCCGCCCTCGCCCCGGTGGGAGCCGCCGCAGCGCCCTTGCCGCCTCTCGCCACCTTCGAGGAGCTGGAAGCCGCGTTCGAGGCGACCTGGGACCGCGAGCGGGTGGGCCGGTTGCTGCTCGCCTTCCTCTGCCGCGATCACCGCCGTGCCGCGCTGTTCCAGGCCGGCAAGGACAAGGTCACCGCCTGGATGGCGCAAGGCGAGCTCGATCTCGGCCGTTTCGAGCTCTACGCCGCCGGCTTCGACCAGCCGTCCGTCTTCCTGAACCTGCGCCAGGGAACCGCCTTCTACGTCGGAGCCCTGCCTCCCATGCCGGCTCATCGACAGCTCGCCGCCGCCTGGGGAGGGGAGCTGCCCCGCGACTGCGCCCTGCTCCCCATCAAGGTGCGGGACCGGATGGTGGCCGTCGTCTACGCGGACGGCCCGCCCAAAGGACTGGCCGGGATCGACCTGCAGCAACTCCAGCGCCTGACGGCCTCGGCCGCCGCCGCGCTGCAACGCTGTATCCTCCACAAGAAAAAAGGCGAGGCGGGTGCGTAGGAGAGGTCTTTCGTTGACTCCTCACGATCCCATTGCTAGACTCGCCGCCGCTTCGGAGCAGACATGATCAAGTCGGACATCGTAGACCGCGTTGCGGACATCACCGACGTGCCCCGGGTCAAGGCGGCCCAGGCGGTGGACGTCATCATCGACTCCATGAAGGACGCCCTGTGCGACGGCAAGCGGATCGAGCTCCGGGGGTTTGGAGTGTTCCAGGTGCGCGACCGCAAGAAGGGCGTCGGGCGCAACCCCAAGACCGGAGTCGAGGTCGCCATCTCGCCCGGCAAGACGGTGCGTTTCAAACCCGGGAAGGACCTCAAGAATCTCTGAGAGGGTGGGCCCCCCCACCGGCGGCATGAGCGAGGCCCCTCCGTTCGAGCCCCCTGGGGGAACGTCTCTCCCCGAACGGGTGCCTTTTCGTCCGGTTCTCGAGCTGCTTCCTCCGGCCGGCTGGGTGATCCCGCCCCCCCCCGCTCACCGGCCGAGCTACGCCCGGGCGGTGTTTCTCTTTCTCTGCACCCTGTTCACCACCACCACCCTCGGCCCGGTGATGCTCCTGATGAGCCGGACGGACATCGTGACCGATCTCGCGCCGGACGGCTTCGCGCTCCTCGGGCTGCGCCTGATCCGCAGGGTCTGGACGGACCCGGCGCTCCTCGGTCTCGGCGCGACGTTCTCGCTCACCGCCCTCACCATCCTCCTGGCGCACGAGCTCGGGCACTACGTCGCCTGCCGGCGCTACGGCCTCGCCTGCACCCTCCCCTACTTCCTGCCGGTCCCCATGGGCTTCGGCACCTTCGGAGCGTTCATCCGGATCTACACGCCGATCCGCAGCAAGCGCGAGCTTTTCGACGTCGGGGTGGCCGGCCCGATCGCCGGCTTCGTGGCGCTCCTCCCCTTCCTTCTCTTTGGCGTGGCGCATTCCCATCCGGTGCGCCTCGGTGGGTTGCCTCCGATGGACAACATGGTCCTTTTCGCCCCCGGCCGGAGCCTCGCGATCGACCTCGCCATCCGCCTGTTCCACGGCCCGGTGGCGCCGGACACCTACCTCGACCTCCACCCGATGGCCCTCGGCGCCTGGCTCGGCCTGTTCGCCACCGCGCTCAACCTGCTCCCCCTGGGGCAGCTCGACGGCGGGCATATCCTCTACGCCGCGCTGGGGCGCTGGCAGCGCCGGTTGGCGATCCCTCTGTGGATCGGCCTCGCCGCGCTCGGCTTCCTCTGGTCGGGCTGGTGGCTGTGGTGCGGCATCGTCTTCCTGCTCGGCCTCTTCCATCCGCCGGTGCGCGACGAACGCACCCCGCTCGACGCCAAGCGCCGCGCCCTCGCCCTCTGCGCCCTGGTGATCTTCGTCCTGGCGTTCATGCCGACGCCGCTCGACGTGCTGCTGCTGCCCTGAGGAGGGGCGCCCCCTCCCCTACTTCGGCAGCGGGATCGTCGTCGTCCGCTCGTTGTCCCAGAGGATCGACAGGACCCACCAGCGGTCGCCGTCGTGGTAGAGCTGGACGCTGTTGATGCCGCGCAAGACGACCTCGCCGTCCGGGGCGTAGCGGCCTTCGTAGCGGCTCCAGGCGTGGGCGATGTTGCCGAAGCGCTCCTCGCGGCGCTCCACTTCTTCTTCGTAGAACGAGGTCTTGGCGAAGAACGGGGTGCGCGAGGCGACGTAGCCGTCGTGGTCGAAGATGGTGACCGTGTGGCGGCCTCCCTCTCCGGGGCGGGTGGGCATGAGGCGCGCTCCCGGTGCGAAGAGGTTGTCTTCCCGCTCCCAGTCGCGCTCTCCGGCTGGGCCGGAGAGCACTTCGTAGAGGGCTTTCATCAGGGCGTCGATGCTTTCCACGTCCTCGCGGCGCGGTCCTTTCATGGCGTGGCTCCTCACTTGCTCCGCTCGAGATCGAGCAACGTCGCCCGGGTGGCTCCCGGATAGGGGGTCCTGCCTTTCACCGCCGCCCAGAGCACCCGGTTGAACAGATCGTCCTGCCCGCTGTCCACCTCCTCCAGCTCGAGATCCTGCGAGGCCAGGGCTCCCTCTCCGGCAGGTGGGTTGAGCTCGGTCCAGGGGACGGAAGGCTTCAGCGCCTCGTACGGACGGAGGTCCGGCCGGGTGTCGAAGACGTCCGCCAGCGGCCGGCCGAAATGGTCGAAGTGGGTGAGAGACCGCAGTCCCAGAATTCCCTCGATGGTGGCCAGCACGTCGGTGGTGTTGACGAAGCGGTGCACCGTCCCCGGACGGTTGAAGGGCGAGACGGTGAGCAGGACGGAGCGGTGGGAATCGACGTGGTCGGGACCCGCCTGGGCATCGTCCTCCAGGATGAAGACGACGGTGTCGCGCCAGAAACGGCTCTTCGACAGAGCCTCGATGATGCGCCCGAGGGCCAGGTCGTTGTCCGCCATGTACGCGCGCGGCGTGGGCAGGCCCGGCCGCGCTCCCGCGGTGTGGTCGTTGGGCAGCCAGAGGAGCTGCAGCGGCGGCATGGCGCCGCTCTGCTCCCATTCCCCGAGCCGGGCGATCCAGACGTCGGCCCGCCTCTGGTCGGAGATGCTCAGATCGTAGCCCGGATACTCGGGATCGGTGAACGGACGCAGGCTCGGGACGGAGGGGACGTAGCGGAGGCTGCCATCCGGCTGGGTCTCGGCCTCGGTCGATTCGCCGAAGTTGCGGAAGGGGATCCCCTTCTCCTGGGCGAGGTGCCAGAGGAAGCCGCCGGCCGGCTCCTCAACCTCCCCGTTCTCCTTCTCTTCCGGATCGAGGCGCCGGTCGGAGTAGACGGACGAGACGGTTTTCTCCACGTAGTCGGTGACGTAGGCCGCGGTCGACCAACGGTGCCCCTGCAGGCTCACCTCGGCGTTGACGAAGAAGCGGTCGTACAGGCCGAAGCGCTCCGCCAGGGCACGATGGTTCGGCGCCACGTCCCGGGGAAAGAACAGGAGGGACGGATCGCCGTCGCCACCCGGCTGGTCGCCCAGCACCTGGTCGTAGGTGCGGTTCTCCTTGAGGATGTAGACGACGTGGTGAAAGGGTGGGTACGTGCGCGGGCCGGGCTCCCGGCTCCAGCCGTTCGCCTGCTCGACCCGCCGGGTGAGCGCCGCCAGGTCGTCCGGGCTCCAGCGCGTCGCCAGGGTGGTGATCGTGCCGGTGAGCTGGCCGAGGGTGTACTGCGTGGGCTCGATGGGCGATCCGGGCTGGGACGCCCCGGGGGTCGGACGGGTTCCGCGCCCTTTGCCGTCGACCACCCAGAGGGTCTCCCCGGCACGGGCGAGCGCGGCCGGATACCACCGGCTGGGAACCCGTCCGGCCAGCCGATCCGTACCGCCCACCCCCGGGACGCCGGAGGTCACGGCCGAGAGGTCGAACACCGCCACCGCATTGGCATCGGCTTCGGCGACGAAGAGCCGCGCGCCGTCCTCCGACAGCGCGAGGGCATTCGGCGTGGCCCCACCCGGCCCCGATGGCGGCGGGTCCGCCAGAGCGGTCAGAACGCGGCGCGCCGCGGTGTCGACGACGGCGACGCGGTCGGTGGTCGCCAAGGTCACGAAGAGCCGCCGGCCGCCCGCGCCGAGGAGGAGGGCCGAAGGGTGCCGGCCCACGGCCACCGAGGCCGCCGGGGTCAGCCCGCCCTGGCCGTCGGGATGAAACACGGTGACGGAGTCCCCGCCCCACGCCGAGACCCAGACCTGACCGTCGGGCGCCGCGGCCACCCCATACGGCAGGTTGCCCGCCGGGAGCCGCTGGAGCACCCGGCCGCTCACCGCATCGAGCACCGCCAGGGTGTCGGAGAGGTTCTCGGCCACGTAGAGCCGTGCGCCGTCGGGTGACACGGCCAGTTGGGCCGGGAAATGCGTCCCCGGGGCGCCCGGCTCCTTGGGCGCCAGCTCGATCCGGTCGCGCAGCGTCGCCGTTCCGCCTTGCCAGTCGTAACGGAAGATCGAGTCGTCGCCTCCACCGGAGGCGTACAGCACCTTGCCGTCCGGAGAGAACGCGAGACCGAGAAAAGCCCCGGGCTGCGGCAGGGTCTGCACGACGCGGCCCGCCACGGGATCGACCACCTGCACCCCCTGCTCCCGATAGCCCGAGAGAAGAAGGACCAGGCGCTCCGGCGTGCCGGGGGCGACGACCACCGCGAGCGGCATGTTGCCGACGTCGAACCCGGGTCCCGCCGGATCGAGGCGCAAGCCGGTCGGTAAAGGCAACGGCTCTGCGGTGGCCGGGCAGCCCCGGGGGCCAAGGACGGCAAAGACGCCAAGGACAACCAGGACGGCGAGAGTTGAGGATCGCTGGTTCATGGGGGGGGCTGGGCCTCTCCGTCGCCGACGGGCTGCCCTTTGCGCAGAGCTTCCATCCGCCGGAGCTCGTCGTTGAATTGGTTCCACATCTCGCGTTCCCGCAGGGCGGCTTCGTAAGTCTGGGCGAGACCCCAGCGCATGTCGTCCTGGCGCGGGATGTCCGCCGCGGAGAGGAGGCCGGCCCGGCGGGTGAAAAAGTCGGCCCGTACGCCCGTCGTCTTGCCGTTCTTCACGAAGGCCACCGCGTCGAGAGTCCGCTTGCCGCGCTGGAAACGGAAGACATAGCGGCCGGCCGGCACGTCCTTGAGACGCAGATCGGCCTCGTCGATCTCCAGCTCGGTGCCGTTCAGGGTGACGGTGCAGTGCTCGGGACTGCACTGGACGAAGAGCGAGCCGGTCCCTTTCTCCTGACCACCGCCCATCGCGTCGAGCCGGCCGGGGACGGTCTCGTCGAGCTCGATCTCGAAGCTCTGCGGTGCGCCGCCCGCGGCGGTCACCTCCACGACATGTGCACCCGGCGCGAGGTCGCTCAGATAGCGGCCGCTCTCCACCTCGCGGCAGACGCCGGCATCGGCGCCGTCCAGGCGGACCCGCGCTCCCTCCGGACAGAGGATCTGGAGGTCCGTGGCGGCGGCGGACACGGCCACCCCGGCGAGGAGGGTGGCGAGCTGGCGGATGCGGCGGGCGTTCATGCGGCGGACCTCCGGCGGAATGCACGTAGTATACGTTGAGCTACGTTGCTCTCCCTCGGTGCTGCCGCGGCAACAGGCGGAGCCGATGGAGCGGCGGCCCCGGCAAGAGCGGCGTTGCGGCGCCCTGCGCCCAGGCCGCATGGCCGTCCTTGTAGTGAGGCGAGAGCGGATGCCCGCTCTGCCCCCCGGGCATGTGGAACAGTCCTTCCGACTCGCGGCCGGGCGAGACCACCATCCGCAGCGTCGAGCCATAGCTGGGATCCTGGACCCGGGGCATGTGCTCGTCTCCGGGAAGCGGCTCGGCCGGCATGTCGAGCAGCCAGGCGCCGAGGCCCGGCAGGGCGGAGCTCAAAGGATGGCGGATCGCCGAGGTGTTTCGCTCTCCCCACGTCCGCTCTCGCAGCGCACCCTTCTCCGAGAGCTGAGCCACGATCTGGTCCACGACCGCCAGCAACTGGTCATTCCAGGTCTCGTGGCGAGGATCGAGGAGATGGACAGGACGTTGCGAGACGAGCTGCCACAAAGGGCCCTCCAGCTGGTGTCCGACGTCAACGAAGGAGAAATCCGGCTCGACCTCCCGGCACGGGGCGGTCAGCGCAGCGAACACGTCGCGCGCCGTGAAGAGCCGGAAGGAGCGGACGACACGGTAGCCGACAGAATCGATGGTGGCCCGCCCTCCCCAATGCTCCACAAGGTCGCGGATCTCGCCGCGGCGCGGATCGGCCGCCACGGCGCGGGAGTCGAGAACCGAGAGCAGCAGCTCACGCCAACGCTCCAGGAAGACCGCCCGGTCGTCGAGCTGGATCTTCAGCATGTCCGCGGTGGTTGCGCGGTCGATGGCGAGGAGGTTGTCGCGGACCTGGCGCGCGCGTGCTCCGAGAAAATAACCGTCGTGCCCGAGCTTCGCCAGCATGTCTCCATCCACGAGGCGATTGTTGCCGGTCCAAACCCGCCCCACGGCTGGATTGACGAGCACGGGAACCTCTTCAGGGGGCAGCAGCCCCTCCCACCGGCGCCGGCCGTCCGCCCAGGAGCTTGGGAAGCGTCCATCAAAACCTGACCGGCGGGGCATTCTGCCGATGATCGTCCAGGCGATCTGGCCTCGCGCATCCGCCACGACGAAGCTCATCGCAGGAACCCCGCTGCGGCGGGCGACCGAGAGGGCGCCGGACACGTCGGTGGCCGTTTCCAGATCCAGGACCGAGAAGTCCACCGCCTCCTTCAGATCCAGGATCGAACGAACCACCTGCTTGCGCCCGCGATGGTCCGTGCCGAGGACGGGCCCCCAGATGGTCCAATCGACCGAAACCTCCTCGGATCCACCGGGGAAGCGGAGCGTCTCCCGGTGCTGCTCGAAACGCCGCGAGCCGCCGGGAACCAGATAGCGGTTTCCATCTCGCGGGTCGGGCTCGAGAAGAACGATGTCGCTGGTGTCGATCGCACTGTTGGTCAGGCCCCACGCGACCTGACCGTTGCTCCCCACCACCAGGGCCGGAGTGCCTGGCAGGGTCACCCCGAGGGTGCGGTGCCACTCCCGCGAGCCCTCTCCCTTCGGCCACTCCAGAACGGCGCGATACCAGAGATTCGGCACGGCGAGGCCGAGGTGCAGCTCATTGGCGAGCAGCGCGCCTCCATGGGCGGTGTGCGTCCCCGCGACCGCCCAGCTGTTGCTCGCCGCCGGCGCCGTGGCCCTCTCATCGCGGTCGAGCGATGCCGCCTTCGGCAGTTGGCGCTCCGGCTGCCGCCGGCGCAGGTCCACAACCTCGGGTCCCGGAATCGGCGGCCGCCTGTCGAAGGCGGGACCGACCAGCGGCGCATCCCAGCCGGTGCCCTCCGGCAACAGGAAGGACACCAGCGGCCCCGGGAGTCGGTCGCGCATCAAGCCCCGCATCTGCTCCTGGACCCCGTCGAAATCCTGGAGCTGGGTGAACATGCTGAACAACACGAGGAACGAATCCTCAGGTTGCCAGGGTTGAGCCTCCTCGCGCAGGATCGCGTACTCAAAAGGAGGTCCCCCGAGCGCCTCCAGGCCCGCATTGACGCCGTCCGCATAGGCGGTCAGGAGCGAGCGGACGTCGGCGGGGCTCTGCTCGAAAAGGGTGCGCGAACGTTTCCGGAAGAGATGGATGCGAAGGGTGCGGTCGGCCGGCAGGGCCTGTTCGCCGAAGAGCTCCGCGAGCTCGCCCGCGGAGCGCCGACGGAGGAGGTCCATCAGGAAGAACCGGTCCTGGGCATGGACGAAGCCGGTGGCATAGGCCACGTCGCGGCGGCTCTCGCCGCGCAGGGTGGGGATTCCGAGCCCGTCCCGCACCACGCTCACCGGTGCCTGGAGACCGGCCACCGGCCGCTCGCCGTCGAGCTGTGGAAGGCTTTCGACCAGGGTGTGGCGCAGCCACAGGCCGCCGGCCGTGAGGGACACGAGCAGCACCCCCGTGAGGCCGGCGGCGGTCCAGGCGGCGCGCCGGAGGAAAGGGCGGCGAAGAGGGAGGCTCATCGGTCTCATTCGGAACGAAGCGCCTTGACGGGATCGACCGCCATCGCCCGGCGGGCCGGCAAGGAGCTCGCCAGCAACGCCACGGCCAGAAACACGAGGGTCATCAGCACGAACGTCGCCGGATCGGTGGCGGTCACCTGGAAAAGCAGCCTCGTGAGCACCCGGGTCAGCGCGATGGCACCGGCCAACCCCAGGGCGAGGCCGATCAGCACATGAATCATCGCTTGACCGACCACCTCGCGGTAGATCGAGCTTCGGTCGGCTCCCAGGGCCATCCGGACCCCGATCTCGCCGGTACGGCGGCTCACGGCATAGGCCAGCACCCCATAAATACCCAGTGCTGCCAGCGTCAGGGCCATGACGGCGTAGGTGGTCATCAGAAGAGCGGTGAGACGAATCTCCGCCTCTTCGTTGGACACCCGGTTGGCCGCCGCCTCGAACTCGTAGATCGCCAGATCGGGATCGATGGAGCGCAGCAGCTTCCGCAAGGGTCCGAAGAGCGCCGCCGGATCGCTTTCACCGATCAGGTAGACGACCAGGAAGGTGACAGGGTACTGATAGTAGGAACAGTAGTAGTCCCGTGTGACCTGCCCTTCCTCGGTCAGCCGTCCACGGTGCCTGACGTCTTGTGCCACCCCCACCACGGTGTGTTCGACCAGGGGGGTCGAAGGTGCTCCGAGAAACTTCTTGCCGATGGGATCCTCGCCGGGCCAAAGCGCCTCGGCCATCGATTGGCTGACCACCGCCACCAGGGGTGTGTCGACGGTGTCCTGGGCGGAGAGGTCACGCCCCTTGAGAATGGGGATGCCGAGAGTGCTGAGCGCATCAGGGCTGATGTGGTGGCGATACACGCGCTTGGCTTCCTCGGGTGCCACGTCGGGCTTGTCCTCGGTTGTCACCTCCACATACCACCGAGCCTCTCCTGGGATGCCCGGTCCCCAGACTCCGGCCTTCCGAACCCCGGGTATCGCACGCGCCCCCTCTTCCAGGGAGCGGGCCAGATTGATCCTGAGCGGACGCTGCTCTCGGTAAGCGGTCGTCGTTGCGTCGATCCTGACCGTCAGCAGGTTGTCCGTGCGGAATCCCAGCGACGTGCCGTGGAGTTGACGAAAGCTCCGCATCATCAAGCCGGCTCCGACCAGCAGGATCACGGCCAACGCCACCTCGGCGACGACGAGAGCGGAGCGCCACCGGCCCCCCTGCCGGGAGCTCTGCCCCCGGCTCCCCTCCTGCAAGGCGGCGAGCAGGTCTCTGCGCAGCGTCTGAGCCGCAGGCACCAGGCCAAAGATCACTCCGGTCGCCAGCGACAGCACCAGAGACAGAGCCACGACCTTCGGGCTCAAGCCGATCTGGACATAGGGAGGCAGGTTGAGCAGCCCGGTCGCCAGCAAAGCCTTCACGGCCCACGCCGCGACCATCACTCCGAAAACACCTCCCATCAAAGACAGCATCACACCCTCAATCACGAGCCGCCGGATGATCTGCCTCCTTCCGGCACCGACCGCGATGCGGATACCCATCTCCCGGCGCCGAACCGTGGCGCGCACCAGAAACAGGCTCGCCACGTTGACGCAGGCGATGAGCAACACGAAGATCGAGCCGAGGAACAGGGTCATCACCGAGCGGCCGACGTTGGGAAGATGAAAGACCGTCCGGAAGACGGCGGCCTCCAACGAAACGATGTTGATCCCATATCCCTTGTTGCTCTCGGGATACTGAGCCTCGAGATTGGCGATGATCGTGCCCATCTCAGCCTGCGCCTGGGGAATTGTGACGCCCGGTTTGAGCCGCCCCAGCACCTCCATGTTCCGTCCGTTTCGGTCCTCGATCACGCCGGGGCTGACCGTCCCGAGCATCATGATCGGAGCCCACATCTCGGTGTCGTCCTCCCCGAGGTCGCGAAAATCTGGAGGCATGACGCCGACCACCGTGTAGAGCTCGCCATTGAGCCGCACGCTCTGGCCCACGATCTCACGCGACGCACTGAAGCGGTTGCGCCAAAGACCGTTGCTCAGGACCACCACGCGGGACCCCATGGGGACCTTCTCCTCCTCCGCGGTAAAAGTGCGTCCCAGCATCGGGGCGTACCCCAGGACCTCGAAATAAGCTGATGAGACGAAGCCCATCAAGATCGAATCCGTTCCCTTTTCGTCGACCAGTGTGAGCCTGTACCCGATGGACTGGGCGCAAAGGTCTGTGAACGTCGTGTTCTGCTTGCGCCAGTCCATGAGGTCCAGATACGAGGAGGATGTGCGATCCAGATTGTCTTGGGGGATGGTGTTGTAGACCATGACCAGACGGTCGAGGTCCTTGTAGGGGATCTTTCTGATGATCAACCCTTCAACGATACTGAAGATCGCCGCAGTGGCGCCGATACCGACTGCCAATGTGAGCAGAACGGCCAGGGCGAAACCGGGGCTCTTGACGAGACTGCGCGCTACCTGCTTGACTTCCTGCGTCCACATAGGTCGAGATCCTCACGGTATCTGGTTTGATGATTCAGAACCTTGGGCGCCTTCGAGCGGGCCGCCGCCAGGCCTTTGAGTTTCTGGGAGCTCATGGGCTCTCGGCTCTCCTCAGACCGTCCTTCAGGTGACCCACCAAGTGGTCGAGCGCCGGCCTCTGGAGCAAGGAGTAATGATCCGCTGCAAGCAGGTGGACCTCGGCTGGGGCGAGCTCGCCCCAGCCCGCGGTGAGATCCGTCGCTCCCGGAGGCAAGGAGGCGCCGGCCCGGAACAGTGTGACCGATCCGCCGTAGGGACGCGGCAGATAACTCTGCAGAGCCTTCATGTGGCGGCTGAAGAGCTCGAACCGCTCGCGCAGGCGAAGCGCGTCCACCTCCGGTGGCAGCACTCCCTCGCGCCGGCCCAGCTCGACCATCCGGTCGAGCGCCGCGCTCACGTCCAATCCTTCCAGCACCTTCGCGTCGAGCTCGACCGGGCGGCCGGAGAGCCGCACGAGGTCGGCGGCGAAGCCGGCAAGCAGCGAGGTGTCGTCGAGCCGCTCGTTGAGGCCCTCCTGCGGCGACGAAGGATCGAGCATCGCCAACAGCGCCACGCGGTCGCCGGAGCGTTCGATCTGCTGGGCCATCTCATAGGCGATCACCGCGCCGAGCGACCAGCCGGCCAGGAGGTACGGACCCTCCGGCTGGAGGTCCCGGATCGCGGCCAGGTACTGCGCCGCCAGCTCCTCCAGCGACGGGGAATTCCCGTTGTCGGTGGCGATCGCCTGCAGACCGTAGACCGGCCGCCCGGCTCCGAGCGCCTCCGCCAGCTCCACATAGGCGAAGACATCGCCGCCCACGGGATGTGCAACGAACAGCGGCCGGCCGCTGCCGCCCGGGTGGAGGCGCACCAGCGGCGAGCGCCGCAGCGCCGTCCCCCCGCCTTGCAGCAGCCCGGCGAGCCGCTCCACCGTCGAAGCCGTAAAAAGCGCTGCAATCGGCAGCCGGACCCCGAAGGCGCGGTCGATCTGCGCCATCAACCGCACCCCCAGAAGGGAGTGGCCGCCCAGGCTGAAGAACGAGTCGGTGACACCGACCCGTTCGAGGCCGAGCACCCGGGCCCAGATGCCGGCGAGGGCTTCTTCCACGGGCGTACGCGGTGCCACATGATCCTCGCCGGGACCTGGCCCATCCGGCGCAGGAAGAGCTTTGCGGTCCACCTTGCCGTTGGGAGTCAGCGGCAACACGGTAAGCGCCACGAAGGCGTCCGGCACCATGTATTCCGGCAATCGTTCGCGCAAAACCCGGCGTAGCTCCTCGACCGCGGCATTCCCGGTGACATAGGCGACCAGCCGCCGGTCCCCCGGCCGCCGGGGATCCTCACGGGCCAGCACGGCCGCCTCGCGGGCTCCGGGTACCTCGCGGATCACCGCCTCGATCTCGCCGAGCTCGATGCGGAAGCCGCGGATCTTGACCTGATGGTCCAGGCGGCCGAGGAACTCGAGCTCTCCCCCAGCCGTCCAGCGCACCCGATCGCCCGTGCGATAGAGGCGCGCGCCGGGCTCTGCCGCAAAGGGATCCGGGAGGAAACGCTCGGCCGTGAGGTCCGGCCGGTGGAGATAACCACGCGCCAGCCCTGCTCCGCCGAGGTACAGCTCTCCCGGGACACCCACCGGCTGCACCTCCCCACGGTACGACAGCACAAAGGCTCGCGTGGCCGTGACAGGACGGCCGATACCGGGTGCCGCGGAACCGATCCGGGACACCCGGACGAACGTAGAGTATGTCGTATCCTCGGAAGGCCCGTAGAGGTTCCATATCCGCTCCACCGTCCCCGTCGCATAGAGCCGGTCGGCGAGCGAGCGCGGCAACGGCTCGCCGGCGAGGTTGACCGTGCGGATGGAGGCCCCAAGCCCACCGGATTGGACCAGCTCGGCAAGGACCGAGGGGACGGTGTTGATCAGCGTCACCCGCCCGGCGATGGGATTGGAAGCGAGGAGATCCGGCAGCTCCAGGGCGTTCTGCGCCAGGATCACCGTCCCACCGAGCGAAAGTGGGACGAACAGCTCAAAGACCGAGAGATCGAAGCTCAACGAAGTGGAGGCGAGCACTCCGGCCAGCTCTTCCGGGGCATAGACGGTCGCGGCCCAGCGCACCAGCGCGGCAGCGCTGCGGTGAGTGATCGCAACGCCCTTGGGAGCCCCCGTCGAGCCGGAGGTGAAGAGCACGTAGGCCAGGTTCTCGGGATCGACCCTCGCTCTCCAGCCTCGCTCCTCCACCTCCTCCTCTGCGGCCGGATCCACCGCCACCACCGACCCGGTCCAGGATGACTCCACCGCCCGGCACGCCTCGGTGATCATGATCGAGGCCCGGGCACCGGTGAGCAGGGTGTCGCGGCGCAGACGCGGCAACTGCGGATCGACCGGCAGGTAGGCAGCGCCGGTCTGGAGAACCGCGAGCAGGGCGACGACCAAAGCGGCCGAGCGCTCCAGGCAGACACCGACCACAACCTCCGGCCCTGCGCCACGACGGCGCAACGCAGCCGCCAGCCGGCCAGCCGCCTCATCGAGCTCCTGGTAGAGGACCTCCCGCGGGCCATCGACGAGAGCCACCGCCTGCGGGGTACGTCGGACCTGCGCCTCGAACAGCTCGTGCAGGCAGATCCGCGGCAACGACGCCGCCCCGGTGTCGTTCCATTCGGCCAGAATCTGCCCGCGTTCCTGGGGGCTCAAGAGAGGCAAGGACCAGACCGCCTCATCGGGCCTCGATACGGCCGCTTCGAGCAGTCGCTCGAAGCACCCGATCAGCCGGTCCACGGTCGTGCCATCGAAGAGGTCGGCGGCGTGCTCGGCCAGACCGTTGAGCCCACCATCGTGCCCCTCCAGGCTGACGGTGAGATCGAATTTCGCCGTCGTCCCGGCGCCTCCTGCCGGCTGGAGCCGCAGACCCTGGATCTCCGGGCTCTCGACAGGCGCGTTCTGCAGCACGAGCATCACCTGGAACAGGGGGGCGTGGGCCAGGCTCCTCTCCGGCGCAAGCTCCTCGACCAGCTTTTCGAAGGGTACTTCCTGATGGAGCCAGGCGGCCAAGGCGGTCTCGCGCACCCGGCCGACCAGATCCCGGAAGGAAGGACCACCCGCCCTGTCCCCTGGAGGGAAACCCGTCAAGTCGCCACGCAGCACCAGGGTATTGACGAAGAACCCGATCAGCCCTTCGATCTCCTCCCGGTTGCGGCCGGCGACGGGTGAGCCCACCGCGACATCGTCCTGGCCGCTATAGCGGGCGAGCAGGGCCTGGAAGCCGGCGAGCACCACCATGAAGAGGGTCGCCCCCTCGCCACGGCCCAGGGCCAGGATCTGCCGGGTCAGCCCCGCCGGCAGCTGGAACGGCCGTGTCTCGCCACGGAAGCTCTGCACCGCGGGCCGCGGCCGATCCGTGGAAAGCTCGAGGAGCGGCGGCAGCCCGGAGAGCTGGCGCCGCCAGAACGAGATCTCGCGGTCGAGGAGCTCGCCGTGCAGCCAGGAACGCTGCCAGGCTGCAAAGTCCGTGTACTGCACCGGCAGCTCGGGCAGCGGATTCGGCCGGCGGGCGACGAACGCCGGATAGAGTGCCGTGATCTCGCGAACCAGGATTCCCATCGACCAGCCGTCGCTCGCGATGTGATGCATGGTGAGCGCCAGGACATGGTCTTTCTCCGCGAGCCGCAGCAGCACGCCGCG
>DIHE01000165.1:30608-31117 GCA_002420005.1 Holophagales bacterium UBA5704 | reverse complement strand
CCGCCCCCGCCGCCGCCCCCGAAGCCGTTGACCGCAGAGCAGCTGGAGGCGATCCGGAAAGCCCAGGAGGAGGCGGAGAGGCGCCGCCTGGAGGAGCTCGAGAAGCAGCGCATCGAGGCGGCGAAGCCGAAACCGGCGCCCTTCACGCTGTCGTACCTGGGCAACTTCGGCCCTCCAAAGCGGCGGATCGCCGTGTTCTCGGACGGCAAGACGATCTACAACGCCCAGGAGGGCGAGGTCCTCGAAGGTAAATTCATCGTGGCCAACATCGGCTACGAGTCGGTGGACATCCGGTTCGTGGGATTCCCGGACTGGCCCCCCAAGCGGTTGGCGGTCGGACCCGCCGGCCGCTAGAGACGGAGGAAGTGTGTCGAACATGCGCCATGCCATCGCACGGACGTTGATCCTTCTGGTCGCGCTGGGACCGCTGGTGGGTTGCGCCAGCCATCTCTCCTATCGCAAGGCGGAGATCGCGTCCCAGCAGGGAAACTGGGACGAGGCCGTGCTGC
>DIHE01000165.1:5206-30348 GCA_002420005.1 Holophagales bacterium UBA5704 | reverse complement strand
CTGATGCGCGCCAAGATCAAGGCTTCCCAGGTGCACTTCGAGAAGGGGAAGGAATTCCAGAAAGCCGGGGTCCTCGAGCGGGCGCTCGTCGAGCTCCAGCAGGCGGTCCAGCTCGACCCCACCAACCAGTACGCCAAGGCGCAGCTGGAGAACACCCACCAGGCGTGGCTCGCGCAGAAGCAGGGGCACGAGGGGGCCGGCACCATCGACCAGCTCAAGAAGAAGGCGCAGGCCTCGCGCCCGCAGCCGCCGGTGCTCAATCCGCGCTCCACCCAGCCGATCTCGCTGGAGTTCCCCGAGCCGGTGCCGATCTTCCAGATCTACCAGGCCCTCGGCAAGGCGTTCGGGATCAACGTCCTGTTCGACCCGAACCTCAAGGACCAGGAGATCTCCATCAACTTGAAGGAAGTGACGGCGCAGACCGCGCTCGAAACGCTGATGCGCGCCGCCAACCACTTCTACAAGGTGATCGACGAGCGCACCATCCTGATCGCCGCGGATACGCCGCAGAACCGGCGCATCTACGAGGACCTCGTCATCCAGACCTTCTTCCTCTCGAACTCCGAGGTGAAGGAGATGATGACCGTCCTGCGCTCCCTGGTCGACGCCAAGAAGGTGGCGGTCAACGAGCAGCTCAACGCCATCATCCTGCGCGACACGGTCGACCGGGTGAAGGTGGCGGAGCGGATCATCGAGGCCAACGACAAGTCGAAGGCCGAGGTGGTGATCGATGTCGAGCTGCTGCAGATCAACTCCGGCCGCATCCGCGAGCTGGGGGTGAGCCTGTCGCAGTACTCGATCGGCCAGCAGCTCGACCGCGGCACCGGCAATCCGCTGCGCGTCTCGGACATCCCCTTCCTGAACCAGGCGGACTGGATCCTCACCATCCCCAACTTCGTCTACAACTTCATCAAGACGAACTCCGACGCGCAGCTGCTCGCCAAGCCGCAGGTGCGCATCACCGAGGGCGAGAAGGCGAACCTGACGATCGGCGACCGCGTGCCGATCCCGCTCACCACGTTCAACACCCAGAACCAGGGGACGGCCGGCTCGATCGTGCCGATCACCTCGTTCCAGTACCAGGACGTGGGCATCAAGATGGAGCTGGAGCCGCGCGTCCACCACAACCAGGAGATCACCCTCAAGGTCAAGATCGAGGTGAGCAACATCAGCCGCTTCATCGAGGCCTCGGCGGGGCAGAGCCAGCCGGTCATCGGCACCCGCGCGTTCGACTCCGTCATCCGGCTGAAGGACGGTGAGACGAACTTCCTCGCCGGCTTGATCCGCACCGACGAGCGGGGGAGCGAGAGCGGCATTCCGGGCCTCTCCGAGATCCCGCTGCTCGGCCGCCTGTTCGAGAACAAGCGCAACGAGAACGAGCGCACCGACGTCATCCTCACCCTGACGCCGCACATCATCCGCAACGCCGAGATCACCGAGCAGGACCTGCAGCCGATCTGGGTGGGCACCGAGGCGAACATGACCTACCGCCCCGGCAGCCCGCGCATCGAATCGGAGATGGAGGGGCCGTTCGATCTCGACGAGGGGACCCCCGAGGAGGTCCAGGATGCCATCCGGCGCCGCCTGCAGCAGCTGCCCCGCGGGCTCCAGCCCGGGGAGGAGGAGCTGATCGAGGACGAGGTTCCGATGGAGCAGCCGCCGCAGCAGCCGGTGGGCATCGATCTGCTCGCTCCCACCGGGCCGGGCAGCATCTTCGACCAGAAGCCGGAGCCGGGCGACGACCTCCCGCCGGAAGAGATGGAGCAGCCGCCGGCCGCCGCCGATGCCTCCCTCTTCTCGGGGCCGAACGCCTCCTCCACCTCGGAGATGGCGGCCTCGCGGGTGCTGCTCGCCGGCCTGGGCCAGCCGCGGTACGCCGAGGACCCGGGCAAGCTGCCTGCCGCGGTGCGCGTGCGGCTGGTTCCGGACCTGCCGGCCGGCGGTCAGGTGGACCTGGGGGAGACCTTCACCCTGCGCATCGAGGCCACCGCCACGCGGCCGGTCTCCCACCTGCCGCTCGCCCTCGTCTGGGATGCGGAGCGGCTGGCGGTGGCCGGCGTCGAGCCCGGCGGCTTCCTCGGCCCTCCCGGAGTCGCCGAGGTGCTCTCCGACGGCTCGCATCCCGGCCGTCTGGTGCTCGGAGCGAGCCGGATGGGCGACCGCCCGCCGGTCTCCGGCGAGGGGACGGTGGCCACCGTCACCTTCCGCACCCTGGCGGCGGGACCGGCGCGCATCGGCTTCGGCGCCTCCCAGGCGCTGGATTCCGCCCTGCGTCCCCTCCTGCCGTTGCGCACCGAGGTCGCCAAGGTGCGGGTCCGTCCCCGTGCGGAAGCTTGAGAGCCTCCGCGCTGTTGCACCTTGAGAAGGAGCACACGTCATGACGTTGCGGCGCCGTTGGGAACGGGGTTTTACGCTGGCCGAGCTGGTGATGGTGGCGGCGGTGCTGGTGATCCTCGCCTCGGTGACCCTGCCGATCGCCAAGTTCACCGCCCGGCGGACCAAGGAGATGGAGCTGCGCTCGGCGCTGCGCCAGATGCGCAGCGCCGTCGACGAGTACAAGCGCTACAGCGACATGGGGCTGATCCCGGTCGATCTGGGAACCGAGGGCTATCCCACCGAGCTGGAGCTCCTGGTCGAAGGGGTCGATGTCGTGGGCCAGGTGGACAAGAAGCTCAAGTTGCTGCGCCGCATCCCGGTCGATCCGATGACCGGCGAAGCCGAGTGGGGGCTGCGCAGCTATCAGGACGACGCCGATTCCACCTCTTGGGGGGGCGAGAACGTCTATGACATCTACTCGCTCTCCGAAGGCGTCGGGTTGAATGGCGTGCCCTACAGCCAGTGGTAGGCGGAGCACGACGGAGGCACCACCATGCAGCAGAGACCGACCCACGACCGTGCGCAGCAGGGCTTCACCCTGCTCGAGCTGATCATCGTCATCGCCGTCGTCGGCATCCTGGCGGCGATCGCCATGCCGGCCTTGAAGAACGTGCCCACCCGCGCCAATGAGGCGGTCCTCAAAACCAACCTCCATACCATGCGTGACGTCATCGACCAGCACTTTGGCGACAAGGGCAAGTTCCCGGCGAGCCTGGAGCAGCTGGTCGAGATGGGATACCTGCGCAAGGTGCCGGTCGATCCCATCACCAAGCGCAACGACACCTGGGTGTTCGAGTACGAAGAGGTGGACCCGGACAACCCGGGGCCGGAGAGCGACCAGAGCGACGAGCCCGGCATCACCGACGTCCATTCCGGATCGCTCGGCGTCTCGCTCGACGGCACCCCCTACAGCGAGTGGTGAGATGAGACCCTCACCCCCCAGCCCCCTCTCCCATCGTCCCCCCGTCCGCCGGGAGAGGGGGGGCGCGGCGGCCGGCTACAACCTGGTGATGCTGATGGTCCTCCTGGCCGTCCTCAACATCGCCATCGCCATCTCGCTGCCCGCCTGGAGCGGAGTGATCCGCCGCGACCGCGAGGAGGAGCTGATCTTCCGCGGCTTCCAGTACGCCGAAGCCATCCGCGTCTTCCAGAACCGCTTCCAGCGTCCGCCGATCCGTCTGCAGGAGCTGGTCGAGGTCGAGCCACGGTCCATCCGCCAGCTCTGGAAGGACCCGATGACCGACAAGAACGACTGGGTCCTCATCCCTCTGCAAGGGCCGCAGCAAGGCGGGCTGACTCCCCAGATCCCGGGCCAGGATCCGCAGGGCGGGCCACAGGAGCCGGGTGAGGGCGGGGAGGAGGGTGAAGACGGCCAGGACGACGGGTCGAGCGGGCCGGGCTCGGTCCCGAAGCAGATCCAGGTCGGCCCTTTCAAGGGGGTCCACAGCCGCAGCAACAAGACCTCGTTTCTCGTCTTCAACGGCCGCGACCGTTATGACGAGTGGCACTTCACGGTCGACCTCTTGATCAATCCGGCGGCCCAAGGGCAGACCCCGCAGGCGCAGGGTCCGGGTGGCGATCCGAGCCGGCCGGCCGGAGGTGGGCTCCAGCTCAGCACCCGCTGGATCGGCCGTCCATTGCCGGAGTTCCTCATGCCCCCGCAAGGCAACGGCCTGCCCCAGGACGACAACGTCGACCGAGAGACCCCCGACGACGATTCCGAGGACGACGAGAAAGGCCGCCCGCGCGGCACCGGAAAGCCCTGACGAGGACTCCATGCGGGTGCGCATCCAGAGGCTCCCCATGGCCGAAGGCCTGCCGCTTCCGGCCCCCGCCTCCGCCGGCAGCGCGGGTGTCGACCTGCGCGCCGCGGTGGCGGACGAGGTCGTGCTGCCTCCCGGAGGCCGCGCTCTGATCCCCACCGGCCTCGTGCTGGAGATCCCGGCCGGCTGGGAAGGGCAGGTGCGGCCGCGCAGCGGTCTCGCGCTGCGCCACGGCATCGCCGTGCTCAACAGCCCCGGCACGATCGACAGCGACTACCGCGGCGAGGTCGGCGTGATCCTCGCCAACCTCGGGGAGGCGCCGTTCCCGGTGCGTCGCGGCGACCGCATCGCCCAACTTGTCTTTGGGCGGGTGGAGGCGGTCGAATGGGAAGAAGTGGCGGACGTCGGGGAGACCGGCCGCGGTGAAGGCGGCTTCGGCTCCACCGGACGGAGCTAGGGCGTTGGTCCCGCCGGAACCTCCGGCCGGCGTGGCGGTCGCCGCGGCCGTCGATGCCGTACGGCACCGCGCGCCGGGGCGTCTCGGTCTCGTGGCGGCGGCTGCAGGCGCGCCGGTCTGGTGGGAGAGGAGACTAGAATAGATCGATGCGGCCCCTTCGACTCGCCCTTCTGCTCATCCCTCTCCTCGCCTGTCGTACCACGGCCCCCCCGGCCGCGGGAGGACGGCCGGACCCCCCGGCCCGCCGGGTGATCCTGCTGAGCCTCGACGGCGCCGAAGCCGAGACCCTCCACAGGCTGTGGCGCCAGGGGGCTCTCAGCAAGGAGGGCTTCGGCCGGTTCTTCAAGGACGGACAGGTCGCCGACCACCTGGTCCCGGTGGCGCCGAGCCTCACCGCGGTGAACCACATCAGCCTGGCCACCGGCTTCGCGCCGGACGGGACCGGCATCGTCGGCAACAACTTCCATCCCGCCGGGACCCCCTTTCTCGACGTGGTGAGCGGCTTCTCGGCGCCCATCGCGAGCGAGACGCTCTGGGAGGCGGCCCGGCGGCAGGGGAAACGCACCGCCGTCCTCACCTGGCCGGGCGCCGACGGCACCGACGCCCGCCGCGTCGGCGACTGGGGGCTCACCTACGTCGGCGCCCCCTTGCTCGATCCGGAGCTCGTCGTGCTCGCTCCGGCCGACTGGACGCCGGCCGAGGCGCACGACCCCCGGCTCCAAGGCCTCCGGAGCTTTGCGCCGATCCTCGTGGCGCGCCTTCCACAGCGCGGCTTCGAGATCGCCGTGCTCGATCGCACCGACGACCGGCAGACCGGCTACGACACCGTCGTTCCGCTCGTCGCGCCGCCGGCCCGCGCCCCTCTCGAAGTCGGTCAATGGGGAGGCGTCCCCTGTGTCGGCCCCTGGCTGGAGGGGGAGGCGGAGCTCGCGACCACCTGCCTGGTCAAGCTCCTGGAGCTGGCGCCCGACCTCGCCACCGCACGGATCTACTTGAACGACGTCTCGATCAACGAGGCCTACCCGGAGGCGTTCGCCCGGGAGTTCGCCGAGAGCGGCCTGCTTTGGCCCGGCCCGCCGGATGACGGCTTTCTCTCCGCGGCCTGGAAGGGAGAGCCGGGCATCGATCTCGCCACCTGGGTCGAGCAGTCCGAGCGCTTCACCGGCTTCTTCGGCGCCGCCTTGCGGCTCGCCGTGGCGCGCGACGACTGGGATCTGCTGATGGGCTACTTCCCGACCATCGACGAAGCGGGCCACCAGCTCCTGCTGACCGACCCGCGCCAGGAGCTTTTCACCCCCCAACGCCGCGCCGAGTGTGCCCGGGCCCGCCTGCGGATCTGGCAGGCGGTGGATCGCGAGCTGGCCGCGATCCTGCGTGTCGCCGACCTGCGCGACACCCGGGTGGTGCTCGTGAGCGACCATGGCATGCTGCCGATCCACACAGCGCTCGATCCCAACGTCCTGCTGCAGGAGAAAGGGCTGCTCGCCGCCGACAAAGCGAAGATCCTGGAGGAAGGGACCATCGTCCGCGCCGTCACCGGCGGCGGCAGCGCCCACGTCTACGTCCGCGAGGACGCGCCGGATCGCGCCCGCCTCCTCACCGAGCTGCGCGACCTCTTCACCGGCTGGACCCTCCCCGACGGCACCCGCCCGATCGTCCGCGCGGTGTTCCGGGAGGATGCCGGAGAGATCGGCCTCCGGCATCCGGACAGCGGCGACCTGATCCTCTTCTCCGCCACGGGCTACGGCTTTTCGGGAGCCGGCCTGCGCAAAGGCACCTCTGTCTTTCCGTCTCCCGCCGCCGGGATGCACGGGCACTTGCCCGGTGACCCGCGTCTGAACAGCATCTACCTCGCCCTCGGAGCCGGCCTGCGCAAGGGCAACGCCGGGATCGTCCGCAACGTCGACGTGGCCGGAAGGGTGGCCGGCTGGCTGGGGATCGAGCCGCCGCGGCTCAACCCTCCAGAGCCTTGATCAGCAGCGCGATCTGCCCGGAGTGGTAGGCGTTGTGCTGCAGCACGCCGGCCACCATCTCGGCTTTGGAGACCCCCGTGCCGAGCGGCCGGTCGGAGGTTCCGATGCGCGCTTCCAGGTCCTGGGCGGACAGGGTGGCCACCGTGGCCGCGAGCCGTTCGAGGCTTTCGCGGAGGCCGGCCCGGGCCTGGTCCCAGGCCTTCCGGCTCGCCTTCGGTGCCACCGGCCAGTCACCTTCCTCGGGAAGCCGGGGCTCGGTGCCGCCCAGGCGGCGCTCCACCTCGCGCTGCCAGGCGGTCATGTGAAGCACCAGCTCCCAGATGCTGTGGGCCGAGGGGAGGGGGCGGGCCGCCGCCTGGGAGAACGACACGCCGGCCAGCAGGTCCTCCGTTGCGGGACCGTGCCAGGGATCGGACGAGTGACCCTTGCGCAGCAGCTCGGCCAGCGCGGGTCCGGAGGCGAGGATGGGCTGGGTGGCCATGATCCGCTCATCATAGAAGAAGCCGCCCGAGGTCGGGTGATACACTCGCCACGGCGTATGAGACTCCTGCACGTGGCACTGGTGCGCAGCTGCGAAGCGGCGAGCGATCGTTTCTTCCAGGAGGTCCTCGGGCTCGCGAGGACCCGGACGAAGACCGCTTCGGCCGCTCTGTGCGCGCAGCTTTTCGGCCGCGCGGAGGAGCACCGGCTCGTCTACTACGGCAATGAGCACCTCCAGATCGAGGTCTTCCTGACCGACCGCGGAGACTTCGCGGCGACCCACCTCGGGCATGTCTGTCTCGAGGTCGAGGACTCCGCAGAGCTGCTCGCGCGGTGCGCCGCCGCCGGGGTCGAAGTGCGCCGGGTCGCCCAGGGGGAGTCCCGGGTGACGTTTCTTGCCGATGAAGACGGCAACCTCTACGAGATCAAGCAACGGACCTGAGCGAGGCGCAGCCATGGCAGATCTGGACGGAGTCAAAGACAACAAGGAGTTTCACACCGGCGTCCCGCAGGAGACCGCGGGCTTCTTCCTCAAGGGGTCCAGCCACTACGACTGGGGCCTCAAGAACCGCCTGGCCCGCATCTTCGACCCGAAGTCGGGCAACACCGTGATGCTCGCCTTCGACCACGGCTATTTCCAGGGGCCGACGACGGGCCTGGAGCGGGTCGACCTGAGCATCGTGCCGCTGATCCCCTGGGCGGACACCCTGATGCTCACCCGCGGCGTGCTGCGCAGCCTGATCCCGCCGGCCTCCCGGCCGTCCCTGGTGCTGCGCGCCTCGGGCGGTCCCAGCATCCTCAAGGAGCTGTCGAACGAGGAGATCGCCCTGGACATCGAGGACGCCGTCCGCTTGAACGCGGCGGCCCTGGCGGTGCAGGTCTTCATCGGCGGCGAGCACGAGACGAAGTCGATCCACAACCTGACCCGCCTGGTCGACCAGGGCCTGCGCCACGGCATCGCCACCCTGGCGGTGACCGCGGTCGGCAAGGACATGGTGCGCGATGCCAAGTACTTCCGGCTCGCCACCCGCATCTGCGCCGAGCTGGGTGCGCAGTACGTCAAGACCTACTACGTCGAGGAGGGCTTCGACACCGTGACCTCCTGCTGCCCGGTGCCGATCGTCATCGCGGGCGGCAAGAAGCTCCCGGAGCTGGACGCCCTCACCATGGCCTGGAACGCCATCCGGCAGGGGGCGAACGGCGTGGACATGGGGCGCAACATCTTCCAGTCCGAGGCGCCGGCCGCGATGATCCAGGCGGTGCGCGCCGTCGTCCACGGCGGCGAAACCCCGGCGCGCGCGTTCGAGCTGTACAACACCCTGAAGAATCAGGGGTAGGCGGCGGCCCGGGGAACCCTCCGGGCCGCTCCGGCGTCCTTGGGAGGTGGAGGCGAAGCGCGCGTAACCTTCGCCCCCTCCGCGGCGTATTGCAGGCGGATCGCGTCACCAACCCAAGGAGCCGAACCATGACCCTTTCCCTCTCTCGTGCGAAGACCCTCGCGCGTTGTGCCTTCGTTCTCTTCTCCTTCGCCTCGGCCGCGGCGTTCGGCGCCGCTCCGGCGGCCGTTTCGCAGGACGAGCTCGCCCGGTATGCAGACGAGCTCTTCACCCGGACCTATCCGGCCGGAGAGCCCGGCGCCGCCGTGCTCGTCCTCCAGGGGGGGCGGCCGGTGCTCCGCAAGGGGTATGGCATGGCGAACCTGGAGCTCGGGGTGCCGATCCGGCCCGAGATGGTCTTCGAGCTGGGCTCGATCACCAAGCAGTTCACCGCCACGGCGATCCTGATGCTCCAGGAGCGCGGCCGGCTGAGCGTCGCGGACGATGTCACGAAGTATCTGCCCGACTATCCGACCCATGGGCAGGCGATCACCCTCGACCACCTGCTGACCCACGTGTCGGGCATCCCCAGCTACACCGGCCTGCCGGAGTGGCGGACCCGGGTGCGCGAGGACCTCACCGTCCAGCAGCTCATCGACGTTTTCAAGGACAAGCCGCTGGAGTTCAACCCGGGAGAGAGGTGGAGCTACAACAACTCGGCCTACGTCCTGCTGGGTGCGGTGATCGAGAAGGTCTCGGGCAAGACCTACGAGGATTTCGTCGAGCAGGAGATCTTCGCGCCGCTGGGGATGAAGCAGTCGTACTACGGCCACCAGAACGAGGTGATCCCGGGCCGCGTGGAGGGGTATGACAAAGCGGAGCAGGGCTACACGATCGCCGAGTACCTGAGCATGACCCAGCCGTACGCCGCCGGCTCGCTGATGTCCACCGTGGACGATCTGGCGATCTGGGCGCAGAAGGGGGAGTCGCTGCTCCAGAAGGAATCGGTGGCGCGGATGCACACTCCGGCCCGGCTGATCTCCGGACAGCCCACCAAGTACGCCTACGGCCTGGGTGTCGCGGACGAGGAAGGCACCCGGATCATCGAGCATGGCGGCGGCATCTTCGGTTTCTCCACGGATCTGCTGCGCCTCCCGGACCAGGATCTGGTCGTCATCGTCCTGTCGAACAATCCCGGCCACGAGCCGAGCCCGTCCTCGCTCGCCTACCGGGTCGCCCGCAAGGCGCTGGGGCGGGCACTGGAGGATCGCAAACCGATCGCGCTCGATCCGGCGACGCTCGACGGATACCTGGGCGTCTACCGGTTCGATGCCGACACCATCCGGGTGATCAGCCGCGAGGGGGACAAGCTGTTCTCGCAGCGCAGCGGTTCTGAGAAGCAGGAGATCCTGGCGACCTCCCGCGATGACTTCTACTTCCCGGACTCGGAGAATCGGCTCCGCTTCCGGCGCGACGCGCAGGGGACGATCACTGCGGTCGACTTCCTGGCGCGCTTCGGCCCGGATGCGACGGGAGCCAAGACGGACGAGGCCCCGCCGGCCGAGCGCCAGGCGGTGCAGGTGGATCCGCAGCTCTACGACGGCTATGAGGGGGTCTACGAGCTCGCGCCCGGCTTCTCGCTGATCCTGACCCGCGAGGGCGATCGCCTGATGGCGCAGGCCACGGGCCAGCCCAAGCTGGAGATCTTCCCCGAGTCGGAGACCCGTTTCTTCCTGAAGCTGGTCGATGCACAGATCGAGATCCAGCGCGGAAAGGACGGCAAGGCGACCGGGCTCACCCTGTTCCAGGGAGGCCAGACGCTGCCGGGCAAGAAGGTGCGGTAGGGAAGGCCCCGGGCTCCCCCTGCCCACACGATCGGAGGGATCCGTCGGATCGGTCAGATCCGTCCGATCGGGCGGGTGGGGGAAAAACCGGGAAGGGAGGGGGGTTACGCCAGACCCTGGCGCCGCTCTTCCTGGAGCTTGCGCATGATCTTCTTGCGGGCCTGGACGGCCTTGCGCTTGCGCTTGACCGAGGGCTTCTCATAGTGCTGCCGCTTCCGGAGCTCCGTCAGGATTCCGGACTTCTCCACCTTCCGCTTGAAACGGCGGAGCGCGTTCTCAAAGCTCTCCTCTTCGCGCACGTGCACAACGGGCATTCGAACTCACCTCTCTTCCATGCAGGATGTGCCCCGAACCGGGGCCGGAGCCTTCAAAGATGACGCAGCGCCGCGGAGAAGTCAAGGCAGCGCGTCGAAATCGACCTCGTAGACCACCGGTCCCTTCCCTTGGTCGGCGAACCAGACGGCCGCCGCCGCACCCTGGGGGTTGCGGGCGTAGAACCAGGCGGTCACCCCGCGTTCCGGATACTCGCGGACGTCATTGGCGTTGGGAGGACCGAGGAGGGAGCGCACCTGGCCGGGGGTCATTCCCTCGCGGGCCTGGGCGAACCGCTCGCGCGACATGTAACGGCGGGCGCGGGCGGCCTCCAGCTCTTCGTGCAAGCGCGGATTGTCCGGATCGACGTCGAGGGCCGCTTCGAGGACGCCGAGCGCCCTGCGGTAATCGCCCCCCTCGGACATGTACTCGCGGGCGAGGCGGATGTCCTCTGCGCTCTTCATCCGGATCGCTTCGAGGGTGGCCCCGGTGGGCTTGGCGCCGGCCGGCGGCGGATGGTCGTTGATGAAGGCGAGAAGGCGGCGGTGCAGCTCTGCGGTGCGGGCGCCGACGTCGCGGGCCAGGTCCTCGGCCGCCGCGCCCTCTGCCCGGGCCAGAGTCTCGCGCTGTGCCTCCAGGTCCCGGTGTGCCTGCTGGAGCCAGGCCCATTCCGCCTCGGCGGCGGCGGTGCGGGTACGGACCTCGCGGGTTTCTCCCGGAGGACGCGCGCAGGCGAGGGAGGTGAGCGCGAGGAGGCCGCAGAGCGCGGCGGCCGTACGGTGCAGGACCCGCATGGCGGGCGACCGTACCACAGGCGGCGCGCCGGCCGCCACCGGCCGGGGCGCCAAATCCTTGTCCCGGCGGGATTTCCCGGCCCGTCCTCCTTGACAGCGCCGGAGCCGTTCTAGAATAATGAGTCGCTTCTAGAGGAGCCGATTCTCACGGTCTGTTCGCGGAGAGCCAGGATGCCCCTTTCGGAAAGAATCCAGCAAGTCAACCGGGAAATCAGCGCGACGGTGGAGCGCGCGATCTCCGATCTCCGGCAGGAGGTGTCGCAGCACCTCCGTTCCGGGCACGAAGAGATCCTGCGCCGCCTGAACGAGATCTCGCCCTCCCTGCCGGGCGCGTTCATCCCCGAGCACCTCGGCGCGGAGGCCGATGCCCTCGAGCAGGCGGCGCGCGAGGCGGCACAACAGGCCGCAGGAGTGTCCGAGGAAACGGCCGCCCGGCGGGCCGGCGAAGCGCGGAGCGCCGCCTTCACGGCGGTGCGCGACGCCCTGGCCGGCATCGACCGCGCGCGCTCCCAGGCGGAGATCCTCTCCGCGCTGCTGCGCGAGTCGGCCCGTTTCGCCGCGCGCAGCGCCGTCTTCCTGGTTCGCGGGGCCGAGCTCCGCGGCTGGGGGGGCCAGGGCTTTGGCGACGCCGAGGAGGCGATCCGCCAGCTCACCCTTGCGCCCCCGGCCGGCGGTGGCTGGAGCCGTCTCGCCGAGGGGCAGGCCGCCGTCCGCCTGAGCGCGGGCGAGGCCGGCGTGCTGTGCAGCCGCATCGAGACGGCGCTGCCGCACGAGGGGGTGCTCATTCCCCTCGTCCTGCGCGACCGTGTCGCCGCCGGCCTCTACGCCGACCGCGCCGAAGGCGAGCTGGCCTGCGAAGCTCTTCAGGCGCTGTGCCATGCCGCGGCCATGGCCATCGAGCTGCTGCCGTTCCGCGAGCGTCCGTTCACACCCACCCTGGCGCTCGACGACGGCACCGTGGCGCCGCCGGAAGAGCCCCCGGCTCCGGCCGTCCCGGTACCGGAACCCGTGGCGCCGGAGCCGGTGGCGGCTGCCGCTCCAGAACCGGAGCCCGAGGCGCCCGCCCTGGAGGCCGCTGCGGCGACGTTCGCGACCACCGCCCAGGCGATTCCCCCGGAGGAGGCCTGGGCCGCTCCCGTGGCCCCGGAACCCGCGGCGGTGACCGAGCCCGAGGTGGAGGCGGAGGTGGATGCCGAGCCCGAGGTGGAGGTCGAGGCCGAGGTGGACGTCGAAGCCTTCGTCGAGGAGGCTCCTCCGGTGGAGGTGGTGGCCGAGCCGGAACCGGAACCGGAGCCTGCTCCGGACGTGCCCGCCGCTCCCCCCTGGTCGGCGGCGGCGACGGTGTTTCAGCCGATCCCGGCCGAGCTTCGTGCCACGCCGCCCGCCGCTCCGGAGCCGCCGCCTCCGCCGGCCTCCAGCCCGGACCAGACGGTCCTCCTGCCGCGCACGCAGCTCGGCAACCTGGCCGCTGCACCCCCTCCGCCCACGCGCGAGCTGCCGTTGCCGGTGGAGACGCCGCCCGTGGCTCCGCCGTTGCGGCCCGTTCCGGTGGCCGAGCCGGCTCCGGCCGGCGGTGTCGAAGGAGTCACGCCGGAGGTGCGGCCTCCGAGCGGAGTCGACGGCCCGGGTTGGGCCTTCTCCGCCGCCCGTGCCGCGGCCCAGCCGAACGAGGACCACCTGCACGACGAGGCCCGCCGCCTGGCCCGCCTGCTGGTCAGCGAGGTCAAGCTGTACAACGAAGAGCAGGTCGAGGAAGGCCGCCGCAAGCGCGACATCTATGAGCGCCTGCGGGAGGACATCGAGCGGTCCCGCCAGATGTACCAGGACCGCGTGGAGCCTCGCATCCTCAAATCGACCGACTACTTCTATCAGGAGCTGGTCCGGATTCTGGCCGCCGGAGATGCCAAGGCCCTGGGCATCTGACCGGCGGCCGGGCTCATCGCCGAGGCTCCAGAGCTGAACCCGGAGCCGATGAGGAGCGTCGTGAGAAGCAGAAGTCGCCGTACCCGTCTTGCGCCGTTGGCGTTTCTCCTCGTCCCCCTGCTCCTGGGAGCGGTCTCCCGGCCGGCTGTCCGGTCGGGAGGTCTCCCCGTCATCCCCGGCACGTCCGACCGCACGGCCCTGAGCTTCGCCGAGGCCGCGGCGGCGCTGCGGGCGCGCAACTGTGCCGGCGCGCTGCGGGTGCTCGATCCCCTGGCGGCCGGGACCGGTCGCGATGCGCGCTTCGCCCGGCTTCTCTCCGGCTTCTATGCCCATGCCTGCGAGCAGGTGCGCCTCGCCGAGGAACGGCTGTATCAAGCCGGCGACCGGGATGGCGCCCTGGAGGACTGGCGGCTCTATGTGCTGAGCGACGTGGCCGCCGCCCAAGGGCACGCCGAGCTGGCCCAGGCGTCGCTCGCCCGCCTGATCGGCGACCATCCGGGCTCACCGCTGCGCACCCGCGCCCTGGCCAAGGCGGCGACCATGGCCTGGGAGCGCAAGGAGGCGCGTCGCGCCCTGGAGCTGATCGGCCGGGCGCGGCGGGACCACCTGCAGGAGGATGAGCTGGTCCGCCTCGAACGCCTCGCCTGGGAGATCGGCAGCCAGACCGGCGCCGAAGACGCCCGTAAGGAAGCCGCCCGCCGGCTCCTCACCGAAGCGCCGACGGTCGCCGCCGAGCTCCGGGTGGTCGAGATCTTCCGGCCCCAGGGCGGCACCCTCGACTGGTCCACCGTCCTGTCGCCCGGGCAGCTCGAACGCCGCGCCGGCGTCCTGCTCGATCTGAAGCTCGATCCGAACGCCCTGGTCGCGCTCGATGCCGTGCCCGCGGCGGCGCGCAGCCTCTCCTGGCACCTTCTCAAGGCACGCGCCCTCACCCGTGCCCACCGGGGCGCCGAGGCGCTCACCCTGCTCTCCGGCCGGGGCAGCGACGATCCGGCGCTCGCCACCCGGCTCGAATGGGAACGCGCCCAGGCGGCGGCGGACCTCGCCATCGCCCGGAAGGGAGACCGCTCGACCGCCGCCGAGCGGCAACAGATGCGCCACGTCTCGCGGCAGCACCTGCAGCGGGTCGCCTTCGGTCCTGACGTGGACCTGGCCGCAAAGGCCCTGCGCGCCCTGTGGAGCCATCAGATCGAAGAGGATCTCTTCGACGAAGCCATGGCGACCTTGCGCCGCCTGCGCCGCCTCCTGCCGGCCGACACCACCGGTGCGGGCCACCTCTGGGACCTCGGCTGGCGGGAGTACGGGAGGAAGAACTATAGCGGTGCGGTCGGCTACTGGACGGAGCTGTTTGCGCTCTACCCCAACGTCTCCGACGGGCGGCGGGCGCGCTATTGGACGGCGCGTGCCTTCGAAGCCCTGGGGGAGCGGGAGAGAGCCGAGCAGATCTATCGCGAGGTGGCCTCCTCGGACACGTCCGACCTCTACCACAAGAACGCCCTCGCCCGCCTCGGGGGCCGGGCCGTGCCGGCGGCGGCGGAGGTGGCGGCGGAGCCCTGGCCGTCCGATCCGCGCCTCGCGCGGGCCCAGCTGCTGACCGACCTCGGCCTCGAAGGCCTGGCACAGACCGAGCTGGATCTGATCGCCGACGCCCCGCTGCGTCCCGTGCGCGCCCTGGAGGCGGTCATCCTCGCCCGCCGGGGCGAGCGGCGCAAGAGCATCCAGGTGATCCGCGAAGCCTTCCCGGCGCTCGGCACACCGCACCAGGCGGGCCTGCCGCAGGAGGCGCTCCAGCTCTACTACCCGCTCGACTACCAGGAGACGATCCGCACCTGGGCGCTGCGCAACGGCCTCCCGGTCCACCTGGTGCTCGGCATCGTGCGCCAGGAAAGCGCCTTCGACCCGCAGGCGCAGAGCTGGGCGGGTGCCCGCGGCCTGATGCAGCTCATGCCCGCCACCGCCCGCGAGCTGGCCGGCCGGTTCGGCATGCCGTACTCCCACGACCGGTTGTCCGATCCGGACTTCAACATCCGCCTGGGTACGACCTACTTCAGCAAGGTTCTGGCGATGTTCGAGGGCAACCAGGAGCTGGCGCTCGCCGGGTACAACGGTGGCCCCTACCGCCTCAAGCGCTGGTGGAAGGAATGGGGCTCGGGCGACCTGGACCGCTTCCTGGAGAGCCTCACCCTGGAAGAGTCGAGGACCTACGTCAAGCGGATCACCCTGCTCGCCGACAGCTACCGGCGGCTCTATCCGCAACCGCCCGCGTAGCTGGGACGCCCGGAACATGCTGCGCCGGTCCACCTTCGGGAGCCTGCTCCTCTCCCTGGCCGCCTGCCTCTTCGCCGGCTGCGGCCGGGCGGCCCCGGCGTTGCACGACGGCCCGATCGTCCTCGTCACCTTCGATGCGCTGCGCGCCGACGCCTGCTCTCCCCTCGGCGGGCCGCCGGGCGGTTCACCGGGCGGGCCGCCGGTCAGAATGCCCCGCCTGGAGGCCCTGGCGCGGGAGGCGACCTGGGCCGGCCACGGGATCGCGCCCTCCACCGAGAGCGTTGCGGCTCTGGGGACCTTGCTCACCGGCCTGCGCCCCTGGCAGCACCAGGCGCTGCATGCGGAGAGGCCGCAGCTCGCACCGGACCTGCTCACCCTCGCCGAGGCCCTGCACCGGCGGGGTTACACCACCGCGGGGTATCCCGCGGATCCCTGGGGGCAACCGTGGTTCGGCGCCGAGCAGGGCTTCGACGCCTTCGCCCGCCTCGGGCGTGGCCGCAGAGCGCTCGAGCGTTTGTCGAGCCTCGGGGCCGGACGCCATTTCGTGTGGGTCCACCTGCCGCAGCGGCTGGGCGCCGGCCGGGCGGACGAACGGCTGGGTGAGCTGCTGGACGCGCTGGGCTCCGGGGGCCACCGGGACCGCGCCCTGATCGTCGTCACCGCGTTGCACGGCGCAGCCTCCGAGGGCGGCACCCTCGAGCGCGCCGGCCTGGAGGTCCCCCTGCTCGTCAAGCTGCCGCAGGGCTCCTCTCTGCACCTCCGGCCGCCCGTCACGCAGCGGGTGGCCGTGGCGCGGATCTGGGCGACGCTGGTCGAAGCCGTGGGCGGCGAGGTGCCGCCGGCCGTCGCTCCGAGCCTGTGGCGTTCCGCTCCGCCCGAAGCGCTCTCCGAGCTCTACCGGGTGCACGGGAGCCACCGGTTCTCCCTGCTGGTGAGCGATCCGGCCGGCGACTTGCAGCTTCTCCAGGAGGTGCGTTTCGCCCCCGCGCCACCGGACGAGGTCCCGCCCTTTCGGGGGCTCGGGGGACCGGCCGGCCGGAGCCGGACCCTGGAGCGCTGGCTGCCGGGCGGCGGGACGGTCCAGGTGGACGATCCGCAGCGTCTGGCGGAGCTGGCCTTGCGGCTCGACCTGGCCTGGCACCAGGGCGTTTCCGAAGAACGGTCTCCCGGCGCCGAGCTGGCCGACTGGCACGGACCCCGGCGGCCGCGCGGTCGATTGCGCAAAAACAGCGGCGCAGCTTCGGCCCGGGTGGAGTGATATACTGACAAGCCGCCCCGACGGGCGACCTCTCCCGGGTCCATAGCTCAGCGGTTAGAGCAGCCGGCTCATAACCGGTCGGTCCCTGGTTCGAACCCAGGTGGACCCACCATGGAGGCGCCTGGTGGCGGCGCTCGACTACCGTCTTGTTCTCTTGGGAGGATTGCCGCTGTGCCGGAGAGGAGATCAGAAGCGCACCCATGAATCTTCACCTCGAAACCGTCGTTGAGTTACAGACCGCCATCACCCAGTTGAGAGAGGCCGAGCAACGGCTGAGCAGCGTGCCGGATTGGATGCGGGAGCTGCACGGCGAGCATGTCGCCCGCAAAGCCGAGATCGATGCCCTGCAAGCCGCCGCCGAAGCCGCCTCCAAAGAACGCCGAACCGCCGAGGCCGCCGCGCTGGACGCGCAAGAGAAGCTCAAGAAGTACCAGCAGCAGATCAACCGGGTCACCAACCAGCGGGAGTACGGCGCGCTCTTGCAGGAGATCGACACCGTCAAGACCCAGATCTCCACCTCCGAAGGTCAGGCCCTCTCCGCCCTGGAGCGGCACGAGAACGCCGAAAAGGATCTGACCGAGAAGCGCGAGAGCTTCCGCGAGCTCGACGAGCGCTACTCCGGCGAGCTCGCCCGCTGGGAGGGCGAAAAGCCCGAAGTCGCCCGCCAGATCGCAGACTTGAAGGCCCGCATCGCCACCCTGCGCAGCCAGCTCCCCCGCCAGGAAGTCTCCATTTTCGACCGCATCCTCGACCGCAATCCTTCAGGAGCCCTGGCCCCGGTGCGCCCGATCGAGCGGCCGGGACGCACGCAGCGGGAGTGGGCCTGCGGGGCCTGCAACTACCGGGTGCGCCCGCAGACCGTGGTCGAGATCCGCAATGCCGGCCAGCTCGTGCAGTGCGACAGCTGCAAGCGCATCCTCTATCTGGAGCCGGAGCCCCAGGCGGAGGCATGACCGG
Organism: Holophagales bacterium UBA5704; assembly: GCA_002420005.1. GTDB lineage: Bacteria > Acidobacteriota > Thermoanaerobaculia > Multivoradales > UBA5704 > UBA5704. The sequence goes on along the minus strand of DIHE01000165.1, from coordinate 12,627 downwards.
AGCGGACGAGCTGCCCGCCCGCCTTGCCGCGGTGCGGGAACGGATCGCGGCGGCCTGCCGGCGGGCCGGCCGCGACCCCGGCGAGGTGACCCTCGTGGGGGTGTCGAAGACCCATCCCGCCGGTCTGGTGGAAGCCGCCTGGCGGGCGGGGCTGCGCGTCTTCGGTGAGAACCGGGTGCAGGAGGCCCAGGGCAAGCGCGCCGCGCTGGCTCATCTCCCACCCCCACCCGAGGGGCCGGAGTGGCACCTGATCGGCCCGCTGCAATCCAACAAGGTGCGCCCCGCGCTCGACCTCTTCACCACCATCCACTCGATCGACCGCCTGAGGATCGCCGAAGCCGTGCACGCCGAGGCGATCACCCGGGGTCTCCGCGTCGACGGTTTTCTGGAGATCAACGTCGGGCAGGAAGAGAGCAAGCACGGCTTCTCGCCCGACGGTCTCGCCGAAGCGGTGCGGCCGCTCGCCGGCCTCCAGGGTCCCACGGGCCTGCGGATCGTCGGCTTGATGGCGATCCCGCCGTTCTCCGAGGACCCCGAGGCCTCCCGCCCCTGGTTTCGCCGGTTGCGGGAGCTCGCCCGGGAGCTGGCCGACCGCCCCGAGTGGAACGGCTTTCCGGCCCTCCTTTCGATGGGCATGAGCCACGACTACGAAATCGCCATCGAAGAAGGAACCACCCACGTCCGGGTCGGCACCGCCCTGTTCGGAACGCGGGGCTAGAGATTCATGCTAAGGTATCTATCTCTTGTCCGGCCGGAAGAGATCGTTCGACGGATGACGTCCCAGGAGGTCCGCAGATGACACTCACCCCTCTCGAGATCCAGAAGATGCGGTTCAGCCAGCGGATGAGGGGTTTCGATCCCACGGAAGTGGAGAGCTTTCTCACCCAGGTGGCGGAGGAGCTCACCGCCCGCCTGGGGCACGTCGAAAGGCTGGAGCGGGAGAACCGCTACTACCGCCAGCGCCTCGAAGAGTCCTCGCAGCGCGAGCACCAGCTCCAGCAGACCCTGCTCCGCGCGCAGAAGGTCTCGGACGAGATCCTGGCCAATGCCAAGCGCGAGGCCGAGCTGACCGTCAAGGAAGCGGAGATGGCCGCCGACAAGATCGTGCAGCAGGCCATCGAGCAGTCCACCCGCATCGAAGGCAAGATCGGCGAGCTGCGCGCGCAGCGCCGCGAGATGCAGCTCAATTTCAAGAACGCCCTCGATCTCTTCCAGCGCATCCTGGAGGCGGAGATGGAGGATGAGCGCAGCACGGCCCACGTGCTCACCTTGCCGCGCAAGCGGCGCGAGGCTTGATTGGACCCTCACCCCCTGGCCCCCGAGAGGGCACCGGCGCACGCCCTGCGCCTCTTCCCCGGGCACGAGGCGGCCGACCTCGACCCGGCCAGCCCGCAGGTTCTCGCCCGGCTCTGTGAGGACGGCGACCGCCGCGACCTCGCCTGGCTGACCGCAGCGGTGCCGGAAGACCACCTCGCCACCTGGTTCGTCCGCCACGGCCGGCGGCAGCTCTCGCGCCGCAGCCGGGCTTTCTGGGGAGTGGTTCTCGGCCAGCCCGTCGACGCGGACGGGGAGGACGTGCGAAGGGCTCTATGGCCGCTCTGACCGTCTCCCATCCCGAGACCTTGTCGCCGCGCGCCCAGGAGCTTCTCGGCCGCTACGCCGAACGGCCCTGGGGCGAGGACTTCTACCTCGCCGGCTCGGCCGCGCTCGCCCTGTACCTCGGCCACCGGCCGGTGCGTGACCTCGACCTGATGGGTGGCACGAACCGGCTGACCCCTCCGGATCGCCGGGACCTGCTCTTCGACCTCCTCGCCCTCGCGGCACCGCCGCCGGAGAAAACGGAGGTGGAGACGGCGCGCGACGGCTATCTGTACGTCCGCCAGGCGGGGATCGGGGTGCGCTTCTTCTATTACCCCTATCCCCTGGCGGAGCCCTTCGAGGAGATCGCGGGGTTTCCGGTCGCCTCCGCGGTCGATCTCGGCCTGATGAAGCTGGGAGCGATCATCAGCCGGGGCACGCGGCGCGACTTCGTCGACCTCTTCCTCCTCTGCCGCAACATCCCCCTGGCCGAGCTGCTGGAGCGGGCGGACGACAAATTCGGTCACGTGCGCGACTTCTCGCTCCAGGCGCTCAAGGGTCTCGCCGACCTCTCCGAAGCCGAAGCCGACCCGATGCCCCGCCTCGCCCTGCCGGTCGATTGGGCCGAGATCGAAGCCTGGCTCCGCACCGAGGTCCGCGACCTCGGCCGGGCGCGCGTCGGGCTGGGGTAGGAGCGCCTCCGCCCGAGATCCGAGCCCCAAGCTTCTGTGGTCACCCCCCAACTCTGGGACGCCACCCCCCAAAGATCAGCGGCCAGCCCCCAGACTTCTGCGGTCACCCCCCAACTCTGGGGCGTCACCCCCCAGGCTATAGCGGCCATGCCCCAACCTTGGGGCGTCACCACTACACCTTCAGCGGCCACCCCCCAAGCTTGGGGGGGCACCACGACAACGTCTGCGGTCTCCCCCCAACTTTGGGGCGTCACCGAGGAAGCGAGCGCGGACACCGCGCAGCTCTGGGGCGTGACCGTTACAACGTCTGCGGTCTCCCCCAAACTCTGGGGCATGGCCACTGAAGCTTCAGGGGTCACCGCTCAGTCCAAGGTGGTGACCGCCTCAACCTGGAAGACCAGCTCTCTCATTTGGGCGGTGGCGCCCCTCTCCCGGGGGAGGGGGCCGGGGAGATGGGAGAGGGGTTGGGGGTGAGGACTCCGCGCGATACAGCCCCGCCTCAGGTCATCCGCCCCCGCCCGCCCGAGCCTTCCGGATCTCCACCACCAGCCCCTCCAACCACCCGCCCAGCTCCTCCGGCAACCCACCGGGAACCGCCGCCGGCACCTCCCCCGCCGCGAGCTGGCGAAGAAACCCGGCCAACGCGGGAAACGGCGCGGAGAACCCATCGAGCCGCGCCAGCGCCTCTTCCTCGCCGGGGCCGAGCCCAGCCTCCTCGAAACCCGCCTGGGCACAGGCGAGGGCCAGGCGTTGCAGGGCCTGGAGCATCTGGGCGGGCAGGCCACCGCCCCCACCGGCGCGGCGCTCAAGCTCGGCGAGCAGGTCATCGCGCTTCTTGGCCCACTCGGCAGCAGCGGCGAGGTCGCCGCGGGCTTGGGCGATCTCGGAGAGGGTGTTGTAGTCCCGCCGAGCTTCCTTGAGGCCGAGGGATTCGCGGATCTCGAGGGCCTCGTGGGCGTGGCGCTCGGCAGCGGCGAGGTCGCCGAGGCGGAGGTGGATTCTTGCAAGCTGGCTCCAAGAGTCGGCTTCAGAGGGCTTGCCTCCGAGGGCCTGCCAGACCCGCAGACTTTCCTCCACAGACCGGCGGGCTTCCTCGAAGCACCGCAGGGCGGCGGGCTCGTCGCCCCGCTCGCGCGCGGCTTCGCCTTCCTCTTGCCAGCCGATGCCGATGTTCTGGGCGGCCTGGCCGAGGCCGCCCTGATTCTTCAGCTCCACGGCCCGCTCGCGCGATTTCTCGTACCATGCCCGCGCCTCGGCCAGCCGGCCAGCCTTCTGTTCGACCACGCCGATGAGGTTGTAGGTCCGCATCACCGCTCCCAGATTGCCCGCCTCCCGAAAGCGCTCAAGCGCCTGCTGGTAGAGGCGGCTGGCGTGCTCGAGTTGGTTGCGTTCGGCAGCAAGGTTTCCCTGATGCTGGAGGGTCGCTCCCTGCAGTTCCTTGTCCCCAGCTTGGCGGGCGGCGGCGAGGGCTAGGTCGTAGCGGGTGTCGGCCTCGTCGTAGCGGCCCGCGGCCCTGAGAATGCTGGCGGATCGCCCTTGCCCGGCGGCAACTTCGCGGTGGTTGGCCATTCGCTGGTCAATCCGTAGCGCCTTTTCCGAGACGACCAGCGCAGCGGCGTGCTCGCCGGCACTGCTCAGCGCATTGGCCAGATCGCCCATCGCAGCGGAGAGATTGCCAAGCTCGGTTGCAGCTTTCGCGTGGTCGGGCGAGGCCAGAAGCTCTTCCCAGGGCTGGCCTCCTGCGTTCTCCGCCAGCGCCGCCCAGTGGCCAACGGCCTCCCGCAGGATGGGGATGGCCTGTGCGGAGGCGCCTGCGTTGTCCAGCACCCGCCCCAGCATGCCGAGCGCCACCGCCAACTGAAACGCCGGATCGAACTCGGTCGCGTGGCGAAGGCGGTCGATGAGGGCCCGAAGCTGCTCCACCGCGCCCTGCGGATCTCCCTGGGTGAAGCGCGTCCAGGCGTGCTGCCGCTCGTAGGCGGCGGCTTCTTCCGTGAAGCCCTGTTGGCCCACCGCGTCCTTCAGCCACTGCACCCAGGCATCGCGTTCGCGGAGGCGGCCTGATCTTTCCAGGTAGGTGCGGAACGTGTGGCCCAGCGCCGCGGCGGCCGGGATCTGCTGATCGGCCACGGCCCACTGAACGGCGGTGCGGTAGTTCGCCTCCTCGCGGCTCAGGATGTCCAGCGCGGCGCGCGATTGCGAGCCCCTCAGCGCGTGGTCCAGCGCCTGCATGAGGACCAGATAGACACCGAGGAAGCGCTGCCGGATCTCCGGGTTCTGCGCGAGGGTGGGAACGGCGGCGGCCGCGGCGAGAGTGGGGTGGAAACGCAGGAAGGGGCGGTCGCCGATCTGGAGATCGTCCTCGACGCGCAGGAGGGCGATGCCTTCGAGCTCTCGGCGGATGGGTTCCCAGGCCTCCGGGGTGAGCTGGCTGACGTCGAGCAAATTGTCCTCGAACACCCCACCGCTGAAGAGGCCCAGCCAGGGCAGGGCCTCGCGGGCGGCGGGGCTCAGGTGGCGGCGGGAAAATTCCAGGGAGGCGAGGAGGGATTGGTTTCTCCCCTCGGGGGCCTCCTGCTGGAACTGGGCGAGGAGCCGGCCGAAGTCCGCGCGGATCGCCTCGGGCGTCAGGCTTTTCAGGTGGGGGCCGACGAGCTCCAGCGAGAGCGGGTGATCGGCCAGGTCGCGGAGCAGCGGATCGAGTTGCTCGCGGCGCAGCCGGGGATCGGCGAGGGTGAGGCCGTCGCGCCGCAGGATGCTCGCGAGCAGCCACAGGCTGTCGGCGCGGGCCAGGCCTTCCAGCTCGTAGCGCTGCGCGCTGGGAAGGCTGGTGTCGCCGGGCCGGCAGGTGACGAGGAGACAGCCTCTCCCCGCACCGGAGGTGAGATCGCGGAACAGCTCGGCGAGGCGGTGGCGTTCGTCGTCGGTGTACGGGCTGGCGGTGCCGGCGGCGCCGTCGTTCCACTGCGGCAGGACGCTCTCGTAGTTGTCCCAGACCACGAGCACGTCCTTCTGCCCGAACAGCTCGATGGCACGGCGGCGCTGCTCGACGCCGGGTAGCTGGTCGAACTTCGGTCCCGCGAGGTAGAGGCCGAGCAGCTGCACCACGCGGTCGGCGCTCAGGAACTGCTCGAAGCTCAGGAAGACGGCGCCATCGCGGAACAAGCCGCTGCGCGTCCACCAGTGCGCGGCCTCGGTGGCGAGCGCGGTCTTGCCCATGCCGCCCATGGCGTGCAGCACGAGGCCGCGCTGCGAGCGGAACCGGCGCTCCAGCTCGTACAGCTCGCGTGCCCTTCCCTGGAAACCATATTGCGGCGCGGGCGGAAAAGGACCGGGCTCCCCACGGCCGGCCGGCGGGCGGAAGCCGCGGCGGCGGCGGGCGTCCTCGGCGTCGGCGCTGCGGATGATGCGGGCGAGCTGGGCGGCGGCCTCCGCGTCGTTGGCGGGGTCGGCGAACTCCACCCAGAGGAGCGCGTTCAAGTCCGGAGGAATCTGCAGCGGCTCGAAGCGCAGAGGGATCAGGCGGTCGCGCTCGGGGTTGAGCTTCTGGTGCTGGTCGATCTCCCACTGCACCCAGTCGGCCGCGAGCGCGGTCTTCGAGACGGCGACCACGGTGAAGCGGCTGGCGCGGATGCCGATCTCGCACTGGGACTGCAGCGTGCCCGACAGGATCTCCCACTTGTCCAGCCACACCCGGAGACCGTGCTTCTCGGTCAGCTCCCGGGCCAGCGCCTCGACGCGGGCCGCGTCGTTGTGCTGGTGGCTCAGGAACAGATCGAACTGCCGCACCGGCTCCTGGCCGATCGCATCGGGCGGCACCAGCTCGTCATCGGCCGCGCGCTGGTAGAGGTGGGGCAGGAACCAGTCGTGGAGCTGGATCGTGCGTCCACCGGGGCCGGATTCGATCCAGCGGCCCGGTGTGGAGCGCAGCGCCTTGCGCGCCTCGGCCACCGCCTGGCCGATCGGGGTGCCGCGGACCAGCTCGCGATAGAAGCGGTCGAGCAGCAGCCGCGCGGCCTCGACGTGGACGGCATGGCCCATCGAGAGCACGCTCCCCACCCCCGCCTGGATCAGACGCGGCGCCACGGAGCGGAAGACGGCGGTCTTGCCCACCGTGGCGCTGCGGCACGCTTCGAGCACGACGAGCGGAATGGAGTAGCTCACCAGCAGATCGCCGAGCCGGTCGGCCGGCACGAGGTCGGTGGCCGAGGCGCCGGAGCCGTCGTCGGGCTTCTCGAAACAGAGCGCACCGATCTGCGCCAGCGGCAGGAAGGTGCCGTGGCCGTCGAAGTGGACGAGGCCATACGGAGCGCCGGAGCGCTGGCCGTCGCGCAGCATCTCCTCCATGCGCGCCAGGGTGGGCGGCCGGCAGAAGTCCACCTGCACGCGAGACCCGAGAGGATCGAGCGCATCGAACAGCGCCTTCGTGGTGAGCCGCGGATCGAGGAACCCCGCATCGGCCGGCCGGCTGACGATGTAGAGGATGCGCAGCGGAAGCTGGGCCGGGCGCGGCGCGGTCGGTTCCGGCACCTCCAACTGCCGGCGCACCGACAACCGCTGCGCGAGGCTCCCCGCCGCATCGGCCATCAGCTCCCACGGCAGCCGGAGCAGCGCCGGGTCCCGGGTGGCGACGGTCAGCCGCCGCGGCGCGGGACCGGCCAGAAGCTCCTGCAGAAACGCGCGGTTGTCCGGCGGGGTGAACAGGGCCTCATAGAGACGGTGGCCCCAGCGCTCAAGATCGCCCTCGATGCGCTCGGCGCGAACGACCGCTCCGCCATCGGGGAGGTCCATGTAGTCCTCCAGATACCAGCGCAGGGCCTCGTAGTCGTCCTCGGAGAGGAAGGGCGTGAACGGGACCGGGACGCCGAGGCGCCGACCCTGGGCGTCGGCGAGCTGCGCGCGGTAGCTCGCGGCTCCTCCGGGGGTGGTGGGCTCGAAGAGGATGCGGAGGTCGCTCATGGTGGTGTGCGGTGGTTTCGCGGTTTTGATTGTACCGCGAGGGGGCCACCGGAATCTCGCCGGTATCTCGCGAACCAGGTCAAGGCAAATGACGAGGTCGTCCCTTGACCGCCACGAACTAACTGCGTCGACTCGGGCCTCTTCGCCCGGCGATGAATCGCCGGGCTACCAGCGGCGCCCCGTGAACGGGGC
>DIHE01000165.1:504-4976 GCA_002420005.1 Holophagales bacterium UBA5704 | reverse complement strand
GGCTTGAAGCCGTCTTCAGACGGCGCTGCCGATAGCCCGGGCATTCATGCCCGGCGTTGGGTGCGGCTCGCCACGCAGTTGCCGAACTAATTCCTCGCCGGGTGCTGACGCTCGTTCTGCCTCGCCGCCCCCCAGTGGCATACTGTTCCCCCATGAGACGCCTCCGCCACCCTCTGCTGCTCGCCCTTTGCCTGGCCTTCACCGGCTCCGCCGCGTTCGCCTGGGACGGCTTCGGACACCAGGTGATCGCCCGCATCGCCTGGGAGAACCTGCGGCCCGAGACGCGCGCCCGGGCCATCGCGCTGTTGCGTGCCGCACCCGCCGACGCCGATCTGGCCAGCTTGTTGCCGGACGACGGCCGGCCGCTCGCCGAGCGCGAGCGCACGCTGTTCGAACGCGCCGCCACCTGGCCGGACATCGTCCGCGACGAGGCGTTCGCAGAGCGCAACGCGACGTATCACCATGGGAGCTGGCACTACGTCAACCATTTTTGGGAGCAGGACGCGAACGGCCGGCCGCTCGACGTGGATCGGCTGCGTCCGCAAGACGTGAACGTCGTCGAGCGCCTGCATGCGCTGGAGGTCTCGGTGGCCGATCCGGGCCGCGAGGCGGCGCAGCGCGGGGTCGATCTCGCCTGGATCCTCCATCTGGGCGGTGACATCCACCAGCCGCTCCACACCAGCGCGCGGGTGACCGCCACCGAGCCCGAAGGGGACCGCGGGGGCAATCTGTTCAAGCTGGCGACGGAGAAGGACGACCTCCACTGGTACTGGGATTGCCTGCTGAGCAAGGCGTATCCCCGCCGAGGGCAGGAGAGCGAGGCGGAGCAGATCGAACGGGTCGTCGGGAAGCTCCAGAGGCGCCACCCGCGCACCTCCTTCGTAGGGCAGCTGGAGCCGGGCCGCTACGAGGCGTGGGTGCAGACCGGCCTGGCGCTCAGCAAGACGGAGGTCTATCGCGGGGTCGAACGCGGGAAGGCGCCGGGCCGGCGGTATGAGAAGAAGGCGATCCGGATCGCGGTGCCGAGGATCGCCCTGGCGGGGTACCGGCTTGCGGAGATTTTGGAGCGGTCGCTGGGGGCTGCGCGCTGAGCTGAGGGACTGCCGCACCCTGCGCCGGGCATCAATGCCCGGGCTACCAGCAGCGCCGTCTGAAGACGGCTTCAAGCCCCGTTCACGGGGCGCCGCTGCCAGCCCGGCGATTCATCGCCGGGCGACCAAGCCCGCCCTCACACCCCGTCGCCGTCGAGCAACCCCTTCTCGGTGAGCCACTGTTTGTTGAGCTTGGAGAGATAGCGCTCGCCGGAGTCGGGGAGGAGGGTGACGACGAGGCCGTCGGCGCCGAGCCCCTGGGCCACCTGGCGGGCTCCGGCGGCGGCGGCGCCTCCGGAGGAACCGGTGAAGATGGACTCCCGGCGCGCCAGCTCCATCGTCGCCCGGTAGGCGGTCTTGTCGTCGATCGTCACGATGCCGTCGATGTAGTCCCACCACACGCAGGTGGGCAGGAAGTCCTCGCCGATGCCGTCGATCAGGTACTGGTGGATCTGATCCTCCGGCGGCAGCTCGCGGTGCTCGAAGTAGTACTTGTACACGCTGCCCACCGTGTCCACGCCGATCACCTGGACGTTCGGGTTCTGCTCCTTCAGGTACTTCGCCGTACCGCTGATCGTGCCGCCGGTACCGACGCCGACCACGTAGTGCGTCACCTTGCCGTCGGTCTGCCGCCAGATCTCCGGGCCGGTCGTGCGGTAGTGGGCCTCGGGGTTCGCCGGGTTGTAGTACTGGTAGGGCAGATAGGCGCCCTGCTCGTCCCGGATGCGCTCGGAGACCTTGTAATAGGAGCGCGGGTCCTCCGCCGCCACGTTCGTCGGGCAGGAGACGACGGTGGCCCCCATGGCCTCCAGGAGGGCGACCTTCTCCTTGGGGATCTTGTCCGGGGCGACGCAGATCAGCTTGTAGCCCTTGAGGTTGGCCGCCATGGCGAGGCCGACGCCGGTGTTGCCCGAGGTGGGCTCGACGATGGTGCCGCCGGGCTTGAGCTGGCCGTTCGCCTCACCGGCTTCGATCAGCGAAATCCCGATGCGGTCCTTGACGCTGCCGCCCGGGTTGAAGGATTCGACCTTGGCCGCGAGGGTGGCCGGGCCGGAAAAGAACCGGCCGAGCTTCACCAGCGGGGTGTTGCCCAGGGTCTCCAGAATATTCTCGTAGATTTCCATAAAAGCTCCGATGTTCGGGGGGAGAAAGAGGCGGGGATGGTACCACAGGGGCGTTTCACCCCTCCCAGTCCCAGAAGTAGTCCTTGTTGGTGAGCACATTCTCCGTCGCCGCGGGAGCCGGCTCGGCGTCGGGGTCGTGGGCGCGCGCCGCTTCCGCCATCTCGCCGCGGATGACCGAGAGCTGCTCCACCAGGTCGTCGGTCTCCCGCTGCCAGTGCTCGGGGGTGCCGAACTGCGGCCAGGCGGCGGGGAAGGCGGGGTCATGCCAGCGGCGGGCGATCCAGGTGGCGTAGTGGATCATGCGCAAGGCGCGCAGCGGCTCGATGAGGCGCAGGGTGGAGCGGTCGAAGGCGCGGAATTGCTCGTAGCCTTCGAGGAAGGCGTCGCGCTGGCGCACCGCCCAGGCGTCGCGGCCGGGGAGCACCAGCCAGATGTCTTGCACCGCCGGGCCGATCATCATGTCGTCGAAGTCGAGGACGTGCAGCAGACCGTCGCGAAACAGCAGGTTCCCCAGGTGGAGGTCGCCGTGGATGCGATGCACCGGCACGCCCTCCATCAGCTCGTCGACGATGTCGGCGACGGTGAGCGCCGTATCGAGATACCGCTCGCGGACGTGCTTGGGGAGGGTGTCGTGCAGCACCAGCCAGTCCACGTTGTCGCGGATGAACAGGTCGGCGGAGAGGCGGAGGCGGTGCTCGGCGGGGCGCGAGGCGCCGACGGTGTGCAGGCGGCCGACGAGCAGGCCGAGGCGGCGGGCGGTGGCGTCGTCGAGCTCGTCGGGCGCCCGGCCGCCGCGGCGGTCGGAGAGGGTGTACCAGATGCCGTCGATCTCGCGCAGCGTCCCACCGCCGGGGAACGGGCGCACGGTGCAGACCGGAATCTCGGCCTCCGCGAGATCGGCGAGGAATTGGTGCTCCTCCAGGATCTGCTCGGCGGTCCAGCGCCCGGGCCGGTAGAACTTGGCGACGACGCGCGTGCGGTCCTCCAGCTCCACTTCGTAGACGCGGTTCTCGAACGAGTTGAGCGCATAGGCGACCGGGTTGCACCGCAGCCCCCCGGCTTCGACCGCGGCGAGCACGCGCTCGGGGGTCAAGGTGAGGAACAGGTCGGTCGCGGGCGTGCCGGGAGCTTGGTGCTGCATGGCGGGCAATGTAGCATGCGCCCGGAGACTTCGAATGACCGAGCCGACGTTCACCGAGCTGTCCCAATTCGAGATCGACAGGCGATCCGCGCGGCTGCTGGACCGCGACTATTGCCTGGAGAACCTGGTGGTGGTCCTGGGCAAGGTCGATCCGGCCCGCCGGGAGACCGTGCAGGTCGGGATGATCCGGCCGTTCCGGCGCCAGCTCCTCCAGGAGGTCACCCGGCGGCTGGGGCGCCCGGTACAGCCGGTCCAGCTCAACGCCTGGGAGATCCGCCAGGCGGTCGCTGAGGTCTGGGGTGAGGAGGAGGAGGGCGGGCGGGACTCCACGGTTCTCACCTTGCGTCCGGTGGCCGGCTTCACTTTTGCGCCGGAGGCGCCGGTGCCGCGTCTGCTCGACGAGATCCTCGGCCGGGCCGTCCAGCTCGGCGCGAGCGACATCCACATCGAGACCTATGAGAACGACGTGGACGTGCGCTACCGCGTCGACGGCGTGATGCGGCAGGTGCCGACCGCGCTCTCCTGGGACAACGTCGAGGCCGCCTTGTCGCGGCTCAAGGTGATCGCGAAGCTCGACCTCGCGGAGCGCCGCAAGGCGCAGGACGGCCGCATCCGCGCGCTCTACGAGGAGCCCGGGCGGGAGGAGCGGCGGATCGACTTCCGGCTCTCGACGATGCCCGGCCCGTTCGGGGAGGACGCGGTGCTGCGCCTGCTCGACGGCGCGACGCCGGTGCTCGGCCTGGAGAAGCTCGGGTTCCACGCCTCCATCCTGCCCCTCGTCGAGCGGCTGATCGCCAATCCGGAGGGGCTCTTCCTGGTCACCGGCCCGACGGGCAGCGGCAAGACGACGACGCTCTACTCGGCGATCCACCGCATCCGCCGGCCGCAGCTCAAGATCCTCACCGCCGAGGACCCGATCGAGTACTACTTCGACAAGACGAACCAGAAGCAGGTTTCGGTGCACATGACGTTCGCCGACTACGCGCGGGCGTTCCTGCGCCAGAACCCGGACGTGATCCTGATCGGCGAGGTGCGCGACGAGGAGACGGCTTCGGCCGCGATGCGGGCCGCGCAGACCGGGCACCTGGTGCTCTCGACCCTGCACACCAACGACGC
>DIHE01000165.1:0-135 GCA_002420005.1 Holophagales bacterium UBA5704 | reverse complement strand
CTCGACCCGGGCGAGCGGTTCTTCCGCGGCGCGGGCTGCGAGGCCTGCGACGGCGAGGGCTACAAGGGGCGCCTGGGGATTTACGAGCTGTTCGTCCCGGACTCCGAGCTCGCCGATCTGATCTCCGGCGGAGCC
>DIHE01000109.1:46075-53164 GCA_002420005.1 Holophagales bacterium UBA5704 | reverse complement strand
GAAGGGGGTCGGGGGGGGAGGTCGGGGGAGGTCCTTGCCACCCGCCGCCCGCTTGTGACATCCTTCACATGCCTGGAACCCCTCATGAGTGCCGGGTGTGCGAGCGCGGCTCGCAGTGGCTTGTCCTGTGCCGGGCGAGGTCGCCCTGGTGCGTTCGTTGGATTCACCCTGTTCTGGAGGAACCGACCTTGCCGGAGCAGTACTACCCCGTTCTGCTGATGATGGGGATCGCCATCATCCTGGGCATCGCGATCCTGAGCGTCTCGTATCTTCTGGGCGACCAGAAGGGAGGCCGGGTCAAGACGTCGACCATCGAGTCCGGCGTGCCCATGCTCGACCGGTCCCACAAGCGGATCTCCGTCGCCTTCTTCCTCATCGCCATCGACTTCATCGTGTTCGACATCGAAGCCGCGTTCCTCTATCCGTGGGCGCTGGTGATGCGCGACGAGGGGTGGCCTCTGTTCTGGGCGGTGATGGCGTTCATCTTCCTCATCCTGGTGGGTTACGCCTACATCTGGCTCAAGGGCGGCCTGGATCTCGGGCCGAAGCGCGACAAGTTCGGCGCGCCGGTGCGCAGCACCGCGTTCGCGGCGGCGACGGAGGCGAGCTCGTGAGCGTCCTCGAGCCGCAGGTGGACGCTCCGACGCTGCCGGCCGAGGTGAAGGCCGCGATCACCGAGCTGCGCAAGCGCTACCCCACCGCCGAGGCGGTCCTCCTCCCCGCCCTCCATCTCGCCCAGAAGGCCTGGGGCGGCTGGCTGCCGGATGCGGCGATCGCCGCGGTGGCGGCGGAGCTGGGGCTGCCGGTGACCAAGGTGTATGGCGTCGTCACCTTCTACGACCTCTACCACCAGAACCCGGTGGGCAAGCACCGCATCCGCGTCTGCACCAACCTGGCATGCCAGCTGCGCGGCGCCGAGGAGATCATGGAGGTGCTCCACGCGGAGCTCGGCGTCGGCGAGGACGAGGTGACGCCCGACGGGCGGTGCTCGTTCGTCCACTTCGAGTGCCTGGGGTCCTGCGACACCGCGCCCATGATGATGGTCGACGACGACTACCACGAGAACCTCACCCCGCAGAGCGTGCGGACGATCCTCCAGGGGTTGAAGTAAATGTTCGAAAAGGTCCTCACCCGGAACATCCACAACCCCGCCGTCCTGACGCTCGACGGCTACAAGAAGGCCGGCGGCTATGCGGCGCTCGCCAAGGCGCTCCAGATGGAGCCGGACGCCGTGATCGAAGAGGTCAAGAAGTCGGGCCTGCGCGGGCGCGGCGGCGCCGGCTTCCCGGCCGGCATGAAGTGGAGCTTCATCCCCAAAGGGGTCAAGCCCAAGTACCTCGCCTGCAACGCCGACGAATCCGAGCCCGGGACGTTCAAAGACCGGCTGCTGATGGAGTACGACCCGCACCAGCTCATCGAGGGGTGCGCGATCTGCTGCCATGCGGTGCAGGCGAACACCTGCTACATCTACATCCGCGGCGAGTACACCAAGGCGGCGGCGATCCTGGAGCAGGCGATCAAGGACGCCTACCTCGGCGGCATCCTCGGCGGCAGCGTGATGGGCTCCGGCTTCGCGCTCGACATGTACGTGCACCGCGGCGCGGGCGCCTACATCTGCGGCGAGGAGACGGGGATGCTGGAGTCGCTCGAAGGCAAGCGCGGCCAGCCGCGCGTGAAGCCCCCGTTCCCCGCCCTGGTCGGTGCGTTCGGCGCGCCCACGGTGATCAACAACGTGGAGACGCTCTGCAACGTGCCGCACATCATCGAGCGCGGCGCCGACTGGTTCAAGGGGATCGGCACCGACGAGCGCAACACCGGCCCGAAGCTCTATGCGATCTCCGGCCATGTCGAGCGGCCCGGCACCTACGAGCACCCGATCGGCATCACCTTCCGCGAGATGCTGGAGGCGGCGGGCGGCATGTACAAGGGCGGCACGCTCAAGGCGTTCATCCCCGGCGGCGCCTCGGCCCCCATCCTCACCCCCGAGCACATCGACATCAAGATGGACTTCGACACCGTGGCCAAGGCCGGCTCGATGCTCGGCTCGGCGGCGGTGATGGTGATGGACGACACCACCTGCATGGTCCGCTCGGTCGCCCGGCTCGCCAAGTTCTTCAACCATGAATCGTGCGGCCAGTGCACGCCGTGCCGCGAGGGCACGAACTGGATGGAGCTGATCCTCAAGCGGATCGAGCACGGCGAAGGCGAGGAGGGCGACGCGGCGAAGCTCGTCTCGATCTGCCAGCACATCGCCGGCAACTCGCTCTGTGCGCTGGGCGATGCCGCCGTCGGCCCGGTCAAGTCGCTGGTCGAGCGGTTCCTGCCCGAGATCGAGCAGCACGTCCGCGATCGCAAGTGCCCCTACCCGCACCGCCGGTATTTCGGTCAAAACGGAAACGGAGCCTAGACAGTGCCCAAAGTCACCATCAACGACCGCACCGTGGAGGTGGAGACCGGCACGACCCTGGTCGACGCCGCCCTGAAGGTCGGAGTCCAGATCCCGCACTATTGCTACCACCCCCGCCTCTCGGTGGTGGGCCAGTGCCGCATGTGCCTGGTCGACATCTGGGACCGCGGCCGGAAGATGCCGAAGCTCCAGGCGGCGTGCTCGATGAAGGTCGAGAACGACAACTGGGTGGTGCGCACCGATACGCCGGAGGTGCACGAGGCGCAGAAGGGGATGATGGAGTTCTTCCTCATCAATCACCCTCTGGACTGCCCGATCTGCGACCAGGCGGGCGAGTGCGGCCTCCAGGACTACTCGTTCAAGCACGGCGTGGCCTTCTCGCGCTTCCGCTTCGAGGACAAGCGCACCTACCCGGGCCGCGAGCGCATCCCGCTCGGCTCCAGCGTGATCCTCAACATGAACCGGTGCATCCAGTGCACGCGGTGCGTGCGCTTCACCCATGAGATCGCCGGCACGGGCGAGCTCGGCCTGTTCAACCGCGGTGCCCGCGCCGAGATCGGCACGTTCCCCGGCAAGCCGCTCGAAAACCACCTCTCGACCTGCGTGGTGGACATCTGCCCGGTCGGCGCGCTGACCTCGACCCGCTTCCGCTTCGCCGAGCGCGTCTTCAACCTCGACAAGAAGCCGTCGATCTGCACCGGCTGCGAGGTGGGCTGCAACGTCACCGTCGAGCACCGCCGGGGCAAGATCAAGCGCCTCAAGCCGCGCTTCAATCCCGCGGTCAACGACTACTGGATGTGCGACCACGGACGCTCCACCCATGAGCGCTACCAGCGGCTCCCCCGCCTCTCCGCGGTGCGGGTGCCGGCGGAATCCGGGGCCGGGGGCGGCTGGAAGGAGGCGCTCGACCTCGTGCACCGCGAGCTGCGCCAGGCGGACGGCAAGAAGGTGGCGATCCTCGGCTCGGGCTTCCTCACCACCGAAGAAGCCCACGTTCTCGCCCGGCTGGCCGACGCGGCCGGCGCCGCCGAGCGCGGCGTGGCGGTGGAAACCGGGCCGCATTGGCACATCCCCAACCTCCAGGGCGGCGTCTCCGGCACCGAGGCGGCACCGAACCGCCGCGGCGCCGAGCTGGCCGGGATGGACGGCTCCGCCGCGGACGGCCTGCTGACCGGCGACCTCGCCGCGGCGGCCGACGTGGTGCTCGTCGCCGACAGCGACTTCGGCGCGGCGGCGCACGATCCGCAGGTGGTGGCACGGCTGCGCCGGGCGAAGCGGCTCATCGTCTTCGGCTGGTGCGACTCGCCGCTCGCGCAGGCGGCGGACATCGCGCTGCCGGTGGCGGCGACGGTCGAAAAGGACGGCACCTTCGTCAACGTGCAGTGGCGGTTGCAGCACTTCGGCGCGGCCTTCGCCCCGCCGGGGCAGGCGCGTCCGCTGGTCGAAGCGCTCGGCGATCTGCTGGCGCGCTTCGACGCCGCGTGGACCGCGCGGACGGCGGGCGCGGTGTTCGACCGGCTCGCCGGGGAGATTCCGGCTTTCGCCGGCCTGTCGTGGGACGCGATCCCGGCGGTGGGCGTGACCTTGAACGTGCCGCAGGCGCAGGCGGCGGGAACGTCCGCGGCGGCTTCCGTGGCGCAGGAGATCTAGATGAACGTCGACGTCGTGGTGACGGTCGCCAAGATCGCCGTGGTGCTCGGCCTGCTCCTCCAGGTGGCCCCGATCATGGTCTGGGTGGAACGGCGGGGCAGCGCGATGATGCAGGACCGCCCGGGCCCGAACCGGCTCGGACCCTTCGGCCTGTTCCAGGCCCTGGCGGACGCGGTCAAGTTCCTGTTCAAAGAAGACGTGACACCGGCCGCGGCCGACAAGCCGCTGTACCTGATGGCGCCGGCCCTCGCGCTCCTCCCCGCCTTCACCACCAGCGTGGTGATCCCGTGGGGTCCGAACTTCACCTGGGACGGCAAGGAGTACGCCTTCACCGTCTCCAACGCGGACACCGGCGTGCTCCTCTTCCTGGCGCTCGCCAGCCTCGGCGTCTACTCCCTGGTGATGGCCGGCTATGCGTCGAACAACAAGTTCTCGCTGCTCGGCTCGATCCGCGCCTCGGCGCAGCTGATCAGCTACGAGCTGGCGATGACCGTCGCGGTGCTCGCGGTGATCATTCCGGTCGGCTCGTTCCACCTGACCGACGTCGTCGCCTACCAGCGCACGAACACCTGGAACTGCCTGCTGCAGCCGTTCGGCTTCCTGGTGTTCTGCATCGCCGCGTTCGCCGAGACGAACCGGCTGCCGTTCGACCTGCCGGAGGCGGAATCCGAGCTGGTGGCCGGCTTCCACACCGAGTACAGCGCGATGCGCTTCGCCGCCTTCTTCCAGGCGGAATACACCTCGATGGCCGCCCTCTCGGCGCTCGGCTGCACGTTGTTCCTCGGCGGCTGGAGCCTGCCCTGGCTCAACTACGAGGGCATGGGATGGCTCGGCGTCGCGCTCGGCCTCGGCACGCTGCTCGCCAAGGTCGGGGTGTGCATGTTCGTGTTCGTCTGGGTGCGCTGGACGTTCCCGCGCTTCCGTTATGACCAGCTCATGCGGCTCGGCTGGAAGTTCCTCCTGCCGGTCGCCCTCCTCAACCTGATCGCGGTCTCCGCGATGACCCTGGCCGGCTGGCTGTAAGAGCCGCGAGGAATCCGCCCCGATGGAGCTTCTGGTCTTCCTCATCTTCGCGTTTCTCGCCGTCGCCGCGGCGCTCGTCGTCGTGGCGCACAAGAACCCGGTCTACTCGACGATGGCGCTGGTGTTCACGCTGTTCTCGGTGGCCGTGCTGTTCATCCTGCTCGGCGCGCCGTTCATCGGCGTCCTGCAGGTGCTGATCTACACCGGCGCGATCGTGGTGCTGTTCCTGTTCGTCATCATGCTGCTCAACATCGGCCGCGAGGACTCGCAGATCGCCGGGCACAAGGCCCAGCTCTTCTTCGCCCTCCTCGGCGCGGTCTCGTTCGGCAGCCTGGTGATCCTCGCGCTCTCCTCCCTGCGCCCCAAGGTGCTGGCGCCGCTCACTCCCGAGCTGGTGTCGCTCAAGGCGCTGGCCTCCACCCTGTTCAACGAGTTCCTGCTGCCGTTCGAGATCATCGGCCTGCTGCTCACCGTGGCCGTGATCGGCGCCACCGTCGCCGCCCGCCGGCCGACGGCGGAGGAATCCGCGGCCACCGCCGCCGAGCGCTCGATCGAAACCAAGGAGGCCCGGCCGTGACGGTCCCTCTGTCCTGGTATCTCATCCTCGGCGCCGTCCTCTTCGCCATCGGCGCGGTCGGCGCGCTCACCCGCCGCAACGGCATCAGCATCTTCCTCTCCATCGAGGTGATGCTCAACGCGGCCAATCTGACGCTGATCGCCTATGCCCGCCAGTGGGAGTCGCACGCCGGCCAGGTGGTGGTCTTCTTCGTCATGGCCGTCGCCGCCGCGGAGGCCGCCGTCGGTCTCGCCCTGTTCATCGCCGTGTTCCGCCAGCGGCACACGATCGACCTCAACCGCATCAACCTCCTGCGCTGGTGAGGTGAGGGTCCACATGCTCGAATACCTGTGGTTGATCCCCGTTCTGACCTTCCTCGGTGCGGCCTTGAACGGCCTCTTCGGGGCGAAGCTGCCGAAGTCCGTGGTCACCGCGATCGGCGTCGGCGCCCCGCTCGGTGCCCTGGTCGTCGCCCTCGGCTGCCTCTGGGAATTCTCGCAAGGCGGCGGCGTCGCGGTCTCGCAGACCTACTGGTCGTGGACCGCCGGCAGCCTGTCGATCGACGCCGCGTTCCTGCTCGACCGGCTGTCCGCGGTGATGCTCTTCGTGGTCACCTTCGTCGGCTTCCTGATCCACGTCTACTCCGTGGGCTACATGGGGCATGAAGGCGGGTACTGGCGGTACTTCTCGTACCTGAACCTGTTCATGACCGCGATGCTCCTGCTCATCCTGGGCGACAACTACCTGGTGATGTTCGTCGGCTGGGAGGGCGTGGGCCTCTGCTCCTACCTGCTGATCGGCTTCTACTACGACCAGGTGTTCCCGCCGTTCGCCGGCAAGAAGGCGTTCATCGTCAACCGCATCGGCGACTTCGCGTTCCTGACAGGCATGTTCGCGCTGATCTCCAAGTTCGGCACGCTCAAGTACAGCGCGATCCTGCCGCAGGTGGTGGCCGACTCCGCCACGGTGACCGCGCCGTACGCCCTCGGGCTCACCTTCGCCGGCTTCGTCGCCCTCTGCTTCTTCGTCGGCGCGATGGGCAAGAGCGCACAGATTCCCCTCTTCGTCTGGCTGCCGGACGCGATGGCCGGCCCGACGCCGGTCTCCGCCCTGATCCATGCCGCGACCATGGTCACCGCCGGTGTCTACATGATCGTGCGCACCAACGCGATCTACCAGGCGGCGCCGGGCGTCTCGCTGTTCGTCGCGGTGATCGGCGCGGCGACCGCGATCTTCGCGGCGACGATCGGCCTGGCGCAGAACGACATCAAGAAGGTCCTCGCCTATTCGACGGTCTCCCAGCTCGGCTACATGTTCCTCGCGGCCGGTCTGGCGGCCTATTCGGCGGCGGTCTTCCATCTGATGACCCACGCCTTCTTCAAGGCCCTCCTCTTCCTCGGCTCCGGCTCGGTGATCCACGCGATGGGCGGCGAGCAGGACATGCGCAAGATGG
>DIHE01000109.1:0-46027 GCA_002420005.1 Holophagales bacterium UBA5704 | reverse complement strand
GACATCAAGAAGGTCCTCGCCTACTCCACCGTCTCGCAGCTCGGCTACATGTTCCTGGCGGCCGGCCTGGGGGCGTACTCGGCGGCCGTCTTCCACCTGGGGACGCACGCCTTCTTCAAGGCCCTGCTCTTCCTCGGCTCCGGCTCGGTGATCCATGCGATGGGCGGCGAGCAGGACATGCAGAAGATGGGCGGGCTCAAGAAGGCCTTGCCGCAGACCTACTGGACGTACGTCATCGGCGCCCTCGCCATCTCCGGCATCTTCCCGCTCTCCGGGTTCTTCTCGAAGGACGAGATCCTGCACGCGGCGGCCGGCAATGGCCGATGGCTCCTCTACGCCGTGGGCCTCGCCACCGCCGCCTTGACCGCGTTCTACATGTTCCGCTCGGTCTTCCTCACCTTCCACGGCAAGTTCCGCGGTACCCATGAGCAGGAGCACCACCTGCACGAGTCGCCGCCGGTGATGACCCTGCCGCTGTGGATCCTCGCCGTCGGCGCGGCCGTGGCCGGCGTCGCCGGGCTGCCGTGGGACAACTGGCTGCACCACGTCTTCGCGCCGATCACCCAGCGGCCGGCCGGGCTGCCCGAAGCCGGCGAGCACCACGTGAGCGTCCTCCTCCTCGCGCTCGTCGCCTCCGCCGTGGCCGTCGCCTCGATCTTCCTCGCCTCGCGCGTCTATGGCCGCGAGCGCGGCACCGCCGGGGATCTGGCGTTCGCCGAGAAGTGGCCGGCGGTCCACCGGCTGCTCGCGAACAAGTACTACATCGACGAGATCTACGACCGGCTGATCGTCCGTCCGCTGGCGGCCCTCTCGACCTTCTTCTGGAAGATCGTCGACGCGATTCTGATCGACGGCACGATCAACACCGGAGCGGCGACGGCCCAGGTGGCCGGCGAGGTCGGCCGCTTCAGCACCACCGGCAACGTACGGAACTACGCCCTTTACTTCTTCCTGGGCGTCATCGCCCTCTTCGTCTGGCTGATCGTCTGACACCGGGCGGAACGGACTCCACATGCAAACGTTCATCGACCTGCTCTTCGGCAACACGCTGACGCGCCTCGTGTTCTTCCCGGCGCTGGCCTGCCTGCCGCTGCTCTTCTTCCCGAAGGGCCGCGACGGCGCCGTCAAGCTCTACGCGCTCGCCGTCTCGCTCCTGGAGCTCGCGTTCACCGTCGCCTTTCTCGCCACGAATCTGAATGCGGACGGCACCTACACGGCGGAGCATGTGACCCGCCTGCGCGAGACCCTGCCGTGGATTCCGAGCTTCGGCATCCGCTACGACCTGGTGCTGGACGGCATCTCGATGCCCCTCGCGGTGCTCGGCGTCTTCCTGGTGCCCATCGTCTTCCTCGGCTCCTGGAAGGGGATCGACAAGCACTGGCCGGCGTTCGCCGCGGCCATGCTGCTGCTGACCACCGGCGTGCTGGGCAGCCTGTTCGCCTGGGACCTCTTCCTCTTCTACATCTTCTGGGAGGTCATGTTGATCCCGATGTACCTGATCATCGGGATCTGGGGCGGCGAGCGGCGCATCTACGCGGCGGTCAAGTTCTTCCTCTTCACCATGGCCGGCAGCCTGCTGATGCTCGTCGGCATCCTGTGGATGGCGTGGAGCCTCAAGGACCTGAACGGCGGCGTCTGGAGCTTCGCCTACGAGGACATGCTGCGCCTGCAGTTCCCGCTGCGCGAGCAGATCTGGCTGTTCGGCGCCTTCGCGCTCGCCTTCGCGGTCAAGGTGCCGATGTTCCCGGTGCACACCTGGCTCCCCGACGCCCACGTCGAGGCGCCCACCGGCGGCTCGGTGATCCTCGCCGGCATCCTGCTCAAGCTCGGCACCTACGGCTTCCTGCGCTTCGCCCTGCCGTTCTTCCCGAACGCGAGCGAGATCGCCCAGCCGCTCCTGGTGGCCCTCGCGGTGATCGGCATCCTCTACGGCGCCCTGGTCTCCTGGGTGCAGGAGGACATGAAGAAGCTGGTCGCCTACTCCTCCATCGCCCACCTCGGGTTCGTGATGCTCGGCCTGCTCGCCTTCGAGCAGGTGGCCTGGGAAGGCTCGCTGCTCCAGATGGTCAACCACGGCCTCTCGACCGGCGCGCTCTTCCTGCTCGTCGGCATGCTCTACGACCGCCGGCACACCAAGAAATTCGCCGAGTTCGGCGGCCTCGCCAAGGTGATCCCGGTGTTCGCCTTCTTCCTCGTCTTCTCCACCTTGGCCTCGGTGGGCCTGCCGGCGCTCAACGGCTTCGCCGGTGAGTTCCTGATCCTCGCCGGCAGCTACAAGACGCTCCCCGTGCCGGCGGTGCTCGCCACCTTCGGCGTGGTGCTCGCCGCGATCTACCTGCTCAAGATGCTCCAGCTCACCCTGTTCGGGCCGATCACCAAGGACGAGAACCGCAAGCTGGCGGATCTGAGCCTGCGCGAGATCGCCGCCCTGGTGCCGCTCTGCGTGTTCATGCTGTGGATCGGCCTGCAACCGGAGACCTTCCTGCGGCCGAGCCGCGAGGCCTTGAACACCACACTCTCCCGCTTCCAGCAGGCCACCACCCGGCCGGACGTGGAGCAGGTGACGCTGTCCAACACGGAGGCGGGACGATGAGCCGCGCGGATCTGATCAGTCTTTACCCGGAAATCATCCTCTGCGGCACGGGGATCCTCCTGTTGCTCCTGGAGGCCGCCGCGCCCAAGCTGCGGCGCGCCTTCACCGGTCTCGCGATCCTCGGCGTCCTCGCCGCGGCGCGGAGCGCCTGGGTGGTCTGGGCGCACGCGCCCGAGCCGTGGCTCACCTTCGGCGGTCTGCTCGAGCTGACGAACGCCACCTACGCGCTGACGCTCATCGTGCTCCTCGCCACCGGCCTCTGCCTGCTCGCCTCGCAGAGCTACCTGCGGCGCGAGAACATTCTGGGCGGCGAGTACCACGCGCTCCTCCTGTGGTGCGCCTGCGGCCTGCTGCTCATGCTGCGCGCCACCGAGCTGCTCACCATCTTCGTGTCGCTGGAGCTGTTCTCGCTGGCCCTCTACTCCCTCGCCGCCTTCCACCGGCGGCTGGCCATCGCGACCGAAGGTGCGATCAAGTACTTCCTGATGGGCGCCTTCGTCAGCGCGTTCATCCTGTACGGCATCGCGCTCCTCTTCGGCGCCACCGGCAGCACCCGCCTCGTCGACGTGGTGCAGGCGCTCGGCCTGATGCCCGACGTGCCGATCACCGCGACCCTCGGCCTCCTTCTGCTCGTCGCCGGCTTCGGCTTCAAGATGAGCCTGGTGCCCTTCCATGCCTGGTCGCCCGACACCTACCAGGGCGCTCCCTCCCCCTTCGTGGGCTTCCTCTCCGTCGCCCCCAAGGTGGCGAGCGCGATGGTGCTCTACCGGATTCTCGACGCGGTCGTTGTCGGCGCGCCGACCATGGCGGTCAAATGGTCCGGGGTGGTGGCGGCGCTCGCCGTCCTCTCCATGCTGGTCGGCAACCTGCTCGCCCTGGCGCAGCGCGACATCAAGCGCATGCTCGCCTACTCGGGCATCGCGCACATGGGCTACCTGCTGCTCGCCTTCGTGACGCTCGATCCGCAGCGGCCGTCGCTTTCCCCGGCGATCGTCTACCTCCTCGCCTACACGCTGATGAACGCCGGCGCCTTCACCGTCATCACGCTCCTCTACAACCGGCCCGGCGAGCAGCACCTGATCGACGACCTCGCCGGCTGGGGCTACCGCCATCCACTGCTCGGCGCCTGCCTCGCGGTGTGCATGCTGTCGCTCGGAGGCATTCCGCCGACCGCCGGCTTCATCGGCAAGTACGTGGTCTTCCTGAATGCGGTGGGCGACGGTCTGCTCGGCCTCGCCATTCTCGGCGTCCTCGCCAGCCTGCTCGGCGTCTTCTACTACCTGCGGGTGATCTACGTCCTCTACATGAAGGCCGAGGCGCGCCAGCCGGAAGGCCTGCTGATCGACATCTGGGGCCGTGCGGCGGCCGTTGTGGCAGCCCTGGGAACGCTCGTGCTCGGTCTTTGGCCGAGCGGAATTCTGCAGTGGCTGATCGAGAAGACCGCGGCCCGGTAGAAGAGCCGGAGGAGATCTCTCCTCTCACGCTCAACCGACTGTCCTTCTACCTCCGCTGCCTGCGCCAACTGCAGGAAGAGCGGGTGAAGCGCATCTCCTCGCAGGATCTGGCGGGACGGTTCAACCTCTCCGCCACCCAGATCCGCAAGGATCTGGCGCAATTCGGCGAGTTCGGCATCCGTGGCGTCGGCTACGACGTGGACGAGCTCGCCGACCACCTGAACCAGCTCCTCGGGCTCGACCGCCGGCACGCCATGCTGATCGTCGGCATGGGCAACCTGGGCAGTGCCCTCGCCCAATACCTCGGGTTCAACTACGGCGCCTTCCGCGTGGTGGCCGGCGTCGACCGCGATCCGGCCAAGGTCGGCCGGTCCCTGGGCAGCTTCGTGGTGCGCCCGGTCGACGATCTCCCCGCCGTGGTGCGCGAGTCCGGCGCCGAGATCGGGGTGCTCGCCGTACCCGCCGAGGCGGCGCAAGAGAACTGCGACCGGCTGATCAAGGCCGGCATCAAGGCGGTCCTCAACTTCGCCCCCATCCGGCTCAAGGGGATTCCCGGCGTCCCCCTCAAGAACGTAGACCTGCGCATCTACCTCGAAGAGCTGGCCTTCTTCCTGCGGTAGCTCATCAAGGGCCGCCGGGTGGCGGCGAGACTCCACCCGGCCGCGCCTCAAGCCTCGAGCCGCTCCTCCAGCCGGCTGCGGTCAGAACCCTTCCAGCAGATCGCTCACCATCGTCTCCGCGAAGCGCTCCGCGGCTTTTTCGATGGCGTTGTCTTCCAGGTCCACGTAGTTGACGTTCGACGCCTCCAGCGGGTAGGTCTCGCGGAAGGTGTAGCGGTCGTTGCTCCAGATCGGCTGGTCCTGCCCGGTGCGCTTGAAGGCGATCTGGGCGGTCAGCGAGATCTCGTACTCGGTGGCCCGGCCGCTGGGATCGAAGGTCACAGGCGTGGCCCCGTAGAAGACCACCGCGCCCGACAGCTCGGCGTCGGCGCCGTCCGGGCTGCCCACCATCGAGAAGCGCTGCCGCTTCACCATCTCGTCGGCGATCGCCCGGGTCAGCGCCTGCTCCACCTGGGAGCGCGGTGTCCTGTTTTCAAGCGGTCGCAGATAGACGGTCTTGATGTCCGCCGGCAGGTTGCTGCCCCGGCCCACCAGGGCATAGCCGCAGCCGGAGAGAAGGAGAAAGGAGGCGCCGAGCAGGGCGCCGGCACAGCGTCGCAGGTTCAAGGTCATGCGGACCTCCGGGTCACCAGATTGATCAAACGGCCGGGGACCACCACGGCCTTGGCAATGTCGCGTCCCCCCAGATGCTCCCGCACCTTCGGGCTCTCCAGGGCGGCTTCGCGGATCTCTTTGTCGGTCGCCGCGGCGTCGACCTCCACCCGGTCGCGCAGCTTGCCGTCCACCTGCACGACCAGCTCGAGGCGGGCACGGCGCAGCTTCGCCTCGTCGTATTGGGGCCAGTCCGTGTCGAGAATGTCCTCCACGTGGTCCCGCCTTTCCCACAGCTCCGCGGTCAGGTGCGGCGCCATCGGATGCAGGAGCTGCAACAACGTGTCGAACGTCTGCTCACAGACCAGCCGCGAGGCCGTCTTCTCCTCGATCGCCCGCGACAAGGCATTGGACAGCTCCATCAGCGCCGCCACGGCGACGTTGAAGTGGAAACGCTCGTAGCTGTGCGTCACCCGCTGGATCGTCGCATGGCGCTCGCGCTCCAGAGCCGCGTCCGCCGGCGCGATGGGCGACGTCTCGGAGAGCTTCTCCCCGATCCGCCAGACGCGCTGCAAGAAGCGCCAGGCACCGCTGACCGCCTCGTCGCTCCACTCCGCCTCCTTCTCCGGCGGGCCGATGAACAGAGTGTAGACCCTCTCGGTGTCGGCCCCCATCTGGTCGATCAGCTCGTCCGGGGAGACGGTGTTCCCCTTCGACTTCGACATCTTCTCGATCCGCCCCGACTTTTTGGAGAAGCGGGTGATCATGCCCTGGTTGAACAGGTTCTGGAACGGCTCCTCGAAGCCCACCAGGCCGAAGTCGTGGAGCACGCGGCAGATGAAACGGGCGTACAGAAGATGCAGGATGGCGTGCTCGACGCCGCCGATGTACTGGTCGACCGGTCCCCACTTCTCCGCCAGCTCGGGATCGAACATCCGCGTGCCGTCGCGCGGTGAGAGGTAGCGCAGGTAGTACCAGGAGCTGTCCACGAAGGTGTCCATGGTGTCCGTCTCGCGGCGGGCCGGCTTGCCGCAGCGCGGACACTGCGTCTCGACGAAACCCGCGTGGCGCGACAGCGGGTTGCCTTCGCGGCCGGTGAATTCGACGTCGAGGGGGAGCTCCACCGGAAGCCGGTCCTCCGGCACGGGCACGGTGCCGCACGCCTCGCAGTAGACGATCGGAATCGGGGTGCCCCAATAGCGCTGGCGCGAGATCAGCCAGTCGCGCAGGCGGTAGCCGACCTTGCCCCGCCCGGCGCCCTTCTCCTCCAGCCAGGCGATGAACCGGCGGATCGTCTCCGGGCCGCTCGCGAGGCCGTCGAACGGCTCCGCGTTGCGGATCACCCCTTCGTGCAGGATCGGCTCGGTCAGCTTCGCCGGATCGACCTCCGCGCCCTCGGGATGGTAGACGAGGCGCACCGCCAGCCCTTCCTGGCGGGCGAAGGCGAGGTCGCGGGCGTCGTGCGCCGGCACGGCCATGATCGCCCCGGTGCCGTAGTCGGGGAGCACGTAGTTGGCGATCCAGATCGGGATGCGCTCGCCGGTGGCCGGGTTGATCGCCTTGGCCCCGGTGTCGCGACCGTCCTTCGTGCCGGTCTCCCCTTCGCGCTGGATGCGGGGCTGGTTGCGCACGTAGTCGATCCAGCCCTCCAGCACGGCGCGGCGCGGGTGGCGCGCGATGAGGCGGGCGACCAGCGGATGCTCGGGGGCGAGCACGAGGAAGGTGGCGCCATGCACCGTGTCCGGGCGGGTGGTGAAGACGGTCACCGCCTGCTGGAGCGTCGGAATCTGGAAGTCGATCTCCGCCCCTTCGGATCGCCCGATCCAGTTGCGCTGCATCAGCTTGACTTTCTCGGGCCACCCGGGCAGGGTGTCGAGACCTTCGAGCAGCCGGTCGGCGTAGTCGGTGATGCGGAAGAACCACTGTTCCAGGTCGCGCTGCACCACCGGCGTACCGCAGCGTTCACAGGCGCCGTCCACCACCTGCTCGTTGGCGAGCACGGTCTGGTCGTTCGGGCACCAGTTGACCGGGGCTTCCCGCTTGTAGGCCAGCCCCTTCTCGAACAGGCGGAGGAACAGCCACTGGTTCCAGCGGTAGTACTCCGGGGTGCAGGAGGCGATCTCCTTGGTCCAGTCGAAGAGGATGCCCCAGCGCCGGAACTGCTCCTTCATCACCTTGATGTTGGCGAACGTCCAGTCGCGCGGCGGGACGCCCCGCTGGATGGCGGCGTTCTCCGCCGGCAGGCCGAAGGCGTCCCAGCCCATCGGGTTGAGCGCCTTCTTGCCGTTCATCCGGAGATAGCGGAACAGGGCGTCGCCGAGGATGTAGTTGCGCCCGTGGCCGACGTGCAGACGGTCTCCCGACGGATAGGGAAACATCATCAGCATGTAGTACTTGCTGCGGGCATGGCGCAGGTCGACCTCGGCGGCGCGCTGGCGTTCCCAGCGGTCCTGCCACTTGGCCTCGATCGCCTTGGGCTCGTATTGACTGCTCATCGCTTCTCCGCTCCCCACGGCGGGACTTCGTTCGCGACGCCGGGACGCTCAGGCCCCGGGATCCGGCTACTTGAGGGTTCCCGGGAAGGTGTGCTGTTTCAGAAGGCCATCGAGGAGACCGTTGACGAAACGCCCCGACTGCTCGGACCCGAACTTCTTCGCCAGCTCGATGGCTTCGTCGAGCACCACGAGCTTCGGCGTGTCTCTCTCGAACATCATCTCGTAGATTGCCAGACGCAGGATGTTGCGGTCCACCGGCGGCATCCGCTCCAGGCGCCAGTTGTCCGCCTGCGTGCGGATCAGGGCGTCGATCTTCTCCTGGTTTTCGAGGGTGCCGACGACGAGCTCCTTGGCGTAGGCGAAGGCATCGTCGACCCGCTTGCGGCCGCGATCGCCTTCCTCCCGTTCCTCGTCGGCCACCGGTTCCCTTTTGGCGAGGTACTCGGTCAGGTCGAACGTCGCGAAGACGTGGGGCAACGCGCTCCCCCCCAGGTCGCTTTGGTAGAGCATCTGAACCGCCATCTCGCGGGCGGTGCGCCGTTTTCCTGCCGTCATCGCGTCGCCTCAGGCCCGCAGACGGCTGAACAGGTCCGCCATTTCGAGCGCCGCCTGAGCCGCCTCCCATCCCTTGTTGCCGGCCTTGCCGCCGGCCCGCTCGGCCGCCTGGTCGGAGGTGTCGCAGGTCAGCACGCCGAGCCCGACCGGCAGGCGGTGGCGTTCGGCGAGCCGCGCGAGCCCCTGGGTGCAGGCGGAGCAGATGTAGTCGAAGTGCGGCGTCTCGCCGCGGATGACCACGCCCAGGGCCACCAGGCCGTCGACCTGGCCCGCGGCGGCGATCTCCTCGGCGGCCTGCGGGATCTCCCAGGCGCCGGGCACCCGCACGACCAGGATCGACGCGGGGTCGACTCCGTGCCGCGTGAGGCACTCCAGGGCTCCGGCCACGAGCTGGTCGCCGATGCGGGCGTTGAAGCGGGCGGCGACGACCGCGAACCGGCGGCCGGTTCCGGTCAAAGCACCGCTGATGTCTCGGATCTTGTCCATGGCAAGCCCTTTACGGGAACGAAGAGTATACGGCCAGACGGCCGGATCACGGCAGGAGGCCCCCCGCCATCTGGCGCAGGAACACCCCATAGCCGGGGGCGAGGAAGGCCTTGATGAGGACGTCGCCCACCAGGCCGCTCGCCGCGAGCGCCAGGAGCGTCAGATCCTGCCGGTCGAAGGGCCACAGGCGACGCACCAGGAGCGGACGGGCGAAGAGCGTGCCGACCAGGACGTAGGCCAGCACCCGCAAGACCGACCAGGGGACCCAGGCGGCGAGGGAGCCCAGCAACGGATGCCCGCTCGCGGCGGCGTAGCATCCCACAAAGTAGCTCATGTAACCAAGCAGCGCCGCTCCCAGGACGAGCCCGAGGTAGCCGGCGCTCACCCAGGTGAGCAGCAGGAAGACGGCGAAGTGCAGCGCGTGGGTCGGCAGGAAGGCGCGCCAGTCGTTCTCCGGGGCGACGCCGGTGTTGATCCAGCCGAACATCTCCTGGCGGTAGGCCTCGCCATGGAAGATGCCGGCCCGCGCCGCCTCGGGTGCGACGAACACCAGGGCGATGATCCCCGCCGAGAGGAGGGCCGCCCACGCGATCCCGAGCTGCCAGGCCTGGAAGAACCGCCCGTCGCGCACCCGCACCACGAAGGCCGGGTAGAGGGTGAGCGGCGCGAGAAGCGGCAGCAGCCACAGGCCACCGGGGGCGAGCGCGAGAACCGGGAGGAAGGGCGTCGCCAGGATCCACCAGGGAGACGCCGCCTTCACAGCGCCCCTCCCGCCGGGCCGAGATGAATCTCCTCGACCAGCGTCGTCGGGTCGGCGTCCAGGGCATGCACGACCGCGCGGGCCACCTCGCGCGGCGGCACCATCAGGGCGCGATTCCACTCCCCCGGCAGGTCGTCCCACAGCGGGCTCGCCGTGGCGCCCGGATAGAGCGCGGTCAGGCGCACGCCGGAGCCGCGCAGTTCCTCGCGCAGGGCGGCGACCAGGCCGGCAAGGCCCCATTTGCTCGCGCAGTACGCCGACCAGCCGGGAAACCCGCGCTGCGCCGCCGTCGAGAGAATCGGGAAGATCCAGCCGCTCCCCTGCCGCCGCATGGCGGGCAGGAGGGCGCGGAGCAGGAGGAACACGCCGGTCAGGTTGGTGTCGAGAAGCTCCCGGAAGCGCTCCGGCGAAGTCTCTTCGAGGGGAGAGATGGCGGCCAGCCCTGCGGCGGGAACCACCAGCGAGGCCGCGCCCCACCGCCGTTCCACCTGGCGAGCCGCGGTGGCCACCGCCTCGGCATCGCGCACGTCGCACGGCAGGACGAGACCTTCCCCGCCGGCGAGGGTCTCCTCCAGAGGTCCCTGCCGCCTCCCGAGCAAGGCGAGCGGATGCCCGCGCCGGGCCAACGCCCGGGCGATCTCCCGGCCGATGCCACTGCCACCGCCGCTCACCACGGCCACGCCGCGCATTTCGTTCGTCATTCGGAAGTCCTGGATCTGAGGCCGGTCGGTCCGTCCGTACGGCTCCGAGGGGGGAGCATATCAGGGTTGTGCAGGGAGGCCCATGTCTTCAAGGAACCGAGAGGGGGCCTTGCGCCAGCCGTTGTACTCGCGCGCACGGGTGAGGGTCAGGGTCTCCTGGACCCGGGTGATGGCGACAAAGCAGTTTCTGCGCTCCTCCTCCATCTCCCGGCTCTCCGGCCCTTTCTTCACCGCTTGATAGGATGGGAACACCTCCTCGGCCATCCCGATCAGGTAGACGTGCTGGAACTCCAACCCCTTCGCCCCGTGGACGGTCATGCACCGGATAGCCCCCGGCGGAGGGCTCGGCGCTTTGGAGACCAGGTCCATCTGCTGGAGGTACAGATTCAGGGTCAGGTCGTCGGGCGCATGCTCCCGCACGATGTCCTGGTGCAGACCGGACCAGGTGTTGACTTCCTCATCCACCTCGGGTTGGCTCCAGGCCTTCCAGTCTTTCGTGAGGAACCCATCAACAAAGTCCAGAAAATCCAGACGATCGACCAGCGCGGCTCGGATCCGCGCCAAGAGAGCTGCGGCCATCGAATCCACATCGCCGGTTCGAGCCGCATCGCTCCAGGCCCGCAGAAAGTCGCCGCCGACGAGCCCCGCGGCAGCCGCGACGTCCTCAACCTCCAGCAGTGCTCCGGTCAGGTCGTGCCAGGCAACACACAGCCGCCGCAAGACATCACGGTCGTGGCGTGCGTTGGCAAGCCGGAGAGCATTGAACACGACGCACACCGCCGGGGAGCTGAACTCCGTCTTCCGCTGCGCCACATAGGCTTCGAGCCCGGCAACCTGCAGGGCAGAAGCGGCCCCTTCGAGAAGTTTGGCCGTTCGGGCGAGGACCGCACAGCTCCCGGGCCTGAGCCCTCGTGCAAGAAGGTCGCGGGCCACGAAAGCCGCCTCTTCAAAGGGAGTGGCGAGCTCCGCAAACCGGATGACGTCCTCGCCCAAGCCGGGGGGCCGCGCCGCAGCCAGGGGCTTCTTTCCGGCCGTGCGCCGCCGGTTGTGCTCGATCAACCGGTTCGCAATCTCGATGATCTGCGCCGGACATCGATAGTTCTCCGGGAGCTCCACCTGACCTATCTCGAAATCCCCTCGCAAAGCATCGAGCCTCTCCGGGCTGGCTCCGTTCCACTGGTAGATGATCTGGTCGTCGTCCGCGACCACGAACAGGTTCGGCCGGCCCGCGCCGACGAGCAGGCGCAGCAGCTCGTACTGGGCTTTGTTGGTATCCTGGAATTCGTCCACGCAGACGTAGGGCCACGCGAGCCGCAGTACCCGTGCCACCCCCGGTTTCTCCTTGAGGAGCTTGCGGGCGAAGTGCAGCAGCGTGCCGAAATCCAGCCGATTTGCCCCGACGAGGGCCTGACAGTAGCGAGAAAAGAGCGTTGGGACCCAGGGTGGGGTCTGCACCAGCGACGGTGTCTCGTCGGCCCCGTCATAGGCCTCGGCAAACAAGTGGTCGAGTATGCTGAGGAGGTTCTTGCGGTCGGCGGGAGGTGAATGACCCTCCCTCTCGAGCCCCTCGGCCAGCGGCGCCAGAATGGCTACCCGGTCGTCCTCCAACGTGAGCAGAGTGAAGTCGGGCCGGATGCCGAGGTGGCTGCCGTGTTGGCGCAAGACGTCGGTGGCAAAGGAGTGGAACGTACAGAGATGGGCGCGATCAGCTCGTCTTCCGAGCAGATGGTCCACCCGTTCGCGCATCTCGGCGGCGGCCTTGTTCGTGAACGTAAGCGCCAGGACGGCGAGATCCTCTCTTTCCTGAAGCAGCCGCGCAACCCGGAGCGTGAGCACCCGCGTCTTTCCCGAACCCGGACCCGCCAGAACGAGCAAGGGGCCCTCATTCCAGAGAACCGCCTTGCGTTGGTTCTCGTTGAGGCCTTCGAGATTCAAGTCGACTCTCCTGCGGCCAATGCGACGGCCTTCTCGACGGCAGCCTTCAATGCAGGGGTCACGCAGGTCTTTCCTCTCGCCTGGATGTCTGCCGCAACGGCGGCGGCGGCCCGCGTCTTGGCCCTGGGA
Source organism: Holophagales bacterium UBA5704 (assembly GCA_002420005.1). Taxonomy (GTDB): domain Bacteria; phylum Acidobacteriota; class Thermoanaerobaculia; order Multivoradales; family UBA5704; genus UBA5704. The sequence goes on along the minus strand of DIHE01000109.1, from coordinate 33,708 downwards.
GGCAGATTGTCAGCGTACTCCACCCAATAGCCTGGCTCACCCGGGGCCTTCCCGATCTTGGCCCGGTTCTGCGACGGCATGAGCGGCTCATAGGAGCCAGCGAAGCCACTTTCGAGAAGGTGGGTCTCAAGATTGCGGTATGGCAAGGCGTAGCGATCCGCAGGCTGGGTCTTCAAGGAAGATTCGTATTTCGCCCGCCCCGAGTCATCGTCAAGGACACAGTACCAAGGAATTCCGAGAGCGTCGGCAACTTTGATGAGGAGGCCCAGATCTGACTGACTGTATTCAACGACACGCACACCCTCCCGGTGCAGGCCGATCCCCAGAGCCTTGGCCGCCGCCGGATACACCCAGGCCTCGGACTCCCCCTCCACGAGGAGCCAACTGCGAGCGAAGAGGAGCTCGCCCCGAGCCCTCCGTATATGGTGGCTCAGCTTGCGAGCCTCCTCTCCATCCAGCAGCCCCTCCGGAACTCTTCGGGCAATCACTCCGGAGGCGGTTCGGGCCAGCCGGCAGACGCTGTGAATGTCCACCTCGGAGAGCAGATCCCCGCTGTGTGTCGAGATGAGCTTCTGGCCGGAGATGCCCTCCAGGAGCTCCCAGAGCGCCCGAACGGCCGAAGGATGAAGGTGCGCCTCCGGCTCCTCCAGCCCGATGATCGGCGAGGCGCTCGGCCAAGCTTCCAGAAAGGCTGAGAACAGCATGAGAACAGCGAGGCTCTGGGTACCCTCCCCATGCCGCCCCACAGGGACCTGCACACCGGTGCTGGTACCCAAATTGACCTGCGCCTTGGCCAACATGTCGAACAGCCGGCCAGGTACCGCCTCAATGGAGACCACGTCCCGAGGCGCCAAGGGAACGACCTCCTGCAGACGTTTCAGCCGTTGCTTCGCCTGCTCGAAGCTGCCATGGGACTGCACAACAAGGTCGTTGAGATCACGAAGCCTTCCTTCAATTTCGGCCCTTTTTTCCGGGGCAAGCTGGCTGTCCTGCAAGAACGGCCGCCAGTACTGGCCCTTTGCATCGAAGTTCTTCGCTGCATCCCGCAGGGCCGAGAGGTAGAAGTACGAAACTTCCGCCTTCAGGGCCGGCAACGCTGTGTCCGGTACATTCTGGAGCACGTTGCCATCCAAGTTGAGGAAGGCCCAATCGTTCTTGAGATCGCGCGCGGCAGAATCATAGGCGCACGTGACACGAAAAATCACGCGGCCCCGGCCGTCTTCGGGGTCAGCCTGGAGGATGCCGAGCCGCAAGAGTCTGCCCGTGAGCGGATCTCCCCAATCTCCCGCCCGATCCTCTGCGAACGTCAGCTCGAGGCGGATCGGCTCCGCCGCCGCAGGCTCAGCGCTGCCGTCTCTGAGATGGAAGTCGTAGGGCTCGAAAACCACCCGCCGACGTGAAGTCAAGTCGCGCAGGCAGAGCCGCAAGGCGTCGAGGACGGCGGTCTTGCCCGAGTTGTTCTCCCCGATCAGGACGGTCGTATCGGTGAGGTCGAGCTCGAGGCGCCGGAACCCACGGAAGTTCTCGATCAACAGTCTGCGTAGCTTCATGGCGTCAGGTGCAGGCAGGCGAGAGGGCGGTGCCTCTCGCAGCAAGTGCGGAGCATATCAGGTGCCGGGGTGCGCTCGGCGGGCGCATTGTACGCAGCCCTCACTCCCAGCGGCGCTCACGCGTCAGCCGGGTGAGCAGGGCCGCAAGCTGCTCGGAGGACATCGCATCGATCTCCGCCCGACGCGCTGGGTCGAGCTGGATGGAGAGTAGCCCACACACTTCTTCGACGCCGCAGCGAAGTCCCATAGCCAACCCGGCGGCGCCCGCCTGCTCCTGGCTACGGGCAAAGCCGCGGGCCTCACCCTGGCGTTCGGCGAACGAGATAGCGCCACGTGCCGCACGCAGGACTTCGAGACGTTGGCCACCACCCGCTTCTCGAAGGCCTCGACGTTCAGGATTTGCATCTGCACCAGGTACTCGCGCCCCGCATGGTCGCGGCACCTCACGTCGACGTTCGTCAGCTTCAGCTCGGCGACAGGTACCCGCTCTTCGGGGCTCAGGTAGGTCAGCACTGCGACCCGCTGGTCGCCTTCCAGCTCCAGAAGCGCATTGAGCAGCTCGGCCAGCAAAGGCTTGTTCGGCTCGGAGCCGAAGATGCGCTTGAAGACGGAGTCGATTTTCGGATCGGCAAAAACGCCCCACATGCCTTCATGGTATCGCAGAGAGCTGCCTGCCTCCGCTCGCCGACGCCGCCCTCCCTGCGCTACCATCCCGCCCCAGATGAACGTCGTCGGTCTCTCCGCCTTCTACCACGAGTCCGCCTGCTGCCTTCTCCAGGACGGCCGGGTGGTGGCTGCGGCGGAGGAGGAGCGGTTCACGCGGGTCAAGCATGATCCGCGGCTTCCGGTGCAAGCCTTCCGCTTCTGCTTACAGGCCGGGGGGATCGGCATCGACGAGATCGACGTGCTCGCGTACTACGAGCAGCCGGTCGAGAAGCTCTCCCGCCAGCTCTGGGCGCACGCCGCCCCCTCCGCCTCGCCGGAACGCCCGGCGGACGGATTGGCGTGGCTCGACCCCGGCCATCCGGAACGGGCGATCCGCGAAGGGCTGGGGTACGAGGGTCCGATCCGCTTCTACGACCACCACGCCTCTCACGCGGCGAGCGCGTTCTTCTTTTCGGGATTCCCCGCGGCTGCCGTGCTCACCGTGGACGGCGTGGGCGAATGGGCCACCACCACCTACGGTGCGGGACGCGGCGCGGCGCTCGAACGGTTCGAGGAGGTCGAGTTTCCCCACTCCCTCGGGCTCCTCTACTCCACCGTCACCTCCTATCTCGGCTTCGCGGTGAACGACGGCGAGTACAAGGTGATGGGGCTCGCGCCCTATGGCGAGCCCCGCTTCCTGCCCCAGATGCGCCGGCTGGTCACCTCCGGCCCCGGCGGACAGTTCCGGCTCGACCTCTCGTACTTCGACTTCGTCAACGGCCGGCGGATGTTCTCCGACCGCCTCTGCGACCTCTTCGGTGCACCGCCGCGGCGCCGCGGGGAGGAGATCACCCGGTTCCATCAGGACCTGGCGCAGAGCCTCCAGACCGTGCTCGAAGAGATTCTCCTGGAAAAGGCGGGCTATCTGCACGCACGGACGGGCCTCCCCGATCTCTGCCTGGCCGGCGGGGTGGCGCTCAACGTGGTGGCCAATGGCCGCCTGCTGCGCGAAGGACCGTTCAAGCGGCTGTTCGTGCAGCCGGCGGCCGGCGACTCCGGGGGCTGCCTCGGGGCCGCGGCGCTCGCCTGGGCGGAGGCCACCGGCCGGCCGCCGGAGCCGCTGCGCCACGCTCTTCTCGGTCCCCGCTGGAACGCCGACGAGGTCGCCTCGCTCCTCGCCGCCACCGGCCTCGCAGCCGCCGACTTCCGGGGCCGGGAGGACGACCTGCTGGAGGCGGTGGTGGACCGGCTGGTCTGCGGCGAGGTGGTGGGCTGGTTCCATGGCGCAATGGAATTCGGCCCGCGCGCGCTCGGCGCCCGCAGCCTGCTCGCCGATCCGCGCGATCCCGGGATGCGGGACCGGCTGAACCGCCTGGTCAAGAAGCGCGAGGCGTTCCGACCGTTCGCCCCGAGCGTCCTGGCGGCGAAGGCGGCGGAGCACTTCGCGCTGGATCATCCATCGCCCTACATGCTGGAGACCTGCGCGGTGATCTCGCCGCTCGACCTCCCGGCGATCACCCACGTGGACGGCTCGGCCCGGCCGCAGACCGTCGATCCCGCGACGTCCCCGCGCTACGCCGCGCTCCTCGCCGCGTTCGAGCGCCGCACCGGCTGTCCGCTGCTGGTCAACACCTCGTTCAACGTGGCCGGCGAGCCCATCGTCGCCTCGCCGGTGGACGCCCTGTTCAGCCTGGGGACCTCCGGGATCGACACCCTCGTCCTCGAAGACCACCTCCTCGACCGGTCGGCCCTCCCGGAGGGCTGGCCGGAGCTCCTCGCCGCCTGGCGTTCCCGCGCCCGCAGCCCCTTCGCCCGCGGCCGGAGCGCGATCCGCGACGATCTGTACACCTTCGTATGAATCCGCACCTCGCCCGCGAGCTCGCCCGCCGCCTCGCCACCCCGGAAGGGCTGCGCCAGGCCCGCCTCACCCAGAGGGCCGGCCTGACCGGTGCACCGGACACCCCGGAGCCCACTCCCCTGCCGCGCGGGCCGCGCGCGATCAGCATCTGGCAGCCGGCGGAGATCGACGGCGCCCGCGCCTTCGTGCGGCCGGACCCGGGGCCGTTCGGCGACCACTACGCCACCCGGAGGATCCTGCGCCCGAAGCAGGCCGAGCTGCCCTTGCGCGTCGCCCTGTTCGGCGAGTCGGTGGCCGCGGGCTATCTCTATGCGCCCCACCTGACCCCCGCCCGGGTTCTCGAAGAGCAGCTCCGGACCGTGGGCGGCTCGGAGCGTTTCGAGGTTGTCGATCTGGCCCGCACCAACGAGACCCTCGCCGGCCTGCGCGAGACGGTGCAGAGCGCGCTGCAGATCCAGCCGGACGTGCTCGTCCTCTTCGTGGGGAACAACTGGAACCTTCTGGAGACCCCCGAGGTCTCGCCGTTCGCCCCCTCGGTGCCGGCGCGCCAGGAGGTCGCCCAAGCGCTGCGCGAGGCGGGTCTCGCCGGCCCGGTGGAGCTGGCCCGCAGCCGCTTGCGGGCGAAGGTCCGCGCCACCTTCGACGAGATCGCCCTGCTCACCCGGGCGGTCGGCATTCCGGTGATCGTCCTGCTGCCCGAGGTGAACCTCGCGGACTGGGAGAATCGCCAGCCGGTCGCCTGGCTGCCGCGCGAGGGAACCGCGCGCTGGCATTCCTTGTATGAGGGCACGCTCGCGCTGCTGGCCCGGGGGGACGCGGCGGGAGCCGCCGGTCAGACCGAGCGGATGCTGGAGCTGGACGGGGGCCTCTGTCCCTCCACCTGGCGGCTGCGCGGGCTGGCCCGGCGGGCGCTGGGTGACGAGGCCGGCGCTCTGGAAGCCTGGCGGGCCGAGGTGGACGCCGCCGCCTACCCCACCCTCGCGTTTCTGGGCGCCCCGCAAGCCGGCACCCTGGCGCACGATCTCCTGCGCGAGACCGGCCGGCGGCATGGCTTCACGCTCGTCGACCTGCCCGCGGTGCTCGCCGCGCACACCGGCTCGCTCCTCCCCGATCGCCGCCTGTTCCTCGACTACTGCCACCTGACCGTCGAGGGGATCCGGGTCGCGATGGCCGCCACGGCGGCGCAGGTGCTCCGCCTCTCCGGGATGATCGACGGCGAGCCGGACGGGCGCGCGATCCTCGCCTCCACGCCCGAGCCGCGCCTCTCTCCCGCCGCCGAGGCCACCGCCCGCCTTGGTGCGGCGCTCCACAGTGCCCATCGCCTGCTGACCGTGGGGCCCAAGGAGCCGATCCTGCGGCACTGGTGTGAAGCGGCCCTGGACGCCGCGCCGGACATCCGCACGACGTTTCTCGACCTCGTCGAGGCGCGCTCCGCCCTGTGCCCCGCCGTGCTGACCGCCGCCCAGCAGCGCAACCTCGCCTCCCCCCACCGCCTGCTCCTCCAGCACGGCTGGCAGTGGGATCACCTGGACGCCGAGATGCTGGCCGTCCTCGGCTCGGTCCTCGGCGCGACCGAAATCACCCGACGGCTCACCGCCCACCGCCCCCTCGCCTCCCCGGGGATCGACCTCGCGGACCCCTACTGGCTCTGGGAGCCCCTGGAACGCTTCTTCCCCGAGGTGATGCGCTTCGAGGACCTCGCCGAGCGAGCGACCCTGCGCTCCCCGTGGCCGGAGACCTCTTTCGCCCTGGCCGCCGGCGAAGACCGGGACGTCGACCTGGAGCTGACCGCCCGCGCACCGGCCCGCAACCCCGGCCCGGTGGACGTCCTGGTGGATGGCCAGCCCGCCGGCCGCCTCCAGATCGGGGACCGCTGGACCCGCTCGCGCCTGCGCCTCCCCGCCTCGCGGCTCCCTCCCGGCCTGCACCGGCTGACCCTCCGCTGGCCCGGCCTCCCGGCGTCCCAGGGAGACAACCCCCTGCTCCCCGCCATCGAGCGGCTTGAGCTGGGCCTGCCGGCCGAGCTCCACCCGGTGTGCGGAGAGGTGGCTTCCCTGCACGCCCGACCGGTCCATTCCTAGGGCTCGACCGCTTCCTCAGTCTCAGCAAAGCTGTCAGATCGGGGCCAAAACAAAAGAAGTCGAAGAAAGTTGTCCCGGGTTGTCAATCTGAGGGGGGGGTGCGGCAACTATATAGATGAAGAGGCCACAACCTCTTTTCAACCCGGACTCACGGGGACGACGCCAACATCCTCCGGTCGTCCCCGCTTTTTTTTCTCCCCCCCGCCACTCTTCGGCTACGTTATGCTGCTGCTGAAACACGCGGTCGCACCGCGGCGACCACCACGGCGAGGCCCAGCAGCGCCACCACCGCCCGGGCGGCGTAGAAGAGGGCGTCGCCCGCCACATAGTTGGCGGCCGGGGCGTAGAGGCTGTACCAGTCGTTGATCACAAAGGCCTCGAAGAACCAGAAGGCGCCGCGGTAGAGGCCGGCGACCAGCAGGCCTCCGCCGCGCGAGAAGACGAGAGCGAACGAGACCTCGCGGCAGAGGACGGCGGTCAAGGCGGCGGCGACGAAGGGGAGGTCGCGGATCTCCCCCACCGGCAGGATGGGCGGCAGGGCGAGCGCCAGGCCGGCCAGCACCGAGATCCCGAGGGCCGCCGGCAACGGCAGCACACGGCGCCAGCCGGTGTAGACGGCGCCTCGCAGCGCCCTCTCCCATCCCCAGATCCCCAGAAGGAGCGCGAGGGGCAGGGCCCAGAGGGCCCGGAGCGCCAGCCCTCCCCCGGCCGGGTCCGGGGCGCTCGCGGTGAAGGTCGCCCACTCGGTGAAATAGCCGAAGGCGAGGAAGCTCTGGTCCAGCAGGAAGGCCAGCGCGCAGGCGCCGAGCAGCCACAACCGGCGGCGTACCGGGCCTCCCGGTGTCTCCCCGGCGGGCGGAGACAGGCGCGGGAAGAAGACGAACGACAGGAGAAAAGCGCCCAGCGGCAGGCCCCAGAGGACGGCGGTGCGGTAGTCCTCAATATCGTGGAAACGGCCCGCGGTGGCGGGCAGGGTGAGGAACAAGCCCCCGGCGATCAGCAGAATGGTGAGAATGGCAGCCCGAATCAAGAGTCCCTCCCGAGCGTGCCTACGCTACCACGCGGGCGGGTCTCGCCGCCCGAGGGCTCTACCCGCAACCAGCGCCTACAACCCCAAGTCCGCGAGATCATTCGTACCTGCGGCGACCCTGACTTGCTCATCGGCCAACCGTTGAGCATCGGCTTTGGCCGGATGCAGACGGTATTGGCGGGAACCGCCTGGATTCCGCTGTTCGCCAGCACCCAGTTCCGCGCAGCGCCGTGGACGCCAGCGCGTGAACCGGCGCACCGCGTAGCTCGATCCGGCTCTCGGCGAGGGGGTCGCAGACTTATGGGTGGCCGCTTTCGTCAACATGGCGCTCCTCCCGTCTGTCTTCCTCGATCTGGGCGATCCAGCCCCGGGCCTCGACGAAATCCGGCCGCTGCTGCAGCGCCCGCCGAAACCATCCGACGGCGTCGTCGACGCGCCGCAGCGCATGGCAGCACTGCCCCATCCGGTACAAGGTTCCCGCGACCTCGCCGAACCAGGAGAGCGATGCCTCATACGCCCGCAGGGCCTCGTCGTGGTGCTGCATCTCCTGGAGCAAGACCCCGAGCTGAAAAAAGGTGTCGGGTGCGGAAGGAAGGTAGAAGAAGTTGTCCGCAACCCGATGGAGATTTTCCGAAAGCTTCCCGATGCCGTAGCTGCCCGCATAGGGCAGGCTTGCGAGAAGGACGTCGAAGAACTGGTCGACGACGTACGGGTCCCACAGAGTAAGCTCCAGGAGGGCGATCAAGGTCTCCAGCCGGGCTCCGGGCTTGGAGGCCTGGAAGTAGTGGACGACATCATAGAGGTAGCCCGGATTGAACACTCCCAGAAACTGTGCGAGGGCGAGCCGGGTTTCAGGAAGCTCCGAGAATTCTGCTCCGAGGCTGTAGGCCGCGGTTACGATCCCCTCGGTCTGGCAGGTATAGGCATCCCCACCCTGGCTGCGGGCGAAGCACTCCAGAGCGTAAAAGTCCAACAGGCTCGAAGCGCAGCCGCCGTGCAACCCCAAGGTGAGACGGCTCGCCTCGGGGATCGAGGCAGGGGCGAGAATCCCCTTGTCGGCAACCAGCAAAAGAATCTCGTGCGCAATCGTCTCCCGCAAACGGGCAAGGCATCCCAAGGCCGCAGCGGGAAAGAGGAATCCCCCTTCGATCTGAGATGCGGCGCAGTCGCGCAAGACCCGGTCAACGGACTCCGGTGCGTACCGGGGTTCGGCGACGCCGTGCCACCGGCTGCCGTCGATCCGGGTGATCTCAAAGCTCGCATTGGCCTCTTCGTTCGGTGGCAGGGTCAACGATTCCGGAACCAGGACCTCGCTCAGCCGGCCGTCCTCCAACCGGAAGAAATCAGGGGGAACGGCATCGAAGACGTAGTTGGCGATGACCACGAGGGGCGGTGCAGGTTGCCCCGGACGGCGTTCCACCACCCGTTGCGACACCCGCAGGTCCAGCCGGCCGGAGCTCTCGACGTCGAAGAAGGCGAAGTCCAACAGGCCTTGCTCCAGGAAGGGGGCAAACGCCGGATGGGAGCTCCAGAAGTCGAGATTCCTCTCGGAGATGTCGGACATCACATAGCAGAGGTCGGCGGCGAGATCCGGAACCGCCCCGGTCAGCTCCACCAGGCAGCGGAGCACCTGATAGCTGAATGCACCCGTTCCTGCACCCAGCTCGAGAACCAAGGCAGGCCCCTCCACCGGACCGCCCGCGGCCCGCCGGTCCTGGAGAAAACGCACGATGATCGTGGCGTAGGCATGTGCCAGGTAGGGGTTGCTGGTGACGTAGAACGGTACCCGGCCATTCCAGGCGGAGATCCCCTCGGCGACGAAGAACTCCCGGTGGCTTCGCCAGATCCCGCAGCGAGAGAACGGAACCTGCTCGGCCTCCTTCATAGGTCTGCCTTGATCGTCAAGGCCTTTTCGCTTTCCACCCGGTAGCTCTCGTCCTTCCCCCACGCCCTGTAGGTCGCCGTGTAATAGGTCGCATTGCATGTGAAGTCGGGAGGAAATGCGTTGTCGGCCCAATGACCGTCAAAAGTTTTGATCTTCTTGGCCAGGGCCTTGCTGATCACTTGACCCTTCTTGTCTGTATTCGCCTTCTTCTCACGGTCGATGTTGTCGCCGATGTGGGGGGGGCGGTTTGCATAGTTTGCCCTCACCGTGTATTCCAGCCACAGATGTCTATACCCTGGGGCGGGAACGTAGCCTTCCGTGATCAAGCCGAAACCTTCCTGGTCGCCCTTCTTTTTTGCCGCCCTGAATCCTTTATCCAGCTTGCCCTCAATGAGATAGACATTCTGGTAATTGTCGACGGCATCATCATCCGGCTCATCAGCCTGATCCCAGAAAAGTGCCTTTTTACCGGATGCCGAGTCTTTTGTAGTTTTGGCTGCCTTCATCGCCGTCTCATACAAGCCATTCTTTTGGCTGGCGTGACCGAGCGCGGCGATGACCGGATTCTCCACCTGGCTCAGATGGGTCGGATTGTTACTGTTCTTGGTGCCCAGGAAGATGTTGTTCGGGTTTCCCTGGGTGTTCGCGCTGTTCTCCAGGCGATGATTGATGAGATGCATCCGGGTTGATGCACAATTTCTGTTCTTGTCCTTGACGAGGCCGGGCTTGATGCTGTATCCATTCCGATAGTCGGTAAAATTGATCGGGTCACCGGGGATTGACTTCTTGGCGTTGAGCTTCTCCCCGGCCGTCCTGATCCTGTTCTCGGTACCGCATCCGGTGTTAGCCTGGGCACCCTGCAGCATTTTGAACCCGTGCCCTGGATAGACCTTGTCCGCAGACTTCGCCTTCTTTGCATTGTGGAGCTGGGGGCCGACAAATTTCCTCTGCAGGCGCTCCTTGCCGGCCGCCCCCTGTTGCACCACGTGGGCCAGCTCATGGGCGAGAAGGCGGCGGCCGGCATGGCTGTCCGGCCTGTACTCGCCATGGCGGAAGAAAATGTCCCGGCCGGTGGTGAAGGCGCGAGCGGACAACGAGCGGTTGAGACGGTCGGAGGCATGGCCGGAATGGACCCGAACCAAGTTGAAGTCGGTCCTGAAGGCCCGCTCCATCGGCTCGCGAATCGGGGGCGGCAGGGGCCTGCCTCGTCCCCGGGCCTGCTCAATGCCCGCCTCGACCGTTGAGGCGGCGGATGACTCGGTGGCAGGCGCGGAGGCAGTGGGTAAGGCCTTGAGGTTGACCTTGATGCGTTTGTTGTGGTTCTGTTCCGCCTCGTCGTCGCCCACCTCCACCTCTAGGTCCTGGTTGGGATCTTCTTCGGCCTTCCGCTTCTCCCCACCCATGCCCATACAGGCGTCGCAGTCGTCATCCACCTCGTCGCAGCGCTGGATGGAGCCCGACCCGATCCGCGAGAGCCCGAGCGGGCCCGGAGCGCGCCGAACCACCCGCTCCGCCACCTGGTCCGCCTCGCGCTCGAACGGATCGTCCACCGGGCCGAGGGTCAGCTTGGGCTGGACGAACCGGCGCACCGCGTAGCTCGCTCCGGAGGCCGGAGTGGCCGGCTGCGGCTTATGGCTGATCGCTCGTGTGAACAGGGCTCGCCTCCTCTTCGGCTTCCCCACCCTCCCCCGTCATCTCCTCCAGCACCTGGATCGCCCCGGCGATGCGCAGCATCGATTCCCGGAGCTTCTCGCGCTTCTCGTCGAGGTCGGCCAGCATCCTCTGGCCGGTGGCGAATTCCTCCCGCAGCTCGGCGAGGCGGGTCTCGATCCTCTCCTTCATGGGAAGTACCCGACGGCGTACATCACCCAGCCGCCGTTGAAACCGGAGCCGGTGATGATGAACTCGAAGGAGTTGTCGCCCTTGACCGGGAACAGGCCCTGGTTGCCCCAGGCGTTGTCGTCGCCGTCGCCGGCCGCCCGGGCGCGGGTGAGGACGAGCGCCGGATCGTCGGGGCCGCGGCGGATCAGGATCTGCGCATCGATCGCGCCGGAGTCGGGGCTGTTCTTGATCACCTCCGCCTCCAGGATCACGGCGCGGACCCCCGCGGGCACTTTGTCTCCCGGCAGGGCGTAGCGGATCCAGCCGGTCGGGCCGCCGCCGTTGCCGACGAAGAGCTTCTGGGGGAGGAAGACCGGCGCTCCGACGTTGAGCGGGGTCTCTCTCCAGGTGGCCCGGCCGTTGACGTCCGACACGAGATAGCGGCCGGCGCCCTGCGAGCCGTCCTTGAGGGTCAGGGAGGATTCGATGACCACACCGACCGTGCCGGTTCCGGAACGGAACAGGGCGCCTCCTTCGACGTGCAGCTTCTGGAGCCCGCGGGCGACGCCGATGCCGACGTTGCCGCTCGCCACGGTGAGCGCATCGGTGACATCGGTGCGCAGCACAATCGCGGCGAGCTGCCCCTGCACGCCGAGCAGCAGGCGCGGCGAAGAGACCTGGGAGGAGGTCGGAGTGATCGGATCGCCGAAGTAGCGGACGAATCCGGTGTGATCGCCGGAGCGGGTCGAAAGCGCCGGGAACTGAATGCCGCGCGCCGCGTCATTGCCCACCGCGGGCATCAGGGGGGCGTCGAGCAGGCTGAGCTTGCCCCCCGGCTGGCCGACGCGGCCCACGGTGACCTCGCGGTGTACCGCCAGATTGCCGGTGATGGTGAGGCTCGCCGACATCGTGTCGTCGTCGCGCCGGTTGAGCTTCTCCTGGCCGATGCCGCTGATGCTCGGCTCGAAGGTCTTGCGGCACGAGCTGCCGGTGCTCAGACGCCAGCCGGCGGCGGTGAACGAGAGCAGGGCGAGCGGCGCATAGTGGTGCTCGATGCCGTCCGGCGCCTTCTCCGCCGGGGCTCCCGCGGACTGCGGCCACAGGGCGCCGGCCGCGGCGCGCACCGGGATCGTCCAGTAGTCTCCGGTGCGCAGGGTCGCCCCCGAGACGCCGCCGAAGCGGATCTCCAGGCCTTCCTCCAGGGCGAGGAAGCCGTCGTTCGCCGCCGGCCGCACCACCGGATCGCCCCCCGCGGTGCTCGAATCCCAGCGCCGGATGATCGGGGTGCCGGTGAGCGACGGCGGGCTGCCGCCCGGCCAGGCGACGACGGTGAGCCCCTGGCCGCTCACCGTGGCGAGCTGGGCGAGGACGCCGGGGATGCCCTGCAGGAGCTGCACGTCGTCGGTCACCTCGATCCACTGGTCGGCGGCGAAGCCGCCGCCCTGGTCCGGCTGGATCTGGCGGGTGATCACCAGATTCTTGAGATTGCTCGCGTCCGAGCCCGGGGCCTGGATGAGCGCCGCGACGGAGCCGTTGTCGCGCGACCATTTGAAGGTGGCCGTGCCCAGCCCGCCGGGGGTGTGGACCTCGACGCGGTAGAGCTGGTTCTCCTCCGGCGGACGCAGGGTGCGCGCGGCGAGGGTGAGCCGCGCCGGAGTCAAGGCCGCGGGTGGAAAGGCGACGTCGCCGCAGTTGGCGAGCACCGCCGATTCGTCGGCGACCCGGATCAGGCGCACCTGCCAGACGGTGCGGGTGCGCGTCGCGGTGTCCGGCCCGCCGAGGGCGAGCTCCAGGAGGTCCGGGTCTTCGAGCGCGGTGATCTGGCGCTCCCAGACGTCGAGGTACGCCATGTACCAACCGGCCGGCCAGGTGGCGTTCGGACGGGTGGGGACGCCGGCACCTGGAAAATCCGGCTGCGCGTTGACCGGCAGCGGGGCCGTCGCGTCGTTCTCGCAGAGCAGGCCGTCGACCCAGTAGCGGCCGGGGCTGATCAGCAGCCGTTCCTGATTGCCGTCCACCGTGATCTCGAAGCCGCCGCCGCGGGTGGGCGCGCCCGCGGCGCCGATCAGGTCCCGCGCCAGTATTTGGCGCAGGTGGCCGGCGATGTCGAGCTGCTCGTTCCAGTCCGCGTCGAGCTGCACCCGGCCTTGTTGCAGGCGCACGCCGGTGTAGTGCTTGCGGCGGTCGAAGGTGAAGCGGGAGAAATCGCCTTTCATGGTCAATCCTCGCTGGAGGTCAGGTCTGGAAGAAGAGGCCGGCATCAAGGCCGAAGCGCAGGGTTTCCTCGATCAGCAGGGCCAGCCGGCGGCGCTGCTCCGGCTCGTGCAGGTGCTGGAAGACGCCGATCTCGGAGCCGTCCTCGGCGCCGGTCAGGATCTCCTGCGCGGTGTCGCGGCGCAGCTGGCCATACCCCGGGTCGCCCCACGAGGTGGAGGTGTGGCGCGGCACCAGCGCCGCCTGGACGCGGGCGATCTGGAGCGCCTCGACCCGCGCAGTGTCGGCGGCCGGAAGATCGGCGACCGAGGCGAGGCCGCGCTCGCGCGCCAGGGTCTCCAAGGCCTCCGCCACCGCCCGGGCCACCGCGAGATCCGGCTGGCAGCGGAAACGGCGTGGGGTTTCGGAGCCGGCGGGCAGGTAGCTGTAGCGCACCGCCCCGACGTGCCGCCGCTCCACCCGCACCGGCTCGGTGAACAGGGTCTCGGAGGCGAGCGGCAGCTCGCCCAGGACGAGGCGCCCGAGCACGGTGGAGCGCACCAGAGTCATCGCCGGGCCGGTCTCCTCGGCCGAGAAGGCGGTGCCGAGCGCGCTGCCGGTCTCCAGGCGCAGCTCGCCCACCGTCGTCGCATCGGTGGCCGCAGTGGTGAGGACGATGCCGTAGTCCTGGTCGCCGGGGAGGACGACGAGCCGCTCCGGGCTGTCCGCATCCGGCCCGAGGAGCACGACCAGGGCCAGGCGGCGGGCGGCCGGGGCCGCGGCGCTCGTCCCCTGCAGGCCGGCCTGCACGGCGGCGCCCACCGCGGCGAGCGAAGGACCGGAGGCCACGAGGGAGGCGTCGAAGCGCAGCGTCGTCGCTCCGGAGCGCAGGGTGACGCCCACCGCGGGCGCCGGCGCCTGGAAGGTCAGCAGCGGCGGCAGAAGCCCGGAGACCAGGCCGTCCACCTGCCGCGCTCCCGTGCCGAGGGTGAGGCGCAGGCCCGTCGCGGCGTCCGGCGTGACGACGGGGGCCGGAGAGGTGACGGTCACCCGGCCGGAGCGCCCGGGCAGGAGGACGAGGCGGCGCCCGGGCGTGGCGGTGCCCGGCTGGTCCGCGCCCAGGACCACGCGGGCGAGGGTGAACGCCGGGCTGTCATGGGCCGCCCGCACCGCCTGCTCCAGGCTCTCGCGCGCCTCCTCGGGGGTGAACGGGACGAACGGCAGCTCGGCCGCATGCGGTCCCTCGTCGCCGATCTGCACGTTCACCACCAGGCGGCCGGCGAGGGCCGGGACGGTGACCACCTCGCCGGAGAGCAGGCCGTCCGCCGGCTCCGTGCTCGCCGCATCGAGGCGGAAACGGAAGACGGAGGACGGATCGGCCGGATCCGACGGATCGGTCGGATACACGGGTGCGAAGGACAGAGCGCTCGCGGCGAGCCCCGAAGCGGCGACGTGGAGGCGGTCGCCGCGCACGGTAACGGTGGCGGCGGCGAAATTCGAGTCTGCGGTGAACGTGCGCAGGGCGCTTTGCAGGGCGACCGCGGCGTCCGCCAGATCGGTCGGATACCGCGCCAGCTGGACCACCCGCGGACCCTGGGTCCCCAGGCGGACGAGCAGGCGCGGCGCCGCCGCCGACCGTGGCTGGACGGGCCCGGTGAGAAGCGCTCCGCCGTTGACCACCGAGGGCACGTCGAGGCGGAGCCAGGCGAGGTCGCCGTCGCGCCCGTCGGCCGCGGTGAAGAGAACGGCGTCGCTGGGGACGCCGGGCGTGAGGAGCAGCCGCCCCCTGGAGGCCTGGACGCGGGCGAAGCGGTAGGTGTCGGTCGTGTGGGCCGCCCGCACCGCCCGCTCGAAGAAGAGGGCCAGCTCGTCCAGATCGGCCGGAGGGCCTTCCAGCTCGACGGCGTGCGTCCCCTCGGTGCCGAGCGCGACGCCGACCCGCGGACGGGTGGCGCTGACGCCGGTGAAGGCCGTAAGGTCCCCGGACAGCAGGCCGTCGAGCGCCAGGCCGGCGGTGAGCGGCGCCACCAGAGCCGCGGGCGCACCGTCGGTCAGGACGACCGGCAGCCCGGTGCGGGTGCCGGGCTGCACCAGGAGGCGGTCGCCGAACCGGCGGACGCGGGCGAGGGAGAACGCGGTCTCCCTGCCGCCCGCCGGCAAGCCCTCGTTGTGCACCGCACCGGCCGTGCGCAACGCCGCTTCGAGCGCGGCGCGGTACCCTTCGAGATCGGTCGGCAGGTCGGCCAGGTACGCGGTGAGGGTGAGAGCGCCGAAACGGGCGCTGAAGCGCGGTCCCGCCACGAGGCGCGGGAAGGGGTTCAGGTCGGCGGAGAGCACGCCGGTGGCCGGGGTCGCCACCCCCGCGCCCAGGGCCAGGGCGGCGATCGGCGCCGAGCCGCCGAGAGGCAGGTCCTCGAAGAGCACCGGGTCGGACGGGGTCCCCGGGGTCACCAGGAGCCGGTCGCCGAGCGCCTCGACCACCGCGTTCGCAAAGGTGGGCGGCACCGGCCCGGGGACCGCCGTGGGAACCGCCGTGCGCAGGGCCGCCTGGAGGAGCGTCGCCGCCTCGCCGAGGTTGCGCGGCGCGGCGGCCAGCGCGGTCACCGCGGGACCGGAGCTCCCGAAGGTCACCTGGAAGGCCGGGGCGATGCGCAGGCGCAGTGGCTCGTCGAGCGCTCCGGAGAGCAGCCCTTCGGCGGTGGTCGCCACGCCGGAGCCCAGCTTGAGGAGCGCCACCAGGTCCGGATTGGCGCCGGGCGGCGCGGTGAACAGCACGGTGTCGCGCGGCTGCCCGGGCAGCACGAGGAGGCGGTCGCCGAGGGGAAAGACGCCGGCCTGGGCGAAGGTGGGGACCGCCGGGGCCGCCGCCCGCAGCGCCGCCTGCAAGGCCGGAGCGAGGAGCGCGAGATCGCTGGACACCTGATCCAGTGTGACCGGGACCGTGCTGCCGCCGAACGTCGCGGTGAGGGATAGGTCGGGCAGCACGATGCCGGTCCCCGAAAGGAGACCGTCGAGGGTCCGGCCGCCGAACGACAGGGCGTCGGTGAGCGCCAGGGCGGTCGCCATCGCGGGTCCCGGGGTGGTGTCGAGGAAGCGGATCGTGTCCGCCGCCTGACCGGCGGTGACGAGCAGGCGGTTGTCGAGCAGCTCGGCCACGGCGTTGCTGAACGTCGGCGTGCCGCCGGCGCCGCGCACCGCCCCTTGCAGACCGGTCTGGGCCGCGGCGAGGTCGAGCGGCACACGGGCGAAGCGGCCGGTACCGGAGACACCCGCGATCTCCACCTGGAGGCGCGGCTGGACGGAAAGCCCCCCGAACGCCGTCAGGTCGCCGGAGAGGAGCGCCTGCAGGCCTCCCGCGGCGGCGGTGAGCTTCAGGGCGGTGGCGGTGGCCGGCCGCCCGGCGGCGTCCTCGGCGGTGACGACGCGGGTTCCCACCCGCAGGAGCAGGCGCCCGCCGACGATCTCCACCGTGCCTCCCGGTGCCACCGCCTGGAACGCCGTCTCGAGCCGGCTGCGCGCCTCGGTGAGCGTCGCCGGCACGGCGCCCAGGTTGCTGGTGGCGAAAGGCGTGCCGTCGAGGCGGAAGACGAGGGCCGGGGTGATGCGCAGCGGGCTCGGGTAGGTGGCGAGCGAGCCGGAGAGGAGCCCCTTGAGCCCGGCCGCCCCGGCGGCGGTGGTAAGGCCGAGATCGGTGGCGGCGGTCGAGCCCGCCTCCAGCTGGAAGCTCACGGTGGTCCCGGCCACACCGGGGAGGACCAGGAGGCGCGTGCCGAGCACGAGCACCCGCGCGTTGGCGAACGCCGCCTGCGCCGGCAGGGCGGCGCGGATCGCCGCCTCCAGCTTGGTGCGGGCATCGGCGAGGCTGGTGGGCACCGTCCCGAGATCGGCCGTCGCGACGAGCGCGCCGAAGTGGACCTCCACCTGCACCGGGGCGGTGAACGTCGGAAACGGCGCGAGGGAGGCGGATTCGAGGACGTCGTAGACCGCACCGCCGGCCGCGGTGGTGAGCGCGAGATCGGCGGCGGTGTAGGGATCTCCCGCGGAAACGGCGAAGGAGGGAGAGGCGGCCGGGGAGGTCGACAGCACGAGCAGCCGCTGGTCGAGCGTGGTGGTCACCCGGGTGCCGGTGAACCCGGCGCCGGTCAGGGCCGCTTCGAGCGCGGTGCGGGCCGCCGCCAAGTCGGCCGGGAGCCCGCTCAGGGGGGCCGTCGTCGTGGTGGCGCCGAACGTCGCCTGGACCTCGGCCCCCTGCAAGGGGGTGAACGCCGCCAGGCTGCCCGAGGCGAGCGCCGGCTGCGCCTGCGCCGGCAGCAGAAGGAGGTCGCCCGCCGTGGCCCCCTCCCCCGCCACCGCCGAGGCGGCCACCGTCACGGCATCGACCGCGGCGCCGGGGAGGAGCAGCAGGCGGTTGCCGTGCAGCAGCACCGACGAGCCGGTGAACGCCACACCGCCTCCGGTGGCCAGGCGCAGCCGCGTCTGCAGCTCCGTCGCCGCCTCCCCCACCGTCGTCGGCAGGTCGACCAGCTCGACGGTCTGGAACGGATTCGCGGCGCCGAGGCGCACCTGCAACCGGGCGCGCGGCAACACCGGGAACGCGGTGAGATCGCCGGACAGGCGCCCCTGGATGCGCCGCGCCGCCGGTGTCACCAGGCGCAGATTGGAGGCCAGGCTGCTCCCGGCCACATTCTCGATCACCACCTGGCGGCCGAGGACGCCGGAGAGGACCAGCAGGCGGTCTCCGAAGCGCACCACCTCGGCGCCCTGGTACTCCGCCTCCGGGTAGACGCGCAGGCCGCTCTGCAGCATCGCGACCGCCCGGTCGAGAGTCCCGGGCAGGCCGCCCAGGGAGAGCGCCCGCGGCCCCAGCGTCCCCACGGTGACCCGCACGGCGCCCAGCAGCTCCGGCGGGAAGGGCGTGAGCGCGCCCGAGAGGAGCGGGCGCGCCACCTGGGCGAGGGTGGGGGTGAGCGCGATGTCGGTGACCGTGTTCGGGTCGGTGGCGGTCTTCTTGAACCCCACCGTCTCGCCCCCGGCCGCCCCGGGGAGGATCAGAAGCCGGCCGCGGCCGGCCACGGCGCCGTCCGGCAGCACGTACACGCGGGCGGTCTCGAACGAGGGATCGGTGTCCGGCGGCACGATCGCCGCCTGCAAGGCGTCCTCCAGCAGGGTTTGCAGAGTGGCGAGGTCGCGCGGGTAGCCGGCGAGCTCGATCTCGTGGCTGCGCGCCGCGCCTCCCCGGCCGAACGTCACCTCCAGAGACGGCGACTTGAAGGCCGGGAACGCACCGATGGCGCCGGAGAGCAGGCCCTGAAGGTTTCGGCCGGGGGGCACGGTGAGCTTCATCTCGGTGGCGGTGGTGTCGCCCGGCGCATTCGAGAAGACGAGACCGGCGCCGCCCGCCCGCACCAGCAGGCGCTCCACCTTGTCCTCCGAGCCGTCGGGGAGCTTCACGACGTCGGCGAGCGTCAAGACCGCGGCGGCGGACACACCGGCCGCGACCAGCGCGGTCTGCAAGACCTCGCCGGCCTCTCCGGCGCTCTGCGGCACCCGCCCGAGGGTCACGGTCTGCGCGGCGCCGCCTCCCACGCTCACCCGCAGCCGCGGCGGGGTGAAGGCCGGGAGGGTGGAGACCGCCCCGTTCGAAAGCAGGCCGTAGACGTTCTCGGCGGCAGGGGCGGCGAGGGCGAGCTCGCGCACCGTCTCCGCATCGCCCGGCGTACCGGCGATCGACGGCGGCGCGGCGAGAGGGGCGCCCCCGGGGAGCACCAACAGCCGGTTGTCTGCGGTCAGGACGTCGGCCGTCGCGAAGGCCGGATCGGCCGGCGCGGCGGCCCGCAGATTGCTGCGCAGGGTGGCGGCGGCCTCGCTCAGGGTGGCGGAGGCGCCGGCGAACGGCACGGTGCGCGCCGCACCGCCGAAGCTCACCGCGAGGGCGGAGCCGGGGAAGGCGACGAACGGCTCATGCAGACCGGAGAAGACACCCTCGACGTACGTCCCCTCCGGCACAACGGCACCCGCGCCGAGACCGAGCGCCGCGGGGGTGTCCGGGTCGAACGGCAAACCGGCGAGCGCCACCGTGGCGCCGGCCGCGCCGGGGCGCACCAGGAGGCGGTCCTGCGCCGGGGTCGCGCCGGGGAGCACGTCCACCTGCGCATCGGCGAAGGCGGGCGCCGTCGTGGCGGCGCGCAGGGCGTCTTCGAGACTCTGCGCCGCTCCCGCCGCGTCGTTCCAGCCCGCGAGAGAGAGCGTGCGCGGGCCGTCGTCTCCGAGGGTCGCCGCGATCTGCGGCAGCTGCTCCGCCGGGAACGGCTCCAGCGGGCCGGAGAGCAGGCCTCGCGAGGCGATGCCGGGCGGCGTGGTGAGCTGAAGAGCGACCGCGGTCACCGCGTCGCCGGGGGTGGCCGCGAGCACCACCGTCTCCCCGGGGAGGCCGGAACGCACGAGGAGCTGCCGGCCCACCCGCAGCACGGTGGCCTGGGTGAAACGGGCGTCGGAGGAAGCGCCGCGCAGGGCTTCCTGGAGGATCGCCCGCGCCTCCTCCAGATCCGCCGGGGCCTTGCGCAGGCGAACCGTCACCGGCGCGGTGCCGCCGAGCGTGGCCAGCACCTCCAGGCGGACGCCGAGATCGATCGGCCATTGCGCATCGGGAGGCAGGGCACCCGAGACGAGCGCCGCGGTCGGGCTCGCCCCGCCCGAGCCGGTGGCGGCGTCGAGCAGGCTGTCGGTGAGCTCCAGGCAGGCGATCTCGACCGGCAGCTGCAAAGCGCCCACGATCGACGAAGTGATGCGCACCGACAAGCCGGTGGCGCCGGCGCCGCTGAACGCGAGGCTCGCCCGGCCCAGGCGCGGCGCCAGGGTGGTGTGCGCGATCTCCACCGCGAGGGCCTGCCCGGCACCGAGGACGAGGTCCAGGCCGCCGTCCACCAGCAGGCCGTTGACGGCGAAGACGCCCGCCGCCCCCGCCCCGGCGGAGCCGATGATCCGCGGCCTGCCCGGAGGCCGCAGCACCGGCCGCGCGCCATCCGCCGCTTCGAGCGCCAGCCGCACGCCGCGCGGCACGGTGATCTGGAAATCCTCCTCGTAGAGGTCGTTGTCGAGGATGCGGATCACCGCGTTCCCGGCGGTCCAGGCGGCGACCGCCGCCGCGAGGCTCGTCACGGTGCCGGTGCCGCCGGCGCGCGCGACCTGGATGAGCTGGACGCCCGCCGGGTCGGTCAGGGTGGGGCGGCGGTCGTAGGGACCGCCGCCCATCGCCGCGGCGAAGCCATAGGCGAAATCGACGCGCACCGGCCCGGCGGGGGCGGCGGCGAACAGCAGCCGCCCCCGCTCCGGATCGACGGCCACGCCTCCCGCCGGAATCGACGCCGTCCAGCCGCCCAGATCGCGCGCCACCACCAGGGACGCCGGCACCTCCACTCCGCCGCGGGTGATGCGCAGCGCCTTGCCCGCGCCGTAGAAGCCGCTCTCCGGCTGCTGCAGATCGCGGTCGAGCGCGGTGCGCAGCAGAGGCACCGGCAGATCGGTCTCGGCGGCCTGGCGGACGGTGCCGGTCGACGGGGCCAGGCGGTTGAACAGGGGCAGGTCGCGGCCCAGCGGATCGAAGCGGAAGCCCGTTCCGGGGGCTTCCGGCGCGGCGGCGGCCGGGCTCGCGGAGACCGGGAAGGCGCGCAGGCGCCAGAGATGCAGCGCGACGTTCGGCAGGTTGAACCGGCCGCGCAGCGAGCCGATCCGCCGCACGTCGATGGTGCGGTAGATGGAGGCCGGTGCGAACGGGCTCTCCGCGGCGGCGAGCGCCTCGGCGCCGCGCCGGACGTCGAACGTGCCGCCTTGCCCGGCGCGGACGTGCCCGGTGTCCTGGGCGACCGCCAGATGCTCGAACATCTCCACCGCCCGCGCCGGCCAGCCGATGACGTCGCGCGCCACCCGTTCGAGCACGGCGGCGGTTCCTTTGCGGTCGCGCCAGGTGAGCGCCTGGGCCACCTGGGCGCGCGGATGCGCTCCGGCCAGCGGCGGCTCGCCGAGCACCCGCACGCCGAGCAGGTCGCCGAGGTAGGGCACGGCCCACGCGGCGCAGGTCTCGATGAACCAGTTCTCGTACAGGCCGGCGATGTCGTCCTCGACCGTTTCGAGCTGACTCTCGACGAGAGAGAGCAGGGTGCGCAGCGGCTCCCCCTGCTCGCGGTCGCGGCGGCGGTAGATCTCGGGCAGCCGGTGGTAGAGACGCTCTCCTCTGGACCAGGTCATGACGTTTTCGCCCTCAGATCGATCCCCGCGGCATCGAGCACCAGGAGCTGCGCGGGCAGCACCGTGCCCCCCGCGGCGCGGGCGGGTTGGGCGGCGAGCGGCGAGACCAGCGCGGCCGGCTCGCCGCGGCGGTGCAGCCCGTCGAGATCGACCGCCAGCACGCCGCGCACCTTCTGCAGCACCGCGATGACGTCCGAAGCGAGCACCGCCCCGGCGAGCTCACGCCGCTCGAACGAGAACGCGTCGAGCAGCGCCGCCTCCGCCCGACCGATCACCTCCTCGGCGCGGAAGCGCGGATCGAGGACGAGCTGGGCGGTCACCTGGAACGGCAGCCGCTCATAGGAGGAGACGGTGAGCGGCGGCCCGGGCAGGCGCGCCTGCTGGATCGCCTGCACCAGATGGCTGTAGAGGTTCGAGCCCCGCTCGACCGCGGCGCCGCCTTCCCCGGCGACGGTCAGATGCACGCCGCCGATCGGCCGCACCTCGACCTTGGCGATCCCGGCGAAGGTGCTCGCGAAATCGGCGAAGTCGGCCAGTGAGACGATCCGTCCCTGGGTGCGCGCGGCCACCGGGCCGGCGGTGCGCGCCCGCTCCACCGGGTCGGGCGGGGCGCCGCCGGCCGCCGGCAGCGGATTGGTGACCTCGCGGATGCCGAGCGGCCGGGTGACCAGGAGCTGCAAGGTGTCGGCGCCGACCATCCCCGGCAGGCCGACGCCGGAGCGGTAGACCGCCCGCACGTTCTCGTTGCCGGTGGGCAGGCGGGCGCCGTGCCGGCCGTCGCCGAAGCGCACCGCGGTGCGCCCTTCGTCGTCGATCTCGACCATGTAGGACTCGGTCGGCCCCTCTTCGCCGGCGAGCGTCTCCACCTCCTGCCAGAGCACGCCGTCCACCCGCACCTCCAGGGTGCTGGCGCGCCCGCCGGGCACCGGGGCGGAGACCCAGGTGAGCGGCAGGTGGCTCAGGTAGAAGCGCTGGTGCGCCACGCTCGCGTCACCGCTGCCCAGCACCTGCGCGACGGTCTCTCCGTGCGTCGCACGCACGACGTTGGCGCGCACAGCGAGGCTCGAACGGACGAACAGGCCCTCGGGGAGCGGCTGCTGGAACACCAGCCGGGTGCGCCCGGGGTCCGCGGGGTCCTCCCCCACCGCCTGGATCAGGGCCAGCCGCGCCGCGTCGCCCCCGGCGGTCAGGGTGCCGCGCAGGACCAGCGGCTGACCGGCGTGCAGCCCGTCGACGCGGCCGTTCAGGGTCAGCTCGGCGAGGCCACCGTCCTCCTCTACCGACGGGTAGGGGGCGACGATCGGCCGCTCGGCGAGCGCCAAGGGCTCGCTGCGCAGCCAGGCGGTGGTCTGGCGGACATCGAAGTCCTTCGCCGGCACCGGCTCCAGCAGCAGGCCGGTGGCCTCGCCGACGATCGCGTAGTCGGCGCGCGTGGTCTCCACGTGCCCTTCGATCCGCGCCGCATGCCACAGCGGCTCGCCGTTGGCGACGCCGCGGCCGACGAAGACCACCCAGGTGCCGGCCACCACGTTCGACAGCTTGCGGTCGAGGTAGACCGCCGGCTGCACCGCGACGTCGCCGGAGCCGTTGTCGTACGGCGCGCCCGCGGCGTCGGTCCAGATCGTCCGCCCGGCGTCCCAGTCGCCGCCCTCCGCGGCGTAGAGGTCGGTGCGCTGCACCCCGGTCTGCGGCAGGCTCCCCCAGCGCGGCGCGTTGTGGCCGAAGAAGGCGGCCTTCTCGCGCAGCACGAAGATCTCCAGCGTGGCCTCGCCGAGCGCCGAGGCGGCGAGGCCGAGGTCGAGCGGCGCCTCCAGCACGACGCGGGTGATCTGGCGGTCGGCGTCGAGCTCGGCGGCGGCGATGCGGGCCAGGGACGGCCACAGGGTCGCCTGGCCCGGGAGGAGGGGGATCGGCGCCGCGGTGGTGATCCAGAGCAGGAGATCGCCGGCCGCGAGCTGCAAGCCGGTCCCCGCAAAGTAGACCTCGGTCGCCCCGGCGAGTGTGGCCGCGGTCTGCGGCCGGCCCTGGCGCGGCACCAGGGCGTTCCAGGCCACGTGCGCGGTGAAGGCCGCGTCGGTCTCGAAGGTCTGCGGCAGCTCGTCCTGCCCCGGGATGCTCTGCACCCGGGTGCCCTGGGGAACGACCACCGTGGCCGGCGAGCCGGGCGCATCTTCCACCGTGAAGTCGAGAAACGCCGCGGCGGCCACCCCGGAGCCCAGCTCCTGGCCGGCGAGGCGCGCCAGCTCGAGGAGGGACCGGCGCTCCACAGCGGTGCGCAGATAGCCCTCGTTGGCGATGCGCTCCTGGTAGAAGGTGAGCACGTCGGCGACGCCCGCCCAGGCGTCGAGCAGGGCCACCGCCGGATCGTCGGCCGCACGGCCCACCAGGCCGGCGAGCGGCGGCACGCCGCGCACCGCCGCCGGGCCGTCCGGCGGCACCTCGGTGGCCAGCCGGTCGAGCAGGCGGGCGAGGAAATCCTCCCGCGTGCCGATGCGGTAGCGCAGGGCGGAACGGCCGGGCGGATTGTCGACCGCCGCGGCGCCGGACGCCTCGGGGCAGCGTTTCACGTCGAGCCCGTCGCGGGCAGAGCTCATCGTCCTCCCTCCAGGTGAAACTGGATGCGCCCGTTGGCCGGGGCCGCCGGGTCGTTGTCGACGCGCGCGATCTCGGCACGGCCGATGCGGATCCGCCCGGCTTCCAGCTCGCCGCGCGACGGCTCACCCCACCGCCGGAAGCGGTTGAGACGCGGCGGCGCCTCCGAGGTGTCGACCCCGCGCACCCCTTCGACCGCCAGCGCCGCTTCCACCACGCGGCTCAGGTAGACCGGCTGGCCGAAGGTGAGCTCGGCGGGATGGAAGAAGCCGCGCCCGCCGCCGGGGAGGTCGCGGTTGCTGAACGCCGCCAGCAGCTCGCGCTCCACCGTGCCGCGCGGCGCGTCGGGGGCGAGCAGGACGGTGATCGCGATGTCGAGGCCGACGAAGCGCAGCGGACGCACCACGATCTCCCACCCCGCCTGGCGCCAGTCTTCGAGGTAAAGGCGGACGCGGTCGAGGAACGCCGCATCGTCCGCCAGCCCGCCGGCGCGCTCCACCGCCACCTCCAGGACGAACCAGCTCCCGGTCCAGCGCAGGGAGGCCGCCGCCCGCGCCACCTCGGGGTGGGTCTCGGCGAGGCGCGCGAAGTCGCCTTCGGTGGTGCGCCCTTCGAGCGCGCGCAGCCCGCCGGGGGCCGCGAGGCGGATGCGGTCGAGCGGCTCGGGGTCGCCACCGCCGCGCGCCGGCAGCGGGTTGCGCACCGCCTGCACGAAGGTCTCCGTGCTCACCACATGGGCGAGGCTGTCGGCGCCGAGGTTGCCGGTGCGCCCGTGGCCCACCCGGTAGGCGACGCGCAGCACGGTCCCCGGCGCCGGGAGGCGCCCGAGGGTGCCGTCGCCGAAGCGCAGCACGGCCCGGCCGTCGTCCTCGGTCTCGACCACGAAGTCGCGGGCGAAGCGGTCGCTGGTCAGCAGATCCCGGCGCAGGGTCCAGAACGTCGTCGCGGCTCCCGCGCCTTCCCAAAGCCGCAGGGCGGGGAGCGCCTCGGCCGCCGTCTGCTCCAGGGCCGCCGCCGCCGGCCGCGCCTGGGCCGCGGCGTGGTCGTACGGAACGCCGAAGGTCAGGCCACGCCGCGCCAGAACCGGGCGGTAGCGCCCGGCGGTGGCGGTGAGCCGCTCGTCGTCGCCCACGGTACGGCCATGGTCGGCGAGCGCCACGTTGC
Organism: Holophagales bacterium UBA5704; assembly: GCA_002420005.1. Taxonomy (GTDB): domain Bacteria; phylum Acidobacteriota; class Thermoanaerobaculia; order Multivoradales; family UBA5704; genus UBA5704. The sequence goes on along the minus strand of DIHE01000109.1, from coordinate 8,645 downwards.
CGCGCGCCACGCAGACCCCGGTGATCGGGGTGCCGTCGGCCGCGAGGTTGGAGAGGCAGAGGGCGAACGGCAGGGCGTCCGCGGCGTGCCATTCGACCGCCGTCAGGTCGGCCGGTGGAACCGCCAGGGGATCGCTCGCCGCGCTCACCCGCGTCAGGCGCACCGCGTGCCGGCGCTCCGGATGCGCCTCCTCCACCTTGCCGGTGTCCGGGCTGCGCACCTCTTCGAGGAGCAGCACGTCGCCGACGGCGAGGCCGAGGGCGGCCGGCGTGCCGCGCAGGGCCGCGCCGGTCGCGCCGCGCGGCAGGCCGTAGGCCGGCGCCCCCCAGTCGTGGAGGGCGATGGCGTTGCGCTCCGGGCGCAGGGCGACGGCGTAGAGGGTCTCGAACACCACCGCGCCCGCCGCCAGCGCCTGGTCGAGCGCGCCGCCGGCGGCGAGAACCGGGGGCAGCCCGTTGGTGCGGGTGAGCAGGCGGGTGCCGGCCGGCAGCGTCCCGGCGCCGCTCGCGGTGAAGCAGGCCCAGACCCGGGCGTTCGTGCCCTCTCCGGCCTGATAGCCGACCAGCCGGGCGTGCCGGCGCACCGAGGTGCGCAGACGGGCGGTGCCCAGATAGGCCTCGGTGGCCACCGCATCCTGCAGGTAGCTGGCGCGGTCGGCACCGTCGGCGAGCAGCTCGACCAGGGTGACCAGCAGGTCCGCCGGATTGCGCTCGGTCCACTCCGGCAGCGCGCCGGAAAGGCTGTCGAGCATGCGCTGGCGGAAGCTCGCCCAGTCCTTCGCCAGGTAGTCCGCGGCGACCGGCGGCGCGGCGGCCGGCGGCGGCGGGCAGGGGTCGGCCAGGTCCTCGGCGAGCGGCGCGTCAGGATCGAGCGAGAAGTCCAGGCGGCAGAAGAACGGGTCGAGGTCCGGCACATCGACCAGCTCGACGCTCAGCGTCGCCGTGCTCCCCAGCCGCCGCGCCAGGCTCGCGTCGCCGGCATAGGTGACGGTGACCGTGAGATCCGGCGAGGCCGGCGTCAGGTGGTCCACGTCCACCACGGTGAGCAGGCCGTCCACCGGCTCGCCCGCCGCGGTGAAGCGGAAATTCGCTGCGGAGAGGCCGCCGAGGCCGGCGTGCTTGCTCGGCGAGGGATCGTTGACCGCCGGGATGAAGTGCAGCTCCAGGCGATGGCGCGCGGGGTCCGCCGGATCCACGCCGGTCTCGATCGCGTCGAGCCCGATCTGCGTCGGATGCGCCGCCACCGCGGCCCGCCGCAGGCGCAGGAAGTCGTCGACCGCTCCGCTCACAGCCCGAAGCTCCTCTGGAAGGCCGCCCGCCGCCGCTCCAGGTTGCGCAGCAGCGTGTACTGCACGGTGATGCGCAGCGTCGAGCCGTCCGGCACGATCTCGACCGCCTCCACCCGCAGGCGGTCGGCCAGCCATTGCTGCAGCGCCCCCTGCACCATGGACTGCACCGTCGACGCCATCTCCGGGCTGCTCGGCCCGAACAGGAGCTGGTCGAGGCCGGCGCCGAAGTCGGGGCGGTTCACCCGCTCGCCGGGATTGGTGAACAGCACCTGCTCGATCAGGTCGCGCACGTGGTCCTCGTCCCCGGCCTCGGCCGTGCGTTGGCGCTCGTCGACGTGGAACGGATGGTCGATCTGCATCACACCCCCTTGACCCTGGGCTGGGTGAAGGCGACGACGAGCGGAGTGCCGGTCGGGTTGCAGGTCGCCTGGCTGTCCATCAGCAGGACCGGCAGGCCGTTGCAGCGCACGCGCAGGGCCGCGGTGGTCCACTGCGCCATCAGGCACGGGCCGTTGCCGTTCGGCGGCGCCGGGAAGGAGCAGCCGGAGACGGTGTAGACGCTCACCCGGGTGACCACGTTCTGCCCCATCACCTTGACCCGCGGATTGCGCAGCGTCGGCTTGGCGGAGCCGCCGTGGGCGCACTGCACGAGGGAACCGACGTTGAGCAGGAAGCCGGGCATCAGATCACCTCCAGGGCGCCGTCGTTGACGTTGACGCTCGCCGTGGTCAGCTTGATGCTGTTCTTGCCGTTGCGGATCTCGATCCCGGCCGTGGTGAACTTCATCGAGAGCGGGATCGCCACCGCGGGCGGCTTCACCTCGATGGTCAACCCGCCGCCGCCCGGCACGTCGGAGAGCTGCAGGCTCACCCCCTGGGTCTGCAGCACCATCACCTGCGGAATCGCCGGCTGCGCCGGAGCCTGGCCGGGGCTCCAGAAGCAACCGGACCAGATGGGATGGTCGGGGTCGCCGCCCTCGAACTCCACCCACACGTTGGCCTGGACCGGCGGCAGGGCGAAGAAGCCGACCCCCGGCCCGGCGAACGGCACGCAGGGCAACGCCCAGCTCAGCCGCCCGTCGCCCAGCACCTCGGGCACCGACACCTGGAGGCGGCCGATCTGCAACGGATCGATGTTGTTGCTCACCTTGCCGCGATACTTGCCGTAGAACGCCTGCTCGGTCATGGTCTCACCACCGGCGTGAGCGATCCCAACCCGTCGCGGGTCAGGGTGAAATCCTGGGTGTACTCGTGGTGCCGGATCTGGTGCGTCACCTGCTGCACGTAGTACAGGCCGTCGTAGTGCCAGCCGGCGCCGCGCAGGCCGACCAGCCCGCGCGCCTGCAACAGGTCGCCATAACGTCCGGCGTCGAGCCGGCCGGTCGCGGTCACCGTGCGGTCGGTGGACTTGTCGGTGCGCGCCTGCGCCCGGCCGAGGGCGGAGACCACGCTCGGCGTGACCTCGCGGAATCGCGAGACCCGCGTATGCGCGCGGTCGACCAGCCAGCCCGGCTTGGCGGACAGCGGCACGCGCAGGCTGGCGAAGGTGCGCACCGGGAACTTCCGGTTCGTGCGGTGGTCCTGCACGTCGCCGTCCACCGTCTCGGGGGCCAGGGCGTCCTGGCTGAAGCTGATCGAATCGACGTTGGTGTTCGAGCCGAAGTTGACCGACAGCGCCCGCTGCGGCACCGAGAGCCGGGGCGGCGGCCCCCAGTAGGCCCGGTTGGTGCCCGGCACCGGCCCCGGAGAAATGTAGAAAACGTGGCCGTTGCGCCGGCCGAGCTTCTCGATGTACTCCAGGTCGGTGCACTGCTGCACCGGAATCCGCTCGATCGGCAGCGGCGGATCGAGTACCTTCGGCGGGATGATCACCGGTACCAGCCCGTAGCGGGCATAGCGAAGGATGAGCTTGGCGACGATCGCCGGATCGGGCTGGGCCGGGTGCTCGGCGGAGCGGTCTTCCAGGTCCATCATCACGCTCACGTCCTCCCCGGTCACCGTCACCCGCGTGGTCCCCGGCTCCTCCCCCGGGGTCAGCTCCTGCCGCGTGATGATGCCGTCCATCAACACCCGCGGCGTGACGTTGAAGGTGACGATCAGGATCACCCGGTTGAAGGTGCGCAGCAGCGGGCTCACCAGCAGCGGGTCGTCCACCACGTCGCGCACGCCCCGGCGGCCGGAAAGGAACGAGAGCTGGAAGCCCGACCGCCCTTCGTCGGTGTGGGTGACCTCGACGTTCTCCAGGCTGTGGGTGAGCAACGGCGGCGCCGGCAACGGCACCGTCGGCCCGAGGAGCAGCGTCAGCCGGACGCCGAGAAAGCTCACTGGCGGTCTTCCCCCGGAATGCGCGGCACCGGCACGCGCAGGGTCCGCCCGGCCTCTTCCAGGTCCTCCGGGCGCATCGCATTGTTGGCGTCGGCCACCCGCCACCACTGGGTGGCCTCGCCCAGGGTGCGGGCGGTGAGCAGGTCGAGGCGCTCTCCCTCGTGCACGGTGACCTCGACGAGCAGCGGCAGCTTCGCCCCCTGCGGCAGGAAGCGCCTCTTCTTGTAGGCGACCTCGCGGCCTTCCGGGGTCACCAGCACGGCGTCCTCCAGGTCGGCATAGCGGCTGTCGGGCTCGAACATCGCGCTCTCCTCGCTCTCTCGGGTCAGACGATGCGCACGTCGCCCTGCGCCAGGGCGTTCAGGTTGTCGAGGCTGCCCAGGGTGGCGAAGGTCTCCTTGACCACCTGGTGGGCGAGGAACAGGCCGTACCCGGGATGGCTCACCGGCAGGTCGTCGTAGGTGAGCACCCGCAGGCTCAGGGACACCTTGGCGCGGATCGGGTTCAGGTTCACGTCGTGCAGGTCCTCGGTGATGCTCATCGACTGCACGACCACCGGCACCACGCGCGCCGGCCCCCAGGCGAACAGGGTGAGCGGCGCCTGCGGCGGCAGGACCTCGATGGTGCCGACGAGGGACAGCAGGGTGTTGGCGATCACCAGGCTGCTCTTCGGATAGACCAGCATCTCCAGCGCCGCGAGCTGCGGGTGGAGCCCCATCCGGGTCGCCTTCGGATCGGCCTTTTCGAGCTGGTCGGTGGCATCGATCACGATCTCGGCACTGATCGTCTCCTTGGGTGCACCCTTCAAGCGCAGCACCTCGGAGCGGCTGCCGCCGTCGCTCCCGATCTGCGGATCGATCGAGCGGGTCAGGCTCTCCGGGTTGTATTGAAAGACGATGACGCTCGCGACCGGATTGAACACGTCGATCGCCACGATGGCGCCGCGGAGCGTGCGGGGGGACCGGGGGAAGGTGCTCATGCGGAGGGCTCTCCCCGCCCCGGCAGGCGGATCGGCGCGAGCCGCGGCACGGTGCCGCCGGCGAGCCCGCCCGCCTCGGCGAGCCGTGCCACCTCGCGCTCCACCGCCTGCGCCACGGCTGACCGGTCCCCCGGAGCCACGCCGTGCAACACCAGGCGGTCGATGTGCACCTCCACCCGCTTTGTCACTCCCAGTCTCCGATCTCCGCCACGGTGAGCGGTTTCTCGATCTTGGCGTACTCGCTGCGCGCCGCGCGCAGCAGGTGGCCCATGCCGACCGGCGCGCCTTCGTCGGCGGCGAGGAAGGCGGCGTTCAAGGCGATGTTGCGGATGTTGCCCCCGGCGACGCCCAGGCGGGCGAGGAGCCGCGGGTCCAGGCCGGCGACCGGGGTCTCGCGCGGAAACGCCCGGCGCCAGATCTCCTCGCGCTGGGCGGCGTCCGGAAAGGGAAACTGGACGACGAAGCGCAGGCGGCGCAGGAAGGCCGGATCGAGCGAGTCCTTCAGGTTGGTGGTGAGGATCGCGAGGCCACGGTAGCCCTCCATGCGCTGCAGCAGGTAGCCGACCTCGATGTTGGCGTAGCGGTCGTGGCTGTCCTTCACCTCGGAGCGCTTGCCGAACAGGGCGTCGGCCTCGTCGAACAGGAGGATCGCGCCGCCTTCCTCCGCCGCGTCGAACACCCGCCGCAGGTTCTTCTCGGTCTCGCCGATGTATTTGCTGACCACCGAAGAGAGGTCGATGCGGAAGAGGTCGAGCCCGAGCTCGTTGGCGAGCACCTCGGCGGCCATCGTCTTGCCGGTGCCGCTGGGGCCGGAGAAGAGCGCGCTCACCCCCAGGCCGCGGGAGGAGCGGGCGGCGAAGCCCCAGTCGTCGTAGACGGTGCTGCGCCGCCGCACGTGGACGGCGATCTGGGCGAGGATCTGGCGCTGCGGCTCGGGGAGCACCAGGTCGTCCCAGGTGGCGGCGGCACGGATGCGCGGCGCGAGCGCCTCCAGGCGCGGCCGGGCGCGGCGCAGGCAGGCATCCCAGAGGGCCGGGGCGAGCTCGTCCGCCTCCCCCGCCGCGATCTCCGCCGCGGCCGAGCGGATCGCTCCGGCGCCGAGGTCGAATTGGGAGAGCAGAGCGCCGAGCCGGCCGTTGAGGCGCTCCGCCGTCCCGCCGAGCGCGGCGCGCCAGAGCGCCTCCTGCTCCGGCGTGGTGGGCCGTTCGACGTCGAGCGGCAGGACCGTCCGCCGGCCGAGCCGGCGCCGCTCGCGGACGGCGATCACCAGGACGCCGCGGAACGAGTCGACGAACCGCACGAGCGCCGCCTCCCGCGCCGCATCGAGGTCGAGGTCCATGGCATCCAGGAAAAGGGCGGCGCGCAGCAGGGCCGCCTCGCGCCCGAGCAGGCGGACGAAGCCGTCGGCCTCCCCGGCGGTAGTGGGGAGCACCGCGGCCGGCAGCTCCACCAACGACAACCCGATGGCGCGGGCGGCGGCGGCGGCGATCTCGCGCTTGCCTTCGATCTCCAGGCCCGCCAGCTCGGCGGCGGGCAGCCTCTCGGCCTGCTCCTCGGCCGCTCGCGCCCAGGCGGTCGCCAACCGCTCCGCCAGCCGCGCCTGGGACGGCACGAGCGCCGCCGGCACCGGCACCCGCTCGACCAGCGGGGCCAGCCGTTCGTCGAGGACCTCCAGGCCGCGCAGATGGTGGAGCACCCGTTCGTCGGCCCGCAACGACGCGTAGAGCAGGCCTTCGCCCGCGCCCAGCTCGATGAGCCGCCAGTGGCGCAGAGCCGCCTGCGGCGCGAGCGCCCCCCAGAACGGCTCCTCCAGGGCCGACAACGCGAGCGCGAAGGTCGGCCACGGCCGGCCTGGATCGCCGTGGGCCGCGGCGCACAATCCACCGAAGCGCGGATCGAGATCCGGTCCCGCGGCGAGCAGCAGCACGTCGCGCTCGAACGCGGAGAGACCGAAGGTCGCCCCGAGGGCCTCCAGCGCCGGGGGATGGCCGTCGATCTCGAAGCTCTCGACGGCCGGCTCGGCGCGCTCCTCCCCCACCGCCCCGGACAGGCGGGCCACCTGCCGCTCCAGCCGGCGCCGCACCCGGGCCAGAGAGGCGTCGAGATGCCGGTCGTTCGCCGCGTACCAGCTCACGCCTTGCCCTCCCCGAGGGTGCCGCCGGTCAGGTCGATCACCGGGCCGATGAAGCGGCCGAAGGTGGGGCTCGCCGGATCGGTGTCCACGTCGAGCGGGCTCTCGGCGCCGTCCACCTGGAGGCGGACCAGATAGACGCCGGGGACGATCCCCGCGAGAGAGACGTTCGCGTCCTCCGCATCGTCCGCCCGCGGCGGCACAAGGAAGGAATAGGCCGCCGCCTGGGCCGAGCCGGCGATCGTGTTGAGCAGCACGTACGCCTTCTGGCGCGGCCCCACCAGAGGCTCCCAGGTCACCGTCAACGTCGCCGACGCCTTGCCTCCCTTGACGGTCACCGGCCCCGTCTCCGCCGCGGTGATGCGCGGGCGCAGCACGAGCGCGGCGACGTTCGACTCGACCCCGGCGCGCGGCTCCGGCGGGTCGCCGAACAGGGTGGGGTGCACCACCTGGACCGCCTGCACGCCGGGGCGCAAAGGCCCGACGTCGAGCACGGCCGAAGAGAGCTCAAAACGGATCTCGTCGTCGGAGAGAACGCTCGGCACGATCTCCTGCCCGGCGAGGCGCACCCGCGTCAGGGCCCTGCCCATCAGCCGCCGGCCGCGCAGGCGTACCGTCGCTCCGAGCACCAGCGGCGCGGCGGGAGAGCCGGCGTCGAGCGCGGTGATCTCCGGCTGTTTCAGGGTGTCCACCAGGAAGCGCCACTCGCGCACCGGAAGGGCCGGCGCCGTCCTCTCCTCGGCGGTCAGCAGGACGACCGAGGCGCGGTAGGCGACCGACAGGGCGTACTCGGACTTCTGGAACATGCCGGTCCACAGCTGCGACAGCTCCTGGAGCTGGAAGTTGAGCGGCACGAAGCGCACCAGCTCGCTCTCGGCGTCCAGGTCCGAGCCGGCGAGAAACGCGAACGCCGGGTCCGCCAGGGTGTCGCGGATCATGTCGCGGGTCAGCGTCGGCCGCGCATGCAGGGTGCGCACGACGCTGGCGAGCAGGCGCTGCGGCTCCAGGGTGCCCTGGTCGCCATAGAAGCTGAACAGGTAGTGGAGATCCAACGCCGCCGTCGGTCGCTGCATCACGCCGCCGCCGGAGCGCCGGGTGGGCAGGTCCTCATTGCGCAGCTCCGGATTCGGGTTGACCTGGAACAGGAAGACGTTGACCCCGGTCTGCGGCAGGCCGGACCCCGATTCGGTGGGCCGCACCGTGGTGACCGTGGCGCCGTTGACGTCCGCGGAGACCACGCCTTGCAGCATGCGCCGCAAGCTGGCGGTGACCGTGGCGACCGCGAGGAAGTTGCTCACCGCCGACCCTCCCCGCGCTGCTTCAGGTAGTCCGCCAGCGACAGCCGCGGCCCCGCCGGCCGGGCCGCGCGCCGCGCCGGAGCCGGAGGGGGAACCGCCCGCACGTCGATCCGCCCGATGGTGACCGAGACGACCGTCTCCTGCTCCTCGGCCCCCCCGAACGCCGCCGCCGCCGGAACCGCGCCGCCCCGGCTCGGCTCGACGGTGGGCAGGTCGGCGCGGCGGGCGGGGGGCGGCAGAGGCGCATCCTCCACCGGCTCGACGGTGGCAAGGAGGCGCGTCCGCTCCGGCCGGGCGGCGGGGCGCTCCGCGGCACTCTCCATGCGTCCTGGCTCGTCGGGGCGATGCGCGGCTTGAACGGGCTCTTCCGGCGCCGGAGCTCTGTGGACCCTCACCCCCCGGCCCCCTCTCCCACCCGCACTCCCTGCCCCCGGGAGAGGGGGAGAGCTTCCCAAAGCCAACCTGTCCGGTTCCCCCTCTCCCGGGCGGGTGTGAGTGCGTGTGGGAGAGGGGGTCAGGGGGTGAGGGTCCCGGCGAAGCCGGCTCCCCTCCACCGCCGTCTCCGCTGTGTTGTCTTCCCTGCCCTGGGCTTCCCTGCCTTGGGCGGTGGCGCCCCCTCTCCCGG
>DIHE01000108.1 GCA_002420005.1 Holophagales bacterium UBA5704 | reverse complement strand
GGGGTCAGGGGAGGGGGCGGCGGGCGGGTCTGATAGTCTCCGTTCCCATGCCGACCCGCTACCTCGACGACGCGACGCCGGTCGTCCAGTTCGATCCGCAGCACGAGGTCTCCCCTTTCGCCCTGTTCCGCCGGATGAAAGAGGGACGACCGCCGCTGCTGGTCGACGTGCGGCCGGCGCCGGGCCGTCTCGGGCTCCAGGGGGCGATCCCCTATCCCGGCCCGGAGTGGTCACCGCCCCGGGACCTCGACGTGGTGCTCTTCGATGACGACGGCACCGCGGCTCTCGACGGCGCCCGCCACATGCAGGCCGCCGGCTGGCCCCTGGTCAAGGCGCTGTTCGGCGGCCTGGAGCTCTACGAGTTTTCGCTCGATCCCGCGGTGGTGGGGGCGGAGACCTTCCTCGTCAGGATTTGACGGTGCGGACCTGCTCGTCGAGCTTGTCCCCCATCTCGACGCTGCGCCGGTAAGCCGCGTCGATGGCATCGGTGAGCACGGCGGCGAAACGGCCCTGGTGGAGGACGTGCAGGGCCCGCGAGGTGGTGCCGCCGGGTGAGGTCACGCCGTCGATCAGCTCCCCCACGTGACGGTGGGAGGCGAGGATCAGCTCCGCGGTGCCGATGATCGTCTGCAGCACGGACTCGCGCGCCAGGGGCCGCGATTCGCCGATGAAGTTCGCCGCATCCTCCAGCGCCTTGACGAAGTGGGCGATGATCGCCGGGCCGGTGCCGTTGACCGCGGTGGCGCGGTCCACGTCCACCTCGTCCGGCACGTAGATCTCCTTGCCCATCGTCTGCAGGATGTGGCGCACCCGCTCGCGCACCGGCGGTGCCACTTCTTGCGTCGCCGTCCAGATCGTCATGCCGCGGTGGATCTGGCACGGCAGGTTCGGCATGCAGCGTACGACCGCCGGATGGTCCAGGCCGGAGGCGATGACCCCCATCCGGGCGCCCGCGATGATCGACATGACCAGGTGGTCCGGCCGGATGCGCGGACGCAGCTGCCCCAGCACCTTGGCCAACGTCTGCGGCTTGACCGCCAGCACCACGATCTCGGCGTGGTCCACCACCGCCAGGTTGTCCGTCGAGGCCTGGATGCCATGCCGGGCGCGCAGATCCGCGGCGCGTTCCTCACGGGGTCCCGACGCCCAGATGTGGTCGGGCGGCGTGACGCCCCGGGTCAGCAATCCGCTGATCATCACTTCGGCCATCACCCCGGAGCCGACGAATCCGATCCGCACCGCGTCGTTCTCGCTCATCGTTCTACTCCTCGCCACACGCGCGCGCGGCCGGCGGGCTCGGCCGGCCGCGCCCGAAATTGTCATGAACTGTGAAGGCGACCGTCTCGCCCTGCTTGCACGTCACCGGGACGGTCCACGTGCCCTGCGACGAGTCGCCGGCCTGTGGATCGTCCGGCTCCCCGGTGCCACGGAAGAGGAGATACGGAAGCCGGCCGCCGGTGGCGCTGACCGCACACAGGCCGGCGCAAGCACCTTCCTCGCACTCCCAGGTGCAATGCTCGATCGTCACCCGGGCACCGCAGTGGAACTGAAACTGGAGCGGTTCCGAGCGGACCTGCTGGCCCAGGCAGTGACGGAGGCTCCCCTCTCCCGCACCGACGGACGGAATCACCAGCACCCGCAACGCATGCAGGGGCCGGTCGCACTTGGCAAAGCTCTCCACGATCGACCAGGTGCCGGACGTCCCCGTCCGCGTCTCCGCCGCCAGGCGGTCATTGTCGACGCGAAATTCCAGGAGAGCCCCGGTGGCCCCCCCACCCACCGCCCAGGTCCCGCTCCCCACCACGTGCCCATCCTTGTAGTCGATCTGGGTCACCGCCCCCTCGGCCGTCGTCGCAGGGCAGCGGTCTTCAGCCTCCGCCGGGGACGCCAACAGGAAAGCTGCGGCCAACGCGCCGCAGAAAATCGTTTGCTTCATCGGGCTCCTCGGATTGTCGGCGATCAGAACGTCACCACCCGCCCGGCCTCCCGCATCATACGCGCGAAGCTCTGCCAACCCAGAACGGCGTCGACGGACGCCTGCACCTGCGCCCCGTCGAGATCGAGAAACCGAGAGGAGGCACTGCAGGCATAGATGCGCAGGAGTCCCTCCTCGCGTCCCGGCGCCAGCATCTCGCTCAAGGGAGGAAGGCCGAGTGCGGCGATCCGCTCCGCCTCCAGCGGAGGCGCCGGATCGATCGCGTCCCAGCGCCCCTCGACCCAGGCACCGAGAGCGCCGAAGAAGAGCGCCAAGTCCACCCGGTCCCCCCCGGCCACGGAGCTCGCCGCGAGAGAGGTGATCTGGAACCGCATCTCCCAGGTGCTCCCATGGGCGAGGATGAGCAGGTCGGCCATGCCGAAAAGGGTAGCAGGGGATGGAAGACGAAGGGCATCAAGGACAAAAAGGACGGCAACGACTCAAGGCCTCCTTGAGGACCCTGCCGTCCTTGACGTCCTTGGCGTCCTCTCTCAGCTCGCCGCGCCGTGCTCCGCCACCCTCCAGGTGTCGCCACCCTGGAGGAGCTTCTCCAAGGTGCCGGCACCCAGGCGGTCGGTTTCGTGATGGATCTGGTCCGTCAGCATGTCTTCGTAGGTCGGGACCGTCACGTTGCGGAAGACCCCCAGAGCCGTCGGGAAGTCCGGTGGCAGAAGCTGCGCCGCGAGGAAGGCGGTCGCCGGATTGTCCAGCGTCGCGTCCCAGACCACGCAATCGTCCGCGGTGAAGCCCTCTCCGAGCTGGATCACCTCCATCTGGGTGCCCCGCATGCGGATCCCCTTGTCCTTGTTCTTGCCGAAGACCAGAGGCTTGCCCTGCTCGAGGTAGAGAGCGTTGTCGTCCTTGACGTCCTTCTCCGTCATGTAGGTGTAGGCCTTGTCGTTGAAGATGTTGCAGTTCTGGTAGATCTCGACGAAGGCGGTCCCCTTGTGCTGCGCGGCCTGGCGCAGAACCTCTTTCTGGTGCGCCTGGAAGATGTCGACGGTGCGGGCCACGAAGGTGGCGCCGGAGCCCAGGGCCAGCGAGAGCGGGTTGAACGGGTAGTCGACCGAGCCCATGGGGGTGGACTTGGTCTTCTTGCCCAGCTCGCTGGTCGGCGAGTACTGGCCCTTGGTCAGGCCATAGATGCGGTTGTTGAACATCAGGACCTTGACCCCGACGTTCCTGCGCAGCGTATGGATGAAGTGGTTGCCGCCGATCGACATGGCGTCGCCGTCGCCGGTGGCGATCCAGACCTCCAGCTCCGGACGGGCCAGCTTGATCCCGGTCGCCACCGCCGGGGCGCGGCCATGGATCGAGTGGAACCCGAAGGTGTTCATGTAGTACGGAAAGCGGCTGGAGCAACCGATCCCGGACACCACCACGAAGCGCTCGCGGGGGATGCCCAGCTCCGGGAAGACCTGCTGCACCGCCGAGAGGATGGCGTAGTCGCCGCAGCCGGGGCACCAGCGCACTTCCTGGTCGCTTTGAAAGTCCTTCTTGGAAAGGGTCGGGGTCTCAGTGGCCATGATCGTTCGGCTCCAGGATTTCGAGGATTTTCTGCAAAATCTGCTGCCGGGTGAACGGCAAGCCCTGCACCTTGTTGTAGCTGATGACGTCTTTCAGGTAGTGACCGCGCAGCAGGAAGGCGAGCTGACCGAGGTTCATCTCGGGCACCAGGACCTTCTCGAAGCGCGACAGCACCTCGCCCAGGTTCGCCGGGAACGGGTTCAGATGGCGCAGGTGGGCACGGCTGACGGCCAGCCCCTTGCGGCGGGCGGCGTTGACCGCGCCGGTGACCGCACCGGCGGTGGAGCCCCAGCCGAGGACCAGCAACCCGCCCCGCTCGTCTCCATGCACCACGACCGGCGGCACGTCCTTGGCGATCCGCGCCACCTTCTCGGCCCGCAGGCGGACCATGTGGTCGTGGTTCTGCGGATCGTAGGAGACGTTGCCGGTGACGTCCTCCTTCTCGAGACCTCCGATGCGGTGCTCGAGGCCCGGCGTGCCCGGGATCGCCCACGGGCGGGCCAGGGTCTCCGGATGGCGCTGATAGGGCAGGAAGCCCTCCACCTTCGTGTGGTGCTCGATCCGCAGGTCCGGAAGGCTCTCGACCGTGGGCAACCTCCACGGCTCGGAGCCGTTGGCGATGTAGCCGTCGGACAGCACCACGACCGGCGTCATGTACTTGGTCGCGATCCGCGCCGCCTCCAGGGCGATGTCGAAACAGTCCTTCGGCGAGGACGCCGCGAGCACCGGCATCGGCGCCTCGCTGTTGCGACCGAAGATCACCTGGAAGAGGTCCGCCTGCTCCGTCTTGGTCGGCAAGCCGGTGGACGGCCCGCCGCGCTGGATGTCGCAGACGATCAGCGGCAGCTCGACCATCACCGCCAGGCCCATCGCCTCGGTCTTCAAGGCGATGCCGGGACCGGAGGAGACCGTGGTGCCGAGCGCGCCCCCGAAGGAGGCGCCGATCGCCGAGCAGACGGCGGCGATCTCGTCCTCCGCCTGGAAGGTGGTGACACCGAAGTTCTTGTATTGGGAGAGCTCGTGCAGGACGTCCGACGCCGGGGTGATCGGGTAGGCACCGAGGAACAACGGCAGCCCGCTGCGCCGGCTGGCCGCGATGAGCCCCAAGGCCAACGCCACGTTGCCGGTGATGTTGCGATAAAGACCCGGCTCCAGGTCGGCCGCCGGCACCTCGTAGCGCTCGTGGAACAGCTCGGTGATGTCGCAGTAGTTCCAGCCCGCCTTGAGGACCTTGATGTTGGCCTCGGCGAGGTGCGGCTTCTTGGCGAACTGCTGGGTCAGGAAAGTCACCGTGTTGTCCAGCGGGCGGCTGAACATCCAGTAGCACATGCCCAGCGCGAACATGTTCTTGCACCGGTCCATCGACTTGGTGTCGAGCCCGGACCCTTCGAGGGTCCGCCGGGTCATCGTGGTCAGCGGCACGGGGAAGACCCGGTAGGCGTCGAGGCTGTGATCCTCCAGCGGATTGCCGGTGATGTTCGCCTTGATGAAGTTGCGCTGGTTGAACTCGTCGGTGTTGACAATGATGACCCCATTCTGCTTGAGGTCCTTGAGCTCTTTCTTGAGCGCAGCCGGATTCATCGCCACCAGGACGTCCGGAGCGTCGCCGGGGGTGTGGATGTCGTAATCGGCGATGCGGACCTGGAACGCGGACACGCCCGGGATGGTCCCGGCGGGCGCGCGGATCTCGGCCGGGTAGTCGGGCAGCGTCGACAGGTCGTTGCCGAAGAGGGCGGACGTGTTGGTGAACTGGGATCCGGTGAGCTGCATGCCGTCCCCCGAGTCGCCCGCGAAGCGGATGACGACCTCATCCAGCTTCTCCAGGGTGATCTCGCGCTTCTCTTTTTCTGCGACCGTGGTGCTCATGGTTCTCTCTCGCGGCAGGAAGGGAAGGCCCTCGACAGCCAGAACGGAAACGACCTGGCAGAAGCGCCAGGTCGCCCGTCCGACATCAACGTTCCCCCGCCAGGGGGCTAGGGCTCCCGGTCATGTGGACAACATGGTAACAAACCCCCCGGGGGCTGTCAGCCGCTCCAAAGGGTGGGACGGGGGTAGGGGGTGGGCACGGCCCGGGAGACGGTTGCGCTAGAGTCTGCGTCGATGGTCGACCGAATCGGGCCTTACCGGCTGGAAGGCCGCCTCGGTCAAGGCGGCATGGGGGAGGTGTTCCTCGCCTTCGACGAGCGTCTGGAGCGCCGGGTGGCGGTGAAGCGGATTCGTTGGCAGCCCGGGACTCCACCGGGTGCCGCCGAGCGGTTTCGCCGGGAGGCCAAGGCGGTGGCCCGCTTGAACCACCCGGCGATCGTCCAGGTGTACGACCTGGTCACCGATGCGTCCGGCGACGCGATCGTCATGGAGCACGTCGCCGGCCGGCCGCTGGCGTCCTTGCTGCAGGGGACGGCGGTGCCTCCGGCGTTGGCGGTGCGCTGGGCGCGCGAGGTGGCGGAGGGGCTGGCGCACGCGCATGGCGCGGGTTTCGTGCACCGGGACCTCAAGGCGGAGAACGTGATGGTGACCGGCTCCGGAGCCGCCAAGATCCTCGATTTCGGGCTGGCCCGGCCGCTGGCGCCGGACGCCTTCGAGGGGAGCGGAGACGGGAGCCTGACCGCGGAGGGCGCCGTGGTGGGCACCGTCCATGCCATGTCGCCGGAGCAGGCCGGGGGTGGGCCGGTCGATGCCCGGTCGGATCTGTTTTCCCTCGGCTCGCTGCTCTACGAGATGCTCACCGGCCGGGCACCTTTTCGCGGTGGCAGCCCGCTCGAATCTCTACGCCGGGTGCTGACGGAGGAGCCGCCTCCGCTCGCCACGGTGCGGCCGGATCTCCCCGCCGCCCTGTGCGCGCTGGTTCACCACTTGATGTCCAAAAGTCCGGACGCGCGCCCACCCGGTGCACAGGAGGTCGCCCGGCGGCTGGCGGAGATGGAGGCGCTTCCGGAGCTGCACACCGCCACGGCCCTCCCGCTGCCCTGGTCCTCCGGGATGAGCGGGCTGCCCACCGAGGCCACCCCGGCCGGCGGCCCGCCGCCGGCCCGGAGCAGGGATCGGCGCAGAGGCGCCCTGGCGGCGGCCGTCGGCGTGGCCTTGCTCTGCGCCGCCGGGCTCGCGGGGTGGCTGGCGTGGCACGGCCGGCGCACCGGGGAGGCGGTACCTCTGCTGCGGCGGGTCCTGGTCCAGCCACCGCAGGTGCCGGCGGGTGCGCCCGATCCGCGCCTGGCTCTCGCCGCGTCGGGCGTCCTCGACGCCACTCTGGCGAGCCTCGCCGGTCTGCAAGGGATCGCCGTCCTCGATCCGCGGCAGCTCGCCTCGCAGGGAACGGCCGACGCAGCTCCCGCCGCCCTGGCACGGTCGGTGGCGGCGGACGAGGTGCTCTCCGCCTCCGTCCGCCCGGCCGGCAACCTGGCGCGGGTGACCCTGCGCCGTCTCGCAGGCGGCGAAAGCCGGTTGCTCTGGACGTCGACGTTTCAGGTGGCGGCCAATCCGGACGACCTGCGCCTTCTTTCCGAAGCGGTGGGGGTGCATGTGCAGCGCGGCTTTCCGGAGCACCCGCCGCGCCCAGGCCTGCCGGTGCTCGAGGTGCGGGACGAGGACTACGCCGCCTACCTCGCGCTCAAGCAGAGCCTGGACGCCGGTCACACGCCGGCCGGGCCGGAGCTGGCGGCGGTCGAGGCGATCGTCCGTGGCTCCCCCCGGTTCCTGGCCGGGCTCCTCCTGGCCGGCGAGCTCGCGCGGTCTCTCTTTCTCTCGACGCAGGAGGCGCGCTACCTGGATCGTGCCCAGGATCTCGCCCGCCGGGCCGAGGCGCTGGCGCCGGGAGACCCCCGGCCGCCGGTGTTGAGCTTCCGGCTGGCCGTCCTGGGCGGCCGGGCGGGCGAGCCGGAGGCTGCGCTCGCCCGGCTCGAAGCCGCCCTTCCCGGGGATCCGCAGGTCTTCAGCTACCGGGCCGAGCTCGCCGAAGCGCGGGGCCGGGCCGGGGAGGCTCTCCGCCACATGCAGGCCGCGGCGCAGCGGATCCCCTCGTGGCGCAACCTGTACGACCTCGCCGGTCTCGAGCTGCGCAGCGGCCGGATGCCGGAAGCCCGCCGGCATCTGCGCACGCTCCTCGAACGGTCTCCGGGAAATCTGTGGGGCACCGAGGCACTGGCGCAACTCGAGCTGCGCCACGGTGACCCCCACCAGGCCGGCCTTCTGTTCGCCGAGCTGGCCACGCGCGAGCCGCCGCAGCGCTCGCTCTGGACCAACCTCGGGCTGGCCCGCTTCCTCGCCGGAGACCCGGAGGGAGCCGCGGCCGCCTACCGGAAAGCCCTGGAGATCGAGCCCGGGCACAGCGTGGTGCTACTCAATCTGGCCGATGCCGAGCTGGCCCGTGGCCGGCGGCAGAGCGCCGAGGCTCTCTACCGCCAGACGCTCTCCCGCCTCGCCGCCCTGGAAGCCCGGTCCACCCTCCAGGCGGCCGATCGGATGGCCAAGGCTCAATGCCTGGCGCATCTCGGCCGCGCCGTGGAGGCGGCCGAGATCGCCCAGCGGACGTTGCAGCAGAGCCCGGACGCACCGGACGCCGTCTATGCCGCGGCGCTCGTCTATGCCCTGGTGGGCGACCGGACGAGCGCCCTGCTCAACGCCAAGGCCGCCCTCCGCCTCGGGATGAGCCCGAGCTGGTTTCGCATCTCCGCCTTCGACTCCCTGCGCGGCGATCCGGAGCTGCAGGGCCTTCTGCGTGCCGGTGCCCTCTCCGGTTAGATCAGGCGTCGCCCTCGCCCGGTTCTGGATGCCTCGCAGGAGCGACCGTCTTCGGCGGCGGCGGAAGATTGTCGATCTGCGGATCGATGGGAAAAGGTAGCTTGAACCTCTGGCCTCCTGCTCGCATCACCACCCAGACGTCGTAGTAATAACAACCGCAGACCTTGCCGCGGGTGCCGGCCACCAGAGTCTTGTCAGCTCTCACGATGGGGCTCATGAACGGGCCCAGAAAGCGATCGTAGCCGGCCGGGCCGCCGGAGAACTCGATCTGGAAGTCGGCATCGGGGAAGGCGGCGATCAGGCAACACAGATTCCATCTGACGCTGTCGCCGTCGTCGTGCAGCTCGACCGGGTCCGGACGGACGGTCCACGTTCCCATGTCCTTTTCTACGTTGATCGGGATTTCCAAGGGTGTGGTCCGGCCGGCGTGCCGATCGACGCAGGGCCGCCTGTTGGGTTCTTGAGAGCCGGCGGGCTCCGGTGGACACATCGTCATCATCCTCCTCCTTGCGGCCGTTCTTGCGGGCCGATGGGTCGTTGCGATCGAGTCTTCTCCCAAAGCATGATCGATGCCAGAGCCTGGCGGCCGGGCGGCAGATGCTCTATCGTGACGGACGAACGTCCGGAAGGAATCCGCAACAGGGGGGAGATCCTTGAAGCCCAGGCTCGTCGCCGTCACAGGTCCACTCGCCGGGGGGACGTTCCCTCTCGGCGCCGGCCCGCTTCTCCTCGGCCGCCAACCGGAGAGCGGCCTTCAACTGCGCGACCTCGCCGTGTCGCGGCGGCACTGCATCCTGACGTTCGACGCAGGAGGCTGCCTCCTGCGGGACCTGGACAGCCGGCGCGGGACCTTCGTCAACGGCATCCCGGTGCGCGAGAGGGTTCTGGAGCCGGGGGACCTGATCAACGTCGGCGGCTCGCTGTTTCTGTACCGTGCCGACGCCGAAACGCCGCAGGTGAGCTCCGGTCTCCTGGACGCCTCGGACCTCGTCGCCGCGTCCACCCTCCATTGGCCGCTCGGCACATCCCCGCCGCCGGAGGGGCAGGCGGATCGCGATCTCGCCGCGTTGCTCCAGGTGGCCGAGGACCTCCATGCCTTGCCGACGGCCGAGGCGCTGGCGCGGCGCCTGCTCGCCCTGGTCTTCGCCATCTCTCCGGCCGAGCGCGCCTGCGTCCTCTTCCTGAATGGCGAGGGAGAGCCGGAGACCGCCTGCGCGCAGGGACGCCACGGCCCGGTCGAGCCTTTTGCGGTGAGCGGCCCCCTCCTCGCCCGGGTGATCGCCGACGGCCAGGCCCTCCTCGCGACCGGCGTGGCACCGGCCGCCGGCGGGACCGGCACGCCGGGCCTCCTCTCCACCCCCCCGGGTTCCCTGCTCGCGATTCCTCTCCCGGTTTCCGGAGAGACCGCGGGCCTGCTGTATGCCGAGACCCGGGTCTCCGCCGCTCCCCTCGCGGAGGGACATCTCGCGGTCCTCACCGCGGCCTGCCGGATGGCCGCCCTGGCCCTCGGCACGGTGCGCCGGGCCGCGTGGCACGAGGCGGAAAGGAGCCGCCTGGAGGCGGCCTTGCGGCAGGATCTGGTGGGAGAGAGCCCACGCCTCCAGGAGGTCTACCGCCTCCTGCTGCGCGCCGCCGCCACCCCGTCGACCGTCCTTCTGGGGGGAGAGAGCGGCACCGGCAAGGAGCTGGCGGCGCGGACCCTGCACGACCGCAGCCCCCGCGCCGGCCGGCCGTTCGTGGCGATCAATTGCGCGACCCTGTCCGAGACGCTGCTGGAAAGCGAGCTTTTCGGGCACGAGAAAGGTGCCTTCACCGGCGCCGTCGAGCGCAAGACCGGCAAGCTCGAGCTGGCCCACACCGGAACCGTGTTTCTCGACGAGGTGGGAGAGATCCCGTTGGGGCTCCAGGCCAAGCTCCTGCGGTTCCTCCAGGAGCGCGACTTCGAGAGGGTCGGCGGCACCCGGCCGATCCGGGTGGACGTCCGGGTGGTGGCCGCCACCCACCGGGACCTGGACCAGGCGATCCGCGGCGGGACGTTCCGGGCGGACCTCTTCTACCGCCTGGCGGTGATCCGCCTCACCTTGCCGCCGCTGCGCGAACGGCGGGAGGACATTCCGCTTCTGGCCAGCCATTTCGCCGCCCGGTTCAGCCGTGAGCTCGGCCGGCCGGTGGCCGGTTTCAGCCCGGCCGCCCGCGCCTGTCTCGAACGCTACACCTGGCCGGGCAACATCCGCGAGCTCAAGAACGCCATCGAACGGGCGGTGGCGCTGGGGGACGGCGAGCTGATCGTTCCCGCCGATCTGCCGGAGACGGTCCTCGAGGTGGCGGGGGCCAAGGACGAGCCCCTGGGGCTGCCACCCTTCCATGCCGCCCTCAACGACCTCAAGAAGCGCCTGATCGTCGAAGCCGTCCGCGCGGCGCACGGCAACGTCTCCGCCGCCGCCCGGGCTCTCGGCCTCCATCCCAACTACCTGCACCGGCTGATCACCCATCTCGAGCTGCGCGCCGCCCTGTGACCGGCGGCGCCGTTGCGGCGCTCTTCTATCCGTTCCGTGAGCCTCTTCTAACCATTCCGATAGAGGGCCTTGCCGCGGTGGAGCCCCGCCGCCGGATCAGTCGCCCTGGTGCGCCCGGGCTGGCACAGGCCGTGCTCTCGGCCCCTGGCGCCGGCCACCCACGGCCGGCCGCCACTCAGCAAGCCGGAACGGCGCAACGCTCCGGCCAGGAGAGCCCATGAGCACGACAGAGCTATATGCCGCAGTCACCACCGGCGACGGGAAGGCACACGTCTGCACGTTCGACGTCGATCTTGAAACGTGGGGATCGTTTCAACCGGTTTCCAGCTTGAATCTCTCCGGCCGGAAAAACGTTTCCGTTTGCATCGACAATGCGGTGCACATCGCGGCCACCGACGATTCGCCGGCGAGCGAGCTCCTGCTGACCGCGAGGACTGCAACCGGTTGGACGTCCGCCGTGAAGATTGCCTCCGGCGTTGCCCTCGCCCGCGCCCAGAAAGGCAGCTCGACCACGGCGATGCGGCTGCTGGGGCTCGGCGCACCGACGGCCCCGGATCGGGCCTTCGGGTTGCCGGTCTTCTTCGCCGAGCCCGGGGGCACCGTCACCCGGGCCGGGGACGCTTCCACCTATCTCGATCCCGGCGACCTCGACCCTGACGACCTTCCCGCTGCGTTCGACTTCGGCGGCAACCTGGACTTGGGGAGAAGCCAGCCTCTCCTTGTGCTGGCATCCGAAGCGGGCGGGGCGTACGTCGCCACGCTCCCGAAGAGCGGCCGCGAGAAGCTCACCGATCTCAAGTCGGAGGCGGGCGACCCGGGAAGCGTGATCCACGTCGCCTGCAGCACTGAGCACGTCTGCGTGGTCAGCGCGACCGGCAAGATCTGGCATACCTACCAGCGCGCCGGCGCGTGGCTTCCTTTCGGCGACGTGTGCGCCGCCACCCGCAGCACGGAAACCTTCCGGCAGGTCGCCATCCTGGAGACCACGGAGTACGGAGGAAGCCGGCGACGGTTGCACCTCCTCGGCGTGACCGCAGGCGGAGGTCTCTTTCACACTTCGCGGACCCTCGACGACTCGCCGGATCCCCTCTGGCTGCCTTTCACCAACGTAAAGGCTGCCGCCGGCGACCCCGGAGCCATCCAATTCACCGATCTCGCAGGCAACAACGTCCCCGATTGAGCCGATTTCCGGACCCCGACAGGAGAAACTCATGAGCCCCTCACCGAACGATCTCTTTCTCACCATCGCCGCTCAGGATGGATCTGTTTTCACCACCGACCGGGCTGCCGGAAGCGGTGCCTGGTCTTCGTTCCAGCCCGTCCCGTCCCTGGTTCAACCCGGCAGGAAGAACCTGGCCGTGACCGCCACCTTCCGGCGGCAGGTCTGCGCCTTGAACGATGCGCCGATCCGGCAGCTCCGGTATACGCGCGACAGCGGCGCGTGGTCGGCGGCTGTGCGGCTGGCCGCCGGTATCGCTCCCGCCGGAGTTGAATCCGGGGAGGGCACGCTCACCTTCGCTCTCCTGGGCGCCGGCGCCCCCACCCAGCCCGGGTGGTCTTTCGGCCTTCCCCTGTTCCTCGTGGAGACCGATGAAAAGACGGTCCAACTGAAGGGAGACCAGGCGGCCTCGGTCAACCAGGGCGACCTCGACCCGGCCGAGAGCCCGGTCTCTCTCGACATCGCAGGGACGTTTTCAGATGCGGCGCGCCGCTATCACCTGTGTCTCGCGATGGCCTCCGGGAAAACCTTCTATACGTTCCATGACCATTCAGCGCCGGTGCGGTTCGCCTTTGAGGCGATCCCGCCGTTGAAAACCTGGAAGGCCCGCAGCATCACCTGCGCTCCTGGGCGTGAAGGCCTCCATGTCTGCGCCGTCACCGAAGAGGGCAAGATCCTGCACGGCATCCGCCGCCCGGACGGCACGTGGAGCGGCACCGGCGACGTGACGGCGGCGACCCGGAGCACCGACCTGTTCCAGCAGGTCGCGATCTCGTACTACACCGCCCCCGGCCGTGGAGGCGTCCTGCATCTCGCGGGGGTCACCCGCACCGGAGGGCTGCTCCACACGATGCGGACGGCCGAGGAAACCGCCGACCCTCTCTGGTCCCCCTTCGTCGACGTCAAGGCGCAAGCCGGGGACCGGGGACCCGTCGCCTCCGTCGCCATCGGCGTGGTTCCCTGAACGCCGGCATCTGAGGCAACGGCGGGGGGGCGGCTTGCCCCCCAGCCACCTTGACCGCCCGAGGTCCTGCCACCGCAGGCTCTTGGGGAGGCGTCTATTCAAGCTCGGCCGGAGAGGTCGCGGTGATGGCCTGCCGGTGTCAGCGCCGCAGGAGCTCCTCGAACCGTTCCAGAGCCT
>DIHE01000046.1 GCA_002420005.1 Holophagales bacterium UBA5704 | reverse complement strand
CCCACCACCTGCTGGTCGTCCAGCACCGGATAGCCCCAGAAGCTGTCCGCCTCCGTGCCGAGCGTGTACCGCATCCGCCGGCCGGTGCCGGGGAGGACCGACGCGGCCAGCCGCGCCGCATCCTTGCGCGCGAAGACCGCTTGCGGCCGGCTGCCGCGCTCCAGGCTCTCGCCCTGGCGCAGAACGGCCCAGCCTTGCGGGTGCGGCTCCAGATGCCAGGGACCCGCGGCATCCGCCTCCGCGCCGGTCAACGGCTCGTCGCGCTGCGCGAGCAGCGCCAGATACTCCGGGGTGAAAGCGTGCGCCGGCGAAGCCGACGGGGACGGGGGGACAGGGGTGCTACCATCACGACGGGTGCGCATAGGACCTTAACTCCTTGCGTGCCTAGGGTCCGGGGGAGACGCCAATCTCGCTCGGACCCGCTTCGAGGTGACCGGGGACGGATACGCTCCGGCGCCCGGGTGCTGCTGAGAAAGAACGACGAAGGAAGCGTAAGGCGAAGGGCGGGCGCAAGTCAAGCGGGAGTTGCGGCGCTGCTACCGCTGCGGCCCGAGCAGAAACCGGGCACCCTCGTTCCGGAGCATCTCAAAGGGTGTCATGCATTTGATGCCGAGACCAATACAGGCGTTGGGAATCTTGACCTTCCGCGTCGAGCTCGCCGGGATCTCGTGGGTCACGACCGTGTGCCCCTGCGAGAGAGCATGGGCCACCAGGTAGTAGTCGGCGACCTGCAGGAACGTGTTCACCGCGGCAGGTTCGTAGCTCTGGCTTGTCGCCCAGAGGCTGACCTGGCCGAGCGCGGGCAGCATCGCGGCGGTTGGCCTCAGGAAGAAACCGGGGCCGCGCTGCCTGGCCCAGGCAGAAAGCTCGTCGGCACCCGCATCGATCTCATCTCCTACCTTCTCGACACTGAAGACCAACCGGGCGGCGTTGCCCTGAATCAGCCAGTCCCAGAAGGCCGGGCAGAAATCGAGCCCGTAGTGGAGGTTCTTCGCTTGGATGAAGACGTTGGCGTCGAGAAGGTACGCCATCAGGCCATCCCCAGATTCCGCCCGAGCTCGTGAAAGGTCGAAAGCTTCGAGAAGCCCAGCATGCGCAGCGAGTCGCGATACAACGTCTGGCCTTCGAGCGTGCTGACGACGAGGGCGCGGGCGAAGCGCCTGCTCACCCGGGCCGCCAGGGTCAAATAGAAATCGCCTCCACTCCCTCTGGGCAGGGCCCGCAGACGTTGCAGCTCCTCACGATAGGCCTCCCAGAGCTGATCCCGCGTCAGGCCACCGGCGTCGTGGATGCGACGCAGGATGACCAAGGTGCTGACCTTGAATTGGCGTGCCAGCCGGTTGACCTCGCCTTGCAGCTCGGCGTCCTTGCGGTACTCCTGCCGGAGAAGAGCGAGCGGGACCAGCAGCTCGGCGGCCACCTGGTTGCACCAGATCTCCACCCGGTTCGTCGGCGCAGAGATCGGTGCGGTGTCGGAGAGGGCGGAGCGGCCGAGCCAGAGATGGGCCAGCTCGTGGGCAAGGGTGAACATCTGGGCCGCCTTGGTGTCGGCTCCATTGATGAATACGAGAGGCGCGAAAGGGTCGGCCAGGGCAAACCCCCGGAACTCCTCCGGATCGAGGGTGCGCTGGTTATTGCTGCCGACGACGCCACTGACCATGACCAGCACGCCCAACGCATCCGCCTGCTCGATGAAGCGGCGGAGCGCATCCGTCCAGGTTCGTAGTTGGCGGCGCTCCTCCAGGTCGAGGCCCAGAGCGCTCCGCAGGCGGGCGGCGGCAACCTCGACGTCGCTCGTCAACTGGAGAGAGCCGACGAACGGCAGGGGGGCCTCACCGGTGGTGCGGGCGAAGTCGCGATACCAGTCCTGCCGCTGCTGACAGATGTAGATCGTGTCGAGCAGGTCCGGGCTCGGCTGCTGGAGGCGCTCGTTGCCGGCGGTTCGGAAGTCCGGGATCGGAACGCGCTCGACGGGTGGCTTCGGGAGGAACAGGTAGCCGACGGGGGCGTGCGTGGCCTTGGCGAAACGCTCGATCTGCTTGAGCGTCGGGTTTTCCTCGCCGCTCTCCCAGGCTGCGAGCCGCGGAAAGCGCCCGGCCAGGGAAGCGAGGCCCAGCCCGGCGCGCTCGCGGGCCCACCGCAGCATCTCCGGTCTCACCGCAGTGCGCAGCCGCGGAGCGCGCTCAACGGCTCGGGCCGGTGTCTCGGTCCCAGTCACAAAACTATTCTACCTGGCTTCGCCGAGCCCGGCCTCCGGGCGCTGTAAAGAGAAGGGGGAGGAAGGCAGAGCCTCCCTCCCCCGGAGTGGTCGTGGTGAGTGGATGACAAGCGCCGCGGTCAGGCGGTGGGGGTGGCGGCCGGTTCCGAGGCCGGCGCGGCGGCCGGCTCGGCGACCGGCACGGTGGTCGGGGTGGTGGCCAGCAGGGCGCGGCGCTTGCGCGCCTGGCGGTCACGGCCCCGCAGGCGGCGGGGCTTCACGCCGTACTCGATGAGCTTCTCGCTCTCGAAGCCGTGCACCGTCTGCAGGCTCGCGGCGAGGCGCTTGCGCAGGTCGTCCCCTTGGGCCACCAAGTCCTTGCGGAGCCGGTTGACCTCCCGGATCTCCGCCTTGAGCGCCTCGTGCCGGGCATCCAGCTCCTCGGAGCGCTGGATGGTGCCCTCCAGCTCCGCGTGCAGGCCCCCCAGCATCGGCAACTGGGGCAGTTGGGGTTTGAGACCGGCGGCCATCACCTTCCACCGCGCGATCCGTTCGGGGTTCGACGTTCCGTTCGTAGCCATGGTCCTTCTCCTTTTCGTTTGGACGGGGAGGGATGTCCCGATCCCTCGATTCCCGTCCGGGTTGTTTGCGGCCCCCGTTCCGGCCCATCCGGCCCGGGTCCGCTTGCGACGAGAGGGAGAATAGACCAACGATGCGGCGTTGTCAACAGTGAATCGGAGTTTTTGTTCGTCTCGCGGACTTACTGTGTCGAACGACCCGTTAATTGCCTTTCGCGGCGGAGAAACTGACTTGGGGGAGCGAGTCGGCCCCCTTTAGCCGGCCGAATAGCCCTATTGGGGCCGAGCTGAAGGCAATAGCGGCGCCAACAGGCCAATTGCCCGGCTCAAAAGGTTCGAGGGCGGCACAACAGGGTTCAACTTGGCGCCAACAGGGCTTTCACTCGAACCAACCGGGCAAAGCGCCGGACACAAGGGCTATTGGGCCGCCCGCCGGAGCTATTTCCGGCTGCTCCGCCTCATGCTCCGAAGAGCCCTGCCCTATCCTCGGCGAGGGAAAGGCGGATATTATCCGTACGAAAGGCGGTTTCCTACCGTATATCCCTCATGCTCTTCCAGACGCCCGACCTTGATACCCCGGAGCTCGACGTCCTCGCACGGATCGAGGAGCTGAAGCGCGTCCTCGGCCATGCGGTCTCCGCCACACCACGGCGCTGGTACGGCGTGCTGCGCCGCGTCACCTTCGCCCGCGCCATCCGCGGCTCGAACAGCATCGAAGGGTACGTCGTCTCCGTGGACGATGCCGTGGCCGCAGCGGAGGGCGGGGAGCCCCTGGAGGCGGGAGCCGCGGCGTGGGAGGCGGTCAAGGCCTATCAGGCCGCCATGCCGGCCGGGACCTGAAAGCGCTCGCCGACGCGGGCCTCCTCGCCGCCCGGGGAGAGCGCCGCGGACGCCACTACGTCGCCTCCGACCTCGTGCTGCGCATGCGGGCCGACGCACGGGAGAATCACCGGATCGACGATCCGTTCGCGTGACAGCGGCCAAGCGCGGCCAGGCGCCCGCCTCCATGCGGAGACTCCAAAGAGAAGGGGGAGGAAGGCAGAGCCTCCTCCCCCGGAGTGGTCGTGGTGAGTGGATGACCGGTGCTACGGTCAGGCGGTGGGGGTGGTGGCCGGTTCCGGGCCACGCGCAAGGCAGTCGCGGCGCCAACGGACCTGTTGCCCGGCCTGAAAGGCTCGCGATCGACGCGGTTGGTTTCCACTTGGAGCCAACAGGGCTTTATCCTGAGCCAACAGGGTTGCAACTCGGGCCGGCAGGTCTATTGGACCCGGCCGGCCGTGGGCGAGCGGTACCATGCCCGGGGGCGGGACCCCCTATGATGGGCCTGTCCGCACCGTCCGCACGTCCGCAGGGTGGGGGTGTAACAATTCTTCAGGAGGACCGTTTCCATGGATGAAGGAGAAAGGAGGGCAGGAGGCGTGCAAGCTGTAGCGTATGAGAAATCGGCCGTCCGGCCCCCGGAAGCTCTGGAGGCGATCTTCCGGGAGCATCACGGCTCCGTCTTCCGCGCCGCGTACCGGATCACCGGCAACGCCGCCGACGCGGAGGACGTCTTGCAAACTGTGTTCATGCGGCTCCTGCGCCGGGAAGAGCAGCCCGATCTGTCCAGCAGCGCCGGGAGCTACTTGCATCGCGCGGCGGTCAACGCTGCGCTCGACCTGTTGAGACGGAGGAAGCGGGCGCGCGCCGTCGATCTGGACGACGTCGGCGAGCAGCTCGTCGACGAGACCCGCCAGCCGGAGCGCGACCGCGGCAACCGCGAGCTCTCCCGCCGGCTGCGGGCGGCGCTCACCCGGTTGTCCCCCCGCCAGTCGGAGATCTTCACCCTCCGCTACCTGGAAGGGATGGGCAACCTCGAGATCGCCCGGATGATGGGCAGCTCGCAGACCTCCATCGCCGTGATTCTGCATCGTGCGCGGCACCGGCTTCAGAAAGAGCTGGGGTCGCTTCAAGGAGAATTGTCATGAGCCTTTTCGAGAAAAAGAACGACGCCCTGGACCGGGCGGTTCACATGATTCAGACGGACGACGTCGATCCGGCCGTGGTCGAGGCGGCGGCGGCGCGCGTCTGGGAGCGCCTGTCGCAAGCAGCGGCGGCAGAGGGCTCGGCCGCGCAGCCGCTCGCCGCGACCGCCCACGAGGCGGCCGAGACGAGCCACAACCTGCGGGGCTGCGAGGACTTCCAGGCCTTGATCCCCGCTTTGCTGCGGGGTGAGCTGACGCCGGCGCGCGCTCTGCTCGTCGAAGACCACACCCGCAGCTGCGTGCCCTGCCGCCGGGCGCTGCGCGAGGCGCGGGACGGCAAGGCCGCGGCCCGTCCGGCCGCCGTGGCGCAGGTCTCCCGGATGCGTCCGGTGTGGATGAGCCTCGCCGCGATGCTCGTCGTCGGTCTCGGCGCCGGCCTCTTCTTCCTCGGCCAGGAGATGTTCCTCGGCGGTGACCAGATGGCCAAGGTCGAGTCGATCGAGGGCAGCCTCTACCGCATCGACGGCGACTTCAGCAAGCCGGTCTCCCGCGGCGAGGCGATCGCCGAAGGGGAGGAGATCCGCACCGCCAAGGGCTCGACCGCCCTGGTGCGGATGACCGACGGCTCCCTCATCGAGATGAGCGAGCGGGCCGGTCTCTCGCTCGACGCCACCCGCAAGGGCAACGTCATCGAGCTCGGCCGCGGCAAGGTGATCGTCGAGGCCGCCAAGCAGCGCCAGCGCCATCTCTATGTCTCCACCCGGGACGCCCTGGTCTCGGTGACCGGCACCATCTTCGCGGTCAACACCGGGATGAAGGGGTCGCGCGTCTCCGTGGTCGAGGGCGAGGTGCACGTCCGCCAGTCGAAGAAGGAGGACATCCTCCATCCGGGCGGCCAGGTGACCACCCATGCCAGCGTGGCCGGCGTGCCGGTGCGCGAGGAGATCGCCTGGAGCCGCAACGCCGCCCAGTATGAGAACCTGCTCGCCGAGCTGACCGCCGCCGGCCAGGACATCGACGCCCGCGTGGCGCGGCCCGGCATGCGCTATGCCTCGCGCCTGCTCGACCTCGCTCCGGTGGGGACCCGCGCCTGGATCGGTCTGCCCAACCTGGGGACCAATCTGGCCGAGACCCAGCGGGTGCTCGACGAGAAGGTCGCCGACAGCCCGGCGCTGCAACAGTGGTGGAGCCAGACCATCGGCTCCGCCGAGAACGATGCCAAGTTCCACGAGACCATCGAGCGCCTCGGCGCCCTCGGCCGGCACCTGGGCAACGAGGTCGGGATCGCCCTCGCCGGTACGCACGAAGACACCCGGCCGGTGGTCCTCGCCGAGGTGACCAACGCCAATGCCTTCCGCGCCGTGCTGGAGCAGGAGATCGCCCGCCTCGACGACAAGGGCCACCTGCAGATCGTCACCAATCTGGCGACCGTGCCGGCCGGCTCCTCCGAGGACAAGGTGTGGCTGTGGATCGGTGACGGTCTGTTCGTCGCCACCCCGGACGGCACCCTGCTGCGCAACGTGGCGGCCCAGGCCGGCGGCGCGGCGAATCCGTTCACCGGCACGCCGTTCCACCAGAAGGTGGCCGCCGAGTACCACGACGGCGCGAGCTGGCTGTTCTCGGCCGACCTCGCGTCGTTCATGAGCGAGGCCACGGCCGCCGAGCATACGGACGACCATGGGGAGCTGGAGAGCTCCGGCTTCCAGGATCTCCAGTACTTCATCATCAATCGCCGCGAGATCGACGGCACGGCGGAGACCCGTGCGGCCGTCACCTTCTCCCAGGCGCGGCGCGGTCTCGCCTCCTGGATCGCGGCACCGGCGCCGATGGGCGGCGTGGCCTACTTCTCGCCCGACACCCACCTCGCCTCCGCGTTCGCGATCAAGCAGCCGTCGAGCCTGATCGACGACCTGCTGGCGATGAGCCCGGACATGGCGGAGGGTCTGGAGAAGCTGCGCGCCGAGGCCGGCCTCGACCTGCGCGCCGACTTCGCCGAGCCCCTGGGCGGCGAGATCATCTTCGGCGTCGACGGGCCGCTGGTGCCCGAGCCGTCCTGGAAGGTGGCCGCCGAGGTGTATGACTCGGCCCGCCTGCAGGCGACGTTCGACAAGGTGGTGGCGCGGCTGAACGACGAGCTGCGCAAGGAAGGCAAGCCGGAGGTGCAGATCACCACGGAACAGGCGGGAGGGCACACGTTCTACACCCTCCGGGCCACCGGCGGCGAGAACCACACCATGTCGTGGGTCTATGACAACGGCTACATCGTGGTGGCGCCGAGCCGGGCCTTGCTGGAGCGGGCGATCCGCCAGCGCGAGTCCGGTGTGTCGCTGGCGACCACGCCGAAGTTCCGCGATCTCCTGGGCTCGGACGGCCAGGTGAACGTCTCGGCCTTCTACTACCAGAACCTGACCGAGCTCGCGAAGAGCGCGAAGAAGGTCATCCCGGAAGGGGCGCTCGGCCAGTCCGGCATGCCCGGCTCGATGGCGAGCCTGCTGATCGGTGACGGTCCTTCGCTCCTCTACGCCTACGCCGAAGCGGATCGGATCCTCTTCGCCAGCACCAACAAGAGCCCCCTGGGCTTGAACCTCCAGACGCTGGCCGGCTTCGGCGGCGCCCTGGGGACGATGTCCCAGGCTCAACAGCACGCACAGGAGGAGGCCCGTTAAGGGCCTTCGGTGAGGAGCAGCGACGTGTCGAGCCAGGTGTCAACGAATCCTTCGGCGGCCGCCGCCAACGGCGCCGCGCCGGTCATCGCGATGGAGGGGCTCTCGGTGAGCCTCGGGGGGCGGCCGATTCTCAAGAATCTCACCGCCACCCTGACCGGACGCTGCATCGGACTGCTGGGGCCGAACGGCGCCGGCAAGACCACGCTGCTCCACACCCTTCTCGGGTTTCACCCACCCCAAGGGGGCACGGCCCGCATCTGTGGCCGTGACATCCGCCACGACCTCCGCGAGGTCCGTGCCCTCCTGGGCTACATGCCCGAAAACGACGCCTTCATCGCCGGCATGAGCGCGGTGCGCTTCGTCCGGCTGATGGGCGAGCTGGCGGGCGTGCCGTCCGACCAGGCGATCGAACGGGCGCACGAGGTCCTCTTCTACGTCGGCCTGGGCGAGGCCCGCTACCGTGAGGTCGGCAGCTACTCGCTGGGCATGAAGCAGCTCGCCAAGCTCGCCCAGGCCCTCGTCCACAGCCCGAAGGTGTTGTTTCTCGACGAGCCCACGAACGGGCTCGATCCTCCGGCCCGCACGCGCATGTTGAAGCTCATTCGCGACATCCGCGATGCCGGCGAGGTCCGCGTCATCCTCTCCTCGCACCTGCTGCGCGACGTCGAAGAGTGCTGCGAGGAGGTCCTGGTTCTGAAGGACGGCCGGATCGCGACCTATACCAATCTCGAAGAGGAGCGGCAGGCGAACCGCAAGTTCCTCGAGCTGGAGCTGCGCAGCGAAACGGAAGGGGCCACCGCCGCGTTCACCGAGGAGATCGAGGCGCGCGGCGCCGAGCTCGCCGCCGGAGCGCGCCAGCGGCTCAAGCTGGTGCTGCCGGAGGGCCTCGCCGTCCGCGACCTCTATACGATCGCCGCCGCCAAGAGCGTGCAGATCCGGCGGCTCGACTACAAGAAGGATTCTCTCGAGGACATCTTCCTCAAGGCGATGGAGGGCGGCACCGATGGCCGTGTATGAGCAGTCCTACCGCAGCTACACCGGCGCCCTCACTCCGGTGTGGTCGCGCTTCCTGATCATTCCGCGCTACGCCTACGAGGTGGTCTTCAAGAGCAAGCTGTTCGTGGGCTTTTTCGCCCTCTGCTTCGCCATGCCCTTCGTCGGCCTGATCATGATCTACCTGAAGCACAATCTGGGCGCCTTGCAGATCTTCGGCGTTTCGGCCGCGGAGATCGCCAAGAACATCCCGATCAACCACACCTTCTTCTACCGGGGACTGTGGCTCCAGGGTGCGCTGTCGTTTCTGCTCGTCCTCCTCGTCGGGCCGGCCCTGGTGGCGCCGGACCTGCGCAACAACGGCCTGGCGCTCTACCTGTCGCGGCCGTTCAACCGCTCGGAGTACGTGCTGGGGAAGATGTCGGTCCTGCTGATCCTGCTCTCCGCGATCACCTGGGTGCCGGGGATGCTCCTCTTTGCCTTCCAGGCATCGTTGGAGAAAGGCTGGCTCGGCGAGAATCTGGCGCTCGGCGGCTCGATCCTGCTCGGGAGCTGGGTGTGGATTCTCTTTCTGTCCCTGTCCGCCCTGGCGGTCTCCGCGTGGGTCAAGTGGAAACCGGTGGCCCGCCTCACCTTGATGGCCTTCTTCTTCGTCCTGATGGGCTTCGGCGGCACGATCAACCAGTCGCTCGACGTCAAGTGGGGGATGCTGTTCTCCCCCTGGCACGTCATCGGGTCGATCTGGTGGTCGCTGTTCAGCATGGGCCCCACCGACGATTTCCCGGCGGCCGGAGCGGCCTGGGTGTCGCTGATCGCCGGCGGGCTGCTCTGTCTCTTTCTGCTCTACCGCCGCATCCGGGCTTATGAGGTGGTGCGATGAGCGCCCCGGCGAGCGACAACCGCATCGTCTACGAGAACGTCTCGAAATTCTACGGCGAGGTGCTCGGGGTCAACCGGGTCACCCTCTCCGTACCGCCGGGGATCACCGGCCTGGTGGGACCGAACGGCTCGGGCAAGACGACCCTGATGAACCTGACCGCCGGCCTGCTGCGACCGACGCGGGGAGCGATCTCGGTGCTCGGGCAGACGCCGGACCACCCGGAGGAGATGTTCCGTCTGGTCGGCTATGCCACGCAGTACGACGCCTTTCCCCCGGGCCTGACCGGCTTCCAGTTCGTCGAGTCGCTCCTGCGCGTGCATGGCTTCGGCCGGGTGGAGGCGGAGGAGTTGGCCTGGAAGGCGATCGAGCGGGTGAACCTGGTCGACGCGGCGGGCCGCCGCGTCGCCGGGTACAGCAAGGGCATGCGGCAGCGCATCAAGCTCGCCCAGGCGATCGCCCACCGGCCGTCGGTGCTCATCCTCGACGAGCCGCTCAACGGTCTCGATCCGATGGCGCGCGCCGAGGTCATCGCCCTGTTCCGCGAGCTGGCGGCGGGCGGGCTGCACGTGCTGGTCTCCAGCCACATCCTGCACGAGGTCGACCTGATCTCCGACCAGGTGGTGCTGATCCATGGCGGCTACGTGGTCGCCGAGGGAGAGATCGGCGGGGTGCGCGACGAGATGGAGGAGCAGCATCCGGCGCAGGTGCTCATCCGGTGCGATCGGCCTTCGCTCCTCGCCTCGCGCGTCTTCCTGCACGATCACGTGGTCGAGGCGCGCCTGCTCGAAGACGGGGGCCTCCTGGTGCGCACGCGCGATGCCGACCGGTTCCATCTGCTGCTCAACGAGGTGGTGCTCGACACCGGTCTCGCCGTGGAAACGGTGCTGCCGACCGACGCGGACGTCAACGCGGTCTATGAATATCTGATCTCCAACGGAGGTAAATCGTGAGCGATCTCGCGACGCCGTCGGTCTCCGCCGCGCCCGCCGCCCGCCGGCTCCCTTGGGGACATCTGTGGCGCCAGTCCCAGGCCGTGGTGCGGCTGGAGCTGCGCAAGAATTTCTTCGGCCGGCGTGGCCTCGGCATCTATCTGGTCGCGCTGAGCCCGGTGCTCATTCCATTGATCCGCTTTCTGAAGCCGGGCAGCCTGGCCGATGAGCCGGCGGCCGAGGCGACGCAGTTCTTCTCCTTCCTCTACCAGATCTACGCCCTGCGCCTGGCGCTCTTCCTCACCTGCGTGGGCGTGTTCGGCAACATGATCCGCCGCGAGGTCCTGGATCGAACCCTCCACTATTACTTCCTGACGCCGATCCGGCGGGAAGTGCTGGTGGCGGCGAAGTATGCGACCGGGCTGCTGGTGACCATCCCTCTGTTCCTCCTTTCGACGGTGGCGGCGTTCGCCCTCACCTACCTGCCCCATCAGGGGGTGGGCGCGTTTCTGCTCGACGGCCCCGGCCTGGGGCACCTCGGCTCCTACCTGCTGGTGACCGTGCTCGCCTGCATCGGCTACGGCGGCGTCTTCCTCCTCGTCGGCTCCCTGTTCCGCAGCCCGGCCATCCCGGCGCTCGCAGTGATGGGCTGGGAAGGCATCCATTTCCTGCTGCCGCCGCTACTCAAGAAGATCAGCGTCATCCACTACCTGCAGGCGCTGTGCCCGGTGCCGATGTCGGAGGGACCGTTCGCGATCCTGGCGGACGCTCCTTCGCCGTGGCTTTCCATTCCGGGCCTGATCCTGCTGACCGGAGCGCTGGTCGCCATCTCCGCGTGGCGGTTGCGGGGGATGGAGGTTTCGTACGAGGAGGAATAGAGGGGAAGACTCCTCGCCGGGCCGGCGCGGGGCGGTCACCAGCCCGGGCGGTTCAGGGCGGGGGCGAGGAGCTGGTCGAGCTCGGTGGCGGGGAGGGGCTTGGAGAACAGGAAGCCCTGGCCGTACTCGCAACCCAGCGAGAGGATCGTCTTCACCTGCGCCGCCGTCTGGATCCCCTCGGCGATCACCTCCATGCCGAGCGAATGGGCGAGCGTCACGATCGCCTCCAGGATCGACTGATTGCTCACCCCGTCCTCGATCCGGGAGACGAAGGAGCGGTCCACCTTGAGGACATCCATCGGGAACTTATGGAGGTAGTTGAGCGAGGAATACCCCTTGCCGAAATCGTCCATCGCGAGCTGGACGCCCAGCGACTTCAGGCGGGCGAAGCGGGTGTTGGCCGATTCGGCGTGCTGGATGATCACGCCTTCGGTGATCTCCAGTACCAGGCTCGCGGGGTCGAGCCCGCTCTCGGCGAGGGCCAGGCGCACCTGCTCGAACAGGTCGGCCTGGAAGAACTGCTTGTTGGACAGGTTGACGCTCAGCTTCAGCTCGCGATGCTCCGGGTGGCGCTCCTGGAGGGCGCGGATCTCGCGGCAGGACTCCTCCAGGACATGGCGCCCGATGGGCACGATCAGGCCCGTCTCCTCGGCCACCGAGAGAAACTCGCCGGGGAGGAGCAGCCCGTGGCGCGGATGCGCCCAGCGCAGCAACGCCTCGACCGAGGTGACGCGGCCGGTGCCCAGATCGACCACCGGCTGGTAGTAGATGAGGATCTGCCCCCGTTCCACCGCCCGCCGCAGGTCGGTCTCGATCTGCAGCCGCGCCATCACGAACTGGTGCATGCCGCGGTTGAACAGGACGTGGCCGGCCGGCCCCTGGGCCTTGGCCCGGTACATCGCCGTATCGGCGTCGCGCAGCAGGTCTTCCGGCCGTTCGTACTCCGGCGTGCCCACCGCGATGCCGATGCTCGCGGAGAGGAAGATCTCGTGACCCTGCAGATGGACCGGCTCGGTCAGCCGCTGGTGGATGCGCACCGCGACCTCTTCGGCGTCGCCCACCTCGCGTACCCCTTCGAGCAGGATGGCGAACTCGTCGCCCCCCAGGCGGGCGATGGTGTCGGTGGGGCGCAGCACTGAAAGGAGGGAGCCGGCGATCTGGATCAGCAGCTCGTCACCGACCAGATGCCCGAGGCTGTCGTTGACGATCTTGAAGCGGTCGACATCCAGGAAGAGCACTACGGTGATGCGGCCGGGCTCGCGCCGCGATCGCTCCATCGACAGCTTCAGACGGTCCATGAACAGGACCCGGTTCGGCAGGCCGGTCAGCTCGTCGTGCAGTGTCTCGTGGAGCAGCCGCTCCTCCGCCCGCCGGCGGTCGGTGACGTCGTGCGAGTTGAGCACGAAGCCGGCCACCGCCGGGTGGGTCAGCAGATTCGAGGCGGCGGACTCGACGCAGCGCCATTCTCCATTGCGGTGGCGGCGCCGGTACTCCAGGGTGACGATCTCGTGCGGCTGGTCCGCCAGGTGGCGCAGGCCGGCCGCCACCAGCGCCCGGTCTTCCGGATGGACCAGATCGAGGAAGCTCTTGCCCGCGAAGTCGTCCGGACGATGGCCGAGCAGGCGCCGGTGCGACGGGCTCTCGTAGCGCACCGAGCCGTCGGCTTCCAGGATGGCGATCAGATCCGAGGCGTTCTGCACCAGGGCGCGGAACCGTT
Source organism: Holophagales bacterium UBA5704 (assembly GCA_002420005.1). Lineage (GTDB taxonomy): Bacteria > Acidobacteriota > Thermoanaerobaculia > Multivoradales > UBA5704 > UBA5704. The sequence goes on along the minus strand of DIHE01000046.1, from coordinate 20,348 downwards.
CCTCGCTGGCGCGCAGCGCCGCTTCGGCTTGGCGGCGGTCGGTGATGTCCTCCAGCACCCCCTCATAGCGCAGGATCCGGCCTGTTTCGTCGCGAGAGGCCTGCAAGCTGAAGCGGGTCCAGATGATCCGGCCGTCGAACCGGCGCAGCCTGGACTCGAAGGTGTGCACCCCGCCCGCACGGGCGAGCTCGCGCTGCCACCCGTGGCGGTCTTCGGGATCGACGTAGACCTCGTTGACGTCGACCTCCAACAGCGCCTCGCGGGAGGGAAAGCCGAGGATCTTCACCAGGGCGGCATTGGCGTCGAGCAGCCGGCCTTCCGGGGTGGAGCGATAGAGCCCGATGGGGACCCCGTCGAACAGGCTGCGGTAACGCTCTTCCGACTCGCGCAGCGCCTGCTGCACCCGGGTGCGCTCCGTGATGTCGCGGGTGAAGGCGCAGAAGAACTCCCGTCCCCCCCAGGCCAGGCAGTTGAACGTGACCTCCACCGGCAGCTCGCGCCCTGCCCGCGTCACCTGAACCGACTCGAACGTCACCGGACGCCCCTGGACCCGGGCCACCTTGGCGATCTCTTCGAACAGATGGGCATCCGACGGGCGCAGGATGTCGGGGACCCGCAAGGTGAGCAGCTCCTCCCGGGTGTATTCCAGAGAGGAGCAGGCGGCCTCGTTGACATAGAAGAACCGGGCTTCGGCATCGGCCCAGAAAGCGGCGTCGGCGGCATGGTCGACCAGGAACTGGGTGAGCCGCAGCTCCTTCTCCACCTGCTTCTGGGCGGTCAGGTCGGCGACCACCGCGAAGGAGCCGATGGTGCGCCCGGCGCCGTCTTGCAGGGTTTTGGGCGACTGGAGGGTCGGCAGCTGCCGGCCGTCGGCGGTGGTGAGCTCCACCTCGTAGGAGGCCGCGGCATCCAGGCGTTGCGGCGCGAGCACCAGCTCGCGGGCCAGGTTCTCTTCGTTGAACAGGTCGGTCACCAGCCGGCCGACCAGCTCTTCGCGCGAGTAGCCCAGCATCTGGCAGAGCCGGGGATTGGCGTAGGTGATCCGCCCTTCCAGGTTCTTCACGCCCAGCCCTTCGCTCAGGGTCTCGATCATCAGGCGGAACGTCGCATCGCTCGCGAGCGGATCGCCCGCCTCTCCCGCCGGCTCCCCGGCGAGGCGCCGCGCCGCCAGCGCGATCCGCAGGTCGAGGACCTCTCCTTCGTCTCCCTCGGCCACCACCAGAAAGTCGTCGGCGCCGGCGGCGATCAGATCCCGAAGGTGCGCCGCGCCGCCGGCGCGGGTCAACGCCAGGAGGACGTGCCCACCCGGCGCCGCCGGAAGGGAGCGGGCGGTGCGGCACAGGGCGACGGCGTCCTCCGGCCGCCCGGCGGAGACCGCGATCAGGCACGGCGCCGGATCGGCCCCGAGAAACGCCCGGGCCGCTGCGAGGCCGCGCGCGCGCACCTCTGCGCCCTGCCGGCGCAGGGCCCCCTCCACCAGACCTTCCAGAGCGGGGTCCTCCCCCAGCCATATCGAACGGATCGTCACGCGGTGTCCTGGCCTCCCCTGCGGTGCAGGCGGAGCAAAGTATAACGCTCTCAGCGAAAAGACGGCCGCCCCGCCCGCCCCAGATCGATCGCCCGCACGAGCCCTCCGTCGCTGTCCGCCGCCACCTCCCCTTCGTCACGCACCATCGCTTCCGGGGCCAGGTAGTCCCCGGGGCGGCAGGTGAAGACGACGATCTGGAAACCGCGGGCTTTCTCGGCGAGGAGGGCGCGGAACCACTCCATGCGGGTGTCGTCGCTCTGGACGAGCTGGTCGTCGAGGACGATGGTGGTGCGCAGGTACTCGCCGAGGCAGAGACGGTAGAGGGTCGAGAGCTGCTCGCGGGTGCCGACGGAGAGGCGGTCGGGGGTGCGCAGGGCTCCGGCGGCGACGACTCCTTCGGTGCCGAGCTGCGCGGTCAGGTGGACGCTCTGATACCGCCGGCTCGTCAAGGCCTGGAACCGGTCGGCGATCACCGGGGCGAGGGCCTGGCCGAGGTTGCTCGCCTGGGCGGCGTCGGCTTCCTTCATCTGATCGAGCAGGAGACGCCAGGCTTCGTAGTCGGTCTCGATCTCGCGCTCGTGACGCTCGGCCAGATCGAACGCCTCGATCGCATCGCGCAGCCGCTCGCGGGCGACGGCTCCTCCCACCTGTTGCAGCCGGCCCTGGGTGATGTGGAGATCCCGGTCCAGGGTCTTGAGAGTCTGCCGGACCCGCTCCAGCTCCTCCTCGGCGGCGGCGACCTCGGCGGGCGTGACCCAGCGTGGAGGCACGGGCACGGCGTCCCGGCGCTCCACGGCTTCCTGGAGCGCGCGCTCGGCGGCCGGGAGGTCCGCGGCTTCGCGGAGCTTCCGGATCTCGGCGAGCCGGCCCTCTTCGGAGGCGTGACCGGTCAACGTGGTCAGGATCTTCTGCGTCGCCTCGGTCGCTCGCGCTGTGGCTTCCTGAACCGCTCGGCGGGCGGCGTCCACGTCCCGGGTCGCCTGCTGCCGGCGGTTGCGCAGGGCCGCCGCGGGGTCGGCGCCGAGCGCGTCAAGCTCGGGGAGGAGCGCGTCGAGGGAGGTCTCCCCCAGCTCCGACCGAACCGCCGCCGACCGGGCGGTGGCCTCCTCCAAAGCCTCGGCGGCGCCGGAGAGGTCCGCGATCTGCCGTTGCAGTGCGCGGAGGTCTCCGTCCAGCGACTGAAGGCGGGCCTCCAGCTCCCGGGCCTCGGCGATCCTCGCTTCGAGCCCGTCCAGATCCGTGGCGCCGGCCGCGGCGAGGTGCGGCCGGGCCTCCGTCTCCCAGCGGCTCTCCAGGGCCTGCACCCGTTCCTGGGCGACCCGGCGGCCCCCGCGCACCCGGATGGTCGCCAGGTTCGCGACGTCGACCTCCACCTCGCTGTTCGCTTCGATCTCCAGAGGTTGGGCGATCGTGCCGGAGCTCCCGGCCACCCCGTCGGTGCGGACGCTGACCGGAATGATCGCGGTGGGGATCACCGTCATCACCAGGCCCACGTCCAGGGCACCGCGCGCTCCGGCGAGCTCGGTGGCGAGCTTGCGGAAGGCGGTGAGGCTCGCGGGCGGAGGCACCACCAGGGCCGAGCGCTCGGCGGCCAGCGCGTCCCGCCGGGCCGTGAGCTGCGCGAGCTCCGCCTGGAGCGCCGCCTGCCGATCGACCGCCACCCGGGCGGTCTCGACCTGCCGATCCGCGGCCCGCGCGGCGGCGGCGCGCTCCAGCAGATCGCAACGGCCTAGCGCTTCCTGCGCCGTCTCCTCGGTGGTGGTCAAGGCCTGCTCGGCCGCGGCCTGGGCCGCCTGCGCATCGGTCAGAGTCTGCTCGGCGCGGCTCCTGACTCCGGCGAACCCGCGCACCCGCTCCTCGGCCGCCGCCACGTCCTGATCCATCGCCTGGATGCGCGCGACCTCCTCGCGGGCTGCGCGGACGCCCTCCTCCTCCGCCGCGCGGGCCGCGGCTTGCGCGGCGAGCCGGCGCAGCGCCTCCAGGTTCTCGGTGGCCGTGGCGAGGTCGTGCTCGCACCCCTCCCGCTGCTCGGCCAGATCGTGAAGATCCCGCTCGACGGCGTCGGACTCTTCGACCACCTTTTCGAGCCGGAGCTTCTCTTCGCGCGCCTCGTTCACCCGCTCCGCCGCGGCCTTGAACACGCTGCCGCGCGCCGTTTTCTTCGCACCCTTGTCGGTGTACGCCTCGTCCCGGCGCGCCTGGACGGCGCGCAGCAGGGCAAGGAACAGAGGATCCTGCGCCACGGCTTGCAGGGCTTCCGCGATCTGATCCTTGCCGGTCGGTGTGGGATCGCCATGCAGGCTGCCTTCGAGCACATCCGCGACGTGGGCCTGGGTCGAGAGGAGCGCGGTCGCCAGGAAGCTCGACGGCAAGCCTTTGCCGGCTCCCATTCCGCCGGGCTCGGGGATGCCCCAGCGCAGGATCTCGCGCAGCCTGGCATCGACGCGGCGCGCCCGCTCGACGTCCTCGAAATCCTGACCATTCCTGGATTCCTGGAGCCGCGCCGAGCCGCGGCGGCCGAATTGTTTCTGCACCCGCCAGATGCGCTGCTCTTCCATTTCGAAGGTCAGATCGACGAACGGATCGTCGGCTCCGGTCCATGGAACGTACGGCTCGTAATGCGTCGAGGTGTACGGGAGCAGGAGCACCAGGCGGATCGCCTCGGCGAGCGTCGATTTGCCCAGCTCGTTCGGGCCGTACAGAACGTTCAGCCCGGGACCGAACGCGATCTCCATCTCGCGGATCGCCGCGAAATTCTGCACCCGCAGACGCAGCAGCTTCATTTCGCTCCTCCACCGATCAGCTCGTCGCCGCGCTGCACCAGCTTGTAGAGATGCGCCAGCGCGCGGTTCGCCTTTTCGCGCTCCGCCTCGTCCACCGCCTGGGTGCGGATGCGATCGAGGCGGGCGACGGTGTCCTGGAGCACCGGCGGCAGATCGTCCGGGAAGGCGTCCACGGAGCCGGCTTCGATGCGCAGCTTCGCGCGGTCGACCACCAGGATGCCGGCCCGGCCATGGGTGGCGTCGGTGCCTTCCAGATCGCGCACGATCCGCTCCAGCTCGCTCTCCTCGGCGAGCGACACCGTCAGATCCAGATGCAGCCGCACCACGTGGCGTTCGAGGTCCGGGGTGGTGAGCAGGCCGCGCAGCTCGTTCATCGACCGGCAGCGCACGTCGAGCCAGCGCCAGAACGCCACGGGCTCCTCCTCGACGCGGGGGCGCGAGCCGTGGCGGAACAGGGCGACGAGGGCGACCTTGCCGGCGCCGGAGTCCTCGAAGCTCAGCGGCTCCGGAGTGCCGGGATAGACCGTCGGCACCGGCTCGCGCGCGGTGACGTCGCGAAACGAATGCACGTCGCCGATCGCCAGGTAGTCGAGCCCGCGCAGAACCCCCGCCTCGCGGCGGATCGGAAAATTCGTCTGATAGCCCGGGAGGTCGAACGTGCTGCCGTGCACGCAACCAATGCGCAGCCGCGCATCGCCCGGCTCGCGCGCGGGGAGCGCCATCGCGAGATCGTTCTCGCCGGCCTTGGAACGGCACGGCCGCGCGTAGAGCACGGCGTCGGGCGAGAGATCGAAGACGAAATCGTCGCGGTCCACCACGTGCACCCAGGCGGGCAGCCGGCCGCGGAACGGGTGCCCGGCGGACCACACGGACTCGGCGGTGAGCGGATCGTGATTGCCCGGCACGAGAAACACCGGCGCTTCCGGCGTCGGGTGATCGTGGAAGGCCTTGGCGAGCCCCTCCCAGAAATCCGGCGCCGGCGCCGGATCGTCGAACAGATCGCCCGCGCAGAGCACGGCGTGCACGCGGTTGCGCCGGGCCGCGTCGAGGATGCGGCCCACCACCTCCATCCGCGCCCGGGACAGCTTTTTTTGCGCCTCCTCGGGGAACGACGGAAAGCGCCGGCCCAGGTGCCAGTCGGCCGTGTGCAGAAGCCTCAGCATGACGTCGCCGTTTCCGGGGGCTCGATCCGGAACGTCGCCCGGAACAGCGGGGTCACCTGCGGAGCCTGATAGCGCAGCGCGTGATAGTGGTCCTTCCATGTCCGGTAGACCTCGTCCTCTCTGGATTCCAGAGAGTGAATCCGTCGTTCCAGCTCCTCGTCGCGGGTGGCGAGGCGGGCCATTTCGGCCTCGCTGCGCTCGCGGGCGCTCGCACCGACGCCTTCGTCGCGACGGGCGCGGGCGGCGCGCAGCTTGTCGGCGACCGCCGCGCGCTCGCGGCGGCAGACCAGGACCTTGTCCTCGACGAACCGTTCCAGCCGGCCGATCGCCTGCTCGAAATGCGCCTGCTCGCCGGCCTCGATCTCCCGTTGATCGACGAACAGCGCCTCCTCCAGAGCGTCTTCGAGCGCCTCGGCTCCAGCCGCCTCCATCGGCGATCCGTCGGCCGCGGAGAGGTGGAGGAGCCGGGCGGCGAGCGCCGGATCGATCGGGTTTCCGTCCACCACCGCCGCGGCGACCAGCCGCTGCACCGGCTCGAACCCGCCATAGTCCGCGAGCACCACCGCGAGAACGCCGCTCCGGCCGGCGAGCGCTGCGAGCGCCTCGGGAGCCTCGGCCGGCAGGCGCAGCGCCACCGGGCCACCCGGCCAGGAGCGCGCCGCGGCGAGCGCCGCGAGGACCAGCGGATGGGTCAGATGCAGCGGCTCGGCGTCCTCCAGCCCGCGCGCGTCCCCGGTGGCGAACCGGCGGCCTTCGATCTCGAAGAACACCCGCCGGGCGTCGTCCCGGCGTTGGTAGGCCGTCCCGGAGGCGGCGAGATGGGCGTCCACCAGGGTGGCGAGATCGCGGTCCAGCTCGGCGAGCGCCGCCGGCAGCTCGTCGCGCAGGCGGCGGAACACCTTGCGGACCTCTTCGTCGAAGCGCGACTCGATGATCTGCGAGGTGCGCGCGGATTCCTTTTCATAGGCCTCCCGCCGCTCCGCCACCTTGTCGCGCAGCGCCGTGATCTCGCGGGTGATCTCGTCCACCGTGCGGGACCGGCTGTAGATCGCCCGCAGATCGCTCTCCAGCTCCACGGACAACGCCGACACGGTGCTCTCGGGAGCATCGGTGCGGGGCTCGTGCAGCACGTTGTCGGAGGCGTCGAGAATCCGCCCGAACAGATCGAGCTTCTGGCTCAGGATGTCGAACGTCAGCCGCTGCCCTTCGTTGTCCCGGTTGATGAAATTGACCACCGTGACGTCGCGCTGCTGGCTGTAGCGGTGGCAGCGCCCGATGCGCTGCTCGATGCGTTGCGGATTCCACGGCAGGTCGTAATTGATCACCGTCTCGCAAAACTGGAGGTTCAACCCTTTCGCACCGGCCTCGGTACAGACCAGCACCTTCGACCGCGTGCGGAACTCGTGGACCAGCGCCAGCCGCACCGCCACGTCGCGGCCCGGGCGCGAGCCGGGAGCGAGCCGGGCGCCTTCCTCCTCCTGCCAGCGGGCGAGAGCCTGCCCAGCGCGGGGATGGTCGTTGACGCCGCGAAACAGCGTCACCTCCTCGTCCGCGAGCCCGCGACCGAGCAGCAGCTCGCGCACGTAGTCCTGGGTGGTGATCGATTCGGTGAAGACCACGGCCTTGCCGCTGCCGCGTCCATCGCGGCCGAGGTCGAGGATCACCTCGATCGCCTCCAGAAACGCGCGCGCCTTGGCATCGCCCGGCAGCGACCGCGCCCGGGCGAGCAGCTCCTCCACCCGGGCCAGCTCGGCCGCGACGCCCCCCGCATCCGGGGGAGGCGCCGGGGTCTCCTCGGCCGGCTCGCCGATCTCGGCCACCAGATCCGCATCTTCCAGATCGCCGAACATCACCTGGGCCAGATCGGGCAGCGCGCCGGCCTCCGTGCCTCCCGCGAGGCGGCGGAGGCGGACGGCGACGTTCTCCAGGCTGGCGGCGAGGGCGGGGATCGACGAGGCCATGCGGCGGTGGAACCCGATGAGCAGCAGGCGGCGCTGGCGGCCGGCGAAGGCGAACAGTGCGGGCTGGAGCAGGTAGTCGGTGACGTCCTCGTAGAGCGACCGCTCGGCGGCGCTCATCGTGTACGTATAGAGCCGGCACCGCCGCCGGGTGAACGGCCGGTCGAGGAACTCCTGCGCCTGGCGGCGCAGCGTCCGCTGCAACACCAGGCCGAGCCGGCGCCGCAGCTCGTGCTCCTGGCCGGGGACGAGCGTGCGGTCGTCCTCGGCGCAGAACACGCGGCGGAACGTGGCGATGTCACCGAGCAGCGTCCCGGTCGGCTCGACGTACTGCACCAGCCCCCACAGCTCGGCGAGCGAGTTCTGCATCGGCGTCGCGGTGAGCAGGAGGACGGGGGCCTTGCCGAGGAACCCGCGCACCCGGTGGGCCATCAGCGCCTCCTCCGAGCCCTCGTCATAGGAGCCGTCGCGGCCATACCGCTTGTGCAGCCCGGCGAAGATCTCATGCGCCTCGTCGATCACCACCAGCTCGAACGGAGGCGCCGCGCCGAGGAGCGCCGCGCCGCGCTCGCCACCGGCGAATTCGCGGCCCACCAGGAACACGCCGGGACCTGCGAAACCGGTCGGATCGTCGCGCGTCTCGATGGCGAAGAGCTGGAACAGCTCGCTCTGCCACTGCCCGATGAGCGACTTGGGGACGACGAGCAGAATCCGCCGCATCCCCTCGGCCCGGCTCTGGGCGATGACCAGCCCGGCCTCGATCGTCTTGCCGAGCCCGACCTCGTCCGCCAGGATGCACCCGCCCTCCCGCAGCCGGCGCAGCGCGAAGATCACCGCATCGATCTGGTGCGGGTTGGGATCGATGCGAGCCTGCCGCTGCGACGCCGCCGACCGCTCCCGCTCCTCCGGCCGGCGGACGCGGACGAGCTCCTCGGCGAGGAGCCGGCGGTTGAAGGGATGGAGGGCACGGGGCGCCATGGCGGCAGGTCTGCGTCAAAAGGCTGGCGGCGACGATACCAAGGGGGTGGGGAGGGGTCAATTGACTCCGGGAGCCCGGAATTGGCTCGCCCGACAGACCAACAGGTCAGTCGCTTCGAAGTGGAGACCTGTTGCGCGAGTTATTGGTCTGTTGGTCCGAGTTGCAGACCTTTTGTCCCGAGTTGCAACCCTGTTGGCGGCGCAACTGACCAATAAGTCCGAGTTGCGACGCGTCGGCAACAGGGTTGCAACTCGCCTCTGCAAGGCAGTTACCGCGAGCGGCAGGGAAATTCTCGGCGTCGGCGGGCGAAGAACGAAGAACTACCTCATCAGGAGGCGATGTGAGTCACATCTTCCGGCGTGCGCTGCCCGCTTGCTTCTGGCCGCGAGTCGCGGACGATCCGAGGCTTTGGGCGGTAACCGCTTGGTGATTCAGGATCACCTCCCTGGTCAGCCGCTCCAGCTCCTCGATCCAAGGAGTCGGCTCCTCGCGGGTGAAGGGCTTCTCCTGGTCCTCGAGAGTCTTGATCCAGCACTCTTCATAGTCGTTTCGAGGAAGGGGCTCCCACTTCTTGAGCCAGGCTTCGAGGCTGGTGCGAAGTTTCGACGAAGCCCGGTGTGCAACCTCTTCGAGGAGCGTCCGGCAGGTCAGGCCACAGCCGGCGAGCTGCCTGGGCACCCGCGAGCGTACCTTGATCCAAGGCTCCATCTGGCGTGAAGGCGATGAGCTCACCTTGATGCGGCCGAGGTTTTGCTGCAGCCCGAGCCATACGCCGGGCACGTTGCCCTCAAGCACTTCATCGGGGTCTGCTACTTCGATGGCAAAACTCGGCAAGAGATGCAGTGGCTCATCGAGAACGCCGACCAAGGTCTCAAAGGGCGGCCGTCCTTCCTCTTCGATCCTGTCAATACGGAAGTGCAGCTCGGGCAGCTCGATCGACTCGAACCGGGTGGTGAGGGAGGAAGCCTGCCGCTCATGGAGCCAGCGCCAAGCTTCCAGGCCCCTCGCGGCAACAGGTCTGGGATTCCAGGCGAACAGCTCATCGCAGACGACGAGCAGGGCCGCCACCGGATCGGCTTCGAGGTTGATCCTCAGCGTCACAACCCGCGCCAGCAGCACGGCCCGCACGGCCTGCCGTCTCACCTCGCTGTCCAGGTCGGTGCCGGAAGCCACCCGGTGTACGTACCATGCCCCGAGCAGCGCCGAGTCGGCTTCCGAGGCGGTCTGCTTCTTGTCCTCCAGCCATTCGCCGATTGCCTTCTGCTCGAAGGTGTCGAAGTACCCCCCTTCCAGCAGTTCTCGGCGGCAACGCTCGGCAAACTCCGACGCGGCCTGTGTCAGGGTAAGGCCGATCTGGCGGAGCGGTTCGCGCAAGCCACGGTCAGGGTTACCCAGCTCCTCGGCCTGTCGGCTCCACCAGGGAAAGAGAAGACGCCCAACGTTGTGGAGCAACGCGGCCAGGTTGAAGGCACGGGTGAATCCATTGGCGGCGAGTGCCCCTCCTGTATGACCTCCTGCCAGTCGAGCTCGAATCTCCTGAAGAGACCCTTTGGCTGTCATCCGTCCGCCTATCGCTGGCCGGACGAGTAGTGTGCTCAAGAACTGGCCGGTGATGTAGACCTCGAAGACGTGATGAAGGTACCCCATCGAGAACTCTCGCCCGCCCAGAGGATGGGCGCGGCGAATGTTCTCCAACAGGTCCCGAACGTCAATATCTGCCGGGAACTGGGCGACTCCCATCGCATGGTGCTCGATCAGAGTTCGCAGTGCCGATGCCACGCGATCCGGCCGGGCACGGTAATCCCGCCGATGTCCCAGAGTCAACGCCAGGAGAGTCTCGAGAATGACGCAGGAAAGATCCTCCCGGTATCGGCGGCGCCGGGACTCCGAGAGCGAGCGTTTGTGGAATTCTTCCCCTGAGAGTTCCCTCCGGAGCAGGTCCTGACAGAACCATAGCCGTAACCAGAGAGAGATGAACCGGGTACTCATTGGGCCAGGCTGCCAAGAACCTACCGGTAGTTTCTCATGGTCGCGCGGAAGTTTTATGGACCAGCGCTTCAGGAGGTAGCTGAGATCCGTGACCGCATGCGGAAGCCACTGCTCCCAATAACCATTGACGCCTGCCTCCTGCGCGACCTTGCGGTACAGGATCCACCGGGCAATCCAATCTCTGGCGATCCGATCGGCAGAAGATCTGTCAATCGGCCGCTCCTCGAAGGGTGGTGGGCTGGCTTGGGGCTCCAGCCAGCAGCGGAGGATCCGTGTAAGCGGCCGGATTCTGTGGTCGACCTGAGGAAGGCGGCTATCGAATTTCTTAAGCACTGCAAGGAGCTTCGGTGCCTCGCTCAGCGCAGCATCATCCCATGAAGAATCCAAGAGACGCAGAATCACTGCCTCGAGCAAGTTACGGTCGGCCCGAAGCGCATCTTGCGCTATCTCAACAGGAATATCGTCGCCTCGGCTCAAGAGTGGTGCCGCACCCTGAAGAACGTCCTGCGGCGGGCCCGGCGCCAAAGAGAGCCTCTCGATCTTGGCCGCACGCTGAACCTCCAGAACGGCCTGCTTTGCGCGCAAAGTCTCGCGCTCGGCAGATCGGCGCAGATCTCTCTCCTCGATGTAGCCAAAAAGTAGCCGGTACACGGTGGACCACCCCAGGAGATGGTTAAGAACGAAGCCCTCTTTCTCCGACTCCAAAAAGACCCACATTTGATTAGGAGATCTCGCCGCCATGCGAGACTTGGTTCCACATTGAGCCACCAATAGAAGTTCGACACTTCCGACTCTCGGCTGCTGAAAGGCGAGCTCTTCATATCTCATCATCTTGGCGCGCCGTAGGGTGCTTCGAAAGGGCTGGCGAATGCTCTCGATAGCCTGCGCGGACAAATCGATTGCGTCATCACTCCCTTCGATGTTCCAACGTGCACCCTCTTGGTCAGTTCCATCAGGCTGAGGCCGCCAGAGCACGGCCGCATTCATATCCAAGGTTCGCCCGATCGCAAAAGCAAGTTGTCTGACCAAGGTTCTTCCCCCACCCTCGTTGGCCACAAGTCTACGCAGGAACTGGCCAGAGATGTCGAAGAGAAGCTTGTCGATAGTTCTCTCGTCGAACGTCTGCTCTCTTTTCATAACAGTGATCGCTCCAGCTACTGCGTCAGCGGCTCAAAAATCTCAAGCAGGCGGTCGCGGTCAATGGGTTTGGGTAACTCCTGCAGGTCAGGCTCCACTTCGTTAAACGCGGCCATAACTTCGTCGTCAAAGTATGCGGAGCAGAGAATCACCGTAATATCCCTATTGGTGCCCAGCGGTTGCATTGCAGAGAGCCGTTCAAAATCTTTCCGCGGCGGCGCCTTGCTCGGTCGGCCTTTGTTGCGCAGCCAATAAAGCAGAAAACAGCCGGCCCAGACTTCCTCTCGTCCCTTCCCGTACATACCCCCCTTCCAGGGGAGCATCTGATCGAGAACGACTGCAGTAAATGCCTGATCTCGGAGGAATTCAGCTCCATCTCTTACGCTCGTAGCAAAGGTAATCTGCCATCCATGCCGAGTAAGGAGTCGGAGTTCATGTCGAAATCGATCTGGGGCATCGTCGTCAATCCAGAGCAATCTTCGCAGGGTAGTTCCTGTCATTTTCTCATCACCTTAGATCGAGAAGGGTAACTCAATGGTGAAGCGAACCTGGTAAGGTGTCGTTTCCTCGCTCTTTCCTGGTCGATAGCGGTCGGATCTGACCGTCAGCCTACCGTCATGGGCTTCGACAATCCTGTGCGCCATGGCAAGTCCCAGGCCCTGCCCCGAGATCATCCGAAAGGGGTCGTCTGGGTTAGCCCGCTCCTTAGGCTGAAATATCCGCCTGACTGCCTTCATGTCGATTCCGTGCCCTACATCCTCCACCCATATCTCAACAATCCCCTTCACTACCTCAACGCAGACCTCGATCCGTTGCTCGTGAAAAACATACTTTGCGGCGTTATCCAGGAGGTTGGACAAGGCAACATCAAAGGCGGCATCATCTAGATAGAGGCGCAGCTCACTCGCTGCCTTCCAGTTCAGGCTATACTTCACGTCGCGTTCGCTCACGATGTCGCGATATCGCGCATAGCAGCGCTCGACCACGGGCCAAAGCCGCAGCCGCCGTCTTTTAATTTTAACTTCATCATCCAGGTAAAATCGTTGATTCTCGCGCCACAAGCGTAACAGCTCCGCCTCTTTAGCGACACTGGAGCTCAGCTTCCTCACCTCCATGGCGTCGACGCTTGCACCCTGGGCAATCTCGACCAGATCCTGGGCCGCCGACTTCATACCTTGAATCGGTCCAAGAGCAGCATGACGAAAACGCCCCATGACCACCTTGAGATCGTTCCGCTCTCGTTCCACATTAAGGACTACAGATAAGAGACGGCCTGCCTCGCGTAAAACTTCCAGTTCCTCTTCATCAAATTTTCCTTCGTCTCCGAGGCATAACAAGCCATCGACGCCCTGTTTGGCAAAGGAGTTGAAGGTTACACCGATACCGTTGGGAGCAAACTGATTCAGAAAAGCCTCGTTATTATTCCAATGCCTGCCGCCGGATCGAAAGCGCTTGGCAATCCCATCGAGATTGCTCTCCAACTCATCGAGTATCGCCTTGTCTGGGCCGGCTTTGACTAGCGTTCCACTGCGCTCGCTCCGCGCGAGGATCAGCACCCGAACATCGGGACGGAAGAGCACTCTGTCAGACCAGTCCCGAAGCAACGCAACCAGCACCTCCCCCAGTTGGTTGCCATGAACGTCACCAACTTGCTGATTGATCAAGGAGAGCAACTCTTCCAGCGCCTGCTGCCGCGCGGCTTTGTAAACCTCCCAGGCGGCATGGCGGGCAACTTGCTGCGTAATCTCCTCATGATCTCTGCCGAGAAAGTTACCGGACTCGCGCGTCAGAAGTTTGAACAAGCCGAGGATTCGACCCTTGTGCTGGAGGGGATAGGCGAGCCAGGAGCGCGCCGAACCCCAGCCCAGAATCGTGGTGATCTGCCTGAGAACATCGAGATCCAGCTCACTTGATGCCTCTCCGACAGCCAGCTCACGATGTGGCCGCTTCTTTAGGATGCTTTGACCCGTCTTCGAATGGGGCGCGACCCTGAAGCCCTGCAACTTTGGTGCCGGCGGAAAGCTCTGCCGTACCTGCTGGTGATGCGGTGTTCCTGTGTAGACCAGGATCTGGTCTGCTCCTGTGGTTTCAGCAAGTAATTGGGCCGCCTGGCTCAATAGCTCCTCCGGCCCGAGGAGTTCCGGCCGCTCTGAAGAAGAGGGAGGTCCTGCGAGCCGATCGAGCAGGCGACTCGCCAGGTCCCCCGCGTGGCTGCGCAGGGAGATTGTCGCTGCCTGGAAAAAGGCATTGGAAAAGTGCTCCAGAAGCTCATCGGAGAAATAGGCCGGGCTCCTTGCAAGGCGAGGCGGGTCGAAGAGGGCTAAGGCCAGAGTCGGAGGTCCACCTTGAGGGGCGGTAGGCCGTTCGACCAACAGCTTGCGGAAGACCATTGGCCTCAGTCGTTCTCCCAGGCTCTCGCGCACGATATCCTCCCAGGCGTTGGAGTCCGGCGAACAGTTCGCGAGAAAAGGATCCTCCAACAAGGCATGCTCGAGGCCTTTCATCTGCCAGATTGCGCTCTGATAGAGATAGCCATCGGCATCTTTCCTCGGTTCAAAGTGGAGGAGTACGGCGCAGGCGGCATCAGCCAGACGGCCCGCGCCAGCCGAGATCGCGTCATAACCTTCATGAAGCCTTTCAGCGCCAGCCAAGCTTTGCGCAAGAACGGTGGTTTCCTGCAGTTGGTCATCTGCCTTCTGAAGCTGCATCATGCGCTGGCAAGCCGCGGCGAGGTGTCTGGCAAAATCTTTGAGGGAGGTAACGTCGAGGGTCTCATCAAAGGGCGCTGGTGCAGATTGGCCTTCCTGCGGTCGCCGCCGCCATACGGATACCGCACCCGTGATCTGCTCATCTGTTTCCAGGGGGTAGGTGAGAATCGACTCTTCCTCATCTGTTATTAAGGGGGGCGCCTCGGGGTCTATTTCGCTGCCTATTCGGGCGTACACCACCACCCTGTCGCCACGTCCGTTCCTCCCTTCCTGCCGGACACCTTCGCTCGGCTTGGATTCACTGACCGGCCCACAGCTGGGAATAAGCAACCAGGTCTTCTCCGAAATGACGTAGTCGGCTAGGCCCCGATCGGGACTGAAGGGGACGGGTTGCGGGGCACCTTCCGGCGCCGTATTGGCCGCGCGCCAGAGAACCGGACCTTGGTTCGCTCGGCGGACCAGATAGATCTTTGCCCCATCTGCCCCGAGACACCGGGCGACTTCGTGCGCCAGATTGATGAGGCCATGGCGGGCGTCCTGCAAATGAGCCGGGGCAGTAGGTACCCCAAGAAGGCTTTCGGTTTCCTGGACTCGCCGGAGCTCCTGAAGCTCCTGGAGCAGTTTCTTGGCAAGCTGTTCGACGGAGGTAGAGCTTTGCCGGGCCTCGGCCTCATCGGTGAAACCCACTACGACGACCTGCTCGACTTGGTGAACAATCGGAGCTATGACCACGCTCTTTATGGTCTCTGCGCGCCAGAAAGCTTCTGGAGGCTCCGACTCAAGGATCCTCACGGTAAGCTGCTCTTGTACTTTCAGGATGACCGGTTGGGTAAGATCCTCTGGTATCACTACAGGTGGAATTGCAAGGTCGTCCGCTGGTTGCACGCCCCGGCGAAAACGGATCTGCCACGATCCTTTTTCGCGAGTCGAGAGCGACCACCTCGCCCATAATAGGGGAGCTGAAGAGCGAGCAAGAAGGAATTCGTCGAGATGGTTCTGAAAACGCGGATCCATCTTACAATCCCCAACGTTGCAAGCGTTGCTCGGCCTGGTAGAGGGGCTCGGCCCCTTCTGCGAGGTGAAAGCTCAGCCAGGTCTGCAAGTCAGGTTGCATCAGCAGCGTCTCGGCGTCGGTGTCGGGCAACTTCTGGTTCGGGTCGCCAAGCGCCATTCGGACGCGCTCCCAATAGTTAGAATTACGACGGCTCAGGAGGCGACGGAGGGCAGGCCAGCGCTCACAGGCAGCCATCCACTGCACAAGAATGATCCTCTTGCGCAACTCGTCCTCGCTCGCCTTGGCAGGAGTCTTACCGGCATCGTTGTTGTCGCTCTCGAAGCGTAGCAGCATCAGGAACCGGTTGATGCAACGCTTGACGAGGCGTGGGTTGGCGAAGATCGGATCCACGAAAGCCTTATGGAGGACTTCCAGGTGCTCCGCAGCATTGCCGTTCCTCAACTGGGCCAGCAGGTCCTCGATCAGCCTGGCCACGTCCTGGCGCCCGGGCCGTGGGAGGTCGAACGAAACGGGAAAGATCTTCTCGAGATAGCGGTTTCCCTCGTAGTGTCCCAGATCTGCGAATTTGTTAGCCACTGCCATGGAGAGCACGCCGCGGTCGAGGGCCACGACGAACCGGCAGTTCAGGTCGCTAGCCTTAGCCAGGATCAAGCGGATCGAGTCGAGCAGGCTGACGGCACCAGAAGGGCTGCAGCGATCCAGATCGTCGATGAGGATGATCAAAGGGCGATCGGCTGTGGGCCAGAAATGATTGATCAACTCGCGGAACTTGCACCATAGCTGCTCGGTGGCATCCGCCGTCAGCCGCGCGAATTCCTTTTCGGAGGTTTCTTCCGGCGTCCCTTCCCTGGTCTCTTTGCGGAATTGAACGAGGCTCTGGATCGCGCTGGCGCCTAGAGGGCCTATCGCCAACTGAGCGAGCCCGGGTCCCATGCCGACAGCCAGGGCGACGCTAGCATCCCAGAGATCCTTCCAGATCTCTTTACCCTTTCCAACGTCCTCGGGTTTCAGGTCCTTCAACGGCCCGATGCCCGACCATAGATAGCGAACCAGCGCCAGCAAGAGCGGCAGCTCGCCTTCGTACCGCCAAGCTTCGAAGACGAGTACCCTGTGCAGCGTCTGCCCACCAACTCTGGGCCTGACGGCTTCCATGGACGTGAGTTGTCTTTGGACCTCCCAGAGCAGGCTGGTCTTCCCAAGTCCCCACTCACCACTGATGAGCAAGGGAGAGCTTGCCGGGTACTGTGGCAGATCGCGAGCCAAGCGGTAGGCCAAGTCTTTCAGGCCTTGCCAGGGCTCTTTCTCAGGCCGGTCGTCAAGAAGGAGTGGGTCGAGCGGGCCCCTCATTGCAAACAAGCTCCTCTTCTGTGGGCTGGATTATACGTGATGCGTCAAGAGAGGTGCAAGGTCAGAGTCCCTCCTTCTCGCCTGGCCTGTCTCTACCTCTCCTGGCTGAGGGGTGCCTAGGCCTGGAGCCCGGCGGCTCGGGTTGGGAAGTGAAGCGAGCCGCCCAAGGGTTCGGCGCTTCGCCACATCCTTGAGGGAAGAGGCATGGAAAGCGAGAGGCAGGAGCATGCTGCCCTCCCTC
The DNA here is from genome assembly GCA_002420005.1 of Holophagales bacterium UBA5704. Lineage (GTDB taxonomy): Bacteria > Acidobacteriota > Thermoanaerobaculia > Multivoradales > UBA5704 > UBA5704. Next base: position 3,500 of record DIHE01000046.1, on the reverse strand, counting down.
ATGCTCACACCCCTCGACAAGGCAGGTAGGGTGCGGCCAGACAACTGGAACCCTTATCGGTCGGTCAAGTCGGCCAACGAGAGGCCGAGGCCTTTGAGAATGGCTCGGAGCGTTCCGGGATCACCGGAATGCCGGGGATGGCGGTGGACCGGTTCTGCGTCGGGTTGTGCCAGATCTCATGGCTTCCCTTGCTCTGGCGTGCCAACTGACAGCCGAGGCGCAGGAGGTGGCGGGTCAGCTCTCGATACAAGCAGGTACCAGGACAGGAACACGCCAGGGGGGCGTCACCGTCTCGACACCCCGCGGCAGCTTCTGTCGCGTCTCGACCATGACCGCGATGAGGTCATGCGCCACGCCGGGGGCCAGTCGAAAGACCTCTTCGACGCTGTCCGCTTGGACGACGAGCCCGGGAAGGTCCGGGCTGGTGCCGAGAAACGGCCCTTCCGGCAGCTGCTCGATCTCCAGAGTGATCTTGAACATCCCGTTGACCTCCCCGCTGGACTTTAGCAACCCGAACCTGTAGCGCAGCGCCTGGATGAGAGCGGCCACAGGACAGCGGGTTGATGGCGGGCGCCTTCATCACCGGCGACTTCCCCTTCATGGATGGTGGCGTCACCGCCGCCTACTGGTACGGTGAGCTGGCTCCGCGGGAGGGTATGGGAAGAGGGTGGCAGGAGCATGCTACCCTTCCCTATGCTCACAACCATCAACAAGGCCGGCAGGGTGGCCGGCCCCGAGCTCGTCCGGCGGGGCGAGCGCCTGATGGCCCGACCCCAGGCGGCGGAGGGGACGCGCCCCGAGATCGACGCAGCTCACTTGATCGAGGAGGAGCGAGACCGCAAGCCGGACCACCCAGCGCCACTTCCGAGCCGCTGAGCGGCATCCGGCGAGGTGTTCGACCTTCAGAGGAAGTGAATGGTGGAGCAGCTCCACGGGAGTTGGAACCTTCTCCTCTCCTGGCTGAGGGATGTCCAGGCCTGGAGCCTGGCGGCTGAGGTGGGGGAGTGAAGCGAGCTGTCCCGAGGGCTGGCCCTCCGCCACATCCTTGGGGACCCTTGGGAAGGGGCATGGGAAGAGAGTGGTAGGAGCATGGTACGCTTCTCCCATGATCACAACCATGGACAAAGCAGGCAGAGTGGTCATCCCCGTTGAGGTCCGCAAGCGGCTCGGATTGAACGCTGGCGCGGAGCTTGAGATGGCCATTGAGGGCTTCGCCATCCGTCTCGTCCGGGCAGTGGCCGGCCCCGAGCTCGTCCGGCGCGGCGAGCGCCTGGTCGCCCGTCCCCGGGCGGCGGAGGGCGAGCGCACCGCGGTCGACGTGGCACGTTGGGTGGACGAGGAGCGGGACCGGTGGCCGGGCTGACGGGCGCCTTCTTCGATACCAGCGTCCTCATCGCCGGGAGCATCGACTTCGGTAGCAGCTCGCAGCACGCCCTGCGGCTGATGGACGCGGTCGCGGACGGCCGGATCGAGCGCCCGATGACGGCTTGGCACTGTTGCCTCGAATTCTACTCGGTGACGACGCGCCTGCCGGAGGAATATCGACTCGATCCGGCAATCGCTCTGCGATTGCTGCGCGAGGAGATCCTCGCTCGCTTCTCGGTCCACGACCTGCCGGCGGAGAAGCGGGAAGAGTTCCTGGTTTCTGCCGTCGGAGAGGGGACGTCCGGCGGCAGGGTCTACGATGCGCACATCGCCGAGATCGCGAGGCAGGCCGGCGCGCGGCTGGTGGTGACCGAGAACCGCCGCCATTTCACCTCCCTGCTGAGGCACGGCATCCGCGTGTTGGTCAGCGCCGAGCTGGCTGCCGAAATCGGACGATGATCGGCCTCCGGAACTTCGGTGGCAGGTGGGTTTCGTTCCTTTTTCCGCACCCTTCATTCGCGAGAGAGCTGATCCGAAGGCACCAGAGGGGGGTGGGGGCCGCAGAAAAGGCCGCGCACGGCCCCTCGCAGGGCCAGGCGCGGCTCGCGGAGGCCCGCACGCAAGTCCGCGCACGCCGCCGCCTTGAGGAGCCGCACACAGGCCAGAGTCGAGTCCGGAGACAGGCGGTGGACGACTGCCTTGGGATGTTCCGGCTGGCGAGTTGGCGACCGGGTTCAAAGGAGAAGAAGGGGCAGCAACCAGGCGCAAATCGAAATATCTCTATATTTTCTGTCGGGGTCCTCGTTGACGCCCCCGCCCCCACCTGGCTGCTGACGCAATCTCCGCCGCTCAAGATCGACCGCCAGTGGGGACACCCACCTTCCCCCGCATCGCTGACGCACACGCCACCCTCGCTCAGCCAGGCGGTAGTGAGGACGGCCACCTCCCCCCGGCCCGTCCCGTGCTGAAGCGCATCGCTCGTTCCCAGCTCGGATCGGGCACGGCACGGTCCACCACCTCTCTCACTCGGGCCACCGTGGCGATGGCCACCTTCCCCCGCATCGCTGACGCAATCTCCCCCGCTCAAGATCCGCCGCCAGTGGCGACGGCCACCTCCCCCTGGCCCGTCCCGTGCCAAAGCGCATCGCTCGTTCCCAGGTCGGATCGGGCACGGCACGGTCCACCACCACCTCTCTCAGTCGGGCCACCGTGGCGATGGCCGCCTCCCCCGCATCGCTGACGCACACTCCCCCGCGCGAGTTCGGCCCGGCGTCGTCGACGACCCCGCCCCCACCTTACTGCTGACGCAATCTCCACCCTTTCTCAGCCAGGCAGTCGTGGGGACGGCCACCTCCCCCTGGCCCGTCCCGTGCTGGGGTGCATCGCTCGTTCCCAGGTTGGATCGGGCACGGCACGGTCCACCACCACCTCTCTCATCCGGGCACGTGGGGACGCCCACCTTCCCCCGAATCGCTGACGCAAACTCCACCGCGCGAGCTCGGCCCGCCTCGTGGACGACCCCGCCCCCACCTTGTTGCTGACGCAATCTCCCCCGCTCAAGATCCGCCGCCAGTGGCGACGGCCACCTCCCCCTGGCCCGTCCCGTGCTAAAGCGCATCGCTCGTTCCCAGGTCGGATCGGGCACGGCACGGTCCACCACCTCTCTCGCTCCGGCCATCGTGGCGATGCCCACCTTCCCCCGCATCGCTGACGCAAACTCCACCGCGCGAGCTCGCACTCCGTGGTCGACGACCCCGCCCCCACCTTACTGCTGACGCAATCTCCACCCTCGCTCGGCCGGCCAGCATCGCGACGGCCACCTTCCCCCTCGGGCCGCACCGCGCCGCGTTCGCTGGATGGTATCTGCCGCATCATTGGGCACCGTGCGGCCCTTCCCGCCCGCGCTCAACCGGCCCGCCAGCGGGGAAGGCAGCCTCCCGCCACCCACTGGCGTCGGCGGGTCCCTCCGTGGCCCCCCGATGCAGCTCCGTGCGGCCTGGCGGGCCGCCCCGCCCCCCCCCCCCGGGGGGGGGGCGCGCCGGGGGGGCGGGCCCCCCCCCCCCCCCGCCGCCGCGGGGGGCGGGGGGGGGGGGGGGGGGGGGGAAGGGCCGGACACCGCGGGGGGGGGGGGGGGC
>DIHE01000051.1:16829-17107 GCA_002420005.1 Holophagales bacterium UBA5704 | reverse complement strand
GGGGCGGGGGCGGGCGGCGGAGGCTTCTCGGGAGTACCGCAGCCGGCGAGGCTGGGAATAAGCGCCGTCAGAGCGAGGGTTGCGAGCTTTCGCCACATGGGTTCCGTCCTCTTCATGCCCTGACACAAAGCGCTTGCCCACGTCTCTTATTCCACGCCGCGAGCCAACTCCGATGAGCCCGACGACCTCCCCCTGTATCGAGCTGCGCGAGCTCACCCGGCGCCTGCCGTCCGGGGACCGCGTCCTGACCATTCTCGACCGCGTCGACCTGCGCATCG
>DIHE01000051.1:0-16567 GCA_002420005.1 Holophagales bacterium UBA5704 | reverse complement strand
GGCAGCGGCAAGTCCACCCTGCTCGCCTTGATGGCGGGCCTCGACCGGCCCAGCTCCGGCGAGGTTCTGATCGACGGCCGGCCGATCCACGACCTCTCCGAGGACGCCCTCGCGCTGCTGCGCCGCCACAAGATCGGCTTCGTCTTCCAGAGCTTCCAGCTGTTGACCAACCTGACCGCCCGCGAGAACGTCCTCCTCCCCATGGAGCTGCTCGGCCAGCCCGATCCGGTGCGCCGCGCCGACGAGCTGCTCGACGCCGTGGGGCTCGGCGACCGCGGCCACCACTACCCGAGCCAGCTCTCCGGCGGTGAGCAGCAGCGGGTGGCCCTGGCGCGCGCCTTCTCCTCCCGGCCGCCGATCCTGCTCGCCGACGAGCCGACCGGCAACCTGGACGGTGCCACCGGCCGCCGCATCCTGGAGATCCTCACCGAGCTGCGCCGCCGCGAAGGGACGACCCTCGTGCTGGTCACCCACGACCAGGCGGTGGGCGCCCTCGCCGACCGGCTCATCCACCTGCGCGACGGCCGCATCGAGCGCGAAGAGATCCCGGAGCGGTCCCTCGCCACCTCCGCGGCCGGCGCGCTCGCCGGAGAGCCGCGGTGACCCCCGGGTTCTTCCTGCGCACCCTGGCCCGCGAATCGCGCGGCTCGCGCGGCCGGCTGGCGTTCTTCATCGCCTGCCTGTCGGTCGGCGTCGCCGCCGTGGTCGCCGTGGCCGGCCTCTCCGGCAGCCTGGACGACGGCATCCGCGGCGAAGCCCGCCAGCTTCTCGCCGCCGACCTCGCGATCGAAGGCCGGCGGCCGATCCCGCCCGATCTCGACCTCGCCGCCGCCGGCCTCCCCGGCGCCCTCCGCACCGAGCTGCGCGAGACCGTCACCGTGGTCGCCGCGCCGCCGCGGGCACCCGGACAACCGGGTCCGAGCCAGCTCGTCGAGCTCAAGGTGGTGGACGGCACCTATCCGTTCTACGGCAAGCTGGTGATCCAGCCGGCCCGCCCGCTCAGCGAGCTGCTGACCCCCGAGACCACCGTGGTCGCCGCCGAGCTGCTCGCCCGCCTCGGCCTGCGCCCCGGCGACGCCCTGCGCATCGGCGGCCAGCCGTTCCGCATCGCCGGCCTCGTCACCTCCGAGCCGGACCGGATCAGCGTCTCGATGACCCTCGGGCCGCGCGTGTTCCTCTCCGGCGAAGGCTTCCGCCGCGCCGGCCTCTCGGGCGCCGGCAGCCGCATCGAGTACCGCGCGCTCCTCAAGGCCCCGGACGGCTTCCCGCTCGCCAAGCTCGACGCGGTCAAGGACAAGCTGCAAAAAGCCCTCCCCGATCCCGAGTTCTACCGCGTCGAGACCTACCGCGATGCGCAGCCGGCGCTGCGCCGCAGCCTCTCGCGGGTGGAGCGCTTCCTCGGCTTGATCGCCCTCCTCTCGCTCTTCGTCGGCGGCATCGGCGTCGCCCAGAGCGTGCGCGCCTGGCTCGCCGGGCGGATGGATGCGATCGCCATCCTCAAATGCCTGGGCCTGCGCCCGCGCGAGATCTTCCTTCTCTATCTCGGCCAGACCGCGCTCCTCGGCCTCGTCGGCAGCCTGGTGGGGATCGCCGTGGGCGTCGCCGTGCAGCTCACCATCCCGTCGCTCTTCGCGGACCTCATCCCGGCCGAGCTGATCCGGCCCTGGCAGCCCGCGGCGCTCCTGCGCGGCCTGCTGCTGGGCGTGGGCGTCGCCGTCCTGTTCAGCCTGCCGCCGCTCTCCGCGGTGCTGCGCGTGCCCCCGTCGCGCGTGTTGCGCCGCGACGCCGAGCCGCTCCCCGGCCACCGCCGGACCCTGCTGGCAACCGGCCTCGCGCTCGCCCTCGGCGTCTGGATCATGGCGAGCCTGCAGGCCCATTCGTGGGACCTCGGCCTGCGCTTCACCGCCGGCGTGGCCGGAGCGGCCCTCGCCCTCGCCCTCGGCGCCCTAGGGATCACCCGCCTCGTCCGCCGTCTGCCCCGCGAGTCGCTGCGCCGGCCCTGGCTGCGCCACGGCGTCGCCTCCCTCGCCCGCCCCGGCGCCACGACGCTGAGCGCCATCGTCGCCCTCGGCCTCGGCGTCCTCGTCGTCCTCGGCATGTCCCTGGTGCAGCGGCGGCTGACCGAGGAGCTCTCCGCCGAGCTGCCGAAGGACGCCCCGAGCGCCTTCCTGATCGACATCCAGCCCGCCCAGTGGCCGGGCGTCGAGAAGGTGATCCTGGAGCAAGGAGCGACCCGCCTCCAGTCCGTCCCCGTGGTGATGGCCCGCATCGCCGCCATCGACGGCCGGCCGGTCGAAGAGCTGGCCCCGCCGCGCGAACGGCCCACCGCCGCGCCGCCGCCGCGCGAACGCGACCGCGAAGAGGGAGAGCGCCGGGAGGGAGATCAAGGCGAAGGAGCCCGCCGCTGGGCGCTCACCCGCGAGCAACGGCTGACCTACATGCAGACCCTGCCGGAGGACAACCAGGTGGTGGCAGGCGTGCTCTGGGGCGACCCGCAGCGCGCCGAGGTGAGCGTCGAGCAGGACTTCGCCAACGACTTGAACCTGCGCCTCGGCTCGACGATCCGGTTCGACGTCCAGGGCGTGCCGCTGGAGCTGACGGTGACCAGCCTGCGCACGGTCAACTGGCGCACCTTCGGCATCAACTTCTTCCTGGTGGTCGAGCCCGGCGTGCTCGAAGACGCACCGCAGCAGCGCCTCGCGGCCTTCCAGCTCCCCCGCGGCACCGAGCAGAAGGTGCAGGACGAGCTCGCCGCGCTCTACCCGAACGTGACGCTCCTGCGCATCCGCGAGATCCTCGACAAGATCGTGCAGGTGATGGGCCGCATCGGCCTCGGCATCCGTTTCCTGGGAGGCTTCACCGTCCTCGCCGGCATTGCCATCCTGGCCGGAGCGATCAGCGCCGGCTCACTGCGCCGCGGACGCGAGGTGGCCCTCCTCAAAACCCTCGGCATGACCCGCCGCGCCGTCCTCGGCACCTTCGCCGTGGAATACGCCCTGATCGGCCTGGTCGCCGCGGTGATCGGCGCGGTGGGAGGTACCGCTCTCGCCTGGGGCGTCCTCGAACGCGGCTTCGAGCTCTCCTGGAGCTTCCAGCCCCTCCCCTTCACCGTCGCCATCACCGGCGCCGTCCTCCTCGCCGTCGCCGCCGGCGTCCTCGCCAGCCTGCGGGCGATCGAGAAGCGGCCGATCGAGGTGCTGCGGGAGCAGTAGGGGGGCGGGTGCGGTGGTACACTGGCGGTGGTTCAGGAGCTTGAGATGACCATTCTGAGGCTTGACGCCAAGAGCGAGGTGGCACTGAAGCGGCTCTCGTTGCGCCGCGGGCAGACGGAGTCCGAGGTGATTCGTGACGCCATCGCCCGCCTTGCCGCCGAGGACAGCGAGCCGTCCTCGGCCTACGAGCGGCTGCGGCCCTTCATCGGCATCATCGAAGACGGCGATCCACACCTCTCGGAGGGCACCGGTTCTCGGCTCCGCGAGCTCCTGGAGGCCCGGCAGCGTGCGCGCCATCCTGGTTGACGCAGGCCCCCTGGTCGCCCTCCTGAGTCGGAAGGACTCTCACCACGAAGAGATCGTCGCGGCGATCAAGAAGATTGAGGGCCCTCTCGTGACGGTCTGGCCGGTGCTTGTCGAGGCCATGTACCTGCTGTCGACCTGGGCGGCCCAAAAGGCTCTGTGGGAGATCATGGAAACGGGCGTCGTGCGCCTCCTTGACCTTGATGAGACCGACGCTCCCGGAATGAAGAGCCTCATGGAGAAGTACAAAGACCTGCCGATGGATTTGGCGGACGCTGCGCTGGTGCACGTGGCAGCACGAGAAGACATCCGGACGGTCCTCACCGTGGACAAACGCGACTTTGGTGTCTACCGCCTCCCGCGCAAGGGCCGGTTCACGCTGCTACCTTGACGTGCGCGGGAGCTCCTCAACAATTGCTGGCACCCGACGCCGGATCTCAGACGATGCCATCCTCGGCAAGGGCTTTCTGGGCTCGCGACGCCGGAATCATCCGCGCACCCGCAGGGACCTCGAAGGCGGGAAAACGGGGCGCCGTTGGCTCGATCTGCTTCGGTCGCCGGGCAGCTTCATCCTCCGCGACCGCCTCGGCCTCGGTCTGCTCTTCGTAGTGAGCGAGGACCCGGCGGACCCGCTGCTCGTCCCACCCTGGGGGAAAGTCGTTCTGCTTCACTTCCTGCTCCTGTGGCGGCGATTGGAGTAGCGAATATCCACGTCGCGATTCTACTGTGAAGTGCCGCGCTCGAGAAGCCGGGCAACGGACGCCGGCCCGAAGGGCCGGGAGATTGGAGCCCAGGGCTTCGGCCGCAGGCCGACGCCCTGGGTCAGCAGGCACCAACCAACCTGCGGCCTGAAGGGCCGCGAGAGGGGCGGTAGGGGGCGAGCCGGAGGGGATCGAGGCCTTCCGCGCGATGGCCGACCGTGCCGGCGGCGGCAGCTATCAGACGCTGATCAACGATGCTCTCGTCGCCCACCTGACCAGCGCCCGGGCATAAATGCCCGGGCTGGAAATCGCGCCGGCTGAAGCCGGCTTCAAGCCCCATTCACGGGGCGCCGTTGATAGCCCGGTGATTCATCGCCGGGCGAAGGTCAGAGATCAGAGGAGAATGGGAGCAAGACGAGCCGAAACCCTACGTCCCTGTACCGAAGCGCAGGATGGTTGCTGTAGCGGACGGCGCAGCGCACGAACCTGGAGCGGAAGCCATAGGAGCCGCCGCGCAACACACGGGGGCTGGAGGCCGTGAGGTCCTCCCGAGCCGCACGGCCTTCAAGAAGGCTCCGCGTCCACTCCCACACATTCCCGCTCATCTCCTCACAACCGTAGGGGCTCCTTCCAGCCGGAAAGCAACCCACCGTACTGACCGTCGAGATCCCCGTCTCCTCACAATTCGCCCTCTCCAGGTCGGCACCTTCCCCCCACGGATACTCCCGACCGTCGATCCCCCGCGCCGCCTTCTCCCATTCCTCCTCCGACGGCAACGTCACCTCCCAACCCAAAGCGAGCCGCCCGCTCGCCAGCCAGCGAGCCGTCAACCACCTGCAAAACGCCAGAGCCTCCCGCCAACTCATCGACGCCGCTGGCACATTCGCCAGACCCCGGAGGCTGCCGGCATCACCGGACTGTTCGCTGCTCTCCCTCACGTACTCCTGGAACTGCGCCACCGTCACTGGATAGCGGGCCATCTGGAAGTCGTAGGCCAGCTCCTGCTCGTGGGCCTCCTCCCCCTCCCCCATCCGGAACGGACCCGCCGGCACGGGGTAGAATCCCATCCCGTCCACCGTCATCACCTCCGGCCGCGGGTCCCCCCACCGCGCCAGCGTCTTACCCGCCAACGCCCGTTCCCGCGCCGGCAGCTGCCCGCTCCGCAACAGGTGGAGGTGCCACTGCCGCAACCGTTCCAGCTTCGCCGCGTCGGCCCTGCCCACCTTCTCCAGATCCGCACACTCGGCGATCACCTGACCGGCGAGATGCGCGCCCCAGGCGTCTTCCACGGAGGGCTCAGCCCCCGGCGCCTCCGGGCACAGACAGTCCGCCAGCGACCAGGCGGCAAAGGCCGAGCCGCGCGCCGCCTTCGCTCCCGCGAGCAGGACCACCTCCCGCCAGCGATCCGGGTCCCGCCGCCCGAGGTCGGCCGGCACCCCGGGAAACCCGTGATCCGTGAGATGGCAGGCCGCCAGGTACTCCTGGAACGTGCGGTGCGGGAACGTGTAGAGCCCCACGCCCCGCGGCACCAGCAGGCCCGCCCGCTGGCTCACATACTCCACGAGCTGGGCCGGATTGGCCTCCGGTTTGCGCCTCAGCCGCATCAGCCGGGTCACCAGATCCCCCTCCCCCACGTCCGCCGTGCCCGCCAGATCCCCGCGCGCATGAACCTCGAACGCCAGCTCTTCCAGCACCTGCCGCACCTGATCCCGACCGGCGTCCAGATACTGCGCCAGGCTCGGCTGCATCAGCCGGGGCGCTCCGTCCGGCCCCTGAACCACCCGATGGCTCTCCCACAGATTGAGGAGCAGCTCGACCGCGTCCTCATAGAGCTGCTGGCGCCGCTCCGGCAGGCTCCCTCCGCGCCACGCATGCAGGCTCGCCATCAGCGTCAGCAACAAAGGGCGCTCCGCAAGCCCCCGGAGCCTTTCGTTCGCCAGCACCACCTGGAGCAGAAGCTGCGCCCGACCCTGCGCCTCCTCACCGCCGAGCCGGCCGGTCGCCGCCACCTGGCCATACCAACGCCGGACGAAGCTCTCGATCTGCGCCCTGTCGAACGGCGCCAGCTCCGCCTCGGCGAAGCCACCGAGCCGCCAGCCCTGGTTGCGGTAGGCATAGGTGCGGCTGGTCAGCAGCACCCGGCATTCTCCGAAGGTCTGGACGAAGCCCTCCACCGCCTGCCGCAGCCGATCGCGGTGGTGATCTGCTTCCGGAACCTCGTCCAGGCCATCGAACAGGAGGAGGCCTCCTTTCTGCCGCAGGTGCTCGAACAGGAAGGGGACGTACTCACCCAGGCAGGCTTCTTTCAGCTCCGTGGCCAGGAACGTCTGCAGATGGAGGGCCGTCACCGGCTCACCGGCTGGCGGCAACCCGCGCGCCGCGAAGTCGCGCAGCACCACCCGCACCGGCAGGAGGGCGCCGTGCTTCCACGGCTGTTTCTTGTTCTGGGCACCCGGCACCGGAGCCCGCAGCATCTTAAGGTTGACCTGCGGATGCCCGAGGAGCTCGCCCGCATGGCAGAGCGCCACGAAGTGGACGAACGTGCTCTTGCCACTACCCGGGTCGCCCAGGAGCACGAGGCGGCGGTGGCGGTTGAGCTGCTCCAGGGCGGAGAGCGCGCGCCGTTCGTGGGTGGTCTCGACCTCCGGAACGTCCTCGCCCGACCGGGTCCGCAGGCCCGTGTACACGGCATCCAGGCTCAACTCCGCCTCGCCTTGCGCCGCCGCCGGATCGATGCCGGCCAGCGAGAGCACGCCGACCTGCTCCATGAGCCGCTTCAGGTAGGTGCTGCGCAGGGTGGCTTCGGGGTCCGGGCGGTCGGGGGAAGGGGAAGGCGCAGCGCCTGGAGGGTGCACATGGACGCCCCCCGTGACGTTGCCACCGACCACCACCCCACCCGGCCCGGCCGCCATGCCACCGTGGGTGGCCAGGACACCCTGGTCCCGCACCTGCACCTGCGTGGTGGTGGAGGCCAGCACCAGCGGCTCCAGGAGCGCGGCGAGGGCGGGATCGGCGGAGAGGATCTTGAGCAGCTGGTGGCGAAAGACAACCTGAAGGTCCTTGTCGTCCGGCCTCTGCGCGAGATCGGTCGCCGCCTCCTGCGCCGCTTCCTTCTCCTCGACCTTGCCGCGCAGGCGGTTCCAGATCTCCTTGACCTTGTCGGTCACGACCGCGCCGGCCTGCTTGCCCACCTCCTCGACGGCCTTGCCGGCCGCCTTGCCGCCCGCCCCGACGAGGACGGGGAGGACCGGAGCGAGCAGGATCGCGAGGGCCTCGGCGAGAAGGCGGGGATCGGGCATGGTGCGCTTCAGGATATCGCAAACGATGCGGGGCTTCGAGAAGCGGCCGATCGAGGTGCTGCGGCAGCAGTAGATCAACGACCGGTCGCCCCCACGGCAGCCCCCTGCTCCCACGCCTGTAGAACCGGACGTGGCTCACCGGCCCTCCGTGGGGGAGACGGCCCGGCCGCAGGGGTCTCGCCAGGGGCGTGCCAGCCTGCGGGGCCGTCTCGACGGCGCACCCGTGGCCCGCGAGCCGCGGTTTGCGCAACGGAACGCCTCGTTCGTTGAACGAAACGCCTTGCTCGTTCAACGAGCATCCCTGTTCGTTGAACGGATCGGCCTTCTCGTTCAACGGAACGCCCTGTTTGTTGAACGAAACGCCTTGCTCGTTCAACGAGCAGCCTTGTTCGTTGAACGGATCGGCCTGCTCGTTCAACGGAACGCCCTGTTCGTTGAACGGAACGCCCTGTTCGTTGAACGAAACGCCTTGTTCGTTGAACGGATCGTCTCGTTCGTTCAACGGACGCCCCTGTCCGTGGAACGAATCGGCCTGTTTGTTCAGCGAACGCCCGTGTTCGTCGAACGGATCGAGCTGCGCGGGCGGCGGCGCCCCGGCGGCCCAGGAGCAGAACCGCAGCCGCCATCGCCGCACCCTGAGGAGGTCAGGGGGTGAGGGTCCCGCCGAAGCCGGCTCTCCGCCGCTTCCGGAGCCCTACCGCGACCATCCCCACCACGCCCAACCCCGCCAGCCCCCAGCCCCACCGCCAGCCCGCCGGCCGGTAGTCCAGCCGCACGCGGTGGCGGCCGGGGCCGATCTCGAAGCCGGTGAAGCCGCCGTTGACCCGGCGCAGGGTGGCGGGACCCGGCCCTTTCAGTAGCTCCAGGTGCCAGCCGCGCACCCAGGAGACGCTGGAGACGACGACTCCGCCGGTGGGGGTCGCGACGTCCAGATCGAAGCCGTTGGGCCGCTCGGTGATGCGGACGGTGCCGCTCTGCGGGTTGGATGGGGTGGCCGGGGCCCCTTCGGCGACGCCGGTGGTGGCGAAGGCGCGGTTGGCGAGGGCCTCTTCGAGAGCTTTCGCGCCGTCCGGCTCGCGGTGGGCGGTGGCGGGGAAGAAGAAGAGCGGCAAGGCCTGCCGGTTGTGCCAGATGCGGCCGCCGGTGTCGTTCCAGGCCGTCTCCCAGGGAGCGGGCATGGGGCGGCGATGGCGGGTCAGCACGTAGCGCACGCCCAGGTAGTCGAGCATCGGCTGGCCCTGCGCCGGGAAGGCGGCGCCTTCCGAACGGATCAGCCGGCCCACCTTGTAGCGGGGCAGAAAACCGCGGCCCACCACCAGCTGGGCGGCGGCGGGACGCATCGGGTCGTAGCCGCGCGGATCGGCGAGACCGTAGAGGAGGGAGAGGTCCGGCTGCAGGTCCTGCCCCTCGGCCATCACCCGGAACGGCTCCGGCGCCTCGCGGGCGGCGGTGGCGAGGTGAGCCAGGGCGGGCGGCGCCTCGAGGTCCAGAGCGGAGACCGGGTGGTAGCGCACCAGGAGCAGGGTCAGATCGAGCCCCAGGGCCGCCACGGCCACCGCCGGAAAGGCCGGGCGCCAGCGCGGCACCGCGAGGGTCGCGGCGGCGGCGGCGGTGCCGGCGAGGACGGCGAGCCACCAGGCCTTTTGCCAGAGAGGCGGCGGGGTGGGCACGAGGAGCAGCAGGAGCACCACGGCGGCACAGGCGGCGAGGCCCGCCCGCACACCGCGCCGGTCGCGCGCCAGCTCCTCCAGGCCGAGACCGGCGGCGACGGCCACCGCGAGCACCCAGAGCAGGCGCAGGCGGCCATGCGCGCCGTGCGACAAGCCCGGGAGGGCATCCACAAGGTGATAGAACGGCGGCAGCTTTTGGGACGCAAGGAAGGCGGCGAGCCCGGCCCCGAGGAGGAGCAGAAGACGGCGGCGCCGCTCCCCGGGCAGGGCCGCACCGGCCAGGGCGACGGCCAGGACGAGCACACCGCCATAGCCGCTGCACAGCTCGTTGAAATTGACCGGTCCCTTCCAGTTGGCGTCGCGCGGGCTGCCGTAGAGGAGCGGCTGGACCGGCAGGAGGAGGAAACGCGGCTCGAAGGGCGGCGGATCCACCGACTGCGGCAACCGCTCGACCACCTGCCAGCGCTCGCTCTCCGGCAGCACCTCCAGAACGGGCAGGAGGACCGGCGCCGCGAGGCAGGCGGTGAGCACCGTCGCCAGGGCGAGCCGGCCGGCGAAGGCGGCGCGGGGGATTCCCCCTTCCCGGCGGACGAGAAGCGCGCCGGCCACGGCGGCGCAGGCGATGCCGCCGTGCGCCAGGGTCTCCGGATGGCCGGCGAGCGCCATGCCGAGCCCGCAGGCCACGAGACCGGCGAAGGCGCCGCGCTCGCCCCGGCGCAGCAGGAGCAGCCCGAGCAGCACACCGGGCAGCCAGGCGGCGGTCATCGCCTGCGGGTGATAGGCCCAGACCACCAGGAAGGCCGAGAAGGCATAGGAGACCGCCGCCAACGCCGCCCCCAAGGGCCGCGCACCGAGGGCGAGCAGAAGGGCATGCATCAGCAGCAGGGCGAGCAGCGACTGCCACGCCACCACCGCGGTCATCGAGCGGGCGGCCGGAAGCGGCAGGGCCAGGAGATGGAGCGGCGAGAAGGGGGCGGCGTAGGCGTTGCCCAGGAGCGGCGCGCCCGTCCCGACCTCATGCACCCAGAGCGGCGCCTCCCCTTGCAACAGGCGCTCACGCACCAGGGCACGGTAGGGCAGAAGCTGGAGCGGCACGTCGCCGAGCAGAGGATTGCCCGGCGCATGCGGCGCGCCGGGCGGCAGCATCTCGGACCACGGACGCCAGAGATACGGGATGTCCGAGCCCACCTGGAGCAGCGGCGTCGCCAGAGGCAGGGCGAAGAAGGCACCGGCGGCGACCAGGTACCCCGCCGCGGCCCGCCAGCCCACGGCCGGCCGCCACCAACGCACCAGCGCCGCGATCAGGCAGCCGCCGAGAGCGTAGACGAGGAGGTCCATGAAGGCTCGAAGCTCTTACTGGTCGGAATCGGTGCCCGAACGGTCGAGCAGGTCGCTCACCGGCACGAACACGAAGCCGGCCGCCGCGGCTTTGGGGACCTCTTCGGTGAGCACCTGAAGGGTCTCCGGCAAAGGGTGGCCGATCGCCACCGCCGCGCCGCGCGACCGCGAGAGATCGAGCAGGCGGCGGAACTGCGCCCGCACCGCCTCGGCGCTCGGATCGCGGTCGAGGAACACGTGGCGCTCGGCGGCCGGGAGGCCCAGCGACCGCGCGGTGCGGTAGGCGACGCTCTGGCCGCTCGTCCGCGAATCGAGGAAGAACAGACCGTGCTCGCCGATCACCTGGAGCACCGGCGTCAACGCCGTCTCGTCCTCGGACATCCGCGAGCCCATGTGGTTGTTCACCCCCTGCGCGCCGGGCACCGCGGCAAGTGCGGCCTCCGTGCGCTTGCGCAGCGTCGCCGCATCCATGTCGACCCGCAATGCCCCGGGGCCGGGGTCCTCGCCGTTGAGCGGCTGCATGGGCAGATGCAGCAGCATCTCCACCCGGCGCCGGCGCAGCTCGGCCACCACGTCGCGCGTGTGCTTCTCGAAAGGAAGGACGGCGTAGGTGAGCGGCTGGCCGAGCGCGAAGAGAGGCACCAGGTCCTCCGGACGCTCGCCGAGGTCGTCGATCACCAGCGCCACATGGCCGGGGAGATGGCGGCCATCGGCCCCCACCGGTTCGGCGTCCGGCGCCTCGCGGGGGAGCGAGGGCATGTCCGGCGCACCGGCATACTCGCCGGCCGGGGACGCCGGAGCCTGCGGCGCTTCGGACGAGGCGGCCGTGGGGGAATCCGGACGATCGCCCCCGGGGGCGGAGCGGTGGTCGCGCAGGACGAGATAGAGGACTCCCCCGCCGACGATCACGCCGAGCAGGAAGAGCCAGACACCGCCGCGGCCGGCGCCCCGCGAGGGACGCCGGGCCATCGGTGGCCTCCGGTCAGGCGACCTTTTGGGCAGAGTCTTCTTCGCCACCGAGCAGGCGCCGTACGCCCCGCTTGAGGATCAGGTCGGTCATCGGAACGTCTTTTTCCAGGAAGGTCCGCGAGCGCTCGTCGACCAAAAGGTCCGGGGTCAGCTGCTCGTTCAGCGGCAGCTTGTCCGGGCCGGTGTAGAACGCCTCGGTGAACAGCAGGCGGCCGCCGGTGGAGAGATCCGCAGCGCCTTGCCGGCCGGCATGGCCGAACGTCCGCTCCCCGACCAGCTCGGCCTTCACCTTCTGGCGCAGCACGGTGGCCAGGATCTCCGCCGCCCCCAGGGTGCCACGGTCCACCAGGACCACCGTCTTCCCCTGCCAGACCGGTTTCTCGGTGCCGGCGAAGGTGAGCAGCGACTCGGAGCGCCGGATCAAGGTGCCGAGATCACCGTTGGCGAACACGCGGGCCACCGCATACGAGGCTTCCGGATCCCCGGAAGAAACACCCCGCAGGTCGATCAGCAGGCCGGAGGTCAGCTTCGCCGCGTTCGCCGCGAGGATCGCCTTGACCCGGTCGGCGGTCTCGCCGTCGAACGTCGGGATGCGCAGCACCTGGGCGCCCTCCACCTCGGCGAGCGACGGAGCGGGGACGGGGAACGGCTGCAGAGAGAACGAGACTTTCACCGGCGAGCCGAGGCGGATCATCTCGATCTCCAGCGCGGTGCCGGGAGGGCCGGCCAGGATCTCCTGAAGCTCCCAGAGCGGCATGGTGCGGGTGTTGCGGTCGCCCACCTTGGCCACGATGTCGCCGGGCCGGGCCCCCGCCTTGCCGGCCGGGCTGTCCTGCTCGACCGCCACGACGTAGGCGATGCCGTGCTCCTTGAGCAGCGTGAGGCCGCTCTGGCGCCAGGAGGTCTGCCGCGCCTCCTGATAGCGCTCGACCTCGGAAGCCGGAACGTAGATCGAGAAGGGATCGAGCGCATCCGTCGTCCCGTCGAGGGCACCGACCATCAGCTCGTCCATCTGCGGCGGATCGACATAGCTCTGGCGCACCAGGCCGAGCACCTCGGTGAACACCGACAGGTACTTGTAGAGCGAGTCGTCCTCAGGGCTCTGGTCCTGGCCGGCCGCACGCAACAGCGACCCGGCGAGCATGGGGAATGTGACGATCAGCGAGGCGATGAAAAAGATGATGCGACTGCGGCTCATGGTGACACCCGTAACCAGCTCATGGGGTCCTCCGGACGCTTCTCCACCCGGATCTCGAAATAGAGCTTGTCCGTGGACAGCCCTACGACATCGGCCAACGATACCATACCTTCCCGCTCCACCCGCAGCTCCGAAAGCCCTGCGTACAAGGTGAACACGCGCCCCGGATGCAGCAGGATGACGGTGTTCCCATACCCCTGGAACGGCGCGGCGAAGACCACCTTGCCGGGAAACACGGCCTGGACCGGGTTCCCTTCCGCCGTGGCCAGCTCGATGCCATGGTGGGGGACACGCGTGCGGTAGCGCGGCTCGAAACGGAAGCCGAACCCGGCCGTCACCTCGCCTTCGGCCGGCCGGTCGAGCACACCGCGGAAGCGCTGGATGGGCGTCCCTTCGAGCCCGCCGGGATGATCGCCGGCCAGCAGGTCGATCAGCTCGGTGAGCTTGCGCTCCCGCTCGGCCAGGTCGCCGGCCCGGGCGGTGAGCTCCCGCTGCTCGCTCTCCGCGCGGGCGAGGAGCACGGCGCGGCGCGCCCGCACCGCCAGCAGGTCGCTCCGCCGCCCTTCCTCCCGGCCGATCCAGCGCTCCCGCTCGGCCCGCTCGGCGACCAGCCGGTCGCGCTCCTGGGCCAGCCCGGTGCGGGCCTCCCGGTAGCGGTCCATCGACTGGCGGTCGCGCCGCGCCAGGTAGCGGATCAGGCGAACCGAAGGCAGCAGAGGCCGATCGGGATCGAGGGCGAGGAGAAGGCGCAGATACCCCTGGCGGCCGAGACGGTAGAGCGCCGCGAGACGGCGCTCCAGATCGCGCCGGGAGTCGGTGAACGCGCGTTCGAGGCGGGCCACCTCCAGCTCGCTCGCCGCCGCCCGGCGCGCTGCGAGATCGCGCGCCGTCATCGCCTCGGCCAGGCGGGACTCCTGGAGCGCCAGATCGAGATCCGCCGCCGCGAGCTCGTCCTCCAGGCTGCTCTGCCGCCGCCGGGCCGCGGCGAGCCCGGCCTCCAACCGGGCGATCTCGGCACGGATGGCCGCCAGCTCCCGCTCCCGCGCCGCGATCCGGTCGCCCCGCGCCGACGGCGGCACCGCAGGAACCTGCGGATGGAGCGGCAACGCCAGGGCCACGAGAAGCACGAAAGCGGCGGCGCGGCGCACCCCTACCCCACCCCCGTCAACGCCGACCACAGGAAGCACAGCTCATCCGCCGCTTCGCGGATCAGCTTGGAGACCGGCTTGCCGGAGCCGCCGTGGCCGGCCCGGGTCTCGATGCGGATCAACACCGGCGCCGGCCCGGCCTGGGCGTATTGCAGGGCCGCGGCAAACTTGAAGCTGTGCACCGGCACCACCCGGTCGTCGTGATCTGCGGTGGTGATCAGGACCGCCGGATACTCCTCCCCCACCCGCACGTTGTGGTACGGCGAATAGCCATAGAGAACCGCGAAGTCCTCCGGATCCTCCGGCGAGCCGTAGTCCGACACCCAGCCCCAGCCGATGGTGAACTTGTGGAAGCGCAGCATGTCGAGCACCCCGATGCCGACCAGGGCGGCGCCGATCAGATCCGGCCGCTGCGTCAACACCGCCGCCGCCGACAAGCCGCCGTTGCTGTACCCGCCCACCGCGAGCCGCTGGCGCGAGGTGTAGCCGTTCGCGATCAGCCACTCGCCGGCTGCGATGAAGTCATCGAACGTCTTCTGCTTGTTGCGCCGCGAGCCGGCCAGATGCCAGTCCTCCCCGTATTCGCCCCCGCCGCGCAGATTGGCCACCGCATACACCCCGCCGCGCTCCATCCAGGCCAGGTAGGGCACGGAGAAGGTCGGCGTCCAGGATGTGTTGAACCCGCCATAGCCGTAAAGAAAGGTCGGATGCGAGCCGTCCAGCACGAGACCCTTCCGGCTGGTGATGAACATGTGGACCCGGGTGCCGTCGCGGCTCTCGAAAAAGACCTGCCTGGTCTCGAAGTCCGCCGGATCGAAGCGCAGCTCCGGCCGGCCGAGCAGCCGGCTCACGCCGGTGTCCACGTCGTAGTGGTAGATCGTGCCGGGCGTCGTGTAGCTGTTGAACAGGTAGAACGTCTCCGGGCTGTCGGGGGCCCCGAGAAAACCGGAGACCGTGCCCAGCCCGGGGAGCTCGAGCTCGCGGATGAAACGGCCGTCCTGCTCGAAGATCCGCACCCGCGACGAGGCGTCCCGCAGATACGTCGCCACGAAGCGCCGGCCGACGACGGAGACCGCCTGCAAGGTCTCGTCCGTCTCGGGGATCAGCTCGCGCCAATGCTCCGGCTCCGGACGGCGGGCGTCGACCGCGATCAGCCGTCCGCGCGAGGCCCGGGCGTTGGTGTGGAACCAGAACACCGGCCCGTCGCTGCCGACATAGGTGTAGGTCGCATTGAACGACGGCAGCAGGTCGTGCACGGTCCCGGCGGGATCGGTCAGATCCTTGAAGAAGAAGGCGTTCTCGTCGTCCGTCCCCTTCCAGGCGTGGATCAGCAGGTAGCGGCCGTCATCGCTGACGGTGGGGACGAACCCCATCTCGCGGTCCTCGGTGCTGCAGTGGACGAGCACGTCCTCCGCCTGGGCGGTCCCCAGCCGGTGGTAGTAGATCTTCTGCCAGAAATGGGCGTCCTCCGGCCGCTCCGGGTTGGGCTCGTCGTACCGGCAATAGAAGAAACCGGCGTTGTCGTGGGTCCAGGCCGACTGCGAGAACTTCACCCAGTGCAGCACGTCGGGCAGGATCCGGCCGGTCGCCACCTCGCAGATCCGCCATTCCTGCCAGTCCGAGCCACCGTTGGTCAGGCCGTAGGCGAGATGGCGGCCGTCCTCGCTGACGCAGAACGCGGTCAGCGCCACCGTGCCGTCCCCGGAAAGCTGGTTGGGATCGACGAGCACCCGCGCCTCGCCGTCCAGATGGTCCAGCGTATAGAGAATGCTCTGGTTGCGCAGGCCGTCGTGGCGGGTGAAGAAATAGCGCCCCCCCTGGCGGAACACCGGCCCCCAGCGTGGAATGTCCCACAGCTCGGCCAGACGGCGGCGCAGGGCTTCGCGATCCGGGAGCCCGTCCAGCGTTTCGGCGGTCAGGCGGTTCTGCGCCTCCACCCAGGCACGGGTCTCCGCCGCGTCCAGATCCTCCATCCAACGATAGGGATCGGCCACGGAGACACCGTGCAGCACGTCGACCTGGTCGCCCCGCCGGGTGCCGGGATAGGTGAGCCGCCCGGTCTCCTCGGTTTTTCGCAAAGGCTCGCTCATCGCTCGTCCGGCTCTACCTTTCCCGGCAGTGTCGCAAGGGGCGGAAAACGGGACACTACAGGTACCCCAACGAACGCAGGTTCTCCAGATACTCGCGCCCTTCCGGCCCCTGTGCCGGCCGCTCCCGGCGCTCCCCGTAGCCCGGTACGGTCAGGGGGGGCTCCGGCCAGCCGCAGGCGGCCGGAGGCTCCGGGAGCTGCGCGCTCTGGGGCAGCCCCAGAGCGCGCAGGAGGGCCGCGGCGACGGCCTCGGGAGCCAGCACCGGCTCATCGTGCCGGGCATCGCACGGACGGCCGCTTCTGTGCAGGACGATCCTGCCGTCTCCGGCCCGGCGCCGCCGGCCGGGATCGAGAACGACGGCGACGGTGCCGAAGCTCGCCTGAGCACGGCCGATCATCGCGTCGGCGGCCTGCAGCTCGGCCCGGACGAGGTCCGCGAAGGCGACGTCCCCTCCCGTCCACCCATCGGCGGCGATGTCGAGCGCCGGCAGATAGAGGGCGGCGGCGCGCGGCTGACGCTCCAGGGCGCGCTCGAAGGCGGCACGGTAGAACCGGTCGGGGAGCACCGCACGGCGCAACACCGCAGCCACCGCCGGCGGCGGGAGGGCGGCGGCCAGCCGCGCCTCGGCGCCGTCGCCCG
>DIHE01000039.1:17463-17636 GCA_002420005.1 Holophagales bacterium UBA5704 | reverse complement strand
GGGTGAGGACTCCGCGCGATGAGATCCCGGCTTCGAGGAGCAACGCGGGTGCCCAGATCGACCGGCTGGTTCACCATGAACCGGCTCGCGTTCACCATGAACGGCCTCCGGTTGGCGGTGAACTGCCAGCGGTTCACCGTGATAGGCCCGCAGTTCACCGTGATCGGCCTCCT
>DIHE01000039.1:17036-17167 GCA_002420005.1 Holophagales bacterium UBA5704 | reverse complement strand
GAACGGGCCGCGGTTCACCATGAACCGATCCGCGTTCGCGGCGATCTTGGCTCCTTTCATGAAGAACCCGGCGCGGCGGTCGGTGGCTCCGGGGCGCCTCAAAACCGGGGGTCGGGCCTTCGGCCCATTTT
>DIHE01000039.1:0-16778 GCA_002420005.1 Holophagales bacterium UBA5704 | reverse complement strand
GCCAGCGCTCCCAGGGGGCGCAGGCGGTACTTCCGGGGCACTGAGTCGGCTCCTCCTCCTTACCGGCCTTTCAGCCAACCGTCAACCCGGAAGAGGGCAGACCGCTATTGACCGCTGAGCCACTGTGCCACGGCCGAAGTGAAGGCCTCGAAGTCCGACAGGTTCTCCTGCAGCACCTGGTAGACGATCTCCTCTTGGAGGATGGCGGTTTGGTAAACCACCAGGTTGCGGAACCTGGCCGCTCCGCGGAAAGCATCCCGCAGATCGCCGGAGATCACTCCTTGCTCGGCGAGGATCTCGAAGGTCTCCGCCTTGCTCGTGGGTAGCCGCCAGCCGAAGCGGGAGACGAGGTGCTTGGCGATGTTATGGGACGTCTCGAAGAGGACCGTGAGCTGTCGGACGCTGGCGTCCACGGCGATGGGATCTCCAAGGAACGCTTCGGGAGATCGGCGGGCGATGCCACGAGCCCTCTGGAGGTACTCCTCCATGAGCCGAAACTGTTCGAGCAGGTACTCGCGGTTGATCTCGCTCACGATGGCAAGGCGGCCAAGCGGTACAGGGCGGCAGACCACTCGCTCTCGCTGGGTGGTGCATGCCGCCGCCACGAGGCGAGGACTTCGCGCTGGTAACGATCGGCGGCGGCCGGATCTCCAGCCCAGATACGGAGGCCGGTTTCCAGGACGTTGACCTGATAGGACAAGAGGCCGTCCCGGAGCATCCTCAGATCAATGCCAGCGCCGGTTGCCCGCTCCAGGTGATCCATCAGCCGCGCCTGTTCGACCCAGGTCAGCCGCTCATCCCACCGATCGAGCACGGCGACATCGACGTCGCTGTCGAGACGAAATCCATCCCCGAGGGCGCTTCCATAGAGGAAGATGGCCTCCACCTTCGCCGACATCGGGTCGCGCAGAGCCTCCTGACAGGTCAAGGCCAGCTCGTGAACCCGCGTCTTGAGTCGGTCGCCGTAAGTGTCGTGGCGCGCCATCTCTCGTATTCTAACTCCCTTCCGCCACGGCCGGCTCTTCTGCCACCACCACCTCCTTCCGCCCCCTCCCGCCCCACCACGCCAGCCCCGGCAGCAGCGCCAGCCCCAGCGCCACCACCAGGAACGAGCGCTGCAACGGCCGGCGGTCGATCCAGAAGCGGACGCGGTGGCGGCCGGCGGGGACTTCGACGCCGAGGCGGTGGAGGTTGGGGGTGAGGACCTCGGCCGGGCGGCCGTCGATCTCGGCTTTGTACAGGAGGTGCGAGCGCTGCACGACCAGCACGCTGCCCCCGGGACCGGCCACCGCCTCGACCTCCAGGCTCTCCGGACCCCGCCGGATGATCTTCGCCGTGCCGCCTCCCCGCGGCTGGACCGGTCCTTCCTTTTCGGACGGGAGGACCGTGTCGGTGCGTGGATCGAAGCCGGGGCTCTTGATCGCGGCGTAGGCGGCGTTCATGTGCGGCGCCTGGAAGACCCGGCGGGCCAGGAAGACCTCCGGGGCCCGGTCCTGGACCTCGTAGACGTACAGGGTCTTGCCGAAGCTCGGGATCTCGGCGAGGGGCCGCAGGCGCTGCGGGCGCGGCTCCAGGGGATGGTTCATCAACAGCCGGCCCACACCCCAGGCGGCGAGCAGGCGGACGCGGGCCTCGTTGTCCTTGGTCCCCTTCACCGCTCCCTCCGCCATGCGGGTCAGGAAGCTGTCCAGCCCCTCGGCGGAGAAGTTCAGCTCGTAGCGCCGCTTCCACTGCGCTCCGGTGAACGGATAGAGCTCGTAGAACGCGCGGCGCTCCATCCAGTGCGCGCGCTCATTGGGGAACGTCCCCTGCTTGAGCGTCGAGGGGCCGAACAGGTAGTTGTAGTCCGGGTTGACCACCGTCTCCCCCTTCGGCAGGTACGCCAGGGCCGGCGGCGGCACGCGGTAGGGCGCGATCGCATCGGTCGGAAACATCGGCCGGAGGAAGAAGATCTGGCCGGCCGCGAAGAGGGCGAGGAGCGCGGCGCCTCCCCCCAGCGGCCGCCGCCGGGCGAGCCGCGCGCAGAGGGCCAGGGCCCCCAGGAAGAGCAGCGAGAGCAGGCAGAGCCCGGCCCAGCGCAGCCGCTCGTTGGCCACGAAGGCGGCGTTGTACCTGCCGGGGATGAGACCGCGCAGCCAGGGTTCGGAGGAGCCCTGGAGCATCCCCAGCCAGACCCACAGGCCGAAGAGGAGGCCGGCGAGCCCGGCGAGCACGGCGCGGAACCGGCGGCGCGCTCCGTCTTCGGCCGTGTCGCCGAACAGGCGGCCGAAGCCGACACCGGCGAGGAGCGCCGCGCCGATCGCGATCGGCATCCACAGCTTCACCGGATAGCGCAGCGCGCCCTGCACGGTGAACAGCCAGGAGCCCAGCGGATTGAACCGGCCGAGCACGAAGAAGAAGGCCACCAGGCCACCCGCCCAGGCCCACCAGGCCGCCAGGCTCCGCGGCCGGCCCGCCGCCGCCACCAGGGCGACGACGAGGAGGCCGGGATAGAGCGAGAGGTAGTAGGGCGGCGTGTCGGTGTAGAAGCGGCTGCCCCAGAACGACGCCTGGCCGAGCTGGTCCGGACGGCCGAAGGCGAACGGGATGAGCCACTCCAGCACCTGCCGCGGATCGAAGCTGGCGACGGTCGCCACCTCCGGCTTGTACCCCCAATGGCCGCGGAACGACAAGGGGAGGATGCGCAGGAACTCGGAGATCTGCGGCCAGGCGAGCAGGGTGCCGGTGCCGATCGCCGCGGCGAAGCGCAGAGGATCGCCCCAGCCGGGCGCCGTACGGTCGGTGCGCCAGGCGGCGCCCCAGGTGACGCCCCAGGAGGCGAGGAATGCCGAGCCGCCGAGCAGGCCGACCAGGGCCGCCATCAGCGGATCGCCCCCGAGGAGGAGCAGGGTCCAGAGGAGCGCGAGAACGACCGGCATCCAGCGGCGGCGGCGGCCGGCGGCGAAGTCGAGACAGGCGGCGATGAACGCCGGAGCGAGCGCCGCCGCCGCGATCAGGTTGAGAAAGGACAGGTGCGACAGGAAGAAGCCGCTCACCGTGTAGCACACCGCCGCCGCCCAGGCGCTCTCGCGCCGCAGGCCCCAGCTGCGCGCCATCCAGAAGAACGCGAAGGGGGCGAGCAGCAGGTGGATCCAGAAGTGCGCGTTGAGCGCCCAGAAGCTCGATCCGATCAGATACAGGACGTTGGTCGGGTAGAACGGCACCGCGTTCGGGTTGCCCGACAGCGGCTGCCCGCCCGCGCGGTAGGGATCGATCACCGGGCAGTAGCCCTGCCGCCAAGCCTCGGCCTGGGACACCTTCATCGTGAAGTGGGTGTTGAGGACGTCGCGCAGGTAGAAGGTCTCGGTGCCCCGGATCAGCGGCAGGGAGATCCAGGCCAGGAGGAGAACCAGGGGGGCCGCATACAGCCGGAGGACGGTCGAGGGGGAGGCGGAGGACTCCTGCGGCTGCGTTTCGGCCATGCGATCCCTTTCTTTGCCCTACAATACCATCCCGTGATCCGGCCGCTCGTCCTCTCGCTGCGCCCCGCCCAGTGGGCCAAGAACCTGTTCGTCCTGGCGCCCCTCGTCTTCGGGCACCTGCTCGGCGACCGCGCCGCCGTGGAGCGGGCGCTTCTCGCCCTCCTCGCCTTCTGCTGCGCGGCGAGCACCATCTACCTGATCAACGACCTGCGCGACCGCGAGGAGGACCGGAACCATCCGCTGAAGCGCCTGCGTCCGCTCGCCGCCGGGACGCTCTCCGCGCCGGCCGCGGTGGCGGCGGCGGTCGTCCTGGGAGCCACGGCGCTCGCCCTCGCCCTCTACCTGGGCCGCGCCTTTCTCGTCGTGCTCGCCGTCTACCTCGCGCTCAACCTGCTCTACACCCACTGGTTCAAGCACCTGGTGATCCTCGACGTGATGTCGATCAGCCTGGGCTTCGTGCTGCGGGTGGTGGCGGGTGCCGAAGCGACCGGCGTGGTGGTCTCGCGGTGGCTCTTCCTGTGCACCATCTTCCTCGCCCTGTTCCTCGCCTTCTCCAAGCGCCGCCACGAGATCACCCTCCTGGCCGGTGCGGCGGCGGGGCAGCGCAAGGTGCTCGACCACTACAGTCCCGCCTTCCTCGACCAGATGATCAACGTGGTGACCGCCTCCTCGGTGGTCGCCTACGCGCTCTATGCGGTGGCACCGGAGACGGTGGCCAAGTACGGCACGCAGGACCTCGTCTATACCATCCCGCTGGTTCTCTACGGGATCTTCCGCTACCTCTATCTGATGTACCAGAAGCCCGGCGAGCGCAATCCGACCGAGGCGATTCTGCGCGACCCGCCCTTCCTGATCAACATCGTCCTGTGGGGGCTCACGGTCGTCTGGATCGTCTACGGGGGCGGGCTCGCTCCGCTGCTGGGAGGATCAACGCCTTGACCTCGCTCTCCATCCTCGACGTCGTCGTCCGCTTCCATCCCTACATCGGCGGGGTGGAGAACACCGTCCTCGATCTGAACCGCCGGTTGATCGCCCGCGGCCACCGGGTCGTGGTGATCTGCGCCGACGAGCCCGCCGGCTCGCCCGATCACGTGCAGGGGATCGACGTGGTCCGCCTCCCCTGGCGCGGCAAGCTGGGCAACACCAATCTCGCCTGGGGGCTGCGCGACGCCATCCGCCGCCAACGGCCGGACGTGATCCACACCCACATCCCGACCGCGCTCTACTCCGACGCCGCCGCCGACGTCGCCCGGGAGATGGGGGTGCCGCTCGTCCTCACCTACCACAACGATCTCATCGGCGAGGGCCTCAAGGGGCTGTTCGGCAAGGTCTACAACCGCTTCGTCCTCCCCGGCCTGCTGGAGCGCTGCACCCGGGTGGTGACGATCAATCCCAACTACGCCGCAAAGTCGCCGCACCTCGCCGCGACCGATCCGAAGATCACCTGCGTCCCCTGGGGGGTCGACGAGCAGCTCTTCCATCCCCCGGCCGACGGCGGCCCGCCGGCCGATGCGCCGGAGCTGGTGCTCGGCTTCCTCAGCCTGCTCGACGAGCACCACCGCTACAAGGGCCTCGACGTGCTGCTGCGCGCCGTGGCTTCGCTACGGCAGGGCGGCCGCCGGGTGCGCTTGAAGGTCGGCGGCGCCGGGGCGGAGCAGGGGCTCTACCGCCAGCTCGCCGCCGAGCTGGGGATCGCCGACGTCACCGAGTTCCTCGGCTTCATCCCGGGTCCGGACCTGCCGGGCTTCTACGGCTCCTGCCACGTCTTCGTGCTGCCCTCGACGGATGCGCGGCGCGAAGGCTTCGGTCTGGTCCTCCTGGAAGCCATGTCCTGCGCCCGGGCGGTCGTCTCGACCCCGATCGTGGGGATGTACGGCGACATCGAGAAGCACGAGACCGGCCTGCTCGTGCCGCCGCTCGACCCCGACGCCCTGGCCGCCGCCCTCGCCCGGCTGGACGGCGAGCGCGGCCTCCTCGCCGCGATGGGCGCGCGCGGCCGCCGGCTTGTGGTGGAGCGCTACACCTGGACCAGCGTGACCGACGCCTACGAGTCGATCTACTTGGAGGTCGCGGCGGCGCGGCGCGGGTCGGCGACGACCTCGAGCTCGAAGTAGAGCTCGTTGGCCGGCAGCATCCAGCAGAAGAAGCGCTCGTAGGCGAGCGGGAAGAGGTTGATCAGGCCGGTGAGGAGCCGGCTCTTCCACACCCGCCGCTCGTTCTTGATCCAGTAGAAGCGGATCTCGCGCTTGCGGATGCGGAAGCGCAGGTTCGAGTAGAAGTTGTAGGTTCCCTCGGGGGTGAAGTAGTCGAAGCTGTGGTAGCCGAAGAAGCGCTTGTGCGTCGGATCGGTGTACGCCCCGAAGAACGACAGGTGGGGGACCTCGATGCGCAGCACCCCGCCGGGGCGGCAGATGCGCGCCAGCTCGCCCAGGAGCGGGATCAGGTCGCGCACGTGCTCGAGGACGTGGGAGGAGGCGATCTCGTCGAACGTGCCGTCGCGAAACGGCAGCGGCTGTTCGAGGTCGGCGACCACGTCCATTCCGGGGATCCGCGCCACGTCGAGGTTGACGTAGCCCGGCCGCAGGTCGCGCCCGCATCCGAGGTTGAGCTTTCTCACGGTGGGGAAGGATAGCAGAGGCCCCCTCCACCCCTGAGGCCGTTGTATAGTCCTTGCCGACTTTCCAGGAGACGATGAGCCCGTGGAACCCGAGAAGCAGAGCGCCGCCCCTTCGCCGACCGCCCGAGACACCCAGGAGGAGATCGAGGTTTCGGTCATCCTGCCCTGCCTCAACGAAGTGGAGGGCGTCGGCGTCTGCGTCGAAAAGGCGTGGCGCGCCCTCCAGGCGATGGGCGTCCGGGCCGAGGTCCTCGTGGTCGACAACGGCTCGACCGACGGCTCCCCCGAGGTGGCCGAGCGGGCCGGCGCGCGGGTGGTCC
Organism: Holophagales bacterium UBA5704; assembly: GCA_002420005.1. Classification (GTDB taxonomy): domain Bacteria; phylum Acidobacteriota; class Thermoanaerobaculia; order Multivoradales; family UBA5704; genus UBA5704. The sequence continues at coordinate 10,380 of DIHE01000039.1, read as the reverse complement.
ACGAGAGCCGGCGCGGCTACGGCTCGGCCTACCTGCGCGGCTTCGCCGAGGCGCGCGGCAAGTACCTGGTGATGGGCGATGCGGACGACACCTACGACTTCCTGGCGATCGCCGACTTCATCGCACCCCTGCGCGCCGGCTTCGACATGGTGATGGGCTCGCGGCTCAAGGGCAACATCCTCCCCGGCGCCATGCCCTGGTCGCACCGCTGGATCGGCAACCCGATCCTCTCCGGGATGCTGCGCCTGCTCTTCCAGACCAGCGTCTCGGACTCCCATTGCGGCATGCGCTCGTTCACCCGCGAGGCCTACCACCGCATGCGCCTGCACACCACCGGCATGGAGCTCGCCTCCGAGATGGTGGTCAATGCGCTGCGCGAGAAGCTCAAGATCGAGGAGATCCCGATCACCTACAGCCCGCGGATCGGCGAGTCCAAGCTCTCCGGCTTCCGCGACGCCTGGCGGCACGTCCGCTTCATGCTTCTGTTCTCGCCGTCCTACCTGTTCCAGCTCCCCGGGCTCCTCCTGATGCTCCTCGGCGGGCCTCTGGTGGCCCTCCTGGCCGGGGGGCCGCGGCAGCTTCTCGGCCGCACCTGGGATTACCACACCCTGCTGTTCGGCGCCCTCGCCCTCATCCTCGGCTACAACCTCATCCTGTTCGACGTGTTCGCCAAGACCTTCTCGATGGGGGCGGACTTCGCGCGGCCGGGACAATGGCTGGGCCGGCTGAAACGCTGGTATTCCCTGGAGCGCGGCCTGCTCATCGGCGGCCTGCTGTTCCTCGCCGGCCTGGGGCTCGAGGCGAAGATCGTCCGCGACTGGCTGAACACCGGCGGCGGCGAGATGATGGCCGTGCGCGGCATCGTGGTCGGCATGACCGCCATGGTGATGGGAGCGCAGACCGTGTTCGCGTCCTTCCTGGTCAGCCTGCTGCTGATCGAGAGGCGGTGACCGATGCTCGGCCGGTATCTCAACCGCGTCTACCGCGCCACCGAGGACCTCAACAAGCGGTCCATCCTGAACCTCCTGGAACCGCGGCCGGGCGGCACCCTGCTCGATTGCGGCTGCGGCGACGGCGAGCTCACCCGCGCGCTCGCCGACCGCGCGGGCGTCGCCGAAGCCTGGGGCGTCGAGACCGTCGAGCACCGGGCGCAGGCCGCCGAGGCGCGCGGCATCCGCATCGCCCGCGTCGACCTGAACGTGCGGCTGCCGTTCGACGACGGTCACTTCGACATCGTCCACGCCAACCAGCTCCTGGAGCACCTGCACAGCACCGACGACTTCCTGCGCGAGGTCCACCGGTTGATCAAGCCCGGCGGCTACGCCGTGCTCTCCACGAACAACCTGGCGAGCTGGCACAACGTGATCTCCCTGGTGTTCGGCATGCAGCCGCCGCCGATGCACGTCTCCAGCGAGGTGATCGTCGGCAACCGGCTCGATCCCTACCGCAACACCCGCTTCGGCTCGCGCGAGGACAGCCACCTGCGCATCTTCAGCTTCCAGGCGCTCGCCGACCTCTGCCGCCACCACGGTTTCCGCATCGACGCCCTGCGCACCACCGGCTACTACCCGTTCCCTCCCGCGCTCGCCCGGGTGCTCACGTCGATCGACCGGCGTCACGGCGTCTTCCTGATCGCCCGGCTGGCGCGGCCTTGAGCCCCTCGCTCCCCGCCAAGGCGAAGGCCGCCGCCCGGCGCTGGCTGCCGTGGGTGGCGACGGTGGCCCTGTTCGCCTGGCTGCTCCACCGCGTGCCGCTCGCCGAGGTCCGCGCGGCGATGCAGCAGGGTCCGTACCTGCTCCTCGCCGCCTACGTGCTCCTCGAATACGCCGTCACCCTGCCGGCGGACACCTTCGCGACCCGCCAGGCGCTGGCGCTGGTGGGCATCCGGCGCGACTTCCGCGAGCTGTTCGTGGCGCGCGGCGCCACCTACCTGCTCGGGCTCCTCTCCTACTTCGCCAGCCTGGGCGGCATCGGCTTCTGGGTGGCCAAAGGCGGCGTGCGCGCCTCGCGCGCCACCGGTGCGGTGCTCCTGATGATGGTGAGCAACGGCCTCGCCGTCCTTCTCATCGCGGCCTGCGCCCTCCTCGCCGACCTGCCGCCCGACCGGCGCGACCTGTTCCTCCTGCTGGTCGTGGGGGCCTTCGCGGGCACCGCCGCCTATCTGGGGATCCTCACCGCCCGCTGGCCGTGGCTCACCCGCCGCGCCTTTCTCGCCCCGCTGTTCGAGGCCGGCGTCGCGGGTCACTTGAAGGCGGTGGCGGCGCGGGTGCCGCACATGCTGCTGCTCGCCATGCTGCACTGGGGCGCCTTCCGGGTCTGGGGGATCGGGGTGCCGTTCTTCCAGGGCATCGTGCTGACCGAGGCGGTGCTGCTGATCACCGCGCTGCCGGTGACCCCGAGCGGCCTGGGGACCACGCAGGTCCTGCAAGTCCTCTTCTTCAGCGCCTGGGCGCACGGCGCCACTCCGGAGGAGCGGGCGGCCGACGTGCTCGCCTTCAGCCTGGCGCACTGGGCGCTCAGCCTGGCCTGGCAGGCGGCCCTCGGCGCCGGCTTCCTCGCCTGGCTGCGGCGCCTGGACAGCACCGAGCCGGCGGAGGCGGAGGCCGGGGGATGATGACCAGGCGGGGGCTCTCCATCCTCCTCTTTTACGACTGCCTCTATCCGCAGAGCGTCGGCGGTGTCGAGCACCGCAACCACGAGCTGGCCAAGGCGCTCGCCGCGCGCGGCCACCGGGTGACCCTGGCCGGTTTCGGCGACGCCCCGCAGGAGCTTGCACCGGGGGTCGTCACCCTTCCCCTGGCACCGGCCGGCCCGCTCTACAGCGCGGCGGGCAAGCGCAGCACCGGCGCCGCGGTGCGCCTCGCCGCCGGAGCCGCCCGGATCGACCTGCGGCCGTTCGACATCGTCGAAGCGGCGAACATCCCCTACCTCCACCTGCCGGTGCTCGCCGCGCGCTGCCGTCTCCGCGGCAAGCCGTTCGTCGTCACCTGGCACGAGTACTGGGGCCGCTACTGGCAGCAGTATCTCGGTGCCACGTGGCCGGTCTACGCCGCCATCGAGCGCCTGACCGCCTCGCTGGGCACCCGCGCGCTCGCGGTCAGCCACCTGACCGCTTCGCGCCTCGAAACCCGCCGCCACCAGGAGGTGCTGGTGATCCCCGCCGGCATCCGGACGCGGCAGATTTCCGAAGCCGCCGCCACCGGTGCGCTGGAGAGCGGGCCGCCGCTCGTCTACGCCGGCCGCCTGTTGCGCGAGAAGCGGATCGATCTTCTCCTGGAGGCGGTGGCCCGGATGTCGCCGGCCCGGCCGGGTCCGCTCCTCGCGGTGATCGGCGACGGCCCCGACCGCGAGCGCTTGCAGGAGCTCGCCGGCAGCCTCGGCCTCCTCGCACCTACGCCGCGCGTCACCTTTCTGGGCCGCCTGGCGACCGCCACCGACGTCTGGCGCACCCTCGGCGCCGCGAGCGTCGCCGTCCAGCCCTCCTCGCGCGAAGGCTTCGGCATGTTCCCTCTCGAAGCCATGGCCGCCGGGTTGCCGGTCGTCTATTGCGAATCGTCCGAGAGCGCCCTGGGCGAGCTGGTGGAACCCGGAGTCCACGGCCTGCGCACCGCCGCGCAGCCCGAGGCCCTCGCGGCCTGCCTCGACCGCCTGCTCGACGACCCGGCCGGAATCAACCGGATGGCCGAAGCCGCCCGCCGTCATGCCGCCCGCTACGACTGGACCACCGTGGCCGCCGACACCGAGCGGGTCTTCCTCTCGCTCCTGAGTACCGATTCGTAGACAATCCGCCCCATGTTCGCCATCGACCTCCTCGGGGCCGCGCTCACCCTGATCACCCTGACCTTCCTGGGGCTCTCCGGCCTCCTGCTCAGCCGGCTGCTGCTCGGCCGCCGGGCGGAGGAGGACCCGCTGGCCTATGCCATCGCGGCCCTTCTCGCCATGACCACCCTGGCGACGCTGCTCGGCACCGGCCTCGGTGCGATGGGCCTGCTGCGGATCGAGATCGGTCTGCTCCTCCTCGCGGCGATCACGGTCTTCCTGCTGCGCAAGGTACGCGGCGACGGCGATCCCTGGGGAGCGCTGCGTGCCGCCGGCCGCCGCACCTGGGGCCGCCTCAAGGAGCACCCGGCCCTGGCGCTCCTCGCGCTGCATGCAGCGGCGGCGGAAGGCCTGCGCGGCCTGCTCCGGCCGCCGCTCACCTGGGACGGCCTGATGTACCACATGCCGATCGTGGCCACCTGGCTCCAGGAGGGGAGGATCTCCGCGGTGTTCGGCATGCGGCCGCTCAGCTTCTACGGCTTCATGCCGGCGGGCGGCTCGGTGTGGGTCTGGTGGTGGCTGGCGCCGTCGCACAGCGAGCTCTACGCCAACCTGGCGTTCTTCCCGCAGGCGGCGCTCCTCGCCCTTGCGGTGGGCGGCGTGGCGCGCGAGCTGGGCGCCCGCCGGTTCTGGCCGTGCGCCTCGTTCCTCACCCTGCTGCTGCCGACGGTCATCCGGTGGACCGCCACCCAGTACGTCGACATCCTGGTCGGCGCCGGCATCGCGGCGGGTGTCTTTTTCGCCCTGCGCTGGCTGCGCGACGAGCCGCGCTGGTCCGACGCTCTCCTGGTGGGCGCCGGGCTCGGCCTCGCCTGCGGCGCCAAGGTGCTGGGCCTGGCCTATGCCCTGGGCCTCGCCCCGCTGGCCGTCCTCCTCGCCCGCGGCTCCTGGAAGCGCCGCCTTCCCCAGGTGGCCGTGGCCGTGCTCCTCTGCGCCCTGGCCGGCGGGTATTTCTACGTCCGCAACCTCTCCCTCGGTGTGGGACCCCTCGCCGCCGGCTGTGACCCGATCGACGCCGGCGTGAAGATCGCTCCCTCGATCCCGCGGATCAACACCGTGGCCTACCTGTGGCGGGACATGCTCGGCAAGGGGTGGCTCCTCGACTCCTTCCTCGGCGTCACCTCCCCCGGCTCGCTGGAGCTGGGGATCGGCCCGCAGTTTCTTCTCCTGCTGCCGGCGCTCCTCCTGCCGCTGGGCTTCGCCGGCCGGCGCCGCGCCGCGCTCCTGGTCTGGAGCCAGGTGGCACTCCAGCTCTTCGTCTGGGTGACCGTCCCCTACGCAAGCTCCGGGCACATCTTCGCCAACATCCGTTACCTGATCGGAGCCTTCGGCCTCGCTTTTGCCGGTGTGGTCGCCTGGGCCGAGCGCAAGGGGATGCCGGAGACCTGGCTCACCGGGATCACGCTGGCGCTGGTGATCCAGGACCTCCTGATGCTGCACAGCGAGATGCCACGCCAAGTGCGCCTGACCCTCGCGGTGGTGGACGTCGCCGCGGTGGCGCTCGCGCTCTCGCCCGGCCTGCGCGCCTGGCTGCGCCACCGCGCCCGCGCGCTCGCCACCGCCGCCGTCCTCCTGGCGCTCCTCGGCGCCCCGTTCCTCTCCCGCTTCCGCATGCAGGACCGCGCCCGCGCCTTCCTGCGCGAGTTCACCACCCACAAAGTGGCGACCCAGCACTTCGCGCGCGCCTGGCGCTGGCTCGATGTCAACGGCGGCGACGGCACCGTGGCCGCGGTGAGCAATCCGGTCAACTACTTCGTCTATCCCGCCATGGGCCTCCACCTGGAGCGTCGCGCCACCTACGTCAACATCAACCGCAAGAACGCCCGCAACGCCGCCGCCTACCTCGCCTGCGACCCCCGCGTCGATCCCGATCCGCAAGCCTGGCTGGAGAACCTCCTGCAGGAAGACGTCCGCTGGCTCTGGGTCAGCCGCTTCCCCCAGATCGGCTTCCCCCCGGAGAACGATTGGGCCAAAGCGAGGCCCGACCTGTTCCAGGTGCGGTATGAGGACACCACGAACGTGGTGTACGAGTTTCTGCCGTGGCAGCGGCGGCGGGCGGGGGGCGGGTAGGCGGCGACCTGCAGGCTCCGGGCTCGAACGACTTTGAGGTACAATCGCCAAGTCACTCAAAGCCTTGCCGAGGCCTCGGAAACCGCGTGAAACGAAACACATGGCGACCTTCTTCTTCAGCTATGCCCGGGCGAACCTCGACGTCTACCTGGAGACCTTCGAGAAGGACCTGACCCGCCTTCTTCGAGGCCGCATCGGGGGCTCCGCCGACGGCTTGTTTTTCATCGACCGGAAGGCGGTGGAGCCTGGGAGCGAGTGGCCACGAGAGATTCGGGAAGCCCTGCGCACCTGCCAGGTCTTTCTCAGCATCGAGTCTCCCGATTACTTTCAGAGCGAATACTGCGGCAAGGAGTGGAACGCATTCCACCAGCGCCTGGGAAAGCCGGCTCCCCCGCTGCACATCCGCATCGGTTGGTTCCCCATCTCGAAGCAGCAACTCGAAGCCCTCCCTCGGGCGGTGCAGAACATCCAGGATACACGGGCGGTTCTGGGTAAGGACTTCGAACATCTTGTGCGCGTCGAACCCGGCGAGCCGTACCAGGCGGCGCTCACGAAGTTGGCGGACCTCATCCTGAGCGCCCGGGAAAAGTACCCCCTGCCTCCCGCGGGCGGGATTCCCGAGCTTTCCGAGATCGAGAGCGCCTTTCTGAGCCCCGGGCAGGTTGAGGTCCCGCAAACCAAGACTGCAGGAGTCGGGCATGTTCGCTTCGGCATCGTCGCCGGTGCGCAGGAGGAGGTCCGGGGGTTCCGCGAGCCCTCCGACGGGTATGGCAGCCGCCCGGTGGACTGGATGCCCTTCCACCCGGAGGACTCCTGGCCGATCGGGCCGTTCGCACAGGGTGTCGCAGCGAACCAGAAGCTGACCTCTCAGGTTCTCGGCCTGGAAGGCGACTTGCGGAGGGAGCTCACCGACGCGCGAAAGGCACGCAACCCCGTCATCTTCCTGGTCGATCCTTGGGCTCTGGAGATGAAACAACACGAGGAACTTTTCCGTTCCTATGATGGCATGCACTTCTTTTTTTGCTTCCTCCTCATTCCGTGGCCGACCGATCCGCAGACCCGGAGCTCCAAGGAGAGGCTCGTGGACCTTGTGCGCGCCACCCTGGCCAACACGGCTCATCGTGAGCCCGAGTCCTATCGGGAAGAGATCGACAGCCTCGACCGCCTCAAGTCGGAGCTGATCAAGGCGATCACCAACGCCACGGCGCGCATTGTGGACCTGGTGGAGGTCACACGGCGCGTGGAGTCGCACCGGAAGCTGGCCATGCCTCTTCTCACCGGACCCGCCGGAGCCAAAGATGCCCGGTGAGCCTGGCCGGATCATCACCTTCTACTCCTACAAGGGAGGCACCGGCCGCACCATGGCGCTGGCCAATGTGGCCTGGATTCTGGCCAGCAACGGCAAGCGGGTGTTGGCCGTGGACTGGGACCTCGAAGCTCCCGGGCTCCATCACTACTTCCGCCCTTTTCTGCTCGATCAGGACCTCACCGCGTCTTCCGGTCTCATCGACCTGGTGTGGGACTTCGCGGCCGCCACCGTGGCGCCTCTCGCAAGCCCCAAGGATGCGCAGACGGGCTGGCACGAGGAGTATGCCGACATCCTCCGGTATGTGATCGCTTTGCGCTGGGGCTTCCGCGCGCCCGGGAAGCTCGATTTCCTTCCTCCCGGCCGCCAAGGGCCGGCCTATGCTGCCCGGGTGAACTCCTTCAACTGGCAGAACTTCTACGACCGGCTCGGCGGCGGAGCCTTCCTGGAGACGGTCAAGGAGCGGATGCGGGAGGAATACGACTACGTCTTGATCGACAGCCGGACGGGAGTCAGCGACACGTCGGGCATCTGCACGGTCCAGATGCCCGACGACCTGGTCGCCTGCTTCACCGCGAACCACCAGAGCCTCGAAGGTGCCGCGGCCGTCGCCTCCTCCGTCCGCGACCAGTGGGTCGAAGCTGGAGCGCAGAAGGAGGGTGGAAGAATCTTCCCTGTGTTGACGAGGGTGGACTCGGGAGAGCTGCTCAAGCTGGGCTTGGCCCGCCGGGAGGCGCAGGGCCGCTTCGCCCCCTTCATCGAGCGCCTGCCGGCCGATGTCCGGGAGGTGTACTGGGGAGACGTCGAGATCGCCTACGTCCCGTGGTACGCCTTCGAGGAGGTCCTTGCGCCCTTCGTCGAGGAACCGGGGCGGATCAATTCCATGCTCGGCTCCGCCGAGCGGCTCACCTGGTATCTGACCGACCGGAAGGTGGCGCGGGCCGTTTCGCCCGACGACAAGGAGCGGGCGCGCGTTCTGAAACAATATTTGCGCTCCGTGCCGGCGGTCGAGGCGAGGCCCGCCGAAAGTCCGAAGCCCGCGGCTGAGACCGACGCCGCTTCTTTACCGACGAAGGCCGAGCCCGGCCACAGGGAGACGCAGACCGACCTGCCGTTCCTTCTGAAGCCGGGCCGGTTCTGGCCGGGGTGGTCCCTGCCTGCGACGACTCTCTCGGTCGCTTCGGCAGCGATGCTTGGGCTGGCTTTTCTGCTGTTGCAAGCCGGCCAGCCGATGTTCGTCCTCCCCGTGCCCTTGAGCCGCTCTCTGGCGGTCCTGACGGCCGGCTTGGCCTGGTCGATCGCGTTGGCCTGCCGCCACCGTCCGGGCGGTCTCTGGCCGCGGCTCTGGGCGCTCGGCCTTGCAGTGTTGACCAGCGCAACACCGCTCCTCTCCCTCTCCTTCGCCGAGAGCCCGTGGCTTCACGCTCTGGTCGCGGCCGGCTTTGCCGCAATGCTGACCCTCCTGCCCAGACTCTTCAAGGTCCGCCCCGACAGCGGGCTGTTGCCCTACATTCCGCTGCTGGCATTCTTCGGAGCCGTTTTTCTGACACCGGCTGCATTCTGGCTGCTTGGACTGAAGAGCATCGCCGCGATGCTCGGCCTTTGATGGCAAGGAGGTTGCGCTGAGCGATCTTTACATTCCCCGGGAGCCGGAGACCCTCTTCGACATCGAGGAGGAGGGCGAACCGTTCGACCCGCCAAGCAGCGAGACGCTCGGAATTCTCGGCGGCAAAGGGGTCGGCAAGAGTTATCTGTTCAGCGCGATGGCCTATCGCGCTTTTTCGGGTCCTCATGCGGGAGCCATGAGCCGGTTCGTCGACAATACACGTCTGTTCCAGGCGATCCAGCAAAAGGACAGAGCCAGGCGGTTGAGCCTGTCCGATTTCGTGAGACGCTATGTAGGCTGGGCTCGCTTGCCCGCGACATTTATGGGCAGCCAGTTTTGGTACCGGCTTCGCCTAAGCTACAGGGCGGGGCTGTTTGGAAAAACCAGATCCTCCATGGACGTGAATTTTTTTGACGGCTCCGGCGAGGGCTTTTTTGAGGCCAGCCGTTCACCAGGGCTGAACCGGCTGTGGAAGGGTGGGTATCTGGATGCCCGCGTCATGGTCTTCTGCCTGCCCCTCTGGGTCGCGTTTCCTGGGACCAGGCTCAGCCCCCGCGATTGGCAGGAGCGGAGTCATTTCCTTCAGGGCTTTGAAAGGGTGGTCCTGAATTACGAGGAGCTGAGGAGAGAGAACAAGCGGACCCATCCGGTCAGGAGCATCCTGGCGCTGACCATGGCCGATGACAACCGCGGTGCCCTGACCACTCTGTACGAACGTTGGATTGCTCCGTACCTCGAGGCTCCTCATGTCTACCTTCGCCGATTGCGAAGTGGCTCTGGAATCACCCAGTACCTCGCGGAAGCCCGGCGCGTCTCGGCGGCGCTGCATCAGGAATTGTCGGCAAGCAGTGACCCGCGGGTCAGCTCGATCCCGCAAGCCCTCGACTTCGGAGCCCGGCTGTGGGTGATTCCCACGAGCGCCATCGAAGGGAGCCGGCTCGACAGGATCGAGAGAGAGTATGGAAGCTCCGATGCCCGGCCGGAACTTCACGCGCCCGTGCCGGTCCATGTGGAGCTGCCCCTTCTGCTCGCCCTGTGCGAGAGAACCAACGCGCTGATGTGATCTCAGTCGCTCCTCCCGGTCGATGAGACGAGGGGGACGTGCCCCCGCCGGGAGTGGCGATGTCCCGGCGGGGGCGTTTCTGCGTCTGTCGATCAGCCCGCCAGGGCCAGGCGGCGGGGTGTTCTGCAACGCCCCTTGCGCTGCCGGGCCGGCTTGACCCCGTAGCGCAGCAGCTCCGGAGCATGCACGCCCAGCTCGGCTTTCAGATACTGGCGTAAGGCCCGCAAGGCATCCTGCCCGGCGGCGAGGTCGGCGTTCATCTGGCGCGTGGATTCCTGCGCCACGGCAGCCAGCTCGTCGCGCCGGCTCACCGAAGTCTGTGCCCGGGCATACGCCTCTTCCAGCTTTTGCCAGTAGCGGCTGATCCCGGGTATCTCACCCGCCGTCTCGCGCACAGCGATCAACACTTGTTCTTGCTCCCGCAGAATTTCCAGGTTGGTGGCCATCGTCGTGTCTCCTTCTGGTTTCCGACCGTTTCAATCTTTTGAAAAAGGGGGAGGGCGTGCTCACGGCACA
>DIHE01000045.1:1904-3299 GCA_002420005.1 Holophagales bacterium UBA5704 | reverse complement strand
ACCTCCGCCGCAACCTCGCCGCGTTGGCGGGTCCGGCGCTGCTCAATCTGCCGGAGTGGGAGGAGCAGAACGAGGCCAAGACCGTCGCCGCCGTCCAGCGGGCGCTGCGCGTGTACCCCGGCTGGTTGCTGATCCTCGACAACGTCGACACCCCCGAAGCGGCCGACGCCGTCCTGGAGATCCTCCCTTCCTTCTCTCAAGGCCGCGTCCTCATCACCTCGCGGCTGGCGAGCTGGCCCGCCTCCCTGGGGAAGCGGTCGCTGGGCGCTCTTGCTCACCCGGAGGCGGTTCACTTCTTGCTCCACCGCACCGCCGAGGGACGGACCCCGGCGGCCGACGACGACACGCAGGTGATCGCGCTGGCCGAGGTGCTCGACGGCCTCCCTCTCGCCCTGGAGCAAGCCGCGGCGTTCATCGTGCGCCGCCGCTTGCGGCTCGCAGACTATCTCCGGGCTTGGGAGCTGGAGCGGACCAAGGTCCTGCAGTGGCACGACCCGCGGGTGATGGAGTATCCCGCTTCCGTCGCCGTCACCTGGCAGCAGACCTTTCACCGGCTTTCCCCCACCGCCGCCGCCCTCCTCCGCCTGACGGCGTTCCTGGCACCGGATCCGATGCCCGAGGACATGTTCGAGCAAGGGGTCGAGCACGTGGAGCAGGCGGCTCGGAGGCTGTGCGAGGAGACCGGGAAAGCACCGGACGGACTCTCGATCCAGGCCGCTCTCGACGAGCTTGCGGACTACTCGATGCTCACCCGGCAGGGAGGGGGAATGGTGACGGTTCACCGGATGGTACAGGAAGTCCTGCGAAGCCAGATCCCGGGACCGCAGCGAGCCTGGATCGAGGGGACGCTGCGGATCGTCAATCGCGCCTTTCCGTTTGACTCGGACGATGTCCGGACCTGGCCGGTCTGCGACCGCCTCAGACCCCATGCCCGGAGAATCTCGGCCTCAGCAGACGAGGAAGGGATCACCGACCCGACGAGCCGGCTGATGAACCAACTGGGCGGCCTTTTCCTCTACAAGGGTCTGTACTCCCAGGCCGAGCCGTTGATGCGACGCGCACTCGGCATCGACGAGGGTGCCTTCGGAAACGACCACCCAGCCGTCGCCATACGACTCAATAACCTGGCCCTGTTGCTCCAGGACACGAACCGGCTGGCGGAGGCCGAGCCATTGATTCGACGCGCACTGGCCATCGACGAAGTCGCCTTCGGAAACGACCACCTAGACGTCGCCATCGACCTCAACAACCTGGCTCTGTTGCTCAAGGCCACAAACCGGCTTGCGGAGGCCGAGCCGTTGATGCGACGCGCACTCGACATCGGCGAAGCCTCATTGGGAAAGGAGCACCCGACAGTCGCCACGGCCCTCAACAACCTGGCCCAGTTGCTCCAGG
>DIHE01000045.1:0-1564 GCA_002420005.1 Holophagales bacterium UBA5704 | reverse complement strand
CCGAGCCGTTGATGCGACGCGCAGTCGAGATCTTGGAGAGGAGCCTGGAGCAAGAGCACCCGAGGACCAGGAACGCGCAGAGGAACCTGGCGATTCTGTTGGAAGCTATCGCTGCGGCGGAGGCCACGGAGGCGCCCGCGAACCCCGAGGCCTGCTGAGTCCCCCTCCCCTACGGTTTGAACACCGTGCGGAAGGCCAGCAAGGCTGCGGGGTGGTAGATGGTCTGGTGGGTCTCGCCCGGCATCGGGTTGAAATGCAGGGTGACCCGCGGTGCCGTCTGGGGGTTGAACAGTCCCGCGAAGTGCCGGGTGATCTCGGCGATCTCCGCTTGGCTGCTGGTGGCCAGGTAGAGGACCTTCGGGCGGGCTGACACCCGCAGCAGCCCCTGGGTCTCCGCGTCCTTCACCAGTTGCCGGTCGTTCCACCAGAGGCTCGGGTCGAACGCGATGTAGGTGTCGAACAGGTCGGGCTCGCGCAGGAACGTCTCCACCACGAAGAGCCCGGCGAGGGATTCGCCGACGATCGCGGTCTCCTCCGTCGTGCGATAGCGCGCCCGGATCGCCGGCAGCAGCTCGCTGCGCAGGAACCCGCGGAAGGCGGCCGAGCCGCCCACGCGAGGCGCGATCTTCTTGTCCTCCTCGTTCTGGGTGGGATGCGTCATGTCCCGTCGGCGCTCGGTGTTCTCGATCCCCACGAGGAGGAACGGCCGCATCGTGCCGTTGCCCACCGAGACCTGGACCAGACCGGCCACGTGCAGGAAATCCTCGGCCATGCCGCCATCCGGCATCACCAGCACCGGCAGCGGCGTCGCCTCGGTGGCACCGGGAGGCCGGTAGACGTTGATCCGCCGGGTCTCCCCCAGCACCTCGGAAGGAAGGGTGAACGTCTCGCCGATCACGAGAGGGGCCGCCCCCTCCACGGCCGCGGCCGGCACGGCGCGCACCGCGAGAGCGATGAAGAGAAGCAGGAGCGGAACGGTCTGGAAACGGAGCCGGATCATCATGCCCGAAGCCTACCAGAGCCCGGCCGGCGCCTGAACCGTCCCGGCCGCGGCCCGGTTGATGCCGGCCGGGTCCGGAGTCGAGCTGGAACCGGCCGGAGCCGTCCCGGCCGTGGCCGGCTTGGCGGCGGCCAGCTCCGGGTGCAAGCTGGAACCGGCCGGCGTCGATCCGGCCATGGCCGGAAGGACTGCGGCCAAGACCGGCAACGACCCGGCCACGGCCGGGGTCGAGCTGGAAGCGGCCGGGAAGAGTGCGGCAACGGCCGAGGTCGAGCTGGAAGCGGCCGGGATCGGCGCGGCCATGGCCGGAATGGCTCCGGCCCGTTCCCGAGACGATCCGGCCGTGGCCGGCTCAGGCCCGGCCTTGGCCGGATGGGTTTCGGAATGGATCGCCTTCGGTCGGGCCGCCGTGGCAAGCCCAAGGGCAACCACAAGGGTTGCCCCTACGCCAACCACGAAAACGACCACCGGGAATCCGGCCGGATCTGTAGGGGCAGGCCTTGTGCCTGCCCTTGGGTGGGCGTGGCTCTACGCCATCGCGCGCTCGGCGGCGATCTTGCCGGC
>DIHE01000044.1 GCA_002420005.1 Holophagales bacterium UBA5704 | reverse complement strand
GGGCGGGCCGGGGTGGGGCCGGACGGCCGGCGCTGCGCTCGGCGCCGCGCTCCGCCAGGCTCCCCGCGGCGCGCCGCGCCAACATCTCGACCGGCAGGTCGAGGCGGCCGGCGGCGATCCGCGCATAGCCATAGCGCAGGATGGCGTCCGGGATCGGGTGCAGGAGCTCCGCCACCACGCCGGCCGCCTTGGCCTGCAGACGCGGATCGGCGGCGGCGCCCGGCGGAACGAGCCGCTCGATCTCGGCCGTCACGCCGTCCTGGGCGGCCTGGACCGCCGCCACCACAGCCGCCTCTCCCTGCTCCACGCGCAGCGAGTCCGGATCGTGGCCGGCCGGGAAACGCGCGCGCCGGACGCCGAGACCTTCGGCGAGGAGCAGCGGCAAGGCGCGGCGGAAGGCGTTCTCCCCCGCGTTGTCCCCGTCGTAGGCGACCACCACGTCTTCGGCGTAGCGGGAGAGCAGCTTCGCCTGCTCCGGGGTGAGCGCGGTGCCCATGCCCGCCACCGCCCCCTCCAGGCCGCAGGCGACGGTGCCGATGACGTCGAAATAGCCCTCGCAGAGGATGACCCGGCCGGTCTCCCGGATCTCCTTCTTGGCCTGGTGCAGCCCGTAGAGGAGGAAGCCTTTGTGGAAGCGGTCGGTCTCGCTGGTGTTGACGTACTTCGCCTTGTCCTCCCCCAGCGCCCGCCCGCCGAAGCCGACCAGCCGGCCGGAGGCGTTGTGGATGGGGAACATCAGCCGGTGGCGGAAGCGGTCGTACGGCTCGTTGCTCTTCTCCGAGCGTCCGACCAGGCCCGCGGCTTCGAGGTCGGCGAGCGGGATGCGCGGGTGCAGCGCCTGCACCAGGTTGCGCCACCCTTCCGGGGCATAGCCCAGCCCGAAGCGTTCGATCAAGGCGGCCGGGATGCGCCGCTTCTCCAGGTACTCCAGAGGAACGGGAGAGCGGCGCAGCTGGGAAGCGAAGAAGTCGGCGGCGGCCTGAAGGGCCGCTTCGAGGTCCCGCCCTTCGCGCTCGCCGCCGGTCCAGCCCGCCCGCTTCTCGGCCCGCGACGGCAGGGGAACCCCGAAGCGCATCGCCAGCGCCTCGATCGCGGCCGGGAAGTCGTCGCCCGTGGTCAGCATGTGGAGCTTGATGGCGTCGCCGCCGGCGCCGCAGCCGAAGCAGTAGAAGAGACCCTGGACGGGATCGACGCTGAACGAAGGGGTCTTCTCCTTGTGGATCGGGCAGAGGCCGCCGAGGCGCCGGCCGGCCTTGCGCAGCCGGGTGTGCTCGGAGGCCACGGCGACGATGTCGGCGGCGTCGCGCACCGCCTGCACGAGCTGCGGGGTGAGATGGACGTTGCCCAGCGCCATGGTGCGGCTCAGGAACGCAGCGTGACCACGGTCGCCCCGTTGCCCCCTTCGTTGGGAGCGCCGGAGCGCACCGCCGCGACCCCGGCATGGCCCCGCAGGTGGTCGCGCACCGCCTGGCGCAGCCGGCCGGTGCCATGGCCGTGCACCACCCGCACCTCCTTGCGGTGCGACAGGATCGCCTGGTCGATGTAGCTGTCGAGCTCCTCCAGGGCCGGCTCGACCCGCTTGCCGATCAGGTGGATCTCCGGCGGCAGCTCGACCGCGTCGTCGAGGTCGCGGCGGAGGGTGCGGAGATCGGACGGATAGGTCCGATCCGGCCGATCAGACCGCGCGGTACCCGCGGGGGCCAGCTCGTCCGGGCGGCAGCGCAGGCGCTTGCCTTTGACCAGCACCTCGGCCCGGCCGCCCTCCAGCTTGTCCAGAACGCCCTGCCAGCCGAGGCCGACGTGGCGCACGGTCGCGCCCACGGCGATCGGGCCGGAGGGCGCCGGCTCCGGTTTTTCTTCGAGCACCGGCGCGGCGGCGAACAGGACCTCGACCGCCTCGGCCTCCAGGCCCTTGCGGCGCCCTTCCTCGAAGCGCTCACGCATCCGTTCGACCTCGCCGCGCAGGCGCTCGGTGATCTCGCGCTTGAAGCTGTCGAGCTCGCTGCGCAGGCGGCGCCCGACGGTTCGGCGCTCCTCTTCGGCGCGCGCCAGCTCCTCGGCGAGGCGGCGGCGCAGCTTCTCGGCATCGGCGCGCTCCTCCTCCAGCCGGGCGCGGGTCTCCCCCAGGTCGCGGCGGACGCCCTCCACCTCGGCGATCAGCCGGCGCAGGTCGCGGTGCTCGGAGCCGAGGCGCGCTTCGGCGCGGTCGAGCCAGGCGGTGGGGAGACCGAGCCGGCGCCCGAGGGCCAGCGCCTCGCTGCCGCCGGGCGGGCCGGGCATGAGGTGGAACGTCGGCCGGCCGGTGCCGGGATCGAACTCCATCGCGGCGCAGGAGGAGCCGGAGGTCTCCAGGGCCGCAGCGGCGAGCTGGGTGAGGTGGGTGGTGATGACCGCCAGGCTCGACTTCTCGGCGAGCCCTTCGAGGAGCGCGATGGAGAGGGCCGCCCCCTCTTCCGGATCGGTGCCGGAGCCCAGCTCGTCGAGCAGCACCAGGGCGTCCGGATCGGCGGCCTCCCAGGCCTCCTTGAGGCGCAGGAGCCGGCCGCTGAACGTCGAGCGGTCGGCGAGCAGGTCCTGCTCGTCGCCCACGGTCGCCACCAGGCTCTTGAGAAACGGCACCCGGCTCCCCGGCGCCGCAGGGATCGGCAGGCCGCACTGCGCCATCAGGGAGAGCAGGCCGACCGTTTTGAGCGCCACGGTCTTGCCGCCGGCGTTCGGGCCGGTGACCACCAAGATGCGGCGGCCGGCGGTGAGCTCGACATCGAGCGGCACGATGGTGCCCAGGTGGCCGGTCTGGCCGAGCGCCTCGGAACGCAGCTCGGCGAGCTGGGGATCGAGCAGGGGATGGCGGGCACCGGTGAGGCGCAGCTCATGGCGCGGCCCGATCTCGGCGAGGCCGCCGTTGCACCGCTCGCCGAAGCGCACCGCCGTCTGCAGCAGGTCGAGCTCGCCCAGCAGGTCCGCCCAGGCGCGCAGGGCCGGCAGGGCGGCGCGCGTCTCCGCCAGCACCTCGTGGAGGATGCGGCGCCGCTCCGCCTCCTCGTCTTCGACCGACTGCTGGAGGGCGTTGTTCGTTTCGACAACTTGGAGCGGCTCGAAGTAGAAGCTCTTGCCGGTGGCGGAGCGGCCGTGGACGAGACCGGGGCTGCGCCCGCGGGCACCCGCCTGGAGGACGACGACCAGCCGGCCGCCGCGCATGGGGATGGTGTCCTCCGACAGCTCTTCCTTGTGGCCGCCGACGAACTCGCCGAGGTCGCGGTAGAGCTGATCGCGCACCCGCCGGATCTGGCTGCGCAGGCTGGAGAGCAAGGGGCTGGCGTCTTCCCGGACCTCCCCCCGGCGGTCGAACGTGCGGTCGATGCGCCGCAACAGCGGCTCCAGGTCCTGCAGGCCGGCGGCGAGCTCCGCGAGGGCGGGGCAAGGAGGCACCGCCTGGCGGATGCGCTGCGCCGCGGCGCGCGCCGCCTTGGCGAAATCGGCCACGCGGACGAGGTCGATGCCTTCGATGGGAGGCCGGCCATGGACGAGGCGCTCGAGGAGCTGCTGGAGCGGGACGTCGAAGCCCGGGACCAGCGAACGCTCGCCGACGAGGCGGGAGGCTTCCTCGAAACGGGAGCGCCAGGCGCGCAGGGCGGCTTCGTCCGTATACGGCTGGAGCTCCTGGACGCGGTCGCGGCCGAGATCGCTCGCCGAGAGGCGGGCGAGTACGGCGAGCAGGCTCGGCAGCTCGAGGGCCTGGGCCGTCGCGGCGGAATGAAGGAAAGGCTCGGTGCTCACCGCGTCAGTCTAACAGCGGGCCGGCATCTCCCAGCCGCCAGAGCCGGCCGGTGATCCGTGTGCAGAGTGGACAACCGGCCAGCAGATGGCGCACGATGAAACGGCAGGCGGCACGGTTGCGGGGATCTGCGGGCTCCGACAGCTCGCCGCGGACGAAGCGCTCGAGGAGCGGCCTCTCGGGGTGATCGCGGGCCTCCGGAGCCGTCTCCGGAGGGTCCGGACCCCCCGGAAGTTTTCCCGCAGGCGCGATCCGGCGACCAAACCGGCCTTCCGGCAGTATCAAAGTCCGCATCGTTCAAGTCCGCAGGTTTGTCCTTTGACGGTTACAACTTGTCAGGCGAGACAACCATAGGCCGCGACAAATCCTCTTGTCAAGGGCAAAAGCCCGGTGGACAAGAACGATTTTGCCGAACCAAGTCTTTGACCGGCCTAAGTTTGTACTTGCCTTGCCGGGCGAGAGAAGGTAAATTTCGCGCATGTCCATCTTCCACGGTCTCGGTAGGGCCCTACGTTGGCTGCGTGACAGGCAGGGAAAAAGGCAGTACCAGGTCGCGGACGCGGCCGGTATCACCAAGGCGATGTTGTCCGCTTACGAGACGGGCAAACAGAAGCCGTCGCTCGATACGCTGGAGAAGATCCTCGCGGCATTGGACTGCGACCTGAACGATCTGCACAATGCGCTGCAGATCATCAACGAGCGGCCGGAGGCGATCCGCCGCTCGGGGGGGCAGCCGAGCGGCCTCTGGCCCGCCAACCCGCGCGATGTCGGCGTCCGCGATGGGGAAGTCCCCAACGTCTACAACATCCTCGGCATCAACCGCCTCCTTCCGCCGATGGAGGAGCAGGCCCTCAGCGAGATGCTGCGGGGCTTCCACAAGCTCGTCCGCTACCTGCACGACTCCGTGGCACAACGCCCGGGTCATCCGGAGGCGGTCCCCGACCTCCCGGACGAAGCGGACGAAGAGGCGGTCTGATCCTCGGCGGCCCGGCCTCTCCCGGGCCGCCGCACCACTCCTCCTTTGAATCGCGCCCCTCCGGCGCCGAGAAGGCTGTGCTTCGGCTGTGCTAGGGTCGCCGCCCCAGGAGGTGTGTGCATGCCCGTCGATCCCGCCCATCGTCTCATCTTCGCCCTGGACGTCGCGACCGCCGCCGAGGCGCACCGTCTGGTCGCCACGCTCCACGACGCCGTCCGCTTCTACAAGGTCGGGCTGGAGCTCTTCCTCGCCGCCGGCTTCCCGCTGGTCGACCGGCTCCTCGAACAGGACAAGCAGGTCTTTCTCGACCTGAAGCTCTACGACATTCCGGAGACCGTGGCGCGCGCCGTCCGGCAGATCCGGACGCGGCCCATCACGTTCACCACGGTGCACGGCGACGACGCCATCCTGCACGCGGCTTGCCGCGAACGGGGCGAGGTCGGCATCCTCGCGGTGACCGTGCTGACCAGCCTCGACCGGCGCGGCCTGGAGGAGCTGGGGATCACCATCGACGTGCACGATCTGGTGCTCGCGCGCGCCCGGCGGGCGGCGCAAGCCGGCTGCACCGGCGTGATCGCCTCGGCGCAGGAGGCGCGGCGGATCAAGGAGAGCTGCGGCGCGAGCCTGGCGGTGGTCACGCCCGGCATCCGCCCGGCGGAAAACCGGCCGGCCGACGACCAGAAGCGGGTGATGACGGTGGAGGAGGCGATCGACAGCGGCTCCGACCATCTGGTGGTCGGCCGGCCCATCCGCGACGCCGCCGACCCCTACGCCGCGGCGGTGCGCATCCAGGAGAGCATCCACGCTGCGCTGGCGCAACGGAAAGGCAGGGAGGAGAGGCTCCCGGCGGGAGCCCCTCCCGGGGACGCTCAGGCGTAGATCGGAACCGGCGGAATCCCCGCCGGCGCGGCCAGGAGGGGATCCTGGAACGGACGGGCCTTGAGCCGGCTCTTGCTCTCCACCTTCGCGCTGACGGTCTGGATTTCGTTCATGCGTTTCCTCCTTCTCAGAGTGGTTTACGGACGCCGCCGTCAGTGGACGGCGGAAAGCTCTCGGGCCAGCTCGCTGTCCGGTTGCCGCAGCTCGCCGAGGTCCTCCGGGTCGAGCTCGTAGGACGCGCACCCGCCGGACGCCTGACGCACCAGGACGAGGATCCGCGGCTCCAGCAGATCGTCGGTCAAGTCCTCTCCGGCCCGCAGGCGCTCGATGCTCTGCGGGACATCGAGGGGAGAGAGGAAGGCGGACCAGGTGCCTCCCTCCGCGGCGGGCGGCTCCGGAGTGGGCATACCGAGCAGGAAGTGGAACCGCCATTCTTCATAGCCGAAGAGTCCTTGTGCCAACCGGCGCGCCCCCTCGTGGAGGTCGGCGCCGGCGAGAAGAGCCAGGAACAGGGGCCGCATCGCGCGCCAGTTGGTGCTCGGATCGCCGGTGGCGTCCCAGCTCAGCTCTTCCCGCTTCAGCGGCCCCACCTGCGCCAGCGCCGCGTAGAACGCGCCCACCATGCCGCCCCGGGTGAGCTGGCCGAGGGCCGCCACGGTGTAGGGGGCGAGGGTCACCGCGTGGTGGAAGAACATCTCGACCTGCGAGAGCTGGTTCGGGGTTCCGGCGAGGGTCTCCGGGACGAAATAGCCGCTGAAAAAATCATGGTCCGAGAGGATCGCCTCGACGTGGGAGGGCGGTACCTCGACGAACGGGTACTCGATGCGCAGGGCGTCGAGGTCGAAATCCACCGGCACGGTGGTGGTGGTGATCGGGGCCGGCGGCCACATGCGCAGACGGTGGAACTGCACGATGTCGGCGCCCAGCATCTTGAGGCGGGCTCCCAGGGTGATCGAGGCGGACAGCTCGTCCGCCCGCTCGTCGGGCTGACCCAGCACGAACGAGCAGGTGCAGGAGATGCCGTGCTCCGCGAGCTCCACCACCGTCGTCTCGGCGGTCTTGGGATCGAGGTGCTTGTCGACCACCTTCTGCACCCGCTCCGAGGCCGACTCGATCCCGAAGAACAGCTTCCAGCAACCCGCGGCCTTCATCTTGGGGAGGAGGCCCTTCAGGCGGATGTCGGTGCGCGAGTTCGCCATCCATTCCACCGGCAGCCGGGCGTCCAGCAGGACGTCGCAGAATTCCGCCATGAACTTCGGGCTCACCGTCAGCAGGTCGTGCACCAGCATGAAGCTGTCGTAGCCGTGCTCCTCGTGGAGATAACGCATCTCCTCGACGATCGCCCGGGCGGGCTTGACGCGGAACTGCCGCTTCCAGAACGGCGCCGTCGCGCAGAACGTGCAGGCGAACGGGCAGCCGCGCCCCGCCTCGATGTAGATCAGGCGGCGCGGGGAGCCCGGCTGGATCGTCTTCACGTAGCGGGTGAGGTCCAGCGAATCGCCGAGGGAGCTCCACATCGGTGGCAACGCGGCGAGGTCCATCTGCTCGCGGGAGGGGTTGGTCACCACCGTGCCGTTCTCGCGGTGGCACAGCGACGGGACGCTCTTCCAGTCCCCCCCGTCCGCCAAGGCGGCGAGGAGGCCCGCGAGCGCCGGCTCCCCCTCGCCCTGGATGGCGAAATCGAGCTCCGGCAGGCGGCGCAGCGAGGCCGGCCCGAGGGCTCCGAAATGCGCACCGCCGGCCACCGTCACCACCTCCGGCCGGCGCCGTTTCGCGGCGCGCACGAGGTGCTCGGCCTGCAGGCTGTTGCTGTACATCGAGGTCACGGCACAGACGTCCGGGGCGAAGTCGTCGAGCGCGCGCTCGAACAACGGGACGTAACGATCCGCGGCGGCCGATTCGCGCTCCCGCACCTCCAGGTCGAGGTCCAGGACCCGCGTCGCATGGCCATGGGCACGCAGCCAGGACGAGAGGGTGGTCAAGCCGAGCGGCGGAGTCACTTCCGCGGCCGGAACCAACGGCGGTTGCAGCAGGAGAACTCGCATCGTCACCCCCTCTTGAAGCAGGACGCCGGCCGCAGGCAGGCCAGGCAGCAACTCTACTCCTAGAAAGGTGCGTCCCGGCGGGAGAGATGAGACAATCGCCCCAGAAACGATCGGGACCGCAAGCCACCATGGTTCGCGCAATCAAACTGAGCCTCCGCAGGCTCCTCCGCCATCCCGGGTTGACGCTCACCGCCGTGGCCACCCTGGCCCTCGCCATCGGGGCCAATACGGCGATCTTCAGCCTGCTCGACACCGTCGCCTTGCGCCCTCTCCCCTATCGCGAGGCCGACCGGCTGGTGAAAATCGGCGCCGCCGTCCCCGACCAGGCGGATCTGCAGGAGGTCTCCTGGCCCAAGGTGCAGACTCTCGCTGCGCAATGCCGCTCGGTCACCGGGATCGCCGCCTGGTATGCGACTCCGTTCGGGTTGACCGAGCGGGACCGGCCGGAGGAGCTTTCCGGGATGCGGGTGAACGGCGCGTTCTTCGCCGTCTGGGGAGTCGATCCGGTGCTGGGGCGGACGTTCAGCGCAGACGAGGAGAAGGAGGGCGGTCCCGCGGTGGCGTTGCTCTCCCACGGCTTCTGGCGGCAGCGCTACGCGGGAGACCGCGGCGTCCTCGGCAAGACCTTGGACCTCGAAGGGCTGCCGACGACGATCGTCGGCGTCCTGCCCGAGACGCTGCGCTTCCCCTTCGGCGACGTACAGATCTGGCTGCCGCGCCCGGACAGCGTCAACTTCATGCCCCGCCGCGCCCTGGAGAACGGCGCGGGCTACCTGCAGGTGGCGGCACGGCTGCGCCCCGGAGCCACCTTGACCGCCGCACAGAGCGAGATCGCCGGCATCGCGGCGGCCTACAAGCGGGCGCATCCGGGCTTCTACGACACCACCTACGACCTCGCCGTCCTCTCGATGAACGAGCACCTGGTCGGGGGCAGCCGCAGAACGCTGCTGCTCCTGCTGGCCGCGGTCGGGCTGGTGCTGTTGATCGCCTGCGCCGACGTGGCCAACCTGCTGATCGCCGACGGCCTGGCCCGGCGCCGCGAGACCGCCGCCCAGATCGCCCTCGGCGCAGGGCGGCGCCAGATCCTCGGCCAGGCTTTGCGCGAGAGCCTGCTGATCGCCGGCGCCGGCGGCGGGCTCGGCGTGCTGCTGGCACATTGGGGCTTGCGCCTGCTGGTCGCCGCCCACCCGGCGGACCTGCCGCGCCTCACCGAGGCCACCGTCTCGGGCCGGGTGCTGCTCTTCGCCGTGCTGGTCACCGCCGTCGCCGGGCTGTTGGCCGGTCTGATCCCCGCCTGGCAGACCCTGCGCACCGACCCGCGCAGCTTCCTGGCGGAAGGGGGGCGGGGGAGCGCCGGGAGCGTCCGTTCGCAGTGGGTGCAGGGGCTGCTGGTCACCGGCCAGGTCGCCCTGGCGCTGGTGCTGCTCTCGGCGGCGGGGCTGCTGCTGCGCAGCCTGCAGAAGGTGAACCAGCTGGAGCTGGGCTTCGACCCCGAGCACCTGCTCGTCGTGCAGATCACCCTGCCCGAGGTGCGTTACCCCGGAGCCACGGAGCGCCGGGTGTTCTTCGAGGAGCTGCTCGCGAGCGTCCGCAAGATCCCCGGGGTGGAAGGGGCGGGCCTGATCGAGTACCCGCCCACGGCGGGCGCCCCGCACATGGCCCTGTCGGTCGAAGGCCGGGCGCCGCTGCCGCCCGAGCAGCAGCCCCTGGTGCTGCGCGGCCTCACCAGTGCCGGCTACCTGCCGGCCCTGAAGACGCGCTTCCTCGCCGGCCGCGATTTCGATCCCCAGCTCGCACCGGATGCACCGCCGACCGCGATCATCACCCGGTCGTTGCGCGATCTCGTCTTTCCCGGCGAGGACCCGCTGGGCCGGCACGTGCTGCTGCGCGGCACCTCGGCGCGGGTCGAGATCATCGGGGTGGTGGAGGACGTGCAGCAGAATCCGCCGGAAGCCGGGATGGAGCCGATGATCTTCCTGTCGCAGCGCAATGCCGGCCCGGACCTCTCGCCGCCCAACTACATGAGCCTGGTGATCCGCTCCGCCGTGCCGCCGGCCGGCGTGGCGGGAGCGCTGCGGCGCGCGGTGCGCGACCTCGATCCCGGGCAGCCGGTGCCGGAAATGGCCACCATGTCCTCGCTGCTGGCCGCCACCACCGCGCGGCGGCGGCTGACCACCGGCCTGTTCTCCGGCTTCTCCGCCCTCGCCCTGGTGCTCAGCATGCTGGGGATCTACGGCGTGGTGGCGCAGGCGGTCTCGCTGCGCCGCCGCGAGATCGGCATCCGCATGGCGCTCGGCGCCCGGCGCCGCCAGGTGCTCGCCGGCGTGCTGCGGCTGGGAGCGCGCTGGATCGTCCCCGGTCTCGCGCTGGGGGCGCTCGGGGCGTACTTCGCCGACAAGGCCCTGGCCGGCCAGCTCTTCGAGGTCGAGCCCACCGACTGGCGCCACTTCACCGTCGCCGCCCTCGTCCTCGGAGCGGTCGCCTGCCTCGCCTGCCTCCTCCCCTCGCGCCAGGCGACAAGGGTCGATCCGGCGACGACGCTGCGCGCGCCGTAGGCGCCCCCCTTCATTTCATCCCGAGCTTGCGGTTCTCGCGCAGCCGGAGCACCGCTTCGGCCAGGCGCTTCTGCCGCGTCTCGTCCTTCTTCGCCTCGTCGATCCAGCGCACATACTCCTGGCGGTGCGACGGGGCGAGGCGCTCGAAGGCCTCCCAGGCTTCCGGGTGCCGGCGGAGCTCCTGCTCGATGAAGCCGGGGAGGGGGTCGCCGGTCGTCCAGCGGCGGGGGAGGGCGCTCGCGGCGCCTTCCGGCGGAGCGGCGGCGAGGCCGGGCGGCGCGAGGCGGCCCTCCGCAAGGAGCTTCGCGTAGCGTTTCAGGTTTGAAGCGGACCACTGGCTCCCCGGCTTTCTCGGAGTGAACCGCTGCATGTAACGGTCCTCGTCCAGCCGCCGGACGAGCCCGTCGATCCAGCCGAAGCAGAGGCCCTCCTCCACCGCTTCGTCGTAGGAGACGCTCGGCCGGCCGGTGTGCTTCTTCTCGAAGACGAGCCAGATCTCGCTCTCGTGGTCGTGGTGCTCCTGGAGCCAGGCGCGCCAGGCTTCGCGGGTGGTGACATGCAGCGTCGGCGGGGTGAGATGCGGCATGGGTGGAAAGTGTATCCCGGCCCTGCCGGCCAGCGCGGCGAGATCGTCGAGCGCATCTGAAACCACGGCGCCGGCGGGGTACGCTCCGCCGGCGCCACCGAGCCTCAGCCGTTCTCTTCGCAGCCCTTCCAGAAGGTGGGCATGCAGAGCGGTGACATGCAGCCGGGCTCCTCGGACATCGGGATGGCCTGGACGCCACCCCCCTCGACGACGCGCAGGGCGGGCTCGTCGAGACGGCGGAGCGTCTCGCGGTTCAGGGTGAGACGGTGGAGCTTCTTGAGCATGCAGGACCTCCTTGGTGAAAGGGACGCAACGCGCCCCGTGTGGACCGGATTCCTCCTCCTTCTCAAGGTGCGCGCCGAGGCCCGGTGAGGGACGGAGGCGGAACCGAGCCTCCGATCTCATAGAATACGCCGGCATCTGGGAACCGATCGGAGGACGACCATGCCTTTTCCCCGCCGCCTCGGCTTCGCCCTGGAGCTCGCCGTTCTGCTCCTGCTCCACGGCCTGGCAACGACTGCGGCCGAGACCCCCGGCGCGCCCCGCCCACAGGGCCACGTCACGCTCGACCTTTCCGGCGTCGCGTTTCAAGGCGGCGATCCCGCCGCCCGCCAGGCGGTCGGCGCCACCATCGAGCAGCTTCTCGAATCCTGGTGCACTCTCGACGCCCCGGGCTACCGCGCCCTGCTGGCGCCGGAGGTCACGCGGATCTCGCGGGTGACCGGCATCGACCGCGGCGTCGACGCGGTGATGGCCGCGCTGCCGCGGGAATGGGAGGAATACGAGCGGCCGGGTGGCGCGATCGCGGTGACGATGGAGATCCAGGACGCCGAGATCGTCCTCGACGAGACGCAGGCGTTCGCCGTCTACTCGGTCGAGGTGACCGGCGAGCCCGCCATCCGCTGGGAGTTCACCGACCGCTGGCTGGTGATGCAGGTCTTCCGGCGCGGCCCGGAGGATCGCTTCCGCCTGCTGCACCAGTCGATCGCCGCCGATCTCGACGCCCCGGGGGATGAAAAAGGGTTCGACTTCGAGCTGGCGGTGCCGGTCAAGAATTTGGCGCGCGCGGTCGCTTTCTATACCCCCCTGCTCGGCGCCCCGGAGCACGTCGGAGCGGAGCGGGCGGTCTTCCGCGCCGGCGGCAGCCGGTACGTGCTCGATGCGACCGGCCTCCAGGGGTTCGCCGTGGTGCGTCCGGCGATGCCGAACGCCTATGCCACCTTCCTGGTCGAGGATCTCGCCAAGGCCGCGGTGGCGCCGGTTCAGCGCTTCGTCACGCCGGCCGGCGACCGGGCGGCCATCGAGCTCGACCCTTCCGGCAATCCGTTCGTCCTTCTGGAAGAGCGCTTTCAGACGGAGGGGCCGGCGCCCGCGCCGCCGCGCTTCGAGACGGCGCCGCCGGAGCCGGTGCGGCGGGCGCTCACCGCCTGGCTGCACGCGGACGCCGCCGGACTCGCGGCTACGCTGTCTCCCGAAGCGTTCTTCTTCGACAACTCACGGGAGGCTCTCGGCCTCGTCGAGCGCGGCGACACCGCGACGCGGCGCCGGCTGGCGCGGCAATGGAGGGAGTACGACCGGTCGGGCGGTGGGCTCTCGGCGCGCCTGTCGATCCGCGACCTCGCCGTGGTGCCGAGCGGCGCGCGGCAGATCGTGAGCTACCGTGCGCTCCTCGAAGGCCTGGGGGCGCACCCGTTCCGCGACGAGACCCTGGTGACCGATGTCCTCCATCAGGGAAAGATCGTCGCCCACTTCGCCGTCCGCCTCCTGCCGGAAGGTCTGGTGCGCGAGCTCGACTACTCCGCCTATGCCACCGAGAACATGCCGGAGACGGAGACGTTCTACCGCGAGAAGCTCGGCCTGGGCGTCCCCTACGAGGACGAGGACTGGTTCGGCTTCTGGAGCCGGCACGCCGTGTTCGGCCTCCACAAGGCGACGCGCGAAGAGGACCGCTTCCCGGTGCCGCGGCAGGCCAACGGGCATCCGAGCTTCTGGGTGGCCTCGGCCCGCAAGACCCATGACTACCTGGTCGCGCAGGGCTCGTCGTTCCCCGTCCACCCGTCGATCAACGACCGCGCCGGCCTCGACCGGCAGCCCGGCTACCTCCAGGTGCTCGCGACCGACAGCGAAGGGAACCTGCTGCTGTTCACCGAATATACGGGGCGATAGCCCTACAGCGCCGCGCCGATGACCCGGTCGGGGTCCTCCGGCAGCTTGCCGCGGTAGACGACCTGGCCGTCCTTGAGCACCAGGAGGCCGGGCAAGGTGGCCACGTCGTACTTCTTGGCCAGCAGGCCGTCCGGGTCGAGAAAGACGTCTGCGCCGAACGCCTTGCCGGCCACGAAGGTTTCGACGGCGGCGCGGTCGTCCTGGAAGCTCACGGCGACGACGCGGGCGCGGCCGCCCCAGCGTTGCGCCAGCGGCTGGACGCGGCTCGCGATGTCGCGGCAGCGCGGCGACCAGGCGGCCCAGAACACCACGATCGACGTGCCCTGCGCGAGATCGGCATCGGTCAGGCGTCCGCCTTCGAGACCCTGGAGACGAACCTCCTGGGCGAGGGACGGGAGCGCCGACGCGGCGAGGCAGAGCGCCAGCACGGCGACGCGGACCAGCGGAGAGCGGTTCATGGAGACCCTTTCAGTGGGTCCCGGGGAGAGACCCACGATGCGGAAGGCTGGTGAGGATGCGCATCCGCAAACGCTCGGGAGCGCAACAGCGCGCGCACCGCTCCCGCACGATCAACAACAACCGGCGGGTGTAGGCCAGGCGCTGTGCACAGTGGCTGCAACGGGCGACGTGGTCCCGGAAGGGGGACAGGAGGTCGTCTTCCATTTCATTGTCAAAAAACAGGAAAAGTACCGTCCCGACCTCTTTGCAGTCCATCGTCGTCCTCCGCGATCCAGGCTCGGTCCAAGCGCCCCGGTGTTACCACGTACATCAACTCGGGGGGCCACACGGATATTTCCTCCGCGTTCCAGCGACGCCTGCACGCGGTCTATTTCGCCGCCGCGACCTTGCTCCGCATCTTCGCGGGCTCGCCGGCGCGCAGATAGCCATGCTCGCGGGCGAACTCGAGCATCGCGGCTTCGAGCAGGCGGCGGCCCCGGTAGAGGCGGCTCATCACCGTCCCGACCGGCACCTCCAGGATCTCGGCGATCTCCTTGTAGGAGAATCCTTCCAGGTCCGCCAGGATCACCACCATCCGGTAGTCCGGCGGCAGCTTGTCGAGCGCCCGTTGGACGTCCCCGTCCAGAACGTTCTCCAGCAGCTCCTCTTCGGGGTTCTTGATCTGCTTGACCACGTCCTCGTTGACCTGGTTTTCGAACGACTCCTCGATCTCGGCAAAGTCGCTCAGCGCCGGAGCCTGCTGCTTCTTGCGGTAGTTGTTGATGAACGTGTTCTTCATGATCTTGAACAACCACGCCTTGAAGTTGGTCCCCTCCTCGAACTTGTCGTAGTACCGGTAGGCTTTGAGGTAGGTTTCCTGCACGAGATCTTCCGCATCCTCGGCATTGCGGGTCATGCGGTAGGCGGTGTTGTACAGCGCGTCCACGAAGGGCATGGCCGCCGCTTCGAAATTCCAGCCCTTCTGGTGGTCTGCGCTTTCTCTCGACATTCTGGCCCCCTTGAACCGTAGGCGTCCTTCTGCGGGAAGGATACGCACAGACGATGCCAACGGATCGGAGCCGGCCCCCGCACCCCTCTCCCTTCCTCTCCGGCTCTCTCTGTCCCCGTTCGGGGACGGTTGGTGGACATTTCTTGTCGCTGCGGTGGACGCCGCCGTCCTCAGATGAGACACCGCCGGCGCGAGAAAGGTTCAACCGGCCTTGCCGATTCGGCACCCGCCGTGCCAAGACGACCGACCGGGCGTCGTCCCTCTGTTATCCTACCAGGATTACGCTGACCTTGCGCCCCACTGCATCATGCTCCAAGACCTGTTCCACCCCGCCGTCGCCGCCTGGTTCGAGGCGCGGTTCGGCGCGCCGACCGAGCCGCAGGTGCGGGCGTGGCCGGAGATCCATGCCGGCCGGCATACGCTCATCGCGGCCCCCACCGGCTCGGGCAAGACGCTGGCCGCGTTCCTCTCCGCGATCGACGGTCTGGTCCGCCAGGCGGCGGACGGCACGCTCGGCGACGAGACGCAGGTGGTCTACGTCTCCCCCCTGAAGGCGCTGTCGAACGACGTGCAGAAGAATCTGCTGGAGCCGCTGGCGGGCATCCGGGCGGAGCTCGCGGCGCGCGGTCTGGACACTGCCGAGATCCGCACCCTGGTGCGCACCGGCGACACCCCCGCCGCCGAACGGGCCCAGATGCTCAAGCGGCCGCCGCACATCCTGGTGACCACGCCGGAGTCGCTGTACATCCTGCTCACCAGCGACGGCGGGCGGCGCCTCCTCGCGACCGCCCGCACCCTCATCGTCGACGAGATCCACGCCGTGGCGGACGACAAGCGCGGGTCCCACCTGGCGCTCTCGATCGAGCGCCTCGACGACCTGTGCCGGCGTACCGCCGGGCGGAACCTGATCCGCATCGGCCTCTCGGCCACCCAGAAGCCCATCGAGGACGTGGCGCGGCTGCTCGTCGGCACCGCGGCCGTCGCGGCGGACGGCACACCGCGGTGCACGATCGTCGATGCCGGGCATGGCCGGACGCTCGACCTGGGGATCGAGGTGCCGGGCTCGCCGCTCGAAGCGGTGATGCCCGCCGAGGTCTGGCTGGAGGTCTACGACCGGCTGACCGAGCTGATCCGCGCGCACCGCACGACGCTCGTGTTCACCAACACCCGGCGGCAGGCGGAGCGGGTCACCCGCCACCTCTCCGACCGCCTGGGCGCCCACCGCGTCACCTCGCATCATGGGAGCCTGGCCAAGGAGGTGCGGCTGGACTCCGAGCGGCGGCTCAAGGAGGGCGCGCTCTCGGCTCTCGTGGCCACGGCATCGCTGGAGCTGGGGATCGACATCGGTTCCGTGGACCTGGTCTGCCAGATCGGATCGACGCGCTCGATCGCCGCCTTCCTGCAGCGGGTGGGCCGCTCCGGCCACCACCTGGCCGGCACCCCCAAAGGCCGCCTCTTCGCCACCACCCGCGACGAGCTGGTGGAGTGCACGGCCCTCCTCGACGCCGTGCGCCGGGGCGAGCTCGACCGGCTGATCCTCCCGGAAAAACCGCTCGACATCCTGGCCCAGCAGATCGTCGCCGCCACGGCGGTCGAAGAGTGGGGCGCGGACGACCTCTTCGCCCTGATGCGGCGCGCCTGGCCGTTTCGCGACCTGGAACGGAAGGACTTCGACGAGGTGGTGGAGATGCTCGCGACCGGCTTCTCCACCCGGCGCGGCCGGCGCGGCGCCTATCTGCACCACGACGAGGTGAACGGCCGGCTGCGGGCGCGCAAAGGCGCGCGCCTCGCCGCGATCACCTCCGGCGGCGCGATCCCCGACACCGCGGACTACCAGGTGGTGCTGGAGCCCTCCGGCGCCCTGGTGGGCACGGTCAACGAGGATTTCGCCGTCGAGAGCATGCCCGGCGAGGTCTTCCAGCTCGGCAACGCCTCCTGGCGCATCCGCAAGATCGAGCCCGGCCGGATGCTGGTGGAGGACGCGCGCGGCGAGCCGCCCACCCTCCCCTTCTGGCTCGGCGAGGCCCCCGGCCGCACGGACGAGCTGTCGCGCGCCGTGGCCCGGCTGCGGGCCGAGGTGGCGGAGGGGCTTGCGGAGGACGGCCGCGAGGCCACGGTCGCCCGCCTGCGCGAGCGCCTCGCGCTCTCCGCCTCCGCGGCGGCACAGCTCGTCGACTATCTCGCGGTGGCCCTGGCCTCCCTGGGGGTGCTGCCGACCCAGGACGTGGTGGTCGCCGAGCGGTTCTTCGACGAGGGTGGCGACATGCATCTCGTCGTCCATGCGCCGTTCGGCAGCCGGCTCAACCGCGCCTGGGGGCTCGCGCTGCGCAAACGGTTCTGCCGCACGTTCAATTTCGAGCTGCAGGCGGCGGCCACCGAGGACGCCATCGTCCTGTCTCTCGGGCCGACCCACAGCTTCCCGCTGGAAGACGTGTTCCGCTTCCTCCACTCCCACACCGCGCGTGGCGTGCTCGTCCAGGCGGTGCTCGACGCGCCTCTCTTCGGTGTGCGCTGGCGGTGGAACGCCGGCCGCGCGCTCGCCCTGCCGCGCTTCCGCGGCGGACGCCGGGTGCCGGCGCCGCTGCTGCGCCAGGCCTCGGAAGACCTGGTCGCCGTGGTCTTCCCGGATCAGCTCGCCTGCCTCGAAAACATCGTCGGCGAGCGCGAGGTCCCCGACCATCCGCTGATCGCCCAGACGCTGCGCGACTGCCTCGAAGAGGCCATGGACATCGACGGGCTCGAAGCCCTGCTGCGCCGCATGGAGGGCGGCGCGGTCACCCTGGTGGCCCGCGACCTCACCGAGCCGTCGCCCCTGGCGCACGAGATCCTCACCGCCAAGCCGTATGCCTTCCTCGACGACGCGCCGCTCGAAGAGCGCCGCACCCAGGCCGTGGTGCTGCGCCGCTGGCTCGATCCGGAGACCGCGGCGGACCTGGGCGCGCTCGACGCCTCCGCCATCGAACGGGTGCGCGCCGAGGCCTGGCCCGACGCCGCGACACCGGACGAGCTGCACGACGCCCTGCTCACCCTGGGCTACATGACCGTCGCCGAAGGGCGGCGCTCCGGCCGGGAGGAGCTGTTCGACCGCCTGGCCGGCGAGCGCCGGGCCGCGGTTCTCCACGCGGCGGGGACCGCAGGCCTGTGGATCGCGGCGGAACGCCTGCCGCTCGCCCGCGCCGTCTGGCCCGGGGCCACCTGGACCCCGGAGATCTCCGCCCCGCCGCGCCTCGACCGCACCTGGGACCCGGACGCGGCGCGCATCGAAATCGTGCGCGGCCGGCTCGAAGGCGTGGGACCGACGACCACCGCGGCCCTCGCGGCGAGCGGCGGCCTGCACCCGGCCGCGGTGGAGGCGGCGCTCGCGGCCCTGGAAGGGGAGGGGTTCGTGCTGCGCGGCCGGTTCTCACCGGGAGCGGCAGAGCCGGAGTGGTGCGAGCGCCGGCTGCTCGCCCGCATCCACCGCGCCACGCTCGACCGGCTGCGCCGCGAGGTCGAGCCGGTGACGCAAGCCGACTTCGTCCGCTTCCTCCTCGCCTGGCAGCGGGTCGATCCGGACGGCCACGCCGAGGGGGCGGACAGCCTGGCGGCGCTGGTGGCCCAGCTCGAAGGATTCGAAGCGGCGGCCGGCGCCTGGGAGGAAGAGATCCTGCCGGCGCGGATGAAACAGTACGACCCGGCCTGGCTCGACGGCCTCTCCCTGGCCGGACGCTTCGTCTGGGGCCGTGCGCTGGCTCCGGAGCCCGGCGGCGGGCGCAAGAACGGGCCGGTGCGTTCGACGCCCATCGCCCTGCTCGGCCGCTCGCGCTTGCGGCACTGGCGGGAAGCCGTGCCGGCGGCGGCGCCCGCGGACCTCGACCTCTCGGCCGGCGCGCGGGCGGTCTTCGAGGTCCTGCTCGGCCAGGGTGCTTCCTTCTTCGGCGAGATCGCCGACGCCGCGGGGCTCCTCCACACCCAGGTGGAGATGGCCCTCGCCGAGCTGGTCGCCTGGGGCCTGGTCACCGCGGACAGCTTCAGCGGCCTGCGCGCGCTCCTGGTGCCGGCGCACAAACGGCCGTCCTTCGACCGCGCAGCGCGCCGGCGGGCCGCACCGTCGCCGTTCGGCATGGAGAACGCCGGCCGCTGGTCGTTGCTGCGTCCGGCCCCTGCCGTGGCACCGCCCCCGGTGGACGGACCTTCTCCCGAAGCAGCGGAAATGATCGCCCGCACCCTGCTCCTGCGCTATGGCGTGATCTTCCGGCGGCTGCTGGAGCGGGAGACCCTGCTGCCTCCCTGGCGCGATCTGCAGAGCGTGCTCCGCCGGCTGGAGGCGCGCGGCGAGATCCGCGGCGGCCGGTTCGTCGATGGCTTCTCCGGCGAGCAATACGCCCTGCCGGACGCGGTCGGCCGGTTGCGCGCCGTGCGCAAGGAACCGAAGAAAGGGACGCTCGTCTCGGTGAGCGGCGCCGATCCGCTGAACCTGGTGGGCATCGCGACGCCGGGCGACAAGCTGGGAGCCCTCCCCGCCAACCGCCTCCTCTGGCGCGACGGCGAGCCCCTCGCGGTCCTCGAAGGGCGCGAGACCCGCTTCCTGGCCGACCTCGACGCCACCACCCGCTGGCAGGCGCAGAACGCCCTGGTGCGGCGGGGCACGGGGGGGCCTCCCCAAGGACACACAGGACGCCAACGACCCCAAGGCCCTCCCGCCCGCGGCTTGCGTCCTTGGAGTCCTTGACGCCCCTGCCGTCCTTCGCCCCTCAGAGCCCCGCCACCAGCTCCCCGAAGAGCGCGAGATCCACATTGCCGCCGGAGAGCACCACTCCGACCTTGCGGCCGGCCGTGTCGGGCACCTTGCCGTGGAGGAGCGCCGCAAAGCCCGCGGCGCCGCCGGGCTCGACGACGATCTTCATCCGCTCGGCCGCGAAGGCCATGGCGCGGCGCAGCTCGAGATCGCTCACGGTGAGGATTCCGGCGGAGAGTGCTCGCAGAATGTCCAGGGTGCGCTGCGCCGCGGCCATCGTCTGGAGCGAGTCCGCGATCGTCCTCGGCGGCGGGATCGTCACCACCTCGCCCCGCTCCATCGAGAGCTGCATGTCATTGCCCGCCTCCGGCTCGACGCCGTAGGTGCGGATCTCGGGCCGGATCGACCGTGCGGCGATCGTCACCCCGGAGAGCAGGCCGCCGCCGGCGCAAGGGGTGACGATCACGTCGAGGTCGGGCACCTCCTCGAGCAGCTCCAGCGCCAGGGTCCCCTGCCCGGCGATGACGCCGTCGTCGTCGAAGGAGGGGACGACCACCAGTCCCTCCTCCTCGGAGATCCGGCGGGCGATGGCCTCGCGGTCCTCCCCCGCCGCCCGGTCGTAGAAGACGACACGCGCACCATAGCCCCGGGTGGCCGCCAGCTTCAAGGCCGGCGCGTCTTTGGGCATCACGACCGTGGCGCGAATCCCCAGCTCGCGGGCGGCACAAGCGGTCGCCTGGCCATGGTTGCCGGACGAGAACGCGACCACACCCCGCGCCCGCTCCTCGGGTGTCAGCTGGGTCAGGCGCGCGAACGCGCCGCGCGCCTTGAAGGCGCCGGTGCGTTGAAAGGTCTCGCACTTGAAGAAGGTGCGGCAGCCCATCCGCTCGTCGGCGGTGCGCGAGGTGAGGACCGGGGTGCGGTGGATCCAGGGCGCGATCCGCTCGCGGGCGGCCCGGACGTCTTCGAGGCGGACGGTGAGCTGTGGAGAGATGGCCATGGCCGGCCATGGTACACAAAACGGGCGCCCCCGGAGGGGCGCCCGCACCACATATGGAGAAGCAACCAGCCGATGCGCTCAGTCCTGGTCGGTTCGCACCAGCAGGCCCGGGCCGCGTTCGAGCCGCTGCAAGACATTCGCGACGCGCGCGATGAGGCCCACCGTGGTGACCTCCTGCTCGACCGCTTCGGAGAGCAGAGACAGGGCGGCCATCGCTTCGCGCCCCACCCGCAGCGACCGGAAGGTCTCCACCATCTCCTCCACCAAGCGGCGCACCTCACCGGCCTTGCCGAGCTGGAGACACACCGAGGCCAGATCCAGGGTGATGATCGCCGCCTGGTAGCCGAGACCGGCGGCATCGAGCTCGGCACGCACCCCGCGCAGCAGCTCTTCGGCGCGCGGCAGATCGCCCAGCCCGGCGGCGATCTTGCCTTCGATGCTGCGCAGCTTGACCCGTTCGTGCGGGCCGGCATAGCGGTCGTACAGGTGCCCCATCCGATCGAGCTGACGGCGCGCCTCGGCGAGATCGCCCAGCTCGACGCGGAACAGCAGGATGTTGTGGAGCGTACGGAAGGTCAGGCGTGGATCCCGGTCCCGATCGATCGAGGCGAGCCCTTGTGAAAGGATCTGGAGCCCCAGCTCGGCGTTGCCGGTGTAACCGGTATAGAGCCCTTTCATCACCAGCACGCGGCCCGCGTCGTGCGCCGAGCCGAGCCGCTCGTAGAGCCCATAGGCGGTGTCCAGCATCTGGAACGCCTCGTCGAAACGGCGCTGGTCGCAGAACAAGGAAGCCGAGAGGTCGGCCAGACGGGCGAGGAGCATCTCGGAGCCGGTGCCCTGGCCTTGCAGGTCCAGCGCGCGCATCATCGCGGTTTCGGCCTCGGCCATGTCGTCGTTGGCGCGCCGGGCGTTGGCCAGCTCGGCCCAGGCCCGGGCGCGCAAATCCACGATGTCCAGCCCGGCGTCCGGAGCCGGTTCGAGCCGCTCCGCCACGTCCCGCGCGAGCAAGGCCAACCGCAGCATGTCGGCCGGCTGCTGGCGCAGGTCGCGGCTCTGCTCCAAGAGGACGTTGCAGAGGTTGACCGTCCAGAAGCTCGCTTCGATCGGCAGCTCACCGCGCAGGAGACGCCGGATCTTGCCGCCGACGTCCTCATGCAGCACCAGCCGCTCCTCGCGCCAGAAGAGCGCCTTGGCGAACGCCGCGGAGATCGCGGCATCGTAGGCGGCATCCTCCTCCGGGGTCAGCGGCACCTCTTCCAACTCGCCGGGCAGAAACAAGGCGGCGGTCAGCGGGCCCAGGCTCTCGCGGCAGCTCCGGCAGCCGCCCAGCAGATGGGTCAGAACGCCCTTCGCTTCCTCGCTCGGCAGAAGGCCAAAAAGGAAGGCCTCCAACGCTCCACGGTCAGGATGTCCGGTCATGGGATTCTCCTTCCCCAGAAAAACAGAACTAGCCGTTCCCTCCCGGCGGGTTGCCACTGCCATCTCCACCGGGTGGAGGGAGGACACCACCATTCGGGTCGAGCCCCATGCCTTTCAGCTCGGCACCGCGAACGGACTCTCCGGCCCCTGGGCCGGCCCAGAGCTCCACGAGCCAGACCATGCCCCGCTCGAACCAGCCCGCTTCCGCGGCGGCGGCCGGGGCGGCCCCGCCCAGGCCCGCAAATCCGGCGACCAGTACAGCGGCGACAGCACGGCGAACAGGGAGCTTCATGGCACATCTCCTCCCGCGCCCGGGGCGCGCAACAGGGGTCCGTTCGGCAACCGTGACAAGGTCTCTTATTCATCAGGGTGCGCCACACCCCCGAAACCGTGTCAAGCGGCCTGCTCACGCAGTGAGCAGGCCGTGCACCACCACCCCCGCAACCCAGGATCGCACTTCGAGATTACGGACCCCGTTACAGAGAGGCCACCGCGTTTTTCCTCCGCAGCTGGAGGACGCGGACGTCCGGATCGACCAGCACCTTCTCGGGCTCGAAGGGGCAGGAGACGCGGACTTCCCGGGTCTCGCCGGGTCCGAGGAGCACCGGAGCCGTCCGGGCGTCGCGATAGCCGGGCTTGGGCTTCCCTTCCTCGGTGAACCGGTCGCCGGTGACCGCCGCCACCACCACCGGCATGCGGCCGGTGCCGGTGTTCTTCAGCGTCACCACCACCTCCCAGCCGGCGCCGCTCTTCACCTTGCGCGCCCCGCTCAGCTCGTACTGCGGGACTTTGACCTCGTGGAACCACTGTTGCACGAAGGCATCGAACGCCACCGGGTCGGGGGCGAACGGGCGCATGGAGGCGGTGAAATCCTGGAGCACCGGATGGTCCGGCTGATTCCCCCAATCCGCGATGAACCGCTGCAGACCGGCCAGCGCACGCTCCCGGCCCATCAGGTCGAGCATCATCCAGAAGACCCAGCCGCCTTTGTCGTAGGTGACCGTCGTATCCCCGTCGCGCGAGCCGTCGATCCAGACGAGCGCCTTCTCGGCATCCACCCG
This sequence comes from Holophagales bacterium UBA5704, assembly GCA_002420005.1. Taxonomy (GTDB): domain Bacteria; phylum Acidobacteriota; class Thermoanaerobaculia; order Multivoradales; family UBA5704; genus UBA5704. Next base: position 4,203 of record DIHE01000044.1, on the reverse strand, counting down.
CCGCTCGTCTCCATAGCGCTCCTCGATCCGCCGGGCGAACTCCATGCGCGCCCGCGCTCCCTTGACCTGCTCGAGCAGCATCATGGTCGAGAAGTGGGACATTCCCTCGGAGAGGATGTTGCCGCCCGGCCCTTTGCCCGGGGTCAGCAGGTTGCCCCACCACTGGTGCGCGGCCTCATGGGCGGTGACCACGAAGACGGCGTCCGTCTGGATGTCGCCTTTGGTCAGGAAGCCGATCCCCTCCGAGAACGTGATGTTGGTCGGAAACCCCTGGGCATAGGTGGCCAGGTTGGGGAACTCGGACAGCTTGAGCTCCTTCCAGGGATAGGGGTGGAACCAGGCCGAGTACCACTGCCGGGCCGCATCGAGCGCGGCGCTCATCTCGTCGATGTTGTAGGTGTGCTCGGGATGGTGGTAGATGACCGTGTCCTTCCCCCGCCGTTCCGTCCAGCGGCCGGCGACGACGTTGAAGAAACGCACCGGCCGGTCGCTCTCCCACACCGCGGTCGCCATCCCGTTCTCTTCCTTGTAGGACGTGCGGGTCCCCACCGAGTTCCAGGTGTATTCGGCCGGGCCGGTGAGGCGGATGCGGGTGGTGTACGACCGGTTGAGGCCAAACGCGGCATCCGTCTTCCCGAGATAGTGATCCGGCGGATAGTCCCTGGCCTCGTAGTCGTTCTCATCCTCCTTGCGCCCATAGTCCTCGATGTAGCCGATCACCGGCGTGAAGCTCGGGGTGAAGCTGGTGAGCACCACGCCCGAAGGAAGGATGAACTCTCCTGTGCCGCCGCCGTTTCTGGTGATCCCCTCGGGGAAGGTCCCCTCGAGCTCGAAGCCGACGCGCAGGCGGGCGCCCGGCGGGAAGGCGCCCGGCGGGGTGAAGACGTAGAGCCCGGCCCGGTTGTCCGGCTCGTAGGGCTTGCCGTTGAGCGTCCACTGGACCGTCTTGCAGTGGAGCCCGGGGGTCAGGGCGAAGCGGGTGAGCGGCGCCTCGCGGTCGTTGATCAGCTCGTAGGTCCCCTTGTTGTGGAACCGGCGGCGCTCCGGCTCGATCTTCAGATCGAGATCGACGTGGGCCAGCGCCGGCTGCGGTGCGTCGAGCCAGGTGGCCAGGTTCTTCTTCCAATAGTCCCGCCCCTTCTTTTCGTAGGCTCTTCCTTGGAAGCCATCCTCCACGGCGAGCCAGAGGGTGACGCCGCAGAGCACCGGCACCAGGGCGAGCGGCGAGAGCCGGAACAGCGCGCGGCCGATCTGCTGCGGTGCCAGGCGGTGGAAGGTGACGATGGCATCCCGCTGCCGGCGCTGAAAGGCTTTCACCGCAATCACCGTGAACAGCACCGTGGCCCCGAGTGCCATCAGCCGGTTGAGCACCAAGGCGCGGGCGTTCAGATCGAACCCGCCCATGTCGGTCCAGTTGAGCGCCCCCCAGATCGGCCAGTTGCCGACCCAGTTGACCTCTCCGACGAGCAGCTTGTACGAGGTGTAGACCACCACCCCCACGCCGACGGCATAGGTCGCATACCGCTCGCCGGTCACGGCGCGCACCGCCAGGATGAACGAGGTCCAGAGCAGGAAGGTCGGCGTGAGCAGCAGACCCCAGACGAGAAAGAACGGCCACAGGTCGAGGCCGACCTTTCCCTGCACCAGGAGCGCGATGAGGCAGCCGATGAACGTGGCGAGCACCATGAACAGCCCCACCACACTGTTCGCCAGCGATTTGCCGAACAGCAGCGAGGCGGTTCGCACCGGCGTGGCATGCAGGATCGCCGCGCAGCCCGATCCCTGGTCGCGCTCGATCGATTCCACGGTGTAGAACATCAGCAGCAGAACCAGCAGGAAGGAGAGCGTGCCGCTCGTCTGCACCGCGAGCTGGCCCGGGGTGAGCAGCTGGAACGTGCCGAACGCACCGAGCTGGACGAGGCTGCCGCCCAGGGTCTCCAGCAGGATGAGGGCGGCGAACAGGTAAAGCCCCGGTGCCGCCAGCAGATTGCGCACCTCGGTGCGGGCGATGCGCCAGGTGCCCGCCAGAAACCCGATGGGGACGATGCGCATGCCCAGGGCGGACAGCGGCCCGGGGACCGCCTCCCGCACTCCGGCCGCCGCCGGGCTCTGCGCGGCCAGCCGGGCGCGGTCCCGGTCGGCGCGCGACACGCGGACGCCGCGCAGGCTCTGCCCCAGGTGACGCTGCGCCATCGCCACCCCGAAGAGACCCAGGGCCGAGAAGACCAACCGCGAGACGACGAACGGCAGGTCGAGCCCGATCGGCGTCGAGTTGTAGAAACGCGCGCCGCGGTCCAGCTTGATCCAGGTCTGGTTCAGCCAGCGGAAGCCTGACGGGTCGATCGCCATGAGCAGGCGGTCGATCCGCGGATCGAGCCAGGTCGGCGCCCAGTCCCAGAGGAAGAACACACAGGTGAGCAGGAGGGCGATCGGGAAGAGGAAGACCGCCATCGGGCGGCGGAACCGCTCGCCGAGCCAGAACGAGACGCCGGAGATGAACAGCAACATCGGCACCCCGAAGACGATCGCCGGCCGCAGATAGCTGGCCACCGCGAACGGGCCGCGGACCTCCACCGCGTCGGCGTTCGGAATCACATGGTTGAACAGCACCATGAACACCAGATGCCCGAGGAGCGCCAGGCTGAAGGCGGTGAGCACGGCCAGGTACTTCCCCCACACGTACTCGCCAGGACCGAGGCGCGTGGAATGGAGCAGCTCACCAACGCGGTTCTCGTCGTCCCGCAACACGCCCGTTCCGGCGGCGATCGAGAGAAAGAAGCCGTGGATCACGCAGATCATGATGGAGAGGATGAAAGCGACGCTGAACTCCGAGGTGATCCACGCCCGCTGCCCGCCGACCGAGGCGTCGCCGGAGCCGATCTGCATGTTCCCGGTGGACATCCCCCAGCTCAGCAGGAGGGTGAGCAGGAGCAGGATCCAGAACAGAGGCCGCCGCAGGGTGAAGGCCAGCTCCACCCCATAGATGGAACGGACCCGCCCGAAGCCGCTCATCGCCCTGCTCCGGCTGCGACCGCCGCCGGCTCCCCGGCCTCCTCGCGGGAGGCGCCCGTCACGTCCTGCATGAGCAGGAGATAGGCATCTTCGAGCGTCGCCGGCACCGGCTCGAAGCCCTCCGGCGTCGCGCCGGACGGCTCATAGATGCGCACCCGGTGCCGCCCCTCGACCAGCACGGCCTGGGTCACCCGCAGCCGCTCGCGCACCGCCTCCAGCTCCTCGCGGGCCACCCGGCCCTCGAAGATCTTGCCGCGCAGCCGGCCCTGCGCCTCATGCGGCGCGGTCAGCGCCACCAGCCGGCCCTGGCGGATCACGGCGAAGCGGGGGCAGAGCACGTTGACGTCCTCGACGATATGGGTCGAGAGCAGGACGATGCGGTCCTCGGCCAACTCGGTGAGGATGCGATAGAAACGCAGCCGCTCCTCGGGATCGAGGCCTGCGGTGGGCTCGTCGACGATGATCAGCCGCGGATTGCCGGCGACCGCCTGCGCGATGCCCAGCCGCTGCCGCATGCCGCCCGAGTACGTCTTGACCCGCCGCTTCGCCGCATAGGTGAGATTGACCCGGTCCAGCAGCTCGGCGACCAGCCGCTTCATGCCCTGCGGCGCCTCGACGCCCTTGAGCTCCAGGAGATGGGTGAGCATCTTCTCGCCGGTGAGATGGGGATAGAAACCGAAGTCCTGCGGCAGATACCCCAGCCGGCTCCAGACCGCCTGGGGATTGGCCAGGATGTCCTCGTCGTCCAGCGTCACCTTGCCCGAGGTGGGCTCCATCAAGCCGGCGAGGATACGCATCAAGGTCGTCTTGCCGGCGCCGTTCGGGCCGAGCAGACCGAACATCCCGGGCGGCACGTCGAGGTGGATCCCCTGGAGGGCCGTGACGGGACCGGGGTAGATTTTCACGAGGTCGCGGATCTTCAACATGGCGTCGATCCCTTTGGCTGCTGGGGGAGGGTGGCCGGGCCCCGTGCCCGGCACCGCCTGTCAATACGGCAGGATGCCACGAAGGTTACGCGGCGCGGCATCCGCCGCGGGGCGCCGCCCCCCCTCCTCCAAGGAGAAGAGGGGGGCCAACGTCACCTCAGCTCGCCCTGCGGCGGCTGCCCAGCTCTCTCACACCGCCGCGGCGCCGGCCCGCCGAACCGACGCCGAACCGCGCCAGCTGGGCCGAGCGCGGCCCGAGCTTGAC
>DIHE01000009.1:10884-39415 GCA_002420005.1 Holophagales bacterium UBA5704 | reverse complement strand
GTCTCGATCGGCTCCGCACACCAGGCGGCGACCGCCGGGTCGGGCGCCACGACGAGGAGAGCCGTCGGGCTGCCGTGGATGGCCCGCGAAACCGTCACGTAGGCAGGCCAGCTCAGGCGCTTTCTGGCGTTGGTCGCCAGTTGGACCTCGACGATGATCACCCGGACGGTGACCTCGCCTTCCCGGAGGACCACCACCACGTCGGCGCGGTATTCAGCCGGCTGGATCTCGGTCAGGTCGGCCGAGGCGACCCGGGCTTCCGTGTAGGCCGGAAGAGGGACCCCGAGGACCTCGTCGAGGATCTCGGCGGCGAGCGAAGGGCGACTTTTGAAGAGATCCACCAGGATCTCGTGGGCCATGGAGGGAATGGCCGGCATCTTTTCACGCGACAAAGCGGGACGCAAGCGGGTGGGGCGAATCCTGGCAAGCCACCAAGCCGGCAACGCAGTGCCGGCACCGCCAGAACGTTCAAGTTGGCCATCTGTGATCAGCGTTTTTTTGTTCAACTCGCCTCAAGAGTTGACTTGTGTGAGCGTGAACCGCGACTGAAGAGCTTCAATGACTTCGGAGGCGGTGGTCGCTTGGAGTGGAATGGCACAACAGAGAACCGGGCGAGGCAGGGGCCGAAAGACGCCGCTCGGTGAAAGCACGCGGAGTCTTGGTGGGAGCTCAATCCCGATACGGCCCTTGCCATCGAACCTGCGCCTGGACCACCCTTCTTTTTAAGGGCCGGGCCTTCGGCCCGTTTTCTTGAAGGCCGGCGAGACGCCAGCGCTCCCAGGGGGCGCTCAGCGGCAGTCCGTGGCAAGATCGTCCGTGGCTGCACGGGCACGCCCTGAACCGGCACAGAGAACCGGGGGAAGGAGGCGGTTTTGCGGGGTTGGCGCTCTGCCTCGCGGGGTTGGCGGTCTGCCTCTCGAGGTTGGCGAGCTGCCTCTCGGGGTTGGCAGTCTGCCTCGCGGGGTTGGCGGGCTGCACCGCGAGGCAGGCGGGCTGCCTCTCGGGGTTGGCGAGCTGCCTCGCGAGGCAGACGGCCAACCTCGAGAATTGCATCGCCAACCTCGCGAGCTACGTGAACCGCTTCGCGAGTTACATGAACGGGCACGCGAGTTGGACCGGCGGCGACGAGGTGCGGGTCGCCGGGAACAGCGCCCGCCCCGGCCGCGGTGTGGTGCGGGTCGCAGCGCATGTGGACATGGTGGCGAACGTGGTAGGGTGAGGCAGGACTCCGGCGCAGGCCCGCCAGGGCGGCGCGGCGCGAGTCGGAAGGGAGGCTGTGACGTATGCCCACCCGCATCGGGTTGATGGGGCTCGGACGCATCGGGCGGAACATCTTCCGCCTTCTCTACAACAACGACGACGTGCGGATCCAGGCGATCAGCGACGTGGCCGACTTGAGCGGCCTGGTCTACCTGCTCCGCTTCGACACCATCCTCGGCCGGTTCCCGGACGAGATCAGCGCCCTCGACGGCCACATCTATGTGGCCGGCCGGCAGATCCAGATGGTGCCCGACGTGCCGGACACGCAGATCCCCTGGGGAGACCTGGGGGTCGATACGGTCATCGAGGCGACGCGGCGCTCGCGCACCCGCGCCGAAATGGAACGGCATCTGGAAGCCGGCGCGAAACGGGTCATCCTCTGCTCGCCGCCGGCCGAGGCGCCGGACTTCACGGTGGTGGCCGGGGTCAACGACCACGAGCTGCGCCGCGAGCACCGGATCATCTCCAACGCCTCCAACACGGCGCACTGCGCGGCGCCGGTCCTGAAGGTTCTCGACGACGCCTTCGGCATCCACCGGGGCTTCCTCACCACCGTCCACGCCTATACCAACCAGCAGCGGCTGGCCGACGTGCCCGCCGAAGACCCGCGGCGCGGCCGGGCGGCGGCGGAGAACATCATTCCGCAGGCGACCAACTCGGCGGAGGTCGTCATGGGCCTTCTGCCGCAGCTCCAGGGCAAGCTCTCCGGTCTCGCGATGAACGTACCGGTCGCCAACGGCTCGGTGGTCGACATGGTGTGCTGGCACGACCGGCCGGTGACCGTGGCGTCGATCAACGAGGTGGTGCGCACCGCGGCGGGCAGCGGACGCTGGCGGGGCATTCTGGAGTATGAGGACGATCCGATCGTCTCGTCGGACATCATCCGCAGCTCCGCCTCCAGCACCTTCGACAGCCTCGCCACCATGGTGCTCGGCGACAAGGTGTCGAAGACCCTCGCCTGGTTCGACAACGGCTGGGGCTACGCGAACCGGGTGGTGGACCTGATCCGCCGGCTCCAGACGCTCGACGAGAAGGAGGTGGCGTGATGGCCATCCGCGTGGGAATCAACGGCTTCGGACGCATCGGCCGGAGCCTCTTCCGCATCCTCGCCGACCGCGACGACTTCGAGGTCGTGGCGGTCAACGACCTTTATGAGAACGACCAGCTCGTCTACCTCTTGAAGTACGACTCGGTGATGGGCGTCTATGAAAAGGACGTCCGGGCGGACGACGACTTCATGTACGTCGACGGCCTGAAGGTCGCGATGACCGCCGAGCGCGATCCGGCGAAGATCCCTTGGGGCGCGCTGGGCGCGGACATCGTGGTCGAGTCGACCGGTGTGCACACCAAGCGCGAGGCGATCGCCAAACACCTGACCGGCGGCGCCAAGAAGGTCGTGCTCACCGTGCCGCCCAAAGACGAGATCGACGCCATGATCGTGGTCGGGGTGAACGACGACACGCTCCTGCCCGAGCACAGGCTGGTGTCCAACGCCTCCTGCACCACCAACTGCCTGGCGCCGATCGCCAAGATCCTGAACGACCGGTTCGGGATCGAGGAGGGATTCGTCACCACCGTCCACGCCTACACCAACGACCAGCGCCTCGCCGACGTGCCGCACAAGGATCTGCGGCGCAGCCGGGCGGCGGCGGAGAACATCATCCCGACGACCACCGGGGCCGCCCGCGCCGTCGGCAAGGTGCTGCCGCAGCTCAAGGGCAAGCTCGACGGCATGGCGATCCGCGTGCCGGTGCCGGACGGCTCGATCGTCGACCTGGTCTGCCGGCTGCGCCAGAACGCGACGCGGCAGGAGATCAACGACGCGGTGCGCGAGGCGGCGGCCGGATCGCTGTCGCGGATCGTCGAGTACAGCGAGGTGCCGCTGGTCTCCACCGACATCATCGGCAACCCGCACTCGTCGATCTTCGACGCCCTGTCGACCCAGGCCACCGGCGACGGCTACGCCAAGGTGGTCGCCTGGTACGACAATGAGTGGGGCTACTCGAACCGCGTGGTCGATCTGATCGGGCGGATGGTCGCCGTCGGCGGGATGTGACGCCGGATCATGGCGAAGCGGCGAGTCGGCATCCTGACCGGCGGCGGCGACGTGCCGGGCCTGAACGCGGCGATCAAGCAGTTCGTCGTCCGCATGGCCGATGCCGGCGTGGAGGTTCTGGGGCTGCGCCGGGGCTGGGCGGCCCTCCTCCACATCGTCCCGTTCCACGGCGCGGACAACTCCGACTGGATCCTGCCGCTGACTCCGGCGAGCACCCGCACGATCGACAGGAGCGGCGGCACCGTCCTCCACAGCTCGCGGCTGAACCCGGAGCTCACCCGGCCGGAGGCGGTCCCCGAGCATCTCAAAAGCCTGGCACCGCCGCCGGGGCCGAACGGCAAGGTCGATCTGACCGCGGCGGTGCTCCAGGTGCTGCAATTCCTCCGGCTCGATGCGCTGGTGGCGATCGGCGGCGACGGCACGCTGTCGTTCGCCCGGCGCCTGCATCTGGAAGGGGTGCCGGTCATCGGCATCCCCAAGACCATGGACAACGACGTCTATGGCACCGACTACTGCATCGGCTTCTCCACCGCGGTCACCCGCTCGGTCAACTTCATCAACGACCTGCGCACGGTGGCCGGCTCGCATGAGCGGTTTCTGGTGGTGGAGCTGTTCGGGCGCTACTCCGGGGAGACCTGCCTGCTGTCGTCCTATCTCTCGGGAGCCGACCGCGCGCTGATCGCGGAGGTGCCGTTCGACACCGACGCCGTGGTCGCTCTGCTGGCGGAGGACAAGCGCTCCAATCCCAGCAACTACGCGGTGGTCTGCATCTCGGAAGGCGCCTACCCGCTGGGGATGCAGCCGTTTGAATCCGGCGAGGCGGACGCGATCGGCAACCGCGAGCTCGGCGGCGTCGGCCGCCATCTGCGCGAGGCGCTCCAGGCCAACACCGGCGACCGGGTGATCTACCAGCGCCTCGGCTACCTGATGCGCTCCGGCCCGCCCGATGCGCTCGACCGGCTGGTGGCGGCCAATTTCGCCACCGTGGCGGCAGACCTGGTGCTCCAGGGTGAGAGCGGCCGCCTGGTCACCATCGGCGACGGGCGGTATGCCACCCAGCCGCTCGGCATCGTCGGCGAAGGGAAGAAGCGGGTCGATCCCGACCGGTTCTTCGACCGTGAACGTTACCGTCCCAAGATCGTCGGCGTGATGGGCCTGCCGATGTTCCTCGTCTGAACGCGCGAGGCGGGATGCACCACCGGCCCGGCCCGCGCGCGACCCTGGTAGCCTTGCTGGCCGCCGCGGTCTTCCCCACCCTCGCCACCTGGCTCTACTTCGTGGTGCTCCCGGGCAGCCGCTGGACCATGCCGGTCTATGCCGTCTGCAAGATCGCGCAGTTCGCCTTTCCGCTGGTCTGGGTGCTGGGCGTCGAGCGCGCCCATCCCGACCTCTGGAAGCTCCCCAGCCCCTGGCCCCCCGGTCTCCTGGGGGGGCTCGTCTCGGGGCTGGCGGGCGCCGGGTTCATCGTCTGGCTTTGGAACGCCGCCCTCGCCGGAAGCCCTCTCGCGGCGCGGGCGGCGCAGGCCGCGCAGGCCAAGCTCGCGGCCTTCGGCGTCGAGTCCGCAGGGGGTTATCTCCTCCTCGCCGCGTTCTACGCCGTCGTCCACTCCTTGCTGGAGGAGTACTACTGGCGCTGGTTCGTCTTCGGCCACCTGCGCCGCTCTCTGCCCATCCCCACCGCGGCCGTCCTCTCCTCGGCCGCCTTCATGTCCCACCACGTCCTCGTGGTCGGCGAGTTCACCGGCTCCTACGGGGCCACCACCTGGCTCCTCGCCTCCACCGTCGGCGCCATCGGCCTCCTCTGGGCCTGGCTTTACCACCGCAGCCGGTCGCTGTATGGGCCGTGGCTCAGCCATGCCCTGGTGGATGCGGCCCTGCTGTGGATCGGGTATGGGATGTGGCGTTAGAAGGACACCAAGGACGGCAAGGACTCCAAGGACGACAGCCTGTCTTTGTCGTCTTTGGTGTCCTTGCGGTCCTGGCCTGCAACCTTCCCGGCGCCCCCGCGTACCTCCTTGACGATCGACTACCTGAGTAGTACTATCTCGGTAGTCGCAAGGAAGGAGAGACGTTCATGGAAGTTTCGCACCACCTCGGGGACCTGCAGCTCGCCATCATGCGGGTGTTGTGGGCCTGTGGCGAGGCCACCGTGGCGGACGTGCACGAGGCGCTGGAGCCCGAGCGGGGACTGGCGCTCACCACGATTGCCACGATGCTCGTCAAGATGGAGAAGAAAGGTGTGGTGGATCACCGCAGCGAAGGACGCCGGTTCATCTACCGGCCGATGGTGAGCGAGGGACAGGTGCGCCGCTCGATGGTGGCGGACCTGACCACCCAGCTCTTCCGCGGCGATGCGGTGGCGCTGGTCAACCACCTGCTGGCCGAGCACGACATGGAAGCCGGGGAGCTGGCGCAGCTCCGCGAGCTGATCGCAACGCACGAACGCGAGGAGGGCCGCTGAGATGTCCGATGCACTGAATCTTCAAGGGATTGCGTCCCAGGCGGTCGCCTGGCTGCTGACCTACGCCCTGCACAGTACCCTGTTCCTGGGCCTCGCCTGGCTGGTGGCCCGCCGTCTGGCCCAGCGCATGCCGGCCGTCGAGGAGGCGGTGTGGCGGTTCGCCCTGGTGGCCGGCCTGGTCACCGCGTCCTTGCAGACCGGCATCGGCCGCGAGCCGCTCACCGGCAGCTGGCGCCTCACTGCGGCCCGGCCGGCCGTCGCGGCCCCCGCCGCGGTCACGGCGCTCCCTCTCTCGGCGGCGCCCGGCACGTCGGAAGCAACCCCGGCGGTTCGGCGGAGCGTCTCCCCGCCTTCCCCGTCGTTCTCTGTGACCTTGCCGCTCGCCGTGACCGGGCTATGGCTCGCCGGGTCCCTGTTGTTCGCGGCGACCTGGCTCGCCGCCTGCCTGCGCCTGCGCCGCCGGCTGCGGCCCCGGCCGCAGATCCTCGAAGCACAGCTCGTCTCGCTCCTGCAGGAGCTTTGCGAACGGGCGGGGCTGCGCCGTCCGGTGCGCCTGACCTGCTCTTCACGGCTGCCGGTGCCGATCGCCCTGGGCGTCCTGCGGGCGGAGATCTGCGTCCCGCCGCGGGCGCTCGCCGGGCTCGCTCCCGAACAACAGGAAGGGATGCTGGCACACGAGCTGGCGCACCTGGTGCGGCAGGACCCGTTCTGGCTCACCTTCGGTCGCCTGCTCTCCGGCGTCTTTTTCTTCCAGCCCCTCAACTGGATCGCGGTGCGCCGCCTGCGCGAGCTTTCGGAGCTGCTCTGTGACGAATGGGCCGTGGGCCGCACCGGCCGGCCGGTCTCGCTCGCCCGCTGCCTGGCCGAGGTCGCCGGCTGGTCGTTCCAGCCGCTGGGCTCGCTGCCCGCCCCGGGGATGGCAGATCGGCCGTCGAGCCTCGCCCGCCGCATCCGGCGCCTGCTGGAAGAGGCCCGCTCGCCGCAGCGCCGGGTGCACCCGCTGGCGCTCGCCACGGGTATGTTGATCCTGGTGGTGGTGGTGGCCGCAGCGGCACCTGGCGTCCAGGCGGCCGTCGCCCGCCGGGTCTCCGGACAGCCCGCCTCCGCCCCGGTGCTCGCCGCAGCGGCGGCCCCGCGGGACCAGCCGGCGCCCCGTCAGATCACGGCCGGGGAGGAAGCCGAGGAGGACGTGGAGGCTCCGGAGCCCGACGCGGCTCTCGCCCCCCTGGACGCGATGATGGAGGCAGGGATGGCGCAGAGCCTCTCGAACCTCGACGCCGAGCTCGCCGGCCTCGACGATCTGCTGAAGGAGGCGCTCTCCGGGCGCCTGGAGGGCGAAGGTTTCAGCGAGGAAGAGGCCCGAGCCCTCGAAGAGAGGGTCGATGCGATCACCAGGAGCTTCGAGCAGCGCATGGAGACCGATTTCGCGCCGCGGATGGAGGCGCTGGGAGAGCGGCTTGCCGCGAACCTCGAGAGCTCCGCGCTGCAAGACATCCAGAGGCGGGCTCAGGAGATCGCCAAGAGCTCCCGCATCTCGGAGGAGGACATGGAGAAGCTCCAGGCCGATTTCGAGAGGCTCCGGACCTTGGGGACCCTCACCGAGGAGGACAACGAGAAGCTCCGGGTGGAAATCATCCGGATGACCGACGCCAACCGCCTGAGCGACCAGGAGAAGGCGGAGATCGACCTGCTGCGCAAACAGGCGCGCGAGCTGGCCGAGCGGACGATGCGGGAGCACAAGGGCGAGATCGAGCAGATGCGGAAGGAGATCGAGGAGGAGACGCGCGCACTGCGGGAGGAGCTCCGCCGCCAGCTCGAGAACGAACCCAGGATCCGCGCCTTGCGGGAGCGCCGAGAGCGCCGGCCGGCCCTGGCACCGGTGGCCCCCCCGTCTCCCCGGCCGCGGTCAGGAGCGGCTCCGGTCGCGGCACCGGCCCCAGGCCCGGCGGCTCCGGCCCTCGCCCCCGTCGCCGCGCCGGCCCCGGATCCGTCGGCCCCCGCCGCGGAGGCACCGGCGCCCCCCGTGCGTTGAGAAGCGCGCCCTGACTCAGGCTTGGGAGATCGCCCGGCGGCGAGCGAAGTCCGCTGCCGGGCCGGCTCCCGGCCAGGTCGAGCCTGGGAAGGGGCGCTCGGATTCCGGCCCGCCGGTACCGCTGTCGAAGCGAAACGCCGAGGCATCGAGCAGCGAGGCGTGGGTCCGCAGGAGCGCTCCTTCCAGGACATTGCGCAGCTCCCGGAAATTGCCCGGCCAGCGGTACCCCTGGAGGGCCTGCAAGGCGCAAGGGGTCAGCTCGACCGTCCCCCGTCCGAGATCCTCCGCCAGCAGATCCACCAAGGAATGCGCCAGCACCGGGATGTCCTGCGGCCGCTCGCGCAAGGCGGGGACGTGCAGCGGCACGGTCTGCACCCGGAAGTACAGCTCGCCATGGAACCGGCCGTCCCGCACCATCGCGGCCAGGTTGTGGTGCGTCGCCGCCATCAGGCGGGTGTCCACCGAAAGGTCCTGCTCCTCCTGGAGCCGGCGGAAACGCTTCGTCTCCAGGACTCGCAGAAGCCGCGGCTGGATCCGGGCATCGAGATCGGCCACCTCGTCGAAGAAAAGAGTCCCGCGGTTGGCCAGGTCGAGCAGGGAGCCACCGGCCCCGGAGCCGAACAGCTCGCTCTCCAGCGTGTCACCCGACAGGCCTGCACAATGAATGTCGACGAACGCACCGTTCGCGCGCGAACCGTTCTCGTGCAGCCAGCGGGCGAGCACCTTCTTGCCCGTGCCCGGCTCGCCCAGGATGAGGACCGGGCTGTCCGACTCGGCCAGCTTGCGGGCCGACTTCTCCAGGGTGCGCACCGCGTTGCTGACGCCCAGAAACGGCTGCGGAACGCCACCCTTCAGGTCCCTCCGCTCGCTGGCCGCCTGGCGCCGCCGCCGGTCCTGGTGGCGGATTTCCCGTTCGAGCAGGATGAGCAACGCTTCCAGGTCCACCGGCTTGGTCAGGAAATGCTCGGCTCCCGCCTTGACGGCGCTCACCGCCAGCTCGATCGAGGCATGGCCCGTCATGACGATCACCGGAATCTGTGGATCGATTTCCAGAAAGAAGGGCAACAACCGCAGACCATCGCCATCCGGGAGGAAATAGTCGAGCAGGATCGCATCCGGCCGCGACGCACGGGCAGCCTCGCGGGCCTCGGCGGCCGTGGCCGCCTCCGTCACGAGGTAGCCATGCAGCTGCAGAGCCGCCGCGATCACCAGACGGATGGACACATCGTCATCCACCAGGAGGATTCTGTGCCGTTTCACTCGACCCCCTCTCCAGGGATACCCGGATGCCTCCCTCCCCAGTCCTTCCCGCGGTCGCTCCGGTCGTCAAAATAATGTTGGGCTGGGTCTCAGGATAGGCTGGGTTCATTACGATCTGCATTACGGCCCGCCCCTACTGAACCTGGCCGCGCACGGCGCCGGGAAGATCCGCGGCGTCGGCCAGAACGACCTGAACCGTCAAACGGCGATTGTCGCGCAGAAGATCCACCGCCACCTGCTCTCCGGCTTTCTTTTCTTCGACGGCCAGAAGAACGTCGGCCGAGGTGCGGATCGGCTGGCCGGCGATGCCCACGATGATGTCCCCCATCTCCCAGCGGCCGAAGGCGAGGCGGCGGGTGCCGCGGAGCCCCGCCCGGTCGGCGCCGGTGCCGGCGGCGACACGGTAGACGAGGGCCCCCTGAATCCCTGCGCGACGCAGCACCCCGTCCGGTGCCAGCTCGACGCCCAGCGCCGGCCGGCGGATCGCTCCATGGGCGATCAGGTCGGGGACCGCCCAGCGGACGGCGTGCACCGGGATGGCGAAGCCGATGCCGGCCGAGCCGCCGGACGGGGTGTAGATCGCGGTGTTGACCCCGATCACCCGGCCGGAGCTGTCGAGCAGGGGTCCCCCGGAGTTGCCTGGATTGATCGCCGCGTCGGTCTGGATGACGTCGCGGATCGGTACGCCGGCCGTCGAGCTGATCTCGCGGCCGACGGCACTGATGACACCGGTCGTCAAGCTCTGGTCGAAGCCGAAAGGATTGCCGATCGCATACACGCTCTGCCCCACCCGCAGGTCCGCGGAGCTGCCGACGGTGATCGGCCGCAGCTTGTCCGCCGGGGCTTCGATCCGCAGCACCGCCAGGTCCTTTTCCGGCGCCCGGCCCACCAGCCGGGCCGGCCAGTCCGAATGGTCCGCCAGGGTCACCTGCGCGGCATCGGCTCCCGCGATCACATGGTCGTTGGTGACGATGTGCCCCTCGCGGTCCCACACGAAGCCCGATCCGCTCCCTTGCGGCACCTCCAGGACGTTCATGCTGAACAGGTCCCGCTGCACGGCGAGGGTCGTGATGTTGACCACCGAAGGGGAGGCCGTCTCGAAAAGGGCGATCGTCTTCTTCTCCCAGGGATCGAGGTCCTCCCGTGAATCCGCCGCACGAGGCTCCGGCGCGTCCGTCTCCCCGGCGGCCGGCTCCCCTTGCACCGGAGAGCGCCCGGACCAGGCCACGCCGGCAAAGAACCCGCCGCAGGCCACCAGGCCCAGAACCATCAACAGAAAAAAGAATCGGCCCGCCCGCATGGGATCCTCCTCGTCGTCCTGACGATCCTAACGCAAGGAGTCTCCTCCACCGGTGCCGGTGTCCGCGAACACCACATCCCCCGCATCGGCGAGGAAGATCTTGCCCTGGGGCGCGAGCCCTCCGTAGGCGGCCGGCATCGGGGTTCCCTTCAGCATCTCCTGGAACAACCGGGCACACAGCTCGGGGAATTCGGCGCCGTTGCGCGCCATGGTGAGCATCAGGTTGGCCCCCGAGTGCCCGGCCTCCTGGGCGGCGGTGATGCAGGTCTCGCTGGTGTTCTCGGACGCCACCACCAGCACCCGGGCGCGCGACTTGCGGACCAGGTGGCGCAGGCCGACCTCGGTCGCGAAGACGTTGCCGTCCCTCCCCAGATCGGCATAGACGAACAGCACGTCGCACACCGGAGCCGGCAAATCACCTCTCTCCACGGCGGCGGAGAACAGGGGCGCCAGAGCGGCGCGGTCCTCTGCCACCAAGGCCTCCCCCGCCTCTCCCAGCAGGTTCAGGAAACCGATGCGCGGGCTCCGCAGGACCAGGCCACGGCGGCGGCGGAGCACTCCCAGGGCGACCACGGCGGCAACGGCGACGACGACCAGGGCGATGATGAAATCCATCGGGCAATCTCCTCCCGGGCACCGATTGTATGCCGCGTTTGACAAGAACCTCCCGGAGCGAGACACTGCGAAGACATCTCTGGCGAGCCGGACTTGCAGGGGTGCCAGAACAACCCATGTCGACCGCAAGGTCGGGGGAGGACATCATCAACTCCAAAGTATTTGTCGGTAATCTGAGTTTCAATGCGACCCGCCAGGACATCGAGTCGCTGTTCTCGGAGGCGGGCCAGGTCGTCGACGTGTTCGTCCTGCTCGACCGGGCCACCGGCCGCTCCCGCGGCATGGCCTTCGTGGAATTCTCCTCCTCGGCAGAGGCCGAGGCGGCGATCGAGAAGTTCAACGGCCAGGAGTTCGGCGGCCGCGAGCTGCGCGTGAACGAAGCCACCGAGCGCCCGCGCGGCGGGGGATTCGGCGGTGGCGGCGGGGGATTCGGCGGCGGTGGCGGCGGCTACTCGGGTGGAGGCAACAAGCCACCCAAGGGAACCTCCCGGCCCAAGGGGAGCCGCCGGGGTCTACGCGCCAAGAAGCGGAGCCTCTAGACCGCGCGCCCGGCCGCTCCCCCGGGCGGCGCCGCATCCGGTGGACCTCCTCCTGTAGACTCCTCCGCGAGGAGGAGAACCCCCATGGCAGATCCCCGGATCCGGCGCATTCTGAGGCTCACCCCAGCGATCGTCCTTCTGATCCTGGCCGTGGCCGTCCGCCCCGGCGCGGCCCGCACGGCCAAGCCGCCGCTCCACGCCCGCCACTGGCTGGCGATCACCGGCAAGCCCCTCGCGGCGACCGCCGGATCGATGATGTTCCAGAAGGGGGGCAACGCGGTGGACGCCGCGTGCGCCATGCTCGCCGCCACCTGCACCATGTGGGACACCCTCGGTTGGGGTGGCGAGACCCAGGCCCTGATCTGGAACCCGAAGACCCGGCAGGTGATCGCCGTCAACGCCCTCGGCGTCGCGCCCACCGGCGCGACCCCCGAGCTCTACCGCAGCAAAGGGATGGCCTTTCCGCCGGAATTCGGCCCGTTGGCCGCGGTGACCCCCGGCACCCCGGGCGGCCTGCTGACCATGCTCGCCGAATACGGCACCCTCTCCCTGGCCGACGTCCTCGCGCCGTCGATCCAGATGGCCGAGGGCTACCCCATCGAAGCGCAGCTCGTCAGCCGGATCGAGGCGGAGAAGGCCCGCATCAAGGAATGGCCGGCCTCTCGCGCCGTCTTCCTTCCCCACCTGGGCGAGGCCCGGGAAACCCCGCGCCCCGGCGAGATCTTCCGCCAGACCGACCTCCTCGCCACCCTGCGCAAGCTGGTCGACGCCGAGCGCCAAGCCCTCGCCCGGGGCAAGAGCCGCAAGGAGGCCATCTACGCCGCCTATGACCGCTTCTACAAAGGGGACATCGCCGCCGAGATCGCCCGCGGCACCCAGGAGCAGGGCGGCCTGATCACCACCGAGGACCTCGCCCGCTGGCAGGTGCGGATCGAGGAGCCGGTCAAGACCACCTACAAGGGCATCGAGGTCTACAAGCTCGACACCTGGACCCAGGGGCCGGCCCTCCTCCAGGCGCTGAACCTCCTGGAGCCCCTCGACCTGCGCGGCATGGGCCTGAACAGCGCGCGCTACGTCCACACCCTCTACCAGGCGATGAGCCTCGCCTTCGCCGACCGCGACTTCTACTACGGCGATCCTGCCTTTCCGCCCCAGGAGCCGCTGGCCGGCCTGCTCTCCAAGGCCTACGCCGACGCCCGCCGCAAGGAGATGAGCGCGGAGAAGAACGATCCCGCAGTGAAGCCGGGAGATCCCTATCCGTTCGAAGGAAAGCAGAACCCCTACCTGGACCTGCTGAAGAGCTGGGGGACACCCGAGGAGTCGAAGACCTACACCCAGCCGCACAACGCGGCCCTGATGCCTTTTGATGAGAGCTTCCGGATCGGCACCACCTCCGTGCTGGCGGCGGACGCCGAGGGCTGGGTGGTCTCGATGACCCCGAGCGGCGGCTGGGTGCCCGCCTTCATCGCCGGCAAGACCGGCATCGGCCTGTCGCAGCGCATGCAGAGCTTCGTGCTCGATCCCGCCCAGAACCCGTTCAACGTCCTCGAGCCCGGCAAGCGTCCGCGGGTGACGCTCACCCCCACCCTCGCCCTCAAAGACGGCAAGCCCTTCCTCGCCTTCGCCGTCCAGGGCGGCGACACGCAGGACCAGAACCTCCTCCAGTTCTTCCTCGACATGGTGGAGTTCGGGATGACCGTGCAGGAGGCGGTGGAAGGCCCGAACATCACCAGCTACCAGATGCGCAGCTCCTTCGGCGAGCACGAATCCCAACCCGGCCGCCTGACCGTCCACACCTCCACCCCCCCCTGGGTGCAGGCCGAGCTGCGCAAAATGGGCTACAAAGTGGAAGTCGACGAGCGCACCTCCGGCCCGATCAACGCCATCCACTTCGACCCGGTGACCGGTACGATGTGGGGCGGATCGAGCGATTTCGGGGAGGATTACGGGATCGGGTGGTAAGGGAAGGAAAACCAAAGGACGGCAAGGGCTTCAAGGACAACGAGGGACCAGCCGGAAGAAAAGGTTTCTGTGGCGGGGCTCGTTGAGCGTGCTGGTCCCTGGAGTCGTTGCCGTCCTTGCAGTCCTTGGAGTGGCAGCGGGGGCCGCACTAGCCGGTTACATGACGTGGCGCCCTCCGCGCGCCCGGCGCCGCTCGTGGAGAATTGAGCGGGCGGCGGTCATCGCACCCGGGGCGATCTTCTCGCCTTGGAAGAGGACCGCATCGACCGCGGCAACGACCTCGTCCAGGCAGCCTTCACGGCCGTGCCGCAGCGCGGTATCGATCCTCGGTGCGAGCCGGGTCAGGGCGGACCTGTGACGGGCGACCAGCTCGACGGCCGGAACCAGGATACGGTCGGCCTCGCGCGGTTCCAGCTTCAAGACCCCTCCTCCATAGCTCCGCCCGATGCGCTCGCACGAAAGGAGCGTGGCGGAATTGTAAAAAGCCGTCACAAACGCCTTCCGCAGAGCCGCGGGAATCCGCGGCAACCGGATGTTATGGAGCGTGTTCGAGGAGACGACCTGGGCGCGGTTGAGACAGAGGCGCGGCACGACATCGCTCATGTAGGTCAGGAAGGCATCCGGTGTCGTCACGCCGGGCACACGGTACCACGGCGAGCGAACGCGGCACTTGTAGCGCTCGGCGTAGCCAAGCTCCTCGCCCCTCCGGACGTACGCCTGCTCGGCTCGACTCAGCCGCTCTCCGGGCAGCCAAAGCAGGCAGCGGTCACCCTGCGACCTCACCTGGCTCATGTCGTCGGCCGTGATCTGAAGGCCGGGAATCTGGCGCGCCCGGACCAGGGCCGAGCGGAGCGAGGACTCCGGCAGGCGCCACCGCACCGCCTCCTCGGGTGTCACCACGAAATAGTCGTTGGCGCCGCTGACGAATCCGATGTTCGCTTTGCCGACCTCGCCGAGCGGCACCAGAAGAGCCCGTTCCTGGAGATGCTCCAGAGTGGCGGCGCCCGGGTTCACCGTATAGCCGGGAATCCACTTCTCCGGCTCCTCGGCCGGCGCGAAGGCCTCCGCTCCGGCCAGGACCGCTTCGAGATCCGCAAGCTCCTCACCAGTTTCAACTTCCGCCAAGCGGAGCCGTCCCGGCCCCCCGACCTTGCCTGCAGCGAGGAGGAGAACGACTTCGGCCTGGACATCGGGAAACACCGCTTGCCGGAACGAAATGACGTGGACCTCGGCAAAGCAGCGCCGGAGATGCCGCCGGAGGGGGGCGGCGTACGTGGTGTGGATCAGCTCGGCCGGCAAGATCAAGGCGAGCCGGCCGCCGGGCCGCAGAAACTCCAGGGCATGGACGACGAAGTGCGCCCAGGAGGAAGCGAGCCGGGAGAGCTGGACCCCGGCGCCCGTCACTCGCTCCAGCGCCTCGAGGCGGGCGTCACCGGCAAACTCCTGGTACCGGATGTAAGGCGGATTGCCGATCACCACGTCGACTCCCTCCGGAGGACCGAGAAGGACTCCCGGCGGGGTCAACGCGAAAAAGCTCTCCTGGCGGACGTTCTCAAAGGGCCGGCCCAGGGCGGAGGACAGCCGGCTCCGCGTCACGCGAACCGCCTCAGGGTTCAGGTCGACCGCATGCAGGAGCGCGCCGACTCCTTCTGCTGTCGCACCCAGGTGGCGCAGGCGATGGGCGGCGTGCTCCAGGAAGACACCATCCCCGCACGAAGGGTCAAGCACGTCTTGTCCGGCGCGGTGGACGGCCCAGGAGACCATCGGCTCGACCAGGGCCTGAGGGGAGTAGAAGGCGCCGAGGCTCTTGCGTTGACGCCGTTGCACAGGGGCACTCGTCACCATTGCGTCCAGCATCTCACCTCCGGGTCTTCCCGGCCAAGAGGGCCGAAGATCGGCGCGATGCTACCACTGATGTACCGCCCCGATACCGCCACCTCTCAAGCCTCAATCCATCGCCCCGAACCACCCGCGCCGTTCCATCCACTTGGCGAGCTCCAGCACCGGCGCGACGCTGGCGGCGAGGGCGACGACGAGGAGCCCGTCGGCGAGCGGCAGGTGGGTCGTTCCGAACGCGGTGCGCAGGAAGGGAACGTAGAGGATCAAGCCGAGGAGCAGGAGCTCCCAGATGATCGCCAGGTTCAGCCACTTGTTCGCGAAGGGACGCCGCAGTGCGGAAGCGCGGTCGGAACGGTAGTTGTAGGCCTTGAAAAACTGGATCAGGACGAGGGAGACGAAAGCCAGGGTCATCGCCTCCTCCAGGGTGCGGCCGGACTGCAAGGCCCAGGCGAAGAGGCCGAGGTTCACCAGGGTCGACCAAAGGCCGCCGACGAGCATCAGGGTCACCACCGGACGGGTGAAGATGCCGCGGTGCGGATCGCGCGGTGGCCGCCGCATGAGGCCGGGCTCCGGAGGATCGACCGCCAGGGCCAGCGCCGGCAGGCCGTCGGTCGCCAGGTTCACCCAGAGGATCTGGACCGCCGACAACGGAATGGGCATCCCGAACAGCGAGGCCCCCGCCATCAGGCCGATCTCGCCGATGTTCGAGGAGAGCAGGAACATCAGGTACTTCTTGATGTTGTCGAAGACGCCGCGCCCCTCCTCCACCGCGGCGACGATGGAGGCGAAGTTGTCGTCGGTCAGCGTCATGTCCGCGGCTTCCTTGGTGACGTCGGTGCCGGTCAGCCCCATGGCGATGCCGATGTCGGCTTTCTTCAGGGCCGGCGCGTCGTTGACCCCGTCGCCGGTCATCGCCACCGAGTGGCCCTTCTTCTGGAGGGCGGTGACCACCCGCAGCTTGTGGGCCGGCGCGACGCGGGCGTAGACCTCGATACCTTCCACCTCGCGCTCCAGATCCGCGTCGCTCATCGCTTCCAGCTCGGCGCCGGTGACGGCCCGCCCCCCTTGCAGGATGCCCAGCTCGCGGGCGATCGCCCGGGCGGTCAAAGGGTGATCACCGGTGATCATCACCACCTTGATGCCGGCCCTCCCGCAGGTGCGCAGGGCCTCCCGGACCTCCGGCCGCGGCGGATCGATCATGCCGGCGAGGCCGAGGAAGACCAGATCGCTCTCGGCGTTGTCCGGGGCGGCGCCGGTGCGGGTGGCGAGGGCCAGAACGCGCAGGGCCTGCTCAGCCATCGCACGGGCGGCTCCCTGGATCGCCACACGCCCGGCCTCGTCGAGCTCCGCCTCGCCTCCGTCGGCGGTGCGCCATCGCGTGCAGGAGCCGAGGAGGACCTCGGGGGCTCCCTTGGCGAACGCCACGATGCCCCCGGGCGTCTGGTGAAGGGTGGTCATGCGTTTCGCTTCAGAGGTGAAGGGGATCTCGCCGGAACGCGGCAGCTCGCGGTCGAGCGCCAGCTTGTCGATCCCGGCTTTGGCCGCGGCGACGACGAGGGCTCCTTCGGTCGGATCGCCCTGGATGCGCCAGGCGGCTTCTTCCCGGACCAGATGGGCGTCCGAGGCGAGCACGCCGGCGCGCAGCAGCTCCCGCACCGAATCCCCCGGGGCGACGTCCTGTCCGTCGCGCTGGAAGATGCCCCGCGGCTCATAGCCGGCACCGGTGACCGCGAGCTCCTCGCCGGCCACCCAGAGCCGGCGCAGCGTCATCTCGTCTTTCGTCAGGGTGCCGGTCTTGTCCGAGCCGATGTAGACGACGCTCCCCAGGGTCTCCACGGCCGGTAGGTGGCGGATCAGGGCATGGCGCGCCGCCATCCGCCGCACGCCGAGGGCGAGCGAGATGGTGACGACGGCCGGCAGGGCCTCGGGAACGACCGCCACGGCGAGGGCGATGCCGAAGATCAACAGGTCGAGAAACGGCTGGCCGCGCAGGAGGCCGAGCCCGACGACCAGGGCCACCACCAGCAGACCGGCGCGCGCCAGGGCGGTGCCGACCTTGTCGAGGTTCTTCTGGAGGGGGGTCTGGCTTTCTTCGACCGTCTCCAGAAGACGGGCGATCTTGCCCAGCTCGGTCTCCATGCCGGTCGCGACCACCACGGCGCGCCCGCGGCCGGCGGTGATGGCGGTGCCGGCCCAGACCATGCCGTGGCGCTCGGCGAGCGGCGGGTCGCCTTCCTGGGGAGCGGCCGTCTTGTCGACCGGCAGCGACTCCCCGGTGAGCGCCGCTTCCTCGGCTTCCAGGCGGATGGCGGTGACCAGCCGGCCATCGGCGCACACCCGGTCCCCGGCCGCCAGGACGAGCACGTCGCCCGGCACCACCGCGCGAGCCGGAATTTTCCGCTCCGCGCCGTCGCGCAGCACGGTGGCCGTCGGCGCGGTCATCTCGCGCAGCGCCTGGAGGGCGCGTTCCGCCCGGTATTCCTGAAGGAAGCCGAGGACCACGGCGAGCAGGACGATGAACGCGATCACCGCCGCCTCGATACCGTGCCCCAGGAAAGCCGAAAGGGCCGTCGCTCCCAGCAACACGAGGATGAGGACGTTCTTGAGCTGCGCCAGGAGAATCGTCCAGGGCGAGACGCCCGCAGCGGCGCGGAGCTCGTTCGGGCCGTGGCCGGCCAGACGCCGGGCGGCTTCGTCCTCCCTCAGGCCGATGTCCGGCGTGACGCCCCACCGGTCGGCCACGTCCATCGCGGAGAGCCGGTGCCAGCTCATGCAGCACCTCCCCCCACAACCTACCACGCCTCTCCGTATAATCGCTCGGACGACCACCCCCCATGCCCGTCCGCACGCTTCCCCGCCGTTCCCTCTTCCCTCCTGCCAGCCTGGCCAACGCCGACGGCGTCGTGGCCTTCGGCGGACGGCCGGACGTCGCGACGCTCAAGGACGCCTACAGCCACGGTATCTTTCCCTGGCCCCACGACAACGTGCCGCTCCTCTGGTTCTGTCCGGATCCCCGGTTCGTCCTGGTCCCTTCGGAGGCCCACATCTCGCGTTCGCTGCGCAAAAGGATGGGGCGGGGGGACTTTGCCATCCGCGCCGACACCGCGTTCGCGGCGGTGATCGACGGCTGCGCCCGCCGACCCCGTCCCGGGCAGGACGGCACCTGGATCACCGACGCGATGCGACAGGGCTACACCGCCCTCCACGCCGAGGGATTGGCGCACTCGATCGAGGCCTGGCAGGACGAAAAGCTGGTCGGCGGGCTCTACGGGGTGTCGCTGGGCGGAGTCTTCTTCGGCGAGTCCATGTACGCCGAGGTGCCGGATGCCTCCAAGGTCGCGTTTGCAACCCTCCTCGGCCAGCTGGTGCGGTGGGAGTTCGCACTGGTGGACTGCCAGAGCCGGACGGAGCACCTGGAGCGCTTCGGCGCCGTGGAATGGCCACGTCCCCGCTTTCTCGCCGCGCTCAAGAAGGCCCTCCGCCGGCCCACCCGCCTGGGTCCATGGACCCTCGACGCGGTCTGAGCCGGCGGAGACTCTCTCCTACTTCTTTTCCTGGAAGTTGATGCTCGCTTGCGTCTTGCCGTCCTGGGCTCCGATGATGACGGTGACGGTTCGTTTCTCGTCGTCGCTGGTGCCGCTCAGCATGCCGGAACGCTGGCCGGCGGCCTCCATGACGTTCTTCGTCACCTTGAGGCCGGCATTCTTGAGCTCGGTCTCGTAGTAGGACACGACGTCGTCGACGCCGTCATCGGTGGAAAGGGCGAAGGAGGCGGTGCGGCCCTCGTCACTGGTGGAGTCCATGGCGCCCTGGACGGCGCTGCCCGGATAGATCGGCACCCAGCTCGGCAGGTCCTTCGGAGCCTCGGCGCCGAAGGTGACGTTCTGCCCGCCGTTGCCCGTGATCTGGACCGAGCCGGACTCTCCGTTTTGCGAGGCGTCGATCACCGTCGTTCCCTTGTCGGTCTCGAAGCTCAGCTTGCCGTCCTTGATGTCCTCGGCGTTCATCGTCACCGTCTCGCCGGTCTTGGTGTTCTTGATGGTCAACGTCCCGGCTTGCGGATCCGAGGAGACGACCTCGAGATCGGGGGAGGCGCGTACAAGCAGCTCCGCCGCCGCCACCGTGGGGTTCTCCTTGAGCGGATCGACAACCTTCTTCTTGAAGAAATAGCCCAGCACAACGGCGGACAGCAGGCTCAGAACGATGAGGGAACCGCAGCCGATGGCGATCCAGCCGAGCGGCCCGAGGCCCTTCTTGGGAGCCGCAGGCGGAGCCGGCATTCCTGCCGAGGCTCCAGGGGGAGGGGGAGGCGAGGCGACGGTCATAGAAAGCTCCTTGTGCGCGATGGCTCGCGGGAAACCGATCTCTCTCGACGAAAACAATAGCACCGCGCGCACAGCGCGGCCACGGCTGCTCGATCAGGCGCAGCGGACCTCGTGCACGTTACGGCGTGCGGCGCCGCAACCGGAGCAGGCCGGCGAGCCCCACCAAGCCGCCTAGCACGAGCTGGCCGATCTCGCCCAAGGTGGGGATCTCCACCACCGAGACCGCCGGGGGTGCCGCATCGTCGTCGAGGATCGTCACCGTCTCCGTGGTGGTGGCACCGAGCACCGCCCCTCCCGTGGGGGTGGAGATCGAGGCGGAGAAGGTCTCATCCGGCTCGTCGGTGGAGTCGCCGACGATCGGCACCGGGAACGACTTCGCGGCGCCGTCCAGATCGGCCCAGTTGAGGCTGCCGGCGGTGGCGGCGAAGTCGTCCGGGCTGACCGCCGAGCCGGCGGCGGTGTTGTAGGCCACCGAGACCGGCCCGTCCGTGCCGCCGGTGCGGGTCGCGGTGATCGTGACCGTGCCGGCGTTCTCACCCACCATCTGGGCGCTCGCGGTGAGCTCGATCGTGCCCGGGCTCACCTCCACCGCCCCCAGATCGACCGCCACGCCGGAAGGACGGGAAACCCCCCGCTGGTCGGTGGGCAGGGTGGAGCCGGCGCCGGCATTCACCACCGGGCTCGTTCCCGCCGGCCGCTGCGTCCAATTCGGGCCGCCGTTGTTCTGCAGCGGGCCGAGCTGCGGGTCCTGGCTGAACAGGTTGGCCCCGTTGTCGTTGACCGTCGCGGTGCCCGGTGTCTCCAGGAGGGTGAAGGAGACGTCGAAACGGCCGCTCGCGCCGTTCGCCACGTCGTTGTCGGTGCCGGCGGTATTGTCCGCCACGATCGAGTGGTCGATCGTCGCCGGGCTCACCTGGGTGAACAGGCCGCCGCCGCTCCCGCTGGCGGTGTTGCCGGCGACCGTCACATGGTTCATCACCACACCCAGGTAGAGGTCATAGAAGAACGCGCCGCCCCCGTCCCCGGCGGTCGCCTGGTTGCCGGAGATCGTGCTGTTTTCGAGGATGAACGGATCGTTCGGCGTGTCGAGAAAGAGGCCGCCGCCGCCGCTCGCGTCATTGCCCGAGATCGTCGTCCGGCGGATGAAGTGGACCCCGCCGTCGGTGCTCGTGACGTGCAGGCCTCCCCCCTGCTCGCCGGCCGAGTTCCCGGAGATCGTGACCCGGTCGAGGGTGGTGTTGTAGTTGGGAGACCCCAGCTCGATGCCGCCGCCGTTCGTGGAGGCGTCGTTGCCGGAGATCGTCGAGTCCTCGATCAGGATCGCACCCCCGGCGTCGCCCACCCGCAGACCTCCGCCGTCGCCTCCGGCGGCGGTGTTGCCCGAGATCGTCGCGTTACGAACGGTCAGACCCATCGTCGGCCCGTCCGTCCACAACCCGCCGCCGGAGCCGGCCGCCCGGTTGCCGGTGAGGGTCACGCCGTCGAGGGTCAGGTTTTCATCGCGGGAGCGGACTGCACCGCCATCGGCCGCGTTGCCACCCGTGAGGGTGAGACCGGCGAGAGTCACGTCGAGGAGGGCCGCGCCGCTGTAGAGATCGAAGACGCGCGAGGCGTTGTTGCCGCTCACCGTCAGCGCCGCGGCGCCCGGACCCTGGACGTCCACCGAGTCGGTGACGTCGAGCTGGCCGGTGGTCAGGGTGATCGTCCCGGTCAGCCCTGCTTGGAACGCGATGATGTCGGCACCGGCGGCACCGTTGGCGTCGGTGACCGCCTGCCGCAGGCTGCCGGTTCCGGAGTCGCCGAGGTTGGAGACGGTGAACGTGGCAGCCCCGGCCGGGATGCCTGCGACGAGCGCGCCGAGCGCGGCGGCCCCGGAAACCGCGACCGCCCGCTTGCGGGCGCGCCGTTTGCGGATGTGCTTCATGGGATCGACCCTCCTCGTGGAGGTCGATCCTACCATCGGGCGGGCCCGATCGCGCGGCGGCGGGACCGGCTTCGCGGTACGATTCCCGCCGATCCCCATGCATCCGCCCGCCGCCACCGCCGCCACCGTCATCGGCAACCCGGAAGCCTTCCGCAGCGTCTACACCGCGGGCTTCCCGGACCTCCTGCGCGAGATCGGCGCTACGCTCCTCGTCTCGACCTACCAGAGCGGCCGGCTGATCGCGGTGCGCGCCGACGGCGACCTCCTCAACACCCACTTCCGCGCCTTCGCAAGCCCCATGGGCATCGCCATCGGGACGCACTACCTGGCCCTCGGCATCCAGCGCCACGTCTGGGAGTACCGCAACCAACCCGAGGTCTCCCGCAAGCTCGATCCGCCGGAGCGCCACGACGCCGTCTTCCTGCCGCGGCTCTGCCACGCCACCGGCGACATCCGCATCCACGAGATGGTCTTCGCCACCGCCGCCGATGCCGATGGGAGAGCCGAGGAGCTGTGGCTCGTCAACACCCGTTTCTCCTGCCTCGCCGGGCTCGATGGCGAGCACAGCTTCGTCCCGCGCTGGCGCCCCCGGTTCGTGACCGCGCTCGCCCCGGACGACCGGTGCCATCTGAACGGCCTCGCCGTGCAGGATGGAAGGGTGCGCTACGTCACCGCCCTCGGGGCGACCGACACCCCCCAGGGGTGGCGGGAGGGCAAGGCCCACGGCGGCGTGCTGCTCGACGTCCCGAGCGGGGAGATCGTGGCGCGCGGCCTGTCGATGCCGCACTCGCCGCGCTGGCACGCCGGCCGGCTCTGGGTTCTGGAATCCGGCCGCGGCACCCTGGCCACGGTGGACCCGGCCACCGGCCGCCTCGACACCGTCACCGAGCTGCCCGGCTTCACCCGCGGCCTCGCCTTCGCCGGCCCCTACGCCTTCGTGGGGCTGTCGCAGATCCGCGAGACGAACATCTTCGGCGGCCTGCCCCTCACCGAACGCCTCCAGGAAAAGCTCTGCGGCCTCTGGGCGGTCGACCTCCGCACCGGCAAGATCGCCGGCTTCCTCCGCTTCGAAGGCCTGGTCCAGGAGATCTTCGACGTCCAGCTCCTCCGTGCCCGCTGGCCCGAGATCGCCGAGCCGGACTCCGACCTGGTCGCCGGCTCGTTCGCCCTGCCCCAGGAGGCGCTGGCGGAGGTGGGGGTAGGGGGGCGGTAGGACGAAAAGGCCCGGGAAGCGTCCGGCTCCCCGGGCCGGCGGCCAACCGGATCAGATGTCTCCCCGCGCCCGCGCCTCCTCGTAGGCCTGGAAGAGCTGAGCCACCGCCACCTCGGCGGCGGAGGGCTCGGCCGGGCCTGCTTCCGCCGTCTCCGCGGCGAAGGGTGCGACCGGTGCGAGAGCGAGATCGCGCTCCCGTTCGACGAAGCGGATCGGCCCGGGCTCCTGCTTCACAAACCCGAGCAGCGCCCACTGCTTCACCATGTCAGTGACTCCGGCCGCCCAGTCCCCACGCTCCCAGGCCTCGGCCGTCCCCTTCTGGCGGAAGACGTTGGAGGGCCGCTGCGCCGGCCACCAGTTCGAGCCGCAGGCGAGGAAGTCGGTCTGCCAGGGGATCGCGAGGCCCTCGGTGATCCCTCCCGGGGGCACCACGTCCGGATCGATCCGCAGCGGGCTGCGATAGATCTTCTGCACTTCGACGATCCGTGGCGCCTCGATGCTGGGGAAGAACGCCCGGCCGGCACAGGCGTCGAGGCCCGCCCGGTCGAGCAGGAGGGGCTGCTCCGGAACGGCATGGCTCTCCAGGGGTGCCGCGAGGGGAAAGCCGGTCCAGTCGGCGTCGAAGCGGCCGGTCGCCCAAAGGGCCATCACCTCGTACTGCGGCAAGGTTGGCGGCGGGTCCGCGGCGAGGTCCGGCATGTTCTGCTCGATCCCGCCTCCCCCCAGGGGTGGACGCAGTCTCCGGAAGACCGCGTTGCGGGCCTTGTAGGCGGCGGACGCCGGATTCGGATCGGCGTCCGAAAGAAGCCGCAAGAGGCCGGGCTCCAGGAAATCTCCCCCGCGGCGGGGCCGGTGCGGCCCTGCCTGCGCATAGACCCAGTACACGTCCGCCGCCCGCTGGAGGAACGGAAATACGTGATGTGTGAAGGAAGGATGACCGGCGGCGAGCCGAGGGTCCACATGGCCGAACTTGAGGTAGGAGGCCTCATAGATCACGTCGAACAACGAGATGACGTTGTCGATGGCCGGCGCGTAGTCCGGAGGACCGACCACCACCCAGGCGGGATCGACGTCGACCTTCTTGCCGCCGATCTCCACCGTGGCGGACACGGGCCCGTCCGCGGCGTCGTCACACCAGCCGTCGTTGTTGAAGAGGCCGGTCAACGGAAGACCGGCGGGCGAGAAGCTCTTTCCAAAGCCACCGAGGACGATCAGACGCCCGTCACCATCGGTGCGCAGATCGCCGAGCGGAACGTCCTTGCCCAGAAACTCTCCCTTCAACGGAAGAGGACCGGCGCTCACGCCGTCGATCTGCTGTTCTTTGGCATCGATGATCAGCTTCCACCGGTCGGGGGCCGGAACCGTGGGATTGCGCCGCTTGGGTGGCGTGGACGGAGGAAAGACCGGCCCTTCCGCCTTGCGATTGACCAGATGGACCTTCCAGGTGATCTTCGCGTCGGCCGCCTTGATCTCCCGCACCGGGACGCCGCCCTGGTATTCGAAGATCCGGAAGCGTGCCCCCTGGCGTTTGATGCTTCCCGGCCCGTCTTTGAAGGGTCCTGCAAAGACCTGCCCGGGGACCTCCGGCCCCAGGAACCAGCCGTCCGCTTTCGTGCTGCTGCCCAGGCGGGCGATGCCGATGGCAGGGTGAATGCGATAGGTCCTGTCCATGCGTTGTTCACTCCTTTCGGGTGACCGAGTGGGTCTACGCGGAGAGAGACATTCCCTCCGCCGGATCAACAGGGTTTTCCCGCAGCCGCCGCGCCAGGAGCAGGCCCGGATTGCGGCGCGTCCAGAACCGGGAGGCCGGCCAGCGCGTTTCCAGTCCGTAATAGGAAGCCCGGCGGCCGAGGAATTCCGCCAATCCCTGCCAGAAAAGGTTTCTTTCTTCCTCCAGGGCCTGGCGCCGCCCCCGGCGCTCAGCCAGCAGAGCCGCGGCGGCGCGCAGGCCGGAGCTCATTCCTTTGACGATCCCCTGGGACGAGAGCGGGTCGCAGGCCAGGGCGGCGTCCCCGACGGCCAGGAATGCCGGAGCATCGAAAGGATCGCTCGACACCGTGGCGGCCGAGCGCACCACCGGAGCCCCGGTGGCGAGCCGCCCACGCAGGCGTTCGCGGGTCGGCCCGGTGCGCGCCAGCGCCCGCAACCATCCGTCCTGGTGGAGGTCGCCGCACAGGTCCGCATCGGTGAAGAAGCCGGTGACCAGCGAGCCGTCGGGAAGAGGAGCGGAGTACCACCAGCCGTCCTCCACCGCTTCGAGGAGGACTTCGGCGTCCGGCGCACCGGTGCCCGCGCCGGGTGCGAAGCAGGTGAGCACGGCCACCATCCGGTCCCACCACCGCCGCCGTCCACCCAGCTTGCGGACCAGGGCCGCCGAGCGGCCGGTGGCATCGACCAGGGCTCGCGCTTCCCAGAGGGCGAGCCCGTCGGCCGCCCGCACGGTCACCCGCCACACGTCGCCGCTCCGGACGGCGTCCACGATCCGTGCCAGCCGCGCCAGCTCGGCTCCCGCCCCCTCGGCCGCCTCCGTGAGCATTGCGTCAAACCGGCCACGGTCGAGATGCCAGCCCGGACCATACGGGTGGAAGGCGAAGTCCCTCCGGCCGAGGTCCGACCCTCCCCAGACCGAGGCATTGCCCACCGAGGGAAGATGATCCTGGGCGAGGAAGCGCTCCCACAGGCCCAGCTCCTGCAGAGGAATCCGCACCTCAGGGGGCACGGTCTCCCCCACGCGAACGGCCGCGCCGGAAGAACCCTCCACCAGCCGCACCGTCCAGCCTTCGCGCGCCAGGGCAAGCGCCGTCGCCGCGCCCGCCGGCCCGCCGCCGACAATCAAGGCATCAAGGACTCCTGACCTGCCCGCCATCGCGACCTCCTTGCTCCAGGAGAGACGGACAGACACATCGAATTTCCGTTGTCAGCAGGACACTGAGGCTGCGCGGCCCGGCGAGGAAGGAGACCCGGTTGACGGGCGTGATCGTCCGCAGGACCTGCGTGGCGGCCGGTCCCTCGTTCCAGCTCGCCTTGAGCTCCACCCGGGCCGCTCGACCCTGCGCAGATACAGAAGGTCGCGGATCGAGATCGGCAAGGCGCTGGTGGGCGTCTGAGCCCATGGGGCTGAGGAGAGTCTAGGGCCCGCCGCGCGGGGCTGTCGAGATCGGGTATCCTCCCTGCCGCGACCTCGTTCTCGCGGGAGACCTGATCATGAAGAAAGCTGTGTTCCTCTGTTCCTTCCTGCTCCTCGCCCTGGCCGGTGCCGCCGTGGCGGACGAGGGGGCTCGACTCAAGGACCTGTTCGCCCGGGAGTGGGAGGTGCGGCTGCGGGAGAACCCACTGGCCGCGACGTCGGTCGGACGCCATGAATATGACGCTTTGCTGCCCTCGGTGCGTCCGGAGGACCGAGCGCGGCGCCTGGAGTCCGACCGCAAGTTCCTCGCGGAGCTGGCGACGTTCGATGCCGCGCAGCTCTCGCCTGAAGATCAGGTGAGCCTCGCGATGCTGCGGCGCGAGCTGGAGGACAACGTGGCGGACGATGCGCTCGGCACCTGGCAGATGCCGTTCAACGCCGACTCGGGGTTCCATTCGAGCTTCGCGATGCTCCCCGACGGCATGCCGTTCGCCACGGTGAAGGATTATGAGAACTACATCTCCCGCCTGCGCGCCTGGCCGCGCTATGCCGGCGAGGTGATCGAGGAGATGCGGATCGGCATCCAGCGCGGGATGACGGTCCCCAAGGAGACCCTCACCGGGTATGAGACCACCTTCTCCGCCCACGTCGTGGACGATCCGGAGAAGAGCGTCTTCTGGGCTCCGTTCACCAAGCTCCCGCCGACGATCCCCGAGGCGGCGCGCGAGCGCCTGCGCCAGGAGGGCCGCCAAGCGGTCGTCGAGGGCGCGGTGGCCGGCTACCGGACGCTGCTCGACTTCTATCTGAAGGAGTACTACCCGAAGGCGCGCACGACGCTCGCGGCGTCCGAGCTGCCGAACGGCCGCGCGGTCTATGCCCATGAGGTCCGCCGCTTCACCACCCTGGACGTGACGCCCGAGGCGGTCCATCGGATCGGCCTGTCCGAGGTCGCCCGCATCCGCAAGGAGATGGACGAGGTGATCCGCCAGGTGGGTTTCCAGGGGGATTTCGCCGCGTTCCTCCAGTTCCTGCGCACCGATCCGCGGTTCTATGCCAAGACACCGGAGCAGCTCCTGGAGCGGGCGGCGTGGATCGCCAAGACGATGGACGGCAAGCTGCCCGCCCTCTTCGGCCATCTGCCGCGCCTCCCGTACACCGTCGAGCCGGTGCCGGATCACATCGCGCCCAAGTACACCGGCGGGCGCTATGTCGATGCCCCGGAGGGCAGCACGCAGCCGGGGATCTACTGGGTCAACACCTACCGGCTCGAAACCCGGCCGTTCTACAACCTCGAATCGCTCACCCTGCATGAGGCGGTGCCCGGCCACCATCTGCAAAACGCCGTCGCGCGGGAGCTCGACAACCTGCCGGAGTTCCGCCGCTTCGCCTACCTCTCCGGCTTCGGCGAAGGCTGGGGGCTCTATTCGGAGTGGCTGGGGCTGGAGGCGGGGTTCTACAAGGACCCGTACAGCAATTTCGGCCGGCTGACCTATGAGATGTGGCGCGCCTGCCGCCTGGTGGTGGACACCGGCCTCCACACCATGGGATGGACGCGCAAGCAGGCGATCGACTACATGGCATCGAACACCGCGTTGTCGCTACACGAGGTGGAGACCGAGATCGACCGCTACATCTCCTGGCCGGGGCAGGCGCTCTCCTACAAGATGGGCGAGATCAAGATCAAGGAGCTGCGGCGGCGCGCCGAGCAGGCGCTGGGTGAGCGGTTCGACGTCCGCGCGTTCCATGACGTGGTGCTCGGCAGCGGCTCGATCCCCCTGTCCGTCCTGGAGCAGAACGTCGACCGGTGGATCGCCCGGCAGAAGGGGTGACCCGCGAGATCCGGCGCCACGGTGTCCGCCGTATCACTCCCCGACAAGGAGGTCTCGGTATGCGAAGAATCATCGTGGCACTGTCTCTCCTCGCCCTTGCGGCGTTCTGGTTTCTCGGGCTCCCGGCGACGGACGCGGTGCAGGCGGCTCCCCCGGCGGCGGCGCCCGGGGGTCTCGCGAAGGCGACGTTCGCCGGCGGCTGCTTCTGGTGCATGGAGCCCCCGTTCGACAAGCTCGACGGCGTCGTCTCCACCACCTCCGGCTACACCGGCGGCCGGGTGAAGAATCCGACCTATGAGCAGGTCTCCTCCGGCGGCACCGGCCATGCCGAAGCGGTGCAGGTGGTGTACGACCCCGCCAAGGTCTCGTACGAGAAGCTGCTGGAGGTCTACTGGCACAACGTCGATCCGCTCACCGCCAACGCGCAGTTCTGCGACCATGGCGACCAGTACCGGACGGCCATCTTCTTCGAGGGAGAGGCGCAGAAGAAGCTCGCCGAGACGACCAAGGCGGCGGTGGAGAAGAAGCTGGGCAAGACGGTGGTGACGCAGATCGTGCCGGCCGGCCCGTTCTATGCCGCCGAGGAGTACCACCAGGACTACTACCAGAAGAATCCGGTGCGCTACAAGTACTACCGCACCGGCTGCGGACGGGACCGGCGCCTCGCCGAGCTGTGGGGCGACCAGGCCGGGCATTGAGACGAAACGCACCCTTCGCCGGGCATCAATGCCCGGGCTAGCAGCCGCGCCGTCTGAAGACGGCTTTTCAAGCCCCGTTCACGGGGCGCCG
>DIHE01000009.1:259-10627 GCA_002420005.1 Holophagales bacterium UBA5704 | reverse complement strand
CGGCGATTCATCGCCGGGCGAGGCGCGAGCCGCGCGTCGTTGTGTCGTTCGGCCGTTCCGCGGTGAATCCGTAGACGGCCGCCGCGAGCGCCGCCAGGGCGAGCAGCCAGAAGACGGGCTCATAGCCCCCGAGAAACGTGTAGAGGAGCGCCACGCCCACCGGCGCCGCCGTGCGTGCCAGGGTCGTACACAGGGCGAGCGCACCGCTGATGCCCCCATAGGCGGCGAGGCCGAAGACCTCGGCGATCCGGCTCGCCCGCAGGAGGGTGGACATCCCCTGCCCCATGCCGAACAGGACGACGAACCCGGCGATGCCGGGCAGTCCCGGCACGGTCACCAGCACCACCAGGCCGAGCGTCTGGAGCAGGAAGACCCCGGCGGTCGTCCAGCCCGGCGCGAGGCGGCCCGCGAACGAAGCGAAGAGGAGGCGGCCGGGCAGTTGCATCAAGCCGATCGAGCCGGCGGCGCTCGCCGCCCACGCTCCCGGCAATCCGCGCTCCGCCAGATAGGACAGCAGATGGACGCTGACCGCGGCGACCGCCGCCGCGCTGAGCATGAAGGCCGCGGCGAGACGGCGAAACTCCCGGCTGCGCAGCGCCGGGCCGAGGAGGATGCCGGCCCCTTTCTCCCCCGGAGCTTCCGGCGGTGCGGTGGGCGGGCCGCCGTCCGGGCCGAGGCCCAGATCCGCAGGGCGGCGCCGCAGGACGAGGGCGTGCAGGGGGATGGTCACCCCGGCGAGCACCAGGGCAAGCCCCTGCAGGGCCGTGCGCCATCCCCAGGTCGCCACGAGGCGCTCGGTGAAGGGGAGGAACAGGAAGCTCGCCAAGCCGCCGAACAAGGTCACCACGGTCAGGGCCCGGCCGCGGTGGCGCACGAACCACGCGGTGATCGCCGCGAACGCGGGCTCATAGAGCACGGTGGCCATGGTCAGGCCGAGCCCGGCCCAGACGGCGTACAGGCCCGCCACGCTCTCCACCCGCGACCAGGCGAGGACGAGGAGCGTGGCGGCGCACGAGCCGGCGGTCATCAGGCCGCGGGCACCGTGCCGGTCGACCCAGCGGCCGGCCGGCACGGCGGCGATCCCGGCGAGCAGCAGGCCGAGCGAGAAGGCGCCCGAAACCGCCGCGCGGGAGGCCCCGAAGGCCTCCTCCATCGGCCGCAGGAAGACGGCGAAGGCGTAGTAGAGAATCCCCCACGACACCACCTCGGTGGCGGAGAGAGCCGCCACCATCCACCAGCCGTGAAAGAGGCGTCCGCGTCCGTTCATCCGCAACACGGCGCTCCGGCCGCTGCGGCTTGCGCCCGCGCCTCGGTGCCACCGCAGCAAGCGGTGGCACAGCAGGCGCCTTCGGCGGGAGCGGACAGCGAGCAGACCCCGGTCTCCGGCAACTGCAGGCGCACCTCGCGCGCACCCTCCCAGTCGCCCACCAGGGCGCTCACCGCCGAACGGACCTGCTCATAGCCGGTGAGCAGCAGGAACGTGGGAGCCCGGCCGTAGCTCTTCATGCCCACCACGTAGAAGTCGGTCTCGGGATGCCGCAGCTCGTCCGCACCATGGGGCCGTACAGTGCCACAACTGTGCTCGTTCGGGTCGATCAGCGGCGCCAGAGCCCGCGGGCTCTCCACCGCCGGATCGAGATCGAGCCGCAGCTCGGAGAGGATCGAGAGATCCGGCCGGGCGCCGGCGGCCACGACGATCTCGTCGATCCCGTGCAAGGTCTCGCCGCCGCCCTCGACGGTCAGCGAAGGCCCGGGGAGCACCCGCACGGTCTTGAATCCGGTGATCAGGCGCAGCACACCCTCCTCCACCAGCCGACGCACCTGCAGACCCAACTGCCCACGGGCGGCGAGCTGATCCTTCTCGCCGCCGCCGAAGAGCTGCGCGGTGGAGACGCGGCGGATCGCCCAGAGGATGCGGGTGCCTGGCGCCTCCGTGGCGAGCTGCGCGAGGTCGAGCACCGCATTGAACGCGGAATGCCCGGCCCCGGCCACCAGAACGGTGCGGCCGGCGTAGCGCTCCCGGTGCCGGCCGAGGACGTCGGGGATGCCATAGACGATCCGCTCCGCCGCCGCCCGCTCGCCCGGCGCCGGAACGCCGCCCGCACCCAGCGGGTTGGGCTGCGTCCAGGTGCCGGAGGCGTCGAGGACCGCGCGCGCCAGAACGGTCTCCTCGGAGCCGTCGCGCCGGCGGACGGTGAGCTGGAACGGCGCCTGGTCCCGGCCCGGCGTCTTCATCTTGTCGAATCCGAGACGGGTCACCGCGACGACCCGCGCACCGAGCCGCAGATGCGGCGCGATCTCGGGCGTCGCCGCCAGCGGCGCCAGATAGCGGTCGACCAGATCGGCGCCGGTCGGGAAGCTCTCGGGCTCCGGCATCTCCCAACCGTGCCGGGCGAGGAGCGCCGCCGAGGCCGCATCCACGTCATACCGCCAGGGAGAGAACAAACGGACGTGTCCCCACTGGCGGATGCTCGCTCCAACTTCGTCCCCCGCCTCCAGAACCAGCGGTGTCTCGCCACGGGCGAGGAGGTGGGCGGCGGCGGCGAGGCCGACCGGTCCCGCCCCGATCACGGCGACAGGAAGGGACTCGGCGAAGGCTGGGGTCTGCTGGGGGCTGGACATGGGCACATCTCCTTTCTCAGGTCGATCGTCTCGATGCTTCGGGCAGAGTCGAAATGTGTGGGCAAATTTTTTTTCAGCGGATCAGTCGGCCTCGGAGCGCGCCCGGCGCGCCGTGAGGCTGCCGATCTGGACGACGTCATTGCGGGTGCAGCACTCGGCATACAGGAAGTCGAGCAGATCGCGCAGCCCTTTGTCGTCCGCCGTGTAGCGCAGGAACCGGCCTTCGCGGTGCTGCTGGATGAGCCCTTCCTGGTGCAGGGCGTCGAGGTGGTGGGACAAGGTGGAGGCCGGGATGCCGAGCTCCTGCTGGATCTCACCGGCCACCATCCCCGCCGGCCAGGCGGCCAGAAGGCGGCGGATGATCTCCAGCCGCAGCTCGTGACCGAGCGCGGCGAAACGGCTGGCATAGCGTCCGATCTCCGGCGTCCTCTTCATGATTCGACTCTACTCGAAGCGTCGTCGGGTGTCAAGCGGTGATACGCTAGCGCTCCGAACCGCGGCGTTGCGCCGCATCCTGATCCAGAGAGAGGCGTCATGTTCCAGAAGCTTCGTCCGCTCGCTCCCGTCGCCTTGATGCTCCTCGCCGCCTGCGGTGGAGCTCACAAAGAAGAGGCCGCCCAGCCCACCGAGGCCCCCGCGGCTTCCGAGCCCGCACCGGTCGCCCCGATGACCTCGCGCGAGGCCTCGGCGCCCCCGATGGACGCGCCCACCGGTGGGGACGCCCAGATCGACTTCGACCTGCCGGCCGGCTGGCAGGCCGAGGCGGCGTCGGGCATGCGCATGGCGCAGGCCGCGATTCCGGGAGCCAAAGGCCCCGGCCAACTCGCCGTCTTCTTCTTTGGCCCGGGGGGCGGCGGCACCGTCGATGCCAACATCGAGCGCTGGATCGGCCAGATGACCCCGGATCCGGGTGCGAAGATCACCCGCGAATCGTTCGAGACCAAAAACGGCTTCCGCGTCTCCTGGGTCGAGGTGGCCGGCACGCTGCTGCCGAGCCAGATGGGGAGCGGTCCAGACACGCCGCAGCCGGGCTCCCTCCTGCTCGGCGCCGTCGTGGAGGGTCCCGGCGGCCCCTGGTTCTTCAAGGCCACCGGTCCCAAAGAGACGCTGACCGCCGAGCGCGAGCACTTCCTCGAGATGTTGCGCGGCCTGCGCACGAAGGCTTAGCCGCAGCAGACTCTTGAAGGTCAGTCCGGCGGCCCGCTGCGGCGGGCGGTCTCCAGCTCCTCCTCGGCGCGGCGGAGGGCGGAGATGGCCCGGCCGGCGTTCTGCCGGGCGAGCGCCGCCCGGCTGGCGGCCTCCTGGGCGACCTTCTCGGCTTCGACGGCTTCCCGATCCACCCGTTCCGCCTCCCGCCGCAGTGCATCGGCCTGGGCGGCCAACAGGTCGACCTTTTCCTGGGCACGCTGGATGCGAGCCCGCCGCCGCTCCTCCTCCCGCGCCCGGGCCTCCTCGACGGCCGGGTCCATCGCCGCCTTCACCGGAAACGGCACGACCGGAGCCACCGGAGGCGGCACCAACCGCAGCCCGCGGCGATCGGTGCGCCGGGAGGCGATCTGCAAGCTCGCCAGGAGCTCGAAGCCGGGCCGTTCGAGATCCTCGCTCAGCCAGCCACGCGCCGCCACCTCCGCCGCCGCCGGGTTGTAGGCGAGCGCTTCGAGATTCACCCCGACCCGGTCGAGCAGCGCCTGGGCGGGCTCCGGGGTCTGTTCGGAGAGAATCGCCGCCGCGCGCTGCCGCAAGTCGTCCCGCAGGGCGCGTTCCTCCTCCAACGCCTCACGCAAACCCTCCCCCTCTTCGGCGGCGAGGCGGCGCACCCGCTCTCCGAGGCCGAGCAAGCGGCGCATCTTCTCCTCCTCCCGCGCGAAGAGCTGATTGACCGCCCAGGCCGTGACCGACGCCTTGGGAAGCGCCTTCACCCGCAGCCAGGCCTCCCGATCCCCACCTTTGACCTGCTTGGCGAGATCGTTGCGAGCGGTGACGAACTCAGCGAGAGGCAGCGCATACAGCCGCCGCACCGCGGTCTCCAGAGGGGACGGTTCGTGGATGTTCCCTTCCATGGTCCCTCATGGTAGCCCGAAAGCCGCCGGGCGCGGCGGCAAGGCTCCAGCGACCTTGGCTTCGGGGTGATGCGGGGCGGCCTGCGGAACTATACTCATGAACGTGGACCTGGACATCGCAGAGACACTGGACCGCCACTTTCGCGAACATCCCGAGCTGGGGGTCGTCTCCGCCTACCTGTTCGGCAGCCACGCAGCCGGCCGGGCGCACCGCGAAAGCGACGTCGACCTTGGCATTCTTCTCGACCGAAGCCGCTACCCCCGGAGTGCCGATCGGTTCGAAGCGCGCGTTCAAATGATCTCCGACCTGGGAACCGTCCTGCACCGCAACGACCTGGATCTCGTGATCCTCAACGACGCCCCGCCGCTTTTCGGCCGCAAGATCCTCTACGAGGGCCGCCGGATCTTCCTCGGCGATCCGGCGGCGGATCGCGCCTTTGGCCGGGACGTGCAGCTCCGGGCCGCGGACCTGGAGCCCTGGCTCCGGAGAATGCGCCGCCTGCAGCTCGAGGCGTTGGCGCGATGAGCCACCTGGTTGAGCGGCTCACCGAGCTGCGCCGACACCTCGAACATCTCCGCGAGATCCGTCCACGAGTCACCGGAGCGGAGATCCTGCGGCGAGATCTCTCCCTCCACAATGACGTCCTCTTTTCTCTTCAGGTCATCTGCCAACTGGTCATCGACATCTCCGGCGAGCTGTCGAGCCGCAACAACCAGCGCTTCGGGGACTACACCGAGTCCGTACGCAATCTGGCTGCCCGTCCTGAGTTCTCTGCCACGCTGGTAAACACCCTGAGCCGGCTTCCCGGTTTCCGGAATGTCCTGATTCACGAGTACGTCACGCTGGATTTTCAGCAGGTTGTCGCTGCCCTGGATCGACTGGAGCCCGTCGAAGAATTCGCCGAGATCGTACGGCGTCTCGAGCTGGAGGCTTGATCGAGGCGGGCGAGCTCGCTGAAGGCGGGGAAATCCGCGGCGTTGACTCCGCAGGCCACACCCCCTAGCCTCCCCGCATGGACTGCCGGATCGGCTGCGGAGCTTGCTGCATCGCCCTCTCCATCTCGTCCCCGATTCCCGGGATGCCGGACGGCAAGCCCGCGGGCGTCCGCTGCGTGCAGCTCACCGACGACAACCGCTGCGCGATCTTCGGCCAGCCCGACCGGCCGGAGGTCTGCGACCGCCTCCGGCCCAGCGCGGAGATGTGTGGCACCACCCGGGAAGAGGCGCTGGTCTACCTGACGTTTCTGGAGCTGGCGACGCGGCCAACCGTCAGCCACTGAGCGCGGCGGCCTGCTCGCGCAGGAGCTGCAGGGCGAGGTCGATCGTCTGCCGGTGGGTGCGGAAGGAGAGTGCCACCAGGCGGAGGGTGAAGCGGCCGTCGAGGAGGGTGGAGGACAGGTAGATCCGGCCGTCCTTGCGCAGCGCGTCGAGGATCTCCTGGTTGAGCTGGTTGGCGCGCTTCAGGGAGATGCGGCGGGGCGCCCAGCGGAAGGTGACGACGGTGAGGTCGGGGGACGGGCCGACCTCGAAGCCGAGGGCCTGGACCTCCTGATGGAAGTAGCGCGCGAGGAGCAGCTTCTCGTCGAGCGCCGCCCGGAAGGGCTTGGCGCCCAGCAGGATGAGCGGCAGCCACATGCGCAACGCCCGGAACGGCTTGCTCATCTCGGGCGAGACGTCCGCGGGCGAGATCTCGCCGGGATCCGACGGCGCGTCCTGCAGATAGTGCCCGGTGAAGCGGTGCGCCGCGGCGAGCAGCCGGACGTCGCGCACCAGGACCACGCCCGAGCCCCAGGGCAGGAACAGGCTCTTGTGGGGATCGAGGATGACCGAATCGGAACGCTCGATGCCGCGCAGCATCGCGCGGCCGTGCTCGGTGAGCAGGAAGAAGCCGCCGTACGCCGCATCGACGTGGAACCAGCAGCGCTCCCGCCCGGCGATGGTGGCGAGGGCGTCGAGCGGGTCCACCGCGCCGGTGTCGGTGGTGCCGGCGGCGGCGACGATCAGCCAGGGCTTGAGACCCTGCGCTCGGTCGGCGGCGATCGCCTGCTCCAGGGCCTCGGGACGCATGCGGAACCGGTCGTCGATCGGGATGCGACGCACCTGCACCTCCCCGAGGCCGGCGATGCCGAGGGCTTTCTCGACGCAGTGATGGGCCTGCGAGGTCAGGTAGACCACCGTCGACGCGAAGTCGGCTCCCTTGAGACCATGGGCCTCGCGCGCCGTGGTGATCGCGGTCAAGGTGGCGAGACTGCCGCCGGAGGCGAGGTTGCCGCCGGCTCCTGCGGGGTATCCCACCAGGTCCGCCACCCAGCGCAGGATCTGATTCTCCATGCGCACCGGTCCCGGGCCGGTGAAGAAGATCGCCGGGTACTTGTTGCTGACCGCACCCAGGAAGTCCGCCAGCGCGGAATGGTACAGCCCGCCCCCAGGGATGTAGGCGAGATGGCCGCCCGAGGCCGGGTGGGCGCCGGGGCGGATCACCTCCTGCTCCAGGAGGTCGAGCGCCGTCTCGATCGCGAGGCCGTCCTCGCCGATCGGCACGTCGAGCAGGCCGAGGCCCGGGTTCTCGACCTCCTCGTAGGCCTTGACGGAGTCGATCTCCTGGAGAAAGCGCTCGGAGGAGGCGACGACGGCGTTGCGGAGCTGCCGCCGCCGGGCGGAACCGGGGTCGAGCGGCAGGGCGTCCCATTCGAGCTGGCGGATGCGATAGAGCAGGGCGGTGCGTTCGGCGTTGGCTTTCATCGACCGGTGACGATAGACGAGACGAGGCCCCTTGCGCCACACCCGGAGAGGGGGGAGGTCAGTGCCGCGCCGCGCGGCCGAGCTGGACGACCAGGGAGGCGGTGGAGGTCGTGTCCACCTTCTCGAAGCCGGGGACGGGCTCGTTGTCGTACTTGACGTCGTAGCCGAGGCGCAGGGCGAGGTGGCGGTTGAGGGCCGCCTGGAGGGCGAGGTTGGCGTTGAGGCGATAGTCTTCGACATCCCCCAGGTTCGGCCAGGCCGTGAGCTGGCCGTTGAGCTCGGAGGCGTCCGAGATCTTCATCGTGTTCTGGAGCTGGAGCAGCGCCCCGAGGGCGTCGCGCACCGGTTGCTCTCCGCGCGGATCTTCCCGCGTCCAGCTCAAGCCCCAGAGCGTGCGCACCCTCCAGCCGGGGGTCTCGACGGCCTTCCAGGAGAGGCTGGTGTCCGCCACGGTGCGCAGATCGACGCCCGCGAAGCGGTTGACCTCGCCGCGCAGGCCGGCGGTGGCCTCCAGACCGTCCGAGATCTTGCGCTTGCCGCGCACCTGGCAGCTCGCGTTCTCCGCCGTCTCGCGGCCATTGCGCGAGGTGCGCAGCGCCGAGCCGTTGGCCTCCACGGACCAGAGGCTCCATTCCTGGTGATAGCCGAGATCGATGCCGGCCGAGGAGTTGTCCGTGTTGCCCGCGGTGGCGAGATAGGAGAGGCCGAGCTTCAAATCCCAGGTGGGCTGCGGCGCCGGAGAGGGCGTGGCCGAAGGGGCCGGGGGCGGCTGGGGGTGCCGCCTGGCACGCGGACGGTTCGCCCAGGCGGGCTCCGCGGCGGCGATCCATCCGAGGACCACCATCAGCCCCGCCGCCATCGCGGCCCGTCGATTCCGTCCAGGCTCTCTCATCCCCATCCGAGCTGTATACGGAGGAGACCGGGGAAATGTTGAGGCCCTCAACGCCGCCGGATGGCGTCAAAGCTGTAGAGCCCGAGGGCCGCCCAGATGCAGGTGAAGGTCACCACGTGGGTGCGGGTGAACGGCTCGCCGAAGACCGCCACGGCGAGGACGAGCTGGATCGACGGCGAGATGTATTGCAGGAAGCCGATGGTGGCGAGACGCAGGCGCCGCACCGCGTTGGTGAACCAAAGGAGTGGCAGAGTGGTGATCAGCCCGGCCAGCAGGAGGAGCCCGTCGATCGCCCGGCTGATGTGGAGAAAGTCCATCTCGCCCTGCCGGGCGCGAACGATCAGGTAGACGAGGACGGCGGGCAACAGCAGGCTCGTCTCCACCGTCAACCCCACCGGGCCATCCGCCGGCACGGTCTTGCGCAGCAGGCCATAGAGCCCGAACGAGGTGGCGAGGATCAGGGAGATGAACGG
Organism: Holophagales bacterium UBA5704; assembly: GCA_002420005.1. Taxonomy (GTDB): domain Bacteria; phylum Acidobacteriota; class Thermoanaerobaculia; order Multivoradales; family UBA5704; genus UBA5704. The sequence continues at coordinate 1,838 of DIHE01000009.1, read as the reverse complement.
AAGGCTGCCGAACGAGAGGGCCATATAGGCGACGCCGGCCGCCGCCAGGCCCACGCTGACCCACTGCGCAGGGCGCAGCCGTTCGCCCAGAAAGACCATGCCGAGGACGATGTTGAGCAACGGATTGATGTAGTACCCGAGGCTCGCCTGGACCACGTGACCGCTCTCGACCGCCATGATGAAGACGAGCCAGTTGGTGCCGATGAGAACGGTGGAGACCGCCAGGACGGCCACCGTGCGCCGCGTGCGCAGCGCGGCCTTGAGATCGCCCAGCCGGCCGCGGGCGGCCAGCCAGGCGAGGAGCAAGGGGACCGACCAGAGGATGCGGTGGGCGAGGATCTCCAGCGGCGCGACGCCGCGGATCGCCTTGAAGTAGAAGATCGACAGCCCCCAGAACGTGTAGGCCGCCAGACCGTAGAGAACGCCGAGCCGCCCCTCGCGCCCCGCGGACACCTCCGGCAATCCCTCCGGCACGGAGGCGGGAGTGCCGGAGGACACGCTAACGCACCACCGGCCGGAGGCGGAGACGCCAGAGGGCGCAGCCGACCAGCAGGAGGGTGAGCACGGCGAGACCGACCCCGGAGACCGTGGGGACGGCGGCGACATTGGCGCCTCCGGTCCACACACCGGGTTGGCCGGTCACCGAAGCGAACGGATTGAGGGCGCCACCACCACAGGCGTTGTTCGGCGTCAGAGAGCCCGCCAGATCGTTGGCGGTGCGGGCTTCGAGACTGTGCTGAGGGTCGGCACCGCCGGACTCGCGCAACCAGATGTCATAGCCGGTGATCGCGCCCCCGGCGTCCGTCGTCACCGCGAACTGGCAAATGAGGCTGTTCGTCTCGTTGCGCGTCTCGATGCCATCCGAGAAGCTGAAGTGAAGGAGAGAACCACTGAGGTCGACCACCGAGCTCGGCGCCAGTGTCGAGGCCACTTGGAAGCTCCCCGACACGCGCATCGAGGTGGTGTAGGGCGCCAAGGCGGTGGTGAAAGGATTGCCCTGATAGCTGTAGGTGATCTGGGCGACGGCCGGAGTCGAAACGGCCAGGAGGGCGGCGAAAGCGGCACCAGAAAGCAAGAAACGCATTAGAAGTAATCTCCCTGTCAGATATGAGCAGTTGGCGACAAACACCGGAATAGATCGCCGGATGATAAGCCTCCCGGCCTGACGACACAACCTCTACACCGATCCGGGCGAGCCGGACGCTCCGAGGCCGTGGCGCCGGGCGAGCTCCTGCCCGATCTCCTCCGGCTCGATGCCGCTCGCCTGGAGTAGGACGAGGAGGTGATAGAGCAGGTCGGACGCCTCTCCCACCAGCGCGGCGCGGCGCGCCGGCCGCCCGTCCTCACCCCGGGCGTCGAGGGCGACGGCGGCGAGGGCCGTCTCGACGCCCTCCTCGCCGACCTTCTGCGCGACGCGCTTCACGCCGTCGCGGACCAGCTTCGCGGTGTAGCTCTTGTCGTCGCCGGCGGCGATGCGCTGGACGATGGTGCGCTCGAGTTCGCCGAGGAAGCCGACGCCGGTGGCGCCGCCCTCCCCGAAGCAGCTGCAGGTGCCGCGGTGGCAGGTCGGGCCGTTGGG
>DIHE01000009.1:0-185 GCA_002420005.1 Holophagales bacterium UBA5704 | reverse complement strand
GCGAGCAGGCGGGCGGTGTAGCTGGTCTCCGGGTCGGCCTCCGCCCGGGTGCGCAGAACCTCGGCGAGCCAGCCGAGCTCCAGGTGGGCCGGGTTGGGCTCGAAGCAGGTGCGGGTGCCGCGGTGGCAGGCGGGTCCCGCCGGCAGGGCGCGGATCAACAGGGTGTCGCCGTCGCAGTCCTCGCG